>NZ_QPQT01000006.1 GCF_003605125.1 Shewanella algidipiscicola
GTCAATAGGCCATTGTTTTGCGTGTCGCATCATCGGCCTATTGGCTAAATTAAGTGTTTGCCACTGTTCAATCAATGTGGTGGTGTCGTCTTGATTGAAGGCCAAATTCAATGCTGTATAGCCCTTGGCTATTTCAGGGGGCAGATTATGACAATAAAGTTGCAAAAAGGCTCGTAATTTTATTAGGTGATAATCATCTTCTTGGGCATAAATATGCCATATGAAGGGTTTTGCCGCCCATTGAGCCCGCAAAAACGAGTCTTCGCCGCGAACGATGTTGATGTCGCAGCTCCATAACAAGCGATCGAAGCCGGTTTGATCTGTCATCGGCAGGATATGCAGGGTTAAATTACCTAATTCAAATTGCTGGCCAGCACGGGCGTTTGCCAATGCAGGTAACAATTGACTAAGACTGTTTAAACTGCGCCCTAGGGGGATAAGCGCATGGATCTTTTGTGCCGATGTCTGCCATAACTTGCATAAGGCATTGAGGCAGGGTGTCTCGTAGCTAAAGATACTCACCACAGTGTCTTGCGCTGCAATGCCGCTGAGTCCCAGTTGGTTAAACAAATCCAGTTTATTTTGTGGATCTGCCTGCCACTCATCTCTTTGTGTGAATAAGCTGCGCTCACAGATAAGCCCACCAGTTTTAGCGGTAAAGCCTGGGAAGTAGAAATACTTTTTTAAACCACTATGTTGCAGAGATGGCAGCCCATGACAGCCTTCGACCCAATCTTCTGCGCTTAAGTATTCAAGATTAAGCCAAACTGGCGGTCTTTGTTGGCTACTGCGATGGCAAGCTGTGATCGTATCAATCACCGTATCGGGCAGCTCGCAGGCAAAGGCTTCAATCAGTACTGCGCCGCAGCGATACTCAAGCACCAAGGGTTGATGCCATTGCTTGATGGTGACGCCATTAAAAGATTGTATCGCCAGAGTTGGGTTTAGACTGGGTAAAATATGCGAAAAACTGTGCAGATCATCGACCCACAAATTAATTTCAAGTTGATATTCTGCCGCCAATTGCTTAGCAAGGCGCCAAGTGACACCTATGTCACCATAGTTATCGACTACAGCGCAAAAAATATCCCAATGTTGAGGTGTGCTATTGTTATCCATCTTACCGTTGTCTTAGCTATCTACCAGAAAATGTGTCGGTTGAAATTGCAGTTGTTATCAATAGTCATGCACAAAAAAGCGGCTATAAGCCGCTTTTTACATATCTACCGTTATCCCGCTAGAGCAAAATTAATCTTCTAATTCAGCCAGGCACATCTCTTCGTAAATCTGCTTAACCCAAGCATCAACACGCTCTTCGGTTAATTCAGGCTGACGGTCTTCATCGATGCCAAGGCCGACAAAATGTTTATCATCGGCTAAGCCCTTAGAGGCTTCAAAGTTATAGGTGTCGGTTGGCCAATGACCAATGACTACAGCGCCACGCGCTTCAACAATGTCGTTAACCATGCCCATCGCATCAAGGAAATATTCGGCGTAGTCTTCTTGATCGCCACAACCAAAAATGGCCACCAGCTTACCATCAAAGTCAATTTGCTCTAATTCGGGGAAAAAGTCATCCCAGTCACATTGTGCTTCGCCGTAATACCAGGTGGGAATACCAAAAATGAGGAGATCGTAATCGGCGATCTGCTCTTTAGTACTCTTGGCGATATCTTTAACATCGACCATTTTTTTACCCAGTTTCTTCTGGATCATTTTGGCGACGGCTTCGGTGTTACCTGTGTCACTGCCGAAAAAAAGACCTACAGTTGCCATTGTCTTTCCTTTATCTAGTTCATTAATTTATTGATGCAAATTTGCAATGTATTCAGCGATCAACCTGCTGCTGCAAAATTGACTCGATTAACTGGCTGCGGCTGATGTTACTGGCCAATGCCTTTTCATTCAAGGCGTCATACAAATCTTGTGACACCTTTAACTCTATACGTTTTAAACCATTAGCCCTGTCGCGCTGAATTTGATTGCGCTTATTGACCTTTAACTGTTGCTCTCTGGATAACGGATTACTGCGAGGACGACCTCGACGCTTTTCAGTAGCAAACAGGTCTATCGTTGTTCTGTCTGATGATTCTTTTGCCATTGAAACTACATGTTAACCAATGCCTGAGCCTTCCCAGGACATCTGTATTAATCCTTTTGCTATAAATCCGGCGCAGCCGAGAAACAAAACCAGCCATACAATATAACGGCCAAACTTCGGGACCTTTCCCTGTTTTAGCACATCATGTATCGCCATACCTATGAAGAAAAATATCGCTGCAAAGAACAGATTTAAGCCTAAAGCCTCTATCTGTTCCATATACTGAGATAACATTGCTGCGTTCCCTCAGGTTAAAAAAAGAGGCGCGAATATACCATAGTTAATGACGGCCTGCTATACGATTTACGCAACGCCATTTGAAAATTATTACTGGCTTCTTAATTTACAATCATCGCAGTTATGTGGTTAATGCTCTTATGATTAGTGATCATTTTGAGTAATAAACTCACTAACAATACGGTTAAAAATGGCCGGTTTTTGTGCATGTAACCAATGCCCCGTCCCCGCGATAGTTTTGGCTTGAATTGCAGGGAACTGATTGAGAAAGGCTTGCCTGTGTTCGGCTAAAACATAATCTGAATCTGCGCCGCGAATACACAGACTTGGCCCAGTGTAGGGGACGGGCAGAGTATTTGCTGATGCAGAGTCATTAAAGGGCCAGCCAATAAGCTCCGCGTAACAGGCTTGCAGTCCGGCAAGGTTCATCTTCCAACTAAATCCAACATCAGACTTTTGTAAGTTTTTCAGTAAAAACAGTGCGGTACCTTCGTCAATACCAGCCTCTGTCAATTGCCCCAACGCCTGGGCCCGATTGGTTAATTGGCTTACATCTAGGCTTGTTAAGCCGGCAAACACGCTCTGATGTCGAGGTTGATAGGCCACAGGGGCAATGTCGGCCGCGGTCATACTGATCACGCGTTCGGGATAACGCAGTGCGGTTGCCATGGCAATTTTACCGCCCATCGAGTGGCCAACAAAATGAGCCGCTTCAATAGATAGTTCATCCAATAGGTCAACCATCGCCTTAGCCAAGCTGAGGTAATCCATCTGCTGCCAATGGGGGCTGAGGCCATGATTCGGCACATCAAGGCGGATCACTTGATGATTAGCTAAGGCTGTCCCCAATGCTTTGAGGTTATCGAGGTTACCAAACAGGCCATGAATAAGGATGACTGGAGACCCTTGGCCAGTGACGACATAATTGACAGTAGACATAAGTGTTCGGTGTTGAAAATTTGCGCCAAATTGTGCCTGCAAACGGGGTTAAATAACAGCACTATCCCGTGATGCTTGGCTTAGCTGCATGGTTTTTCACCGATTGGGCGACAATTTGCAGTGTAACTGGCTATATAGATCAAATTTAGCCACACAGGCCTTTATTCCCTGAGGGCAGATAGCATACACTTGAGAGGATCTGACAAATGGGTGTATGGATCGATAAGCAAACAATAATAATGGGTTAATTTTCACTGTTTAAGGAAGATTTTGGTCATGAAATATATTGAGATTGATGAAGAGTTGTATCGCCATATCGCAAGCAAAACTGAGCGCATAGGGGAGAGTGCTTCAGAGATCCTCCGTCGACTACTGGGCTTAGATATTGAGCGCGTTAATGTTGAAGCCGTTGCTACGCCGCCACCTGAAAAGATCAGTCAACCTGGCATGGACAGACAACAAGAAATGGCCAGCTCTGCTACCGCGCGTGTTGATGAAACCACGGCACCGGCTATCTCATTATCAACCTTGGTTAACCAACTAACGGATACAGAGGCGTTAGCGCAACAAAAAGGTGCTGTGGGTCGCTTCTTATTTAGTTTAGAAACCGTTTATAAAGCAATGCCACAGCAATTTGATCAAGTGTTGCAAATTCAAGGCCGCGACCGTCTCTATTTTGCCACTTCTAAGGCATCATTGCTTAAAGCCAGTAAGTCAGCCAACCCGAAAGAGATCGGCCAAAGCGGTTTTTGGGTAACAACCAATAATAATACTGCTAAAAAACGCACTATTTTAAGTGAAGTATTAACTCAGTTTGGGGTTGACCCAGAGCAAGTTGAACTGATTGTGAACCAAATTTAAGCGCTACACTTTACACGTTTGACAGCTTATCTGCGATAACATCATAAAGCATTTAAAATCATCGGATATATTTAGTTGGCTCAAGCTTGTGTATTACCGTTTGTAAATTAATATCTTATTAATTCAGTGAATTGCCATAGCAATACAGGTAGTGAGCTTGAAGCTTGGCATCGTATTTTCACCCTCAAAGATCAGAAACAGGATTCAATTTTGGCGATAGATAAACGGGCAGGACTTGCTGCAGCACAAATGGACTTGGTTAATATCCCTAAATTGATGAGCCATTATTATCGATTGTCTCCCGACGTCAATATCGACTCACAACGGGTTAGTTTTGGTACCTCAGGCCATCGTGGTTGCGCCTTTGCTAAGAGTTTTAATGAAAAGCATATTTTGGCCATAGTTCAAGCTGTGGTCGATTATCGTCAACAAGCTGGGATAACAGGCCCCATGTTAGTTGGCATCGATACCCATGCGTTATCACAAGCGGCGTTTGTGACCACCTTAGAAGTGTTAAGCGGCAACGCGGTAACCGCACGAGTGGCAGCCCATGATGAATTTACGCCAACGCCGGTGATATCCCATGGGATTGTTCGGGCGAACCGCGCTAAATCAAAACCGGGCGCGGCATTAACCGATGGCTTAATCATCACCCCATCCCATAACCCGCCACAAGATGGCGGTATTAAATATAATCCTCCCCATGGGGGGCCTGCAGAAGGTGAGATAACCGCCTGGATTGAAGCGCGCGCGAATCAGTATCTGGCTAAACAGCTTGAGGGCGTGAAACGGCTCACCTATGCATTGGCGACCAACACCAGTTTAATTCAGCCTGTCGACTTTATGACGGCTTATGTGGATAGCCTTGACGATGTTATCGATATGCAGGCCATCAGCCGTGCAGGAGTTAGAATTGGTGTCGATCCATTAGGGGGGGCAGGGATTCATTACTGGGACAAAATTGCTAAGCGCTATCAACTCGATATTACCTTGGTCAATGACAAGGTCGATCCCAGTTTTAGCTTTATGCCGCTAGATAAAGATGGCAAGATCCGTATGGACTGCTCATCCCCCTATGCCATGGCAGGCTTGCTGGCCCATCAACATGAGTTTGATATCTGTGTCGGTAATGATCCCGATTATGATCGTCACGGTATTGTGTGCCCGAGCACCGGCTTAATGAACCCTAATCACTTCCTCGCGGTGGCAATCGAATATTTACTCACCCATCGTCCGCAGTGGGCTGACAGCTTAGCCATCGGCAAAACCTTGGTCTCCAGCGCGATGATCGATAAGGTATGCCTTGAGCTAGGTCGACCATTGTGTGAAGTACCGGTGGGCTTTAAGTGGTTTGTTGATGGCCTGAGTGAGGCCACATTGGCCTTTGGCGGTGAAGAGAGTGCTGGCGCGGCATTTTTGCAACGTGATGGCCGCACTTGGTGTAGTGATAAAGATGGTTTTATTATGGCCTTGCTGGCGGCAGAGATCGTAGCGGTAACGGGGCAGACGCCTGCGCAGCGTTATCAGCAGATGGTTGAGCGTCACGGCGAGAGTTTTTATCAGCGCATCGACTCGCCAGTAACGCCCAAACGCAAAGCCAAATTTAATCGATTAATCACCCAAAGTGTCACTTGTGAGTTATTGGGAAGTGATACCTTGGCGGGCGATGCCATCACCGCTATCTTAACTCATGCTCCAGGCAATCAGGCGCCAATTGGGGGGGTAAAGGTGGTGACGGCGAATGGCTGGTTTGCTGCGCGCCCCTCGGGTACCGAAGCCTTGTTTAAGCTCTATGGTGAGAGCTTTGTATCGGCCGAGCATCTTGAGCAACTATTAGCGCAAGCGCAGCAGATGATAGAGACGATGCTGTCGGCATAACGGCCATTGCTTAAGACGGTCACATAAAAGGCGGTCAACATAAAAAAGCCAGCATCTCGCTGGCTTTTTTGTTGCGTCGTTAAACCGTCATCGACTTGCCTAAATCCTTTAAGATTGTGGCTCAGGCTGTAGATCTGTGGGTGACATTGCAGTATCTCCTGTCGATTTTGGCTGAAATAACGCCTTAATATCTTCAATCATCAGATAGAGGCAGGGGATCAATACCAAGGTGACTGCGGTCGCAAATAACACCCCAAAGGCTAAGGATACCGCCATAGGAATTACCATTTTCGCCTGCATGCTGGTCTCTGTCATGATAGGCACTAAGCCGATAAAGGTGGTCAGCGAGGTCAGTAAAATCGCCCTAAAGCGGCGACAGCCAGCATTGATCACCGCGACTTTCATGGTCACGCCGCTTTGGCGTGAGCGGTTGATATAATCCACCATCACCAAAGAGTCGTTAACCACCACCCCAGCGGCGGCAATAATCCCAAACAGTGACAAGGCACTTAAATCTATGCCTAAGATCATATGCCCCAGAACTGAGCCAATTACCCCAAACGGGATCACCGACATGATCATAAAGGGTTGCAAGTACGACTTTAACGGCACGGCAAGCAAGCTGTAGATCACCAAGAGCGAAATGACAAAGTCGCGTAGCTGAGTACTGGCGCTTTCCATCTGCTCTTGAATATTACCTGACACTTCACTCTTCACTCTTCACTCTTGGGTATTGCTTCAATAGGTCAGGAATAAAGTTATCACGAATATCCTGCGCTAATTTAAAGGGTTCAGCCTGCGCAGCATCGACGGTAGCCCACACATTGATGGTGCGATTACCGTTTTCGCGGCGAATGCCATTCACCCCTTGAGTGATTTCGATTTCAGCCAGCTCTGATAGCGGGATCTCAGCGCCTTGGGGCGTCTGGATCATCACCTCTGTCACATGGGTTATCGCATTACGTTGCGCCTCTGGATAGCGCAGCATCACCTTTATCTCCTCGCCGTTACGTAAAATCCGCTGTGCCTCCATCCCATAAAAACTGGCACTCACTTGGGTGGCAATATCAGCTAACGTTAAGCCGACACCGTTAGCGAGGGGTTTAAGCTTAAACTGCACCTCTTTAGCATTGGATTGGCGGCTATCATTCACATCGCCGACCCCTTTTAAGGTGTTCAGTTTCGCTTTTAACGCCAAGGCCGCGGCGACGAGCTGCGCGTCATTTTTCCCCTCTAAACGAAAGCTAATGTCACCGTCATCACGACCGCCACCAAATAAATTATCTTGTATGGTAAAGGACTTGACGCCGGCAATGGTGGGCATGGCTTGCCGCCAACGCTCGGCAAGGGCAAAGGTATCCATCGGCCTCATTTCAGGGTCGACCAATTTGGTCATGATATTGGCACTGGTACGGCCTTCAAGGTCAACCTGCATATCGGCTATCATTCTTTGCCCATATTCGGCTTCTATGGCTTTATCGACATCATATAAGGCCTGTTCGATAGCGAGCGCGGCCGCCAGAGTTGCTTTTTCCGAGGCATCAACATTCATCTCTACATTGACCCGCGGGAAATCATGGGGGATCTTAGGCTGACCTACATAGCGGATAATGCCACCAGAGTAGAGCCCAGCGCAGATTAAGATAAAACTGATAAACAGCATGATGACGGCGTAGCGATACTTTACCGCTAAGGTTAATGATGGATGATACCAATGGCGTATCACATATTGTAAGCCGTTATCGACTCGGTATTGCAGCGCGTTGACCGCCAATCTAAGCAAGTCTAGCGGCTTTTTAGAGCCGGGTTTGACAATGGTTTTGGGTTTCATGCGGGCTAAGTGTGCGGGTAAAATGAGCTTAGACTCCACCAGAGAGAATAGCAGACACAAGATCACCACATAGCCAATAGATTGGCCAAATGCCGAGGAGGGGCCATCATCGAGCGTAATAGGCAAAAATGCCGCAATGGTGGTCAATACGCCAAAGGTTGCAGGCATGGCAACCCGTTTCACTCCGCGGATCACATTGTCGATATTTTGCCCATGTTTTTCACATTCAGTATGGGCACTTTCTCCCATCACAATGGCATCATCGACCACAATCCCCAGCACTAAGATAAAGGCAAAGAGGCTAATGACATTGATGGTGACATCGATCATCGCCATGGGCATAAATAGTAAGGTGCCAAGGAAACACACCGGCAGCCCCATCATGACCCAAAACGCTAAACGTACCCGTAAAAACAGCGCCAGCATGATAAATACCAAGACGGCGCCACTCTTCATGCTGTCTAGCATCAGGTCGAGCCGGCCCTCAAGGTAGTAGGTCATATCGACCCAAGTTTCTAACTTGAGTCCAGCTGGCAAGGTTTGCTGTTTATCGTTAACATATTGCTTAACGACTTTGGCCACATCGGTCATGCTCTGATCGTTGGATGCGCCAATAAAGAAAGTGACCGAGTTTTTACCGTTAAATTTTGAGTATTGGATCCCTTCTTCAAAACCGTCGATAACGGTGGCCACATCCCCAAGCAACACATTAGTGCCATCTTCTAAGGTGATCAGCGGCAGGTTTTCAAATTCATAGCCCACATACGCCTGATTTTGTACCCTGAGATTGATATAACCGTTTTCCGCTTTAATTTGCCCAGCGGACATATTGCGCGAATAACCGCGCACTGCGCTTGCGACATCGCTAAAGGTCAGGTTATATTCACGCAGCCTATCTTTGCTGACCTCGATGGCAACTTCATAGCCTAAACCACCATAAAAATCAGTGATATTAACCAGCGGCAGTTGCATCAGCTCATCGTGGATCTTCTCACCAAGCTCTTTTAATTGTTTAGGTGAAACGTCACCATACAAGCTGATGTAAAACACCTCTTGCCTTAACTTGATGCGCTCAACACGTGGGCGCTCCATGCCATCGGGAAAACTGGAGATGGAGTCAATTTCAGATTTGATCTCATCGAGCACCACTTGTGGATCATAGGAGTCTTCGATACGAAAGTAGCCCGAGGCTGAATTACGGTTTGAATAGGTGATCACCCGTTTCAATCCTTGAACCCGCTCGAGGGCCTCTTCTACTTTTATGGTGATCCCTTCTTCAACCTCCTGTGGCGCCGCCCCAGGATAGAAAGCACTGAATTGAACCCAGTTAATCTCCACTTGTGGGAAGAACTGTTTACGAATGGTGTTGGCTGTCATTAAGCCACCTAGAATGATAATGATCATCAACAGGTTGGCTGCCACGCTATTACGTGCAAACCAGGCAATGATGCCTTTATTAGTATCAGGCATCCAAATTATTCCTTATCATCCATTGCCAGTTGGGTTGATGGGGTCAGGGTGTCTTCAGGTATCGGTTGTGGTGCTTCTAATGCCAGTGCCATGCCCGCAATGGGGTAGTCAAGGGGCGAGGTGATCACTCTCATACCAGACTCAAGTCCTTCGCTTATGACAACTTGAGCCCCTTGTTCACGTAGCACCTGCACCTTTTGATATTTAAGTTGGTTGTTATCATCGAGCAACGCAATTTTGTTATCGACAATGAGATGGCGTGCAACCGTCGTGACACTTTGGGCTTGGCGGCCTTTGATATTGGCTGTGATATAACTGCCAAAACGTAGCGGCTGTTTCGGCGATGCCAAACCGTACGGATCAATCACTTCGGCCACCAGATAGGTCATGCGACTACGGTCATCGATGACGCCCTCGCTGCGGACTATGGTGGCTTGCCATTGTTGTGGTAAGCCAGCAACATCACCATGTAGAGTGACGCTAGCACCTATGCCACGATCGTTAAGGTAGCGGACTTCTTTATCGGGTAGCGGTAAGCGGATCTCGGCTTTTTGGGTACTGAGCACATTGCCAAGTGCGGTGCCCGTACTGACATAAGAGCCAAGGCCAACGTGGCGAGTTTCAATTAAGGCATCGTAGGGGGCTTTGATAATGGTGCGTTCAAGATTTCGCTTGGCGCGCAAAACACCGGCTTCAGATGAATGCAGACGAGCTAACTCTTGTGCAAGCTGGGGTTTACGCAGGCTTAGGGGAGTTGGGACGCCATTTTCAATACGTTTCCACTCCTCTTCGGCGACTTTGCCAAAGGCTTTTTCTTGTACTAAGGTCGCCTTGGCCGATGCCAGTGTAGCTTCGGCATCAATTAACGCCGCCTCATAATCACTTGGGTCAATCTTTGCCAGCACTTGCCCCTGTTTGACAAAGCCACCTCGGACAAACGCATCGGCTAAATAAACAATTTCACCGCTGACCTGTGATACCAGCTCGGTTTCATATTTAGCCGCGACTATGCCATAAGAGTTAACAGCGAAGATCATCGGCTGCTTCTCAATAATATCAACCGCAACCACTGGGGTATTATCCACAACGGGCTTCTCTTGCGGAGGCTGTTTCATTGCTGCCATGACGGCGTATCCGCCAATCCCGGCGGCGAGGACGACAATAGGTAATATTATTTGTTTTTTACTTGCCACAAACGGCTTCCTCTTGTTGAAGCTAAGTTATGCTCATTGGACTCATAATTGTCTCCATAAGAAGACAATGATACGGACGTATTAACTTTAAGGTTGGAATGTTAGCCTAATGGCGTAATTGATAAAGTCTAATAATGTAAACAGGTGTGTAACAAGTTGGCAACCATGGCTGAGCAGTTCAGCTGGCTAAATATGTGGCGGCTTAACGATGCAGAGTAAGAACTAGATTATTGTGATCAATAGCCTCAGCTTGACAAGAATGGTTACAACAGAGCCAGCGCTTGGCGGGTCATCATGTCACTAAAACGATGTCGCTTATGGTGTGATGGTGCCCAGCCTGCTAAAAATCGTTCAAAATCAGCCCAAGCAAAAGGCAATAGTTGTTGCCATTCACAGATAGCTGCATCGATCACAGCCCCCGTTAAGGTAGCGCTAGCTGACTTGCGAAATTGACTAAAGTAATGTTCCATGAGCTCGTCATAATGTGTAAAGAGCATGGCTTCGTCCAAGCAGCTGCCTAAGAGGTAGATAACATCTTTAACCCCGCAACCTTTACCGACATATTGAAAGTCTAAGGCGGCAACACTCACGCTTGCACCGTGTTCAGCGGCATCATTGCGAAAGCAAAAGTTAGCCACTTTGGCATCGCCATGCACTAAAGTGTGAAATTGAGCTTGGTTGAGCCGAGCATCAATGGCGTGCGCTGCTTGTTTAAGCGCGCAGTCATCCATAGCGGCATATTCTTGCATACGTGTGGCCAGATACCAGTAGGTGCCTTGAGGCCATAACCCTGCTGGCCACTCCTTTGTGGGGTTATGGATCATAAATTGACCATGGAACGCCGCGAGCCAACTTAACACCGCCTTGGTTTGTGTAACCGTTAATGACTGATAACGCAGTGGATAGCCGGCAGTCCTTATATTACTGCTATCCAAATCACTGAGGACCATAACCGACTCGTTAGTATTATCACCTTGGTAGTGGGCAATATAAGTTGGCATTGGCGTGGCTGGCCCACACAAGTGCGCCCAGTGTCGATACCAATCTGCTTCAACTTGATAGGAGCGCATCTTACGTTGGTGAGCGATCGCATTATGCCACTGATAGGGATGGTCAACGTCAAGCGGGGGACTAATATACTTTACAATGACACTGCGTGGTTTTGCGTTGATCTGCAGTTGATAACGGGCGATTTCACCATAACCACTCCATAAGGTTTGTAGACTCGCCACTTTTACCACTTGAGTGGCATCTAATATCGATGCTAAATATTGGCAAATATCCAAAACAGAGGACCATCTAAAAAAATAAGAGGCTTATTGTGGCAAAAACATCTTTAGGTTAACAGAGGCGTTAACGCTAAATTAGATAGCATCTTGGTAAATACCAAATGTCATAAGGCGTTTTTTGAAACCCACAACGTGAAAAAGTAGACAACATAAGGAAGGGCATATGAGTCAACATATAGTGATCACCGGCGCCAATCGAGGCATTGGATTAGGATTTGTTAACCATTATCTCAAACAAGGCATGCGTGTCACCGCGTGTCACCGCGTGTTGCCGCGCGCCGCAACACGCCGATGCATTGCAGCGTTTAAGTCAACAGTATCCACAATTAAGCTTGGTGAGACTGGATATTACCGTTAAAGCCGAGATGAATGCGTTTATTGATAGCCTTGTTGGAGAACCAATCGATCTGCTGATTAATAATGCCGGTGACTATGGTCCTAAAGGGGTCACATTTGGCCATTGTGACGAGCAGGAGTGGCTTAAGGTGATGCAAGTTAATGCCATCGCCCCCATCATGCTGACACAAACCTGTTATCCGTTATTAAAGCAAAGCAGGCAGAGTAAAGTGATTTTCATCTCCTCTAAAATGGGCAGTATTGCCGATAATAATAGTGGCGGGGCATACCTGTATCGCTCATCTAAGGCGGCGCTTAATGCCGCTGTAAAAAGTCTCGCCATTGATTTGCATGTTGATGGTATCGCCTGTGCTGTATATCATCCTGGCTGGGTACAAACCGCTATGGGAGGCCCTAATGCGCTTATCAGTGTAAAGGACTCTGTCGCGGGCTTAAGCCATTGTATTGACAAGTTAGTATTAACTGGTAGTGGTGGCTTTTATAATTATGATGGTAATCCACTGCCTTGGTAAGCAAGTTATACACACGAGCTGAGATGGCGATGCTGTAAAGCTCAGCCGGGCATCAGCCCATACATTCAATATGCGAGTCAATGTAGGGCATTGAAAGCTTCGCTTGTTAAGTCTTGGGCGGTAGAGGTATTGTTAACGCTCTATATTTGGTACAATTTAGGACCGCATGCAATTTGGATGAGATGTTATATAATTTTTTATTGTCATTTTCGTAGGTTTACATTTTCTCATCGTAAAAAGGTCTGGTTATGAAACATGTTGTAGATAAAATGCTCGATAAACATGATGGTTTAGTGCATTCAGAAGGAGTGAAAATTCTTTCTCATACTCAAAGAGAAACCGACGAGTGGGTACAACATACGGTAATGATTGAAGGCTGTGATGCACCGTTTAAATTTAAGCGCACTAAAAAATACCGTAGTTTACAAGGGCAGAAGGTGAATATGACCTACTACCCTGAGGTTGAAACAGTTGCTGGGCTGGAATTTGAGGTGATGAAAGTCGTGCGGATAAAACGCTTTTAAATACATTTAAACCTTATCAACTGCTAAGGTCATGACTTTTAAATTATTATTGGTTAATTGCTACCGATAAGATTGTGAGGCGCAGGTTGATCAACGGGGATATCGGCCCCCATTTCCCCCTCGGCCGGTTTATTTTCGAGTGCAATTTTTCTCTAAATTCAATGTATGCTCAATCGTTACAGTAACTCTATATATTGCCTCATCTATACTGGCTGAATAACGTTTACAAAAGCCATACACTCATCTGTCTCTTCGCCACTAAAGTAACGATCTGCTAGGTAACTGATATTAAGTTGCTTCATCAAATGATGAGCAGTGACTCTTTGCGAAATGCTTGGCTGGTGGATCGGTTGTCAGAATGCATGAAATGAAAAAGGAGCCTAATGGCTCCTTTTATATGTTTATTAACTTATCTAACCCCTAACTTATTTAATCCCAATAGTGGTTAGTGAGGCTTACTTATCACTTGGCATTCATCAGGGCAACGGCGTTATCTAACATGCGGTTGCTAAAGCCCCACTCGTTATCGTACCAAGCCATTACCTTGACTAGGCGACCATTTACGCGAGTCTGCGTTGCATCAAAATTAGATGAGTAAGGGTTATGGTTAAAATCGATAGAAACCAGTGGCTCATGATTAACCGCCAATACTTCACTCATTGGTGCAACACTGGCTGCTTTTTCGATGATGGCATTGATCTCTTCAACCGTGGTATCACGGGCTGCGATGAAAGACAGATCGACCAATGATACGTTTACCGTAGGTACGCGCACTGCGAGTCCATCAAATTTGCCTGCTAATTCTGGTACTACAAGGCCAACAGCCGCCGCTGCCCCCGTCTTTGTTGGGATCATCGACATAGCCGCAGCACGGGCACGGCGTAAATCAGTGTGATACACGTCTGATAAACGTTGATCATTGGTATAAGCGTGAATTGTGGTCATCAGACCCGACTCGATACCAATTTCGTCATTTAACGGCTTAGCAAAAGGTGCTAGGCAGTTTGTGGTGCAAGACGCATTGGAAATTACCGTCATATCTGGAGTAATAATGTCATTGTTGACGCCGTATACGACAGTCGCATCGACATTTTTACCTGGGGCAGAAATAATCACTTTCTTCGCGCCCGCAGTTAGATGCGGTTGCACCGCTTCTTTAGACGTAAAAATACCTGTACATTCAAATACTACATCGATATTTAACTCTGCCCATGGTAGCTTGCCCGGATCACGTTCAGAGAAGGTAAGGATTTTATCTTGGTTTACATAGATAGCCTCATCATCATGCTCGACCTTGGCATTAAAACGGCCATGTACAGAATCGTACTTGGTGAGGTGAGCATTAATAGAAGCATCGCCTAAATCGTTAATGGCAACGATTTGGATTGGATAGTCTTTTTCGCTTTCATAAAGCGCGCGAAGTATGTTTCTACCGATACGGCCATAGCCGTTAATTGCAACGCGGATAGTCATCTCATATCCCTCAAGTAAATGTATAAAAGTAATCTGGTAGTAAAATTACCAAAATGACAGCTATCGTCAAGCGATATCGGCTGATATCGGTTAAATAGCGTAACAATTTCGCAGTTTTCTATACAAAGATCAGGTTTTTTACAGAAAAATGGGCTTAACCTGTAAAAAAAATACTATATATTACGAATATATTGCCAACAAAACGGGTCGACAAGTCACTTTATCACCTTTCATTGCGCATTTGGGTGTAATTGCTGTCGAATATCACTAGAAGCGTAGTCGCCTCGGTTAAGATGCACAACTAGGGTTTGTGCTTGCTCTGTTAAGACGGCCTCAAGCTGTTTATTACCATTAACTAAGGCACTCATTTTTTGCGCCGAGGCGGTATTGTCGGTCATTAAGACGTTGGCCTTAGAAAACAGGTAGGTTTTTTCTAAATCGCCTTGCTGCTGATAAAGGCTAGCGAGTCCCAATAGCCAGTCAGGATTAAACTGCTCAGGGCTGGTGGTCTCTAACAAATTAAAATACAGCGTCATTGCCTTTTGGTTATCTGATTTTTGATAGTAGGCGGCCAATTGCGCCAAAATCAGTGGATCGCTTATTTTGCCTGCGCGCTCAGCCTGAATCACTCGTGCCTGTGCCTGTACATCGCTTAAACGGGTCCAGTGGTAAAACGACAAATAGATGTCGGGATTATTTTTGGTTGTGGCTTGCAGTTGCGAGAGATTTTGCGCGCTGACACCAAAGGCTTTGGCGCGATCATTTGTACGCTCTGGATGCAAAATATGTTGAACACCTGCAGCCAGTTCGATGCATTTGTTGTAATTTTCTAGGTTGATCAGCTGTTGATAAACTTGCTCACCAGAGGGCGACGGGCTGTTTTTTAAGACATAGCGTTGCTTGATCAAGTCTGCTTTTTCATATTTACACCAACTATCGCGATGTAAATCGTCACAAAGCTCAGGATTATTTTTACAAATGGTGGTGGTATTAACACCATTATCACAGCCGAAAAGGGTGAAAACGCTTAAAACCGACAATAATGGTGTAATGATTACAAATTTTATACGCAAGTCGAGTTCCTTTGGTGATTTTATCTAATATTATTACACGTTTACGGAAAATATCTTACTAGATCGAAAGCCGTGTTTTCATTACAATAGCGCCGACCAACAAGGGGGATTTTGTACTGATAAGACTAGATTATTGGGCTTTTCTCTTTGTTACTCAAATATTTCTACAAATAAAGTAGTTAAAGTGAGATAAAGGATCTGTAAATGACCGCTGATAAACACCTACAAAGTTGGCAAGAACGTTTTGAAATGGCAGAGGCGATGCAGCCTCTGTTGGGTAAGCTGTACCGTAATCAAGGTGTAGAAGTCGTTCTATACGGTAAACCCCTTCTTAATGCTTCGACTATCGAAATCATTAAATCCCATCGTTTAGTACGCCGTCATGTTGGCGAAAAACTCAGATTGCGTGAAAGCTTCCCGTTTGTAGAAGCACTTAGCAAGCTTGCTGTAAAGCAATGCAAAGTTGATATCGGTAAATTAGCGGTCAACTACTGGCGTGAACACCAAGATGCGAGCCAGATTGAAGCCTATATGAGCCAAGAATTGGCAAGTGCCATCGATCATGAAGATACACAGCAAGCGCGTGATGTGGTGTTGTATGGTTTTGGTCGTATCGGACGCCTATTAGCGCGTCTATTGATTGAAAGAACGGGTGTGAGCAACAAATTATGTTTACGTGCTATTGTGCTTCGCGGTGGTCGTAAGGGCGATTTAGAAAAACGTGCCAGCTTATTGCGTCGTGACTCAGTTCATGGACCTTTTAATGGATCGGTAGAAGTCGATGAAGATAACAATGCCATTATTGCCAACGGTACTTATATTCAAGTCATCTACGCTAACTCTCCCGATGAAATTGATTACACTCAATATGGCATTAATAATGCGCTAGTGGTCGACAACACCGGGATTTGGAAAGATGAAGACGGTTTAGGCCTTCATCTTAAATCGAAAGGTGCGGCAAAAGTATTGCTTACCGCTCCCGCGAAGGGGGCCATTAAGAATATCGTTTATGGCGTCAATGAGAATGATATTTTAGATGAGGACACTATCGTATCGGCGGCAAGTTGCACTACTAATGCGATAACGCCAGTACTCAAAGCGGTCAATGACAAGTACGGCATTGTTAATGGTCACGTTGAAACGATCCATTCGTATACTAACGACCAAAACTTAATTGATAACTATCATAAAGCAGACCGTCGTGGCCGCAGCGCACCATTAAATATGGTGATCACCGAAACGGGTGCCGCCAAAGCGGTGGCTAAAGCGCTCCCGGTTTTAGCTGGTAAGCTTACGGGTAACGCTATTCGTGTGCCTACGCCTAATGTCTCTATGGCGATCATCAGCCTAAACCTTAATGGCGAAACTAACAAAGAAGATATGAACGAGTATCTGCGTAAAGTTGCCTTATCGTCTGAATTACAAAACCAAGTTGATTTTACCGAGTCAACTGAAATTGTGTCGTCAGACTTGGTTGGTTCTCGTTACGCGGGTGTCGTTGATTCACAAGCCACGATTGCCGAAGGTAACCGTACTATCTTATATGTATGGTACGACAATGAATTTGGCTACAGCTGTCAGGTTGTAGGCGTAATGCAAAAGATGTTGGGCTTACAATATCAGTCATTGCCTAACCTTTAACTCATTAGTTAAGCATCATAAAAACGCCTGAGTCTTTGATTCAGGCGTTTTTTTATGCGGTTATTAACTTGGGTTGGTTAACAAAAAACCACAGCGACCAATATTGCAGCAACCAATTAATTAATCTCGATTATTGCAAAATTTAGCGTTGACTCTTGGGCTTAAATCGGTAGAATGCCATTCCGCAGTCAGGGGAAAGCTTCTTAACTAGAACTTGATTGAGATTGAAAGCATTAAGACCTGCGACATTAGCTCAGTTGGTAGAGCGATACCTTGCCAAGGTATAGGTCATCGGTTCGAACCCGATATGTCGCTCCAATCTTAACGATTGGCCTTAACGCCTTCGATATAAGGCGCGATGGCAGAATGGCTATGCTGCGGATTGCAAATCCGTCGATCTCGGTTCGACTCCGGGTCGCGCCTCCACTTTCAGTTTTAGCGCAATAGCGGTAAAACGCACACATTGCCCGTGTGGTGGAATCGGTAGACACAAGGGATTTAAAATCCCTCGCTGAATAAGCGTGCCAGTTCAAGTCTGGCCACGGGTACCATCTTAAGATGACAAAAAAGCCTCAACTTAGTTGAGGCTTTTTTGTTTGCGTCAATCTGCTTAGTCATAAAACGCCATGGAAAACAGTGATAGAGTGTCATCGCTAGGCAATTAACCGATCGTAAAAATTTTGGCTATATACTGAAATATCGATAGTTATTAGCCAAAAAAATGAGATAAACCTTATCGCAACGCAAAAAAACAGATGCTGATGAAAATCCGCTATGAAGCCGTCGTCGACAATGGTATAAATGGCGGCGAACTCCCTACATTTACTCTAATTTTTAGGAATGCTGTCATGATATTTAACCAGGTAGAACTGGCTCCTGCCGATCCCATTCTTGGCCTTACCGATGCTTTTAAAGCCGACCCTCGTTCAGATAAAGTTAATTTGGGAGTAGGGATCTATAAGGATGAGTCAGGTCAAACTCCTATTCTTAAGTCGGTTAAATTAGCAGAGCAAAAACTGCTTGATAATGAAACAAGTAAAAGTTACCTCGGTATTGATGGCGTACAGGCTTATAACAGCGCGGTACAAACATTGCTTTTTGGTGAGCAACATCAAGTATTGCAACAACAACGTACCGTGACCGCGCAGGCGCCAGGCGGTACAGGTTCTCTGCGAGTGGCTGCTGAATTTGTGGCACGTAATACTGACTCAAATACCATTTGGGTCAGTAATCCTACATGGGCGAACCACAACAATATTTTTCAATCTGCGCAGCTGCAAGTGAAACAGTATCGCTATTATGATGCGCCAACTCATAGCATGGATTTTGACGCTATGCTGGCTGATTTAGCCACCGCAAAAGCAGGGGACTTAGTGCTGTTGCATGGCTGTTGTCATAACCCAACGGGTATCGATCTTAATCAGAGCCAATGGCAAACCATTGCTGAGTTATGTTTACAAAAAGAATTAGTACCCTTATTTGATTTCGCCTACCAAGGGTTTGGTGATGGTGTTGAAGAAGATGCCCAAGGGTTACGTTTGGTGGCCGATATCGTTCCTGAACTGATTGTGGCTAACTCATTTTCTAAAAACTTCGGCCTCTATAACGAGCGTATCGGTGCTGTTACGTTAGTAGCGAAAGATCAAGACACAGCTAAAACGGCATTTAGTCAGGTGAAGAGCACTATTCGAGGTAATTATTCCAATCCTCCGGCTCATGGCGCGCTGATCGTGGCCACCATTTTAGGTGACAATGAATTAAGAGCGATGTGGGAAGCTGAACTACAACAGATGCGTGAACGTATCGCCCAGATGAGGGTTCTGTTTGTTGATACCCTAAAAAGCGTGGGCGTTAGCCAAGATTTCAGCTTTATTTCGACGCAAAATGGGATGTTTAGCTTCTCGGGACTGAACAAAGCACAAGTCGAACGTTTACGAGAGGAGTTTGGTATTTATATTGTGGGCTCTGGCCGTATCAGTGTGGCGGGGATGACCCGTGACAATATGCCTGCAATTTGTCACGCTATCGCGCAAGTGGTGTAAATTAGCGCAAGGCTAAGTACTGATCCCATGTGCTCTTCATAAAACGGTTATCGCCTTATGCGTTAACCGTTTTTTATCGTCAGTATGGTGTTTTTTGCGAATATGAGAGTGTGGTGCTAACCCCTTAAGATTCGAGCGCTGGAAGCTGAGTGATAAAGGAGATAGCTTCAGCTAAGGCGCTGCGATCATGTAGGCCTACATGATGCTTACTGCGTAGCGGGAAATAGGTGATATTACCGTCAGTATGGCACTGCTCACCATGACATAACACATGATTGACGACTTTATTGCCTAGCACTTGCTCGCACCAATGTAAGCGCTTTTCGAGATTAAAATTCACCGTTGATGACGGCTCGGCAGTTAAGTTATCGATAAAAATCACCTTGGCGTTACTGTTTGCCAAAGCTTCGCTTAAGATAGGCAGTAATAATGGCGGCATGATACTGGTGAGAAAACTACCAGGGCCTAAAATAATCAAATCGGCGGCTTTTATCGCATCACAGGCTTCGGCGGTTGCTTCAACCATTGGTTCAAGTGATAAAGCGATAGGCGACTCCTGCATGCCATCGACCTCCACTTCGCCCAGAATCTTAGTACCACAAGATTGTATGGCGACTAAATGGGTGGGCTCTTCAGACATTGGGATCACTTGGGTTTCGATATTGAGCAACTTACGGATCAAGTTAACCGCATCGAGAGGGCGGACACAAAGTTCATCGAGCGCCAATAAAATTAGGTTGCCAAGGTTATGGTTGTTCAACTCATGCTGGCTACTGAAGCGGTATTCAAATAATAGCGAGCCTACAGATGGCCGCGATGCCAGTTGTGATAAACAATTGCGTAAATCTCCCCATGCAATGCAATCTTGCTGCTGTCTTAATCGTCCCGTTGAGCCACCATTATCAGTGGTGGCCACAATGCCTGTCAGCCTAGGGCCTAAAAATGATAATGCAGATAGCACTCGTCCCAGCCCATGACCGCCACCAATGGCAACCACATTTGTAAATTGATTAAGTGCATAGTTGTGCATGCGGGTTTTTCCTTCCTGAATCCCCAATATATCGCCACATATTATAGCGAATAATGTCTTGGGGCATAGTGGTTTTGTTTCGTGGCATAGATCGCATATAATCACCTCCTAAACCCTTAAAAGAGTTAGCAATTTGAAAACAGGTAGTGTGAACAAAGTTATCATAGCGTTGGCTGTTGTGGTGGCGTCCCTATTGGCGGTTAAGCTCTTGTTGGTTGACCTGCAACCAAGCGAAGAGAGCAGCCAAGGCCAGCTGTTAAAAAATACACGCCAATACAGCCAGATCCCGGATTTTGAAGCGATTGCCGATGTGGCTGAAAAGAAAAAAGCCTTCTTTGATTTCTTACGCCCTGCAGTACAGCACCACAACAATATTATTGCAGAAGAGCGCAAGTTTCTGCTCGCCTCACTACAACATCTCGTAGATGGTGAAGTGCTTTCTGAAGCGGAGCAGTTTCGTATTCAGCAATTAGCCAGTAAATACCAATACAGTATGCGCAGCGTGACTGTTAATAATCTTAATCAGTTACTTAGACGGGTCGACATTATCCCCGAAGACTTGGTATTAATTCAGGCTGCCAATGAAACAGGTTGGGGCAGTAGCCGCTTTGCCAAAGAAGGGCTCAACTTTTTTGGCCAATGGTGCTTTAGAAAAGGTTGTGGTCTTGTGCCACAATCACGCAGTGAAGGAATGAGCCATGAAGTCGCCGTTTTTAACAGTGTCGATGACTCTGTTGGATCTTACATGCGTAATTTAAATTCGAACGCTGCTTATTCGCTATTACGATCTATCCGAGCCGATCTGCGTGCACAAGGGGAGCCCATTAGGGCTGACAAATTAGTGTATGGTTTGCTCAATTATTCTGAACGGCAAGAAGCTTATATCGAAGAATTACTCGATATGTTACGTCACAATAATCAATTTTTGGTGGAAAATTATGAACAAGGCTCTGCTGTTTAGTTGCCTATTACTTGGCAGTATGACTGCCCAAGCAACGCCGATATCTCTGGAATATCAAGGTTTTTATCAACGTCTTAAACAGGTGAATAAAGGTCATTATCCGCTGATTGAGTTAACTTTTTCAGTACCTAAAGCACAAGGCTGTGTGATAAAAAATGGCTATATTGCAACCGAAAAAGAGCAGTTCCCATTAACCATTACTGACTCGCAGCGCATCTTTCTTCCTTATGATGACAGGCTTAAATCGGACAGGGCATTAGTGCATTTAGAGATGGAAAATGACGCTAGCCAATGTGGTATTGCCATGCAAATACGCGCCAAGCAAACGCAGCCGCAATATCAACAAGCTGACTTAGTCATGTTGCAAGTACAAATGGATGATCTACTGCATACCATGCAAGGCTTCCCTATGCGTTATTTTACTGACGATATTCGCGGGCTTAATTTTGAATTTGATCAAGCCGCGACGGTAAAGATTAATGGCGAAACCATTGGCTTTGATGGTGTTTTTCGATTGTCTCGAGAGCGTATCAATCAGCTAGATAGCATTAGCTTCGATCGACGCCCAGATGTCGTCAGCCCTTGGGTAAGCTCTAGCGATAAATAACAGATAGGTGTTATTCATCCCTTGACTGATTGTTTTACACAGAGAGTTCACCCTCGATAACAGCTCAAAATGACAGACATAAAAAAACCTCCATCGGAGGTTTTTTTATGTCACGCTTCGCAATTTAAAGCTAAGGCGTATAAGTACTGACGACGTCAATTTTTAAAGCATCGGTATTGCGCTTCGCCGCATCTAAGTCGATATGGCCGTTATTGGCAATATCGAGAAAATCAAAGGCGGGCAGATCTGACTCGGCCACATCGCCTTTCATGGGGGCGTCGGGATCACGAGTCAGCGAGGTAAAGTCGAACTGTGCTCTGTCGACACCCTGTGATGGGCTGGTATTTTGCATGGCGGTAAAAATAGTTTCGATACGGCCAGGAAACTGCTTATCCCACGTACTAAGCATCTCTTTTACCGCCGCGCGTTTAAGGTTTTCTTGTGAACCACACAAGTTACAAGGGATGATAGGAAACCCTTTTAAGCCTGCGTACTCGGCAATATCTTTCTCTCGACTGTACGCCAAGGGACGAATAACCACGTTAGCGCCATCATCTGAGAGTAATTTAGGTGGCATGGCTTTTAGTTTGCCCGCATAAAACATGTTTAAAAACAGGGTTTCGATAATGTCGTCGCGGTGGTGGCCAAGGGCAATTTTGTTGGCACCTATCTGCTGCGCGAAGCCATATAAGGTACCTCGGCGTAAGCGACTGCACAAAGAGCAGGTAGTTTTACCTTCAGGGATCTTATCTTTAACGATAGAGTAGGTGTCTTTTTCAAGAATATGATACGGCACATTCAACGTATCGAGATACGCTGGCAAAATATCTTCAGGGAAACCCGGTTGCTTTTGATCAAGGTTGACCGCGACCAGTTTAAAAGAGATCGGCGCACGCTGCTGTAGATTAAGTAATATATCGAGCATGGCGTAACTGTCTTTGCCACCCGAAAGACAACACATGACAGTATCACCGTCTTCAATCATATTGTAATCAGCGATAGCGCTACCCACTTCACGTCTAAGACGCTTCTGTAGCTTATTTAACCGTGTGGTCTGTTTTTTTAAGAGAGTATCATCAGACATAATAAAAAACGCGCCTAGTATCATCAAATTCTGGGCGCGTAGTATAGCTTAAATCAATTGTCTAAAGAAGCGGTGCGTTAGTTGTTACTCATCTTCAAGCGGCGACTTGTAACCATCTGGTTTGACAGCTAATAGATCACAATTAATGCTGTCGATTACATGCTCCGCGGTATTACCAATTAATGCAGCCGAAAATCCAGTACGACCAACGGTGCCAAGGATCACCAGTTCCGCATCGAGTTGCTCAGCCAGCTCAGGGATCACATCTTCAGGTAACCCTTCTTTAACATGACAGAAATCGGTTGAGATGCCATATTGGCTGGCCAAGTGCCAAACTCGTTGTTCATGCTGCATGCGAATGGTTTCGCTATAGGTATGTGCATCAAAGTCGGGCAGTTCAATCGCTAAGTTTACCGGTGTGCCGGGATAACCATTAACGAGGTGCACTTTAGCGTCAAACTTCTTGGCTAAGTCTTGGGCGTGTTCGATTATCTTGCCGTTAAGGGTTTGATGATCGTCATCTTCTGATGCCACATTGATGGCACACAGTATCTTACCAGCCACTGGCCAGTCATGTTCTTTAACGAGCAGCACGGGCACGGGCGCTTTACGCATTAAGTGCCAGTCGGTTGGGGTAAAGATCACCGATTTAAGCTTATCATGCTGATGCGTACCTTTGACGATTAAGTCAAACTTCCCTTCGATTGAGTGCAGGATGATGCTTTCGAACGGGCGGTTATGCCACACAACCTCACTCTGAATGTCGATACCACTGTCTTTGTATTGCAACAAAATATCGGCTAACCAGGCTTGTCGTTGAGCTATCACGCCTTGACGCATGGCTTCACGTTCTTGGCCCGATAAGATGGAGGTCATCTCGTAGGAAAAATCGAAAATAGACAAGAATACCGTAATGGCAGCCTTGTTTTTTATGGCAAGTTTAACCGCTCTTGCGAGTGCAGGTTGTTCATCGTTTGTAGGGTCCACTACAACAAGGATTTTATGATAGTCCTTCATAGATCATTCCTTTATCTGACGTTGTAATTTAATAATGGTCGATAACGGGTAAATTGCCTTGTCTTAGATCAACTTTACCCATTAAAACGCTTATTTAGCGACCGATTCTATTGTTACCGGCTAGCTTATTAAGGGATTCAAAATCGATGATAGTAATATATTTTCCTTTTACTTCAATCAATTCTGATTTTTGAAAACGACCCAGTAGTCGGCTAATAGTTTCGACAGTCAAGCCGAGATAGTTGCCGATATCACCGCGGGTCATGGTTAAGCGAAACTCTTTAGGAGAGAAACCACGATTACCAAAACGGTTTGCGAGATTACTGATAAAAGCGGCGAGGCGCTCTTCGGCATTTTTCTTACTCAATAGTAAGATCATCTCTTGGTCGCTTTGAATTTCATTACTCATTAAGCGCATGATCTGCTGACGTAATTTAGGCATGGTGCCAGATAAGTCATCAAGGGTTTCATAGGGGATTTCACACACCATTGAGGTTTCTAATGCTTGGGCGAAACTCTGATGAATTTGTGAGTGAATACCGTCAAAACCAATCACGTCGCCAGCCAAATGAAAACCTGTGATCTGCTCATCGCCTTGCTCGGTAATGGTGAAGCTTTTAATGGTACCTGAGCGAATGGCATAGAGAGATTTTAGTGCGTCGCCAGATTTAAAAATCTGCTCACCTTTTTGGATAGGCTTTTTACGCTCAATGATATCGTCGAGCTGATCTAATTCATTGTTATTTAATGTGAAAGGTATGCAAAGGCTACCCATACTACAGTCATGACAATGTATAGCGCATCCCGGGGCTGCCGAACGACGATTTTTAATGGTATCCGTCATAATGTCTCTCGAATTTCACAGTTATGCCCATGTTAAACTAATTTAATAGTGTGAGCTAGTTTAGCTGCGCAATTGCAATATACAAAGTGTGTATACCAAAGCCAACTAACAAAAGGCCGCTGATCATACGCACCGAGTTTCGTAACACGAATTGGGCAAATACTTGCGCCGCGACACCAGCACTGAATAGCGCTGGCAGGGTACCTAGTCCAAATGCTGCCATGATCAGCGCCCCTTGTTGCGCCGAATTTGCCGCGACTGCCCAGGTCAAGGTGCTGTAAACCAAACCACAAGGTAACCATCCCCAGATTAAGCCGGCCACAAAAGCTTGTTTTAAACTTTTAATGGGCAGTAAGCGATTAGCTATGGGGCCTAATACTTGCCAAACCCGTTTTCCGAGCCGCTCGACTTGCACAACGCCAGACCAGATTTTGGCGATATATAATCCGGTAGCAATCATCATGACTCCGGCTAAAATACGCATACTCAGCAAATAGATATCTAAACTAAACAGGGTACTGAGTAAGCTGGCCGAGCCACCAATTAAGGCGCCAGCTAGGGTATAACTGAGGATACGTCCGGCATTATAACTGACAATAAATTGCAGTTTACCAACCAGTACATTGCCTTTAGTTTGCGTGGGCATCTGCTGTGATATCGCCCCCACGAGTCCACCACACATACCGATACAATGACCTGCGCCCATTAACCCGACCAAAAAGGCACCAGTAACAGTAAAATCGATCACTGCGGTTTGCTCTCATCGTCTTTTGGCGTTGACGGTTTTACGTCATCATCAAACAAAATCGATACGCTTTGGCGATCAAGATCATCAAACTGCTCAGATTTTACTGCCCAGAAAAAAATCCCCACGGCAATAAGCACAAACAACATCGCAATGGGAATTAACACATAGATAATACTCATACTCGTACCTTCAATAGTCTAAGGCTGTTCGCCACGACAATAAGTGAACTGGCTGACATGCCAATGGCTGCAATATAGGGCAAAACGTGACCCGTTACCGCTAACGGAATAATAAACAAGTTGTAGCCCAACGCCCAAAGGAGATTTTGTTTAATGATTTTGTCTGTTAATTTGGCAATCGCCATCGCATCGGTAAAGCGGGCGAGTTGATCGCTTAATAAAATCAGATCGGCACTGTTTTTGGTTATGGCTGCGCCGCTGCCCATGGCAACTGATAAGTTGGCGCCAGCCAATACAGGTGCATCGTTAATGCCATCGCCAAACATGGCCACTTGTTGTGTTTGTTGCAAGTGTTGAATTAGGCGCAGTTTATCCTGCGGCTTCAGCGCTTTATGCACATTGGTTATGCCCATGGCTTGAGCAATTTCATCAACATGAGCCGAGCTATCGCCACTGGCAATGCTCACATTGCAGCCCGATCCACGTAGCTTGTTAACGGTTACCAAGGCATCGGGGCGAATGCTATCAATCAATTCGAAACTGGCTATGAGCTGATTATCGCGGCTAAGGTATACGCATTGCTGTGTGCTAGGGGGACAGTCAATACCAAGACGCTGGTGTATGAAATCGGCACTGCCAATAATAAAGTGCTGTTGATTTATCACCCCTTCGATGCCACACCCTGCAAAATTACGCCCATTATCGACCCGAACATCATCGGCGCGATAAGGTTCAAAGGCTCGGGCAATGGGGTGCAGTGACGTGGACTCTAGGGCCGCCGCTAACGCTAATGCTTGCGTTTGGGTAATGTCACTGTGTAACCGAGTGTTAGCCACCGTCAGACTGCCACAGGTGAGGGTACCGGTTTTATCAAACACTACATGATTAATTAGCGGCAGCTTTTCAAACACTCCAGGTTTACGTGCCACAACTCCCATTCGGGTAAATAATCCTGTAGCACAAGTGATCGCGGTAGGCGTTGCGAGCGCAAGCGCGCAGGGACAAGTTGCTACCAGTACTGATAAAGTGACCCAAAAAGCATCTTCAGGCCAATAGGCCTTCCACACTAAATAGGTTAACAAGGCGATGATTAAAATCGTCCAGGTAAAATAATTTGAGATGGTATCAACGTGTAGCGCAACTGTGGGTTTATTATTGGATGCGGCTTCTTGCAGTCGAATGATCTCAGCGACTAATTGATCTTGTCCGATGGCGGTGACACGCACCTTAATAGGATGGTCTATATTGATTGTGCCAGCAAATACTTGGCTCGATACACGTTTAGTCACAGGCATCTGCTCGCCAGTTAACATCGCTTCGTTTACACTACTGCTTCCTTCAATAATATCACCATCGGCACTGATGGCTTCCCCCGGTTTAATGAGGATAATGTCGCCAATGTGTAAACGTTTCGCCGGGACTTCCTTGTGCTGGCCGTCCGCATCCACTAAATGCGCAGTTAAGGGGATTAGTTTATGTAAGTTGTTGGAGCTGACGGACGCTTTTTGTCGCGCGTTTTGTTCAAGGTAGCGCCCCAACAGCAAGAAGAAGGTGAACATGCTGACCGATTCAAAATAGACCTCTCCTTGACCACTGACGGTCGCAATACAACTGGCAATATAGGCACCGCAAATAGCAATCGACACCGACACGTCCATATTTAGCCGCCCCGATAACATAGACCGAATGGCACTAAAATAGAAAGGTTGCGCCGAGTAAAACACCACTGGCGCGGCAAACATCATGCTTACCCAGCGGAAATAGTCACGGTATTCGACATCGAGATCGGTAAAGTATTCTGAATACAGGGCGAGGGCGAACATCATCACCTGCATGGTGGCAAAGCCAGCTAGCCCTAGTCTTAATAAAAACTTACGGCTATTTTTTTTGGTTTGGATCTCTTCATCATCGACTTGGTAAGGGGCCGCTTGATAGCCGATGTTACTGATTAAATTAAGAATATTACTGAGTTTAATGCGGTTATCATCCCATGAAACAAAAGCGCGTTCGGTGGTGGTGTTGACCGCGATGCTCACAATCCCATCGACCGATTTTAACTTATGCTCTATTAGCCATGCACAAGCCGCGCAGGTGATACCGTCTATGGTTAACGAAACCTGACTGATATTGTCCTGATGGTGGACAAAATCTTGCTGCACTTCTTTAAGATCAAAAGCTGAATTGACGTTTAACTCTTCCGGCACCAGTGCCGTTTGTTTGTTACCCGGTTCGGTGCGATAGCGATAATAATTGCTCAATCCCGCATCGATGATAGCCTTTGATACCGCTTGGCAACCAGGGCAGCACATAGGTTGCGGCATATTATCTATCATAGTGATAAATTGTGAGCCAGTTAATACTGGCTCACCGCAATGAAAACACTCAGGGGTATTCATGATAAAGCTAATTTAACCAGTATTGGGCATCGTCTTTAAGGTCAAGGCGTTGTTGAATACGCCAGGTTTGATCGAATCCTTCGAGTCTGACTTCCCATGCACCAGAAATAGGTTCTGCCAACTTAATACGGTAAACCTGATTGCCATCGGCTGTTGCCACTTGACTAAAATCGTGTTGTTTTAAGGTTGGGTGGAAAAACGATATGCTTAATGCTGCCAAATAAGCCTCACCACCGTGTTGTACAATACGGATTTCATCGTCATTTACTAACATCTCAAACTGCAAACCTAATTGTTTAGCGTGCTTAATTTTACGCAGATCCATATTGATGGCTTTACCATCTTTATAGTAATCCTCTGAGACGAGTGAGTCTTGCGTATCGATGGCGACCATCAGCAAATTAACGCTGGCAATGACGGCGCACAAGGGCAAAATAATAAGAAACCAAGGCCAAAATTGTTTATACCAAACTTGCGGTGTATTCATGAAAACTACCTGTTTAATTTGTTGAGCTCATTTTACCGATAATTGAGTAAAAGCACAGCTAAAAAAAAGGCCTCGAGCATCTCGAGGCCTTGATGTTACCTATATGTAACTACTTGTTTGACAAGCTATAAATGTAAGCTGTGATCACGTGAACTTTCTCTTCACCTAAAACGTCTTTCCATGCTGGCATTACACCAGAACGGCCGTTTTTGATGCTTTCGACTATCACACCACGACTACCACCATATAACCAAGCAGAGTCAGTCAGGTTAGGGGCACCCATAAACTTGTTACCGGTACCGTCCATGCCATGGCAAGCAAAACAGCCTTTCATGAATGAGCCTTGACCTTGAGCAGCAAGTGCGGCGTCGTGTTCACGACCAGAAAGCTTAACCACATACTCAGCTAATCCTTCAAGTTCACTATCATCGATAGGTAACCCCCCTTTAGGCGGCATCATACCGTGACGACCATTCATCAGTGTCGTTTTGATAGTGGCTAAATCACCACCGTATAACCAAGCATTATCTGTTAGGTTAGGAAAGCCAGTACTACCACGGGCATCACTACCATGACATTGTGCGCAGTTTTGTAGGAAGAGGCGACCACCGACTTTCAATGCATCTTCATCTTTAACCAACTCTTCCAATGGGGTTGCAAGGTATGCAGCGAAGATAGGGCCAAACTTTTCGTCAGCTTGCTTCACTTCTTGGTCATACTGTACCCAACGGCCTTCTTTCACTGCTAGTTCAATCGCGGCTGCAGAATCAGCTTTAATGCCATTCTCTGTACCAATACTTTGGTTTGAGCTTGACCAACCGAGTAACCCTTTATAGTTACCAAGACCTGGATAGAGGGCAAGGTAAATCACACTAATGACGATAGTCAGATAAAACATATAACTCCACCACTTTGGTAGTGGGTTATTGAGCTCTTCAATACCGTCAAAGGCATGGCCCATTGACTTGCCTTCTTCAACACCCGTGGTGTTTTTAGAGACTAGTCTTAATAGGATAAAACATCCTGCGATTACCACGATTGTGAGTACGGTAATCCAAATACTCCAGAAGCTACTCATCATCACTTATGCTCTCCTGAGTCCTTGCTTTTCTCGTCATCCGAGAAAACAAGGTTAGCGGCTTCGTCAAATTGATTCTTACGACGACCGCTATAAGCCCACGCAAAAATACCGACAAACGTCAACATAACAACAATGGTGATAATCCCTTGTATTGTGCCGTAATCCATATTTATGCCTCCAATTTATTTCAGTGCGTGACCTAACGACTGTAGGTATGCGATCAGTGCTTGCATCTCAGTCTTGCCTTCAACCGCTTTTTGAGCATTGTCGACATCTTCTTGAGTGTAAGGCACACCGAAACCACGGAACACTTCCATCTTTTTAGCCGTTAACTTACCGTCAAGTACGTTTTCAGCTAACCATGGGAACCCAGGCATATTTGACTGAGGTACCACGGCACGAGGATCGATTAAGTGCACTTCGTGCCACTTGTCACTGTAACGTCCGCCTACACGAGCAAGATCAGGACCAGTACGTTTAGAACCCCAAAGGAATGGGTGTTCCCACACTGACTCACCAGCTACAGAGTAGTGCCCATAACGTTCAGTTTCTGCACGTAATGGACGGATCATTTGACTGTGACAACCAACACAACCTTCGCGGATATAAATATCACGGCCTTCAAGCTCTAGCGCTGTGTAAGGGCGTAATCCATCAACAGGTTCAGTGGTATCTTTTTGAAAAAGTAGAGGAGTGATCTGTACCAAGCCACCGAAACTAATTGCAATAACGGTAAAGATGCCTAGCAGACCGATGTTTTTCTCAACTATCTCATGATTAAATTTCATCTAATCTACCCCTTATGCTTCAGCAAGTGCTGGCAAAGATTCTTTCGGTGCTTTTACGGTCTTGAACACGTTATATGCCATTAACAGCATACCAGTTACAAAGAACACGCCACCTAAGAAACGAACAAAGTAGAATGGATACGATGCTTCCAAACCTTCAACAAAGCTGTAGGTCAAGGTACCGTCAGAGTTAACTGCACGCCACATAAGACCTTGCATCACACCCGAGATCCACATAGATACGATGTAAAGTACGGTACCGATAGTTGCCAACCAGAAATGCACGTTGATCAACTGAGTGCTGTACATACGGCCGTGACCATAAACAGAAGGAATCAAGTGATATAACGACCCAATAGATACCATTGCTACCCAACCCAGTGCACCAGAGTGAACGTGACCAATAGTCCAGTCAGTGTAGTGAGAAAGGGCGTTAACTGTCTTAATCGCCATCATTGGACCTTCGAAGGTAGACATACCATAGAAAGACAATGAAACCACAAGGAAGCGTAGGATAGGATCGGTTCTTAACTTATGCCAAGCACCTGATAGCGTCATGATACCGTTGATCATACCACCCCAAGAAGGCGCGAATAGAATAAGCGACATCACCATACCCAGTGATTGTGTCCAATCAGGCAGCGCAGTGTAGTGAAGGTGGTGAGGACCAGCCCAAATATACAATGCAATCAATGCCCAAAAGTGAACAATAGATAAACGGTATGAGTAAACAGGACGACCAGCTTGCTTAGGCACGAAGTAGTACATCATACCTAAGAAACCAGCTGTCAGTAGGAAACCTACCGCGTTATGTCCATACCACCACTGAACCATGGCATCAACTGCGCCTGAGTAGAGTGAATATGATTTGAACATGCTCACTGGTATCGCCATAGAGTTAACTATATGCAGCACGGCTACCGTAATAATGAAGGCACCAAAGAACCAGTTCGCGACATAAATGTGTGAGGTTGTTCTTTTTACGATGGTGCCAAAGAATACAATCGCATATGTTACCCAAACGACGGCAATAGCGATATCGATAGGCCATTCTAATTCTGCATACTCTTTAGTACTGGTTAGGCCCAGTGGCAGAGTAATCACGGCTGATAAAATGATGGCTTGCCATCCCCAGAAGGTAAATGCAGCTAATTTAGGTGCAAATAAACGGGTTTGACAGGTGCGCTGAACGATATAGTAAGATGTTGCAAAAAGTGCTGAAGTACCGAACGCGAAAATCACAGCGTTTGTGTGCAGAGGTCGAAGACGACTGTACGTTAGCCATGGAGTATCAAAGTTCAGTTGTGGCCATATTAACTGGGCCGCGATCAATACACCGATTGACATACCAACGATTCCCCACAAAACTGTGGTTAATGCAAATTGGCGGACAACGGTGTAATTGTAATCAGCGCCTTGAGGCTGGGAATGATTCATCATATTGCTTCCACTGCTTATTACTTGTACTTATTGTTAGAGTAAAGCGACACTTTACCCGTTAGAAAATGACGTTAACAAGCCTGCTTCCTACGAAACAAACTTGATTGAGTCAACGTGTTGCTCAACATTAATGCAAATTAATGTTAAGTATCGCAATGATACTTGAGCAATATCAAAAAAGATAGGAATTATGCGGCATGCAACATTGATCCAGATCAAAGTCCCCGTATAGAATGTAAACACTATGATTCAAAAGGTTAAAAATTGTGCTAAGCAAGCAAATAACTCGCTTTTTTATCTTAACTATTTCAGTGCTAAATATCATCTTACTGACGGCATGCTCTGAAGGTAACGATAGTACTGTTGTTGCTCAAAATACTACTGAATACTCAGCATTCTCAATAGATAATAACTTGTGTCAATTCGCACAAGCACCTTGTCAACAAACAGTAAATGGTATTGATATAAGCCTGAGCATCACACCTGAGTCGGCTCCCAGTGAAAAACCGTTAGCGGTATCATTAAGTTTTTCTGAATCGGTGCAATTATTGGGTGCTCGAGTCGAGGGTAGAGACATGTTTATGGGGGTTATTCCGTTAAATTTAACTGAAACCGCAGAAAGTCGCTATAATGGTACCTTAGTCTATGGCTCATGTAGTAGTAATTACATGGTTTGGCGGATGTTTGTTAGCTTTAACGTTAAGGGACAACAACAGCATGTAATGTTCGACTTTTTGGCCGACAATCACCCTGTCGATAATGCACGCTAAACCATGTTGCGTCGATTGACCATTATCATGATTACGGCTAACGACGAAACATAAGCTCAGGCCTTGTTCGCTGTAAGCAGCGTACTAATTTGCTGTTGGGATTTAATATTGGGTAAGTAAAGCACGATAACCTTAATTGTCCTGTGTTAAGCTTTGATTCGATGTTTTCCGTTTAATCTAAATACTAGAATTGATTCATTAAATTAAGCATATTAAATGCATGACTCATGATAAAATCAGCGGTAACACTTGCTACACTCTTCAAGTAATTTGCTAATGCCAAATAATCACGCTCAATCAATCACATCATTGCCAACCGTACTGCCTTTATTTGAGTCAAAAGACTTTCTCGAGCAAGGCAATCCCATTATTAATCAACATATCACGGCATTGAGTATTAATGGCATTGAAGATGCGGGCTTTATTTATGAGCTCTCTTGCGATCTATTATTTTCTCTGCGTGACAATGAAAACAGCTATAAAAGCTATCGTAGTGAACTCAGCTGCTTTTTGCATTGGTGTTTTGATGTGGTTAAACAATCACCCGCGCAGATCTCACGCCGAGATATTGACAAATTTGTTGCCTATTGCCAACAGCCACCTAAAGCGCTTATTGGCTATTATAATGTGGCGCAATTTAAACTTGATAAAGCAACGGGACAGCGTCTACCTAATCCGCTTTGGCGACCCTTTGTCGGTAAAAAGCGACTTGGCGTCGAACAAAATTATGAGTTGAGTGACAATGCTTTAAAAACCAAAATGGCAATTTTATCATCCTATTATGGTTTTTTAATGGCCGAAGATTATTGTGAGCGTAATCCTGCGCAAGCTTGGTTGAATCACTCGCGATTTGCCAAAAAACATAAATTTTTAGTCAATCATGACGATATCGACAGCTTGGCTTTTACCGAACTGCAATGGTCATATGTCATTAGCAGTGTGGAAGGGCTTGCCCAAACTTCTCCAGAGACTCATCAACGCAGTTTATTTTTAATTAAGCTCATCTATTCCTGTTATTTACGAGTATCAGATGTCAGCGCAAGAGCTGGATACAGCCCCATCATGGGGCAATTTACTCAGAATAAACAAACGGGTATTTGGCGCTTTAATATTCCGCAGAGCAAAGGGGGCAAACAGCGTTCGGTGCCTTTATCCAATGCATTACTCGCAGCATTAATCCAATACAGGCAATATTTAGGTTTAAGCGATCTACCAAGTTCTAATGAACAAACGCCACTATTTGTACGTCATCGCGCTGCTGGCCGAGGTAGAGAAAGCGGACTGATCAACGCTAATCTTGGTATTCGCCAGGTGAGGGAGGAAGTGCAAAAAATCATCGAGTATAGTGCCGACTGCGCTGAAGCTGATGGTATGACAGAAGATGCCAAAGCGATGCGATTATTAAGTGTACACAACATACGCCATACCGGGATCACGCACGATATTAATTTACACGGTAGACCGCTTTCACATGTGCAAGCCGATGCCGGACATGAAAGTATCGATACCACATCGCAATATTTGCATACTAGTCAATCGGATAGGCATCAAAGTGCCGCAAATAAACCAATTGATACCTTATCGGGAATATAATAAGTAAATGAGAAGGGCAATGTAGTGTTAATTCCTAGCGCATTGATCGTTGCATAAGGTCTTTATCTGTCATAAGACTGCCTTTATGGTTATCCTTTCACTTTTAATCATAGTTAACAGCAGAAGTTAAACGGGAAGCCATGGCAAAAAAGTGATGAAGAACAGTGAGCGACACAAGTTGATGGTCAATGCCCAGACAGTAGATTTCTGGGTGAGGGCAGTCTAAATTAACACAACATTGTTATGGGTTCAGTTCCCCCTTTATTATTCATCACTAAATAATGAATACAATTTTAAACTCATTAGCGGGCAGGGGAATCGCAATAAAACCACATGTAATATAATAAGTTAATTACCCCACACAAAAGCATTTGATGCTATCGCTAAAAATATGTTTTTCAATGGATGTAAATGTTTAATGAATAATTAAAATATTCCATTAAGTTCATTTCATAGAGCGCAGAATGAATAATTTACTAACTTAAATCATTAATACTAGTCCGCCATGCAAACCTGATTTGTTATAACAAACCACACATTCAAATTGACACTTTAATGCCGATAATGATACTTATCGGCATTAAAGACCAATGTTCATGTCTTGCTTATAGCTATTATCTCGTGGTTCTTCAATCAGTTTGGTAGGTTGTAATTAAAAGGAATAATAAAGCAAGCCTAAAGTTGCCTACGTTCAATAATATAAAGATGGATTTTTGCAATGACAATTGTCAATTACTTTGGTTTTTACTCAAGCGTCATAGGAAATTAAATGCACCACATACGACTTGAATCATTAGCTTTTTATGTGTCAACCTTTGGTATATTAAATGTTGGCTATACATTTTAAGTAAAGATGATGTTTTATTCAATTTACTTATGGATGCTTTAAACGATTTCTAAACTCAAGTAAATAGTGCACCAATCATAGTAAATACTAATACTCATAAGTGCAGCACTGTGAGGTTAAAATTAAGGCGTCGCTACGTGCATACAACAAATCTGTGTGGGTAAAACCACGCTAGATTTCACGTAGCGATGCCTTTAAAAGACTCAGTTGAGTGCCAACCGATTAATGTTCGCTACAGTGTTGACGATAAGAAATACTGTTATACGGAATTAATTGACCAAACGCCTTAGACATTAGATGTGTTCATAGCTCATTTGCGGTATTCAACTAAGCGGATTACTACTGAGTGATTCGGTTAATGGTCATGGTCACAGACAATTATCGGTAGCATTGATCTATCTAAACACTCAATGTTGCGTCGCTTGGCAGCCCAACAACCAAACCAATAAAAATTGTTTGACTCGATAGCGTTAAGGTAATTATGCCTGACCGATGTTTATATATGGTAAGGCGCTATCTATCGACTCATGATTCAAACCATGACTTATGGGCGTGGAATGCTTATCTTTAAAATGTAATGGCAATTACCACTACACAATTCCATTTCTACAGCCTTACACCAAGATGCGCACAATGTATATTATGTTAAATTTGGTCTGGTTGTGATTTAGTACATGTATGATCTAGATCAATACCTTACATGAAATCCGTTGTCATTTGACTCAGCGAAATCTCTATGCGTATATTCGTACATAAAGCACAAATCTACGAGTAGTAAGTTGATCATGTACAAAGTTGAAAATTGTAATGGCGAGTTTTACTGCCTGATGGATGTGTTGACCACTATGCCCCCATTGTTGGCGTTAAGGTGGTTAGAAGAAGAGTTAATGCAAAAAGCACTTGGAACTCAAAAATCTTATCTTGATTCGCTCAAACTGTTTTACGATTTTTGATTGGCAAAACATTGCGTATCTCTCGATTTCTCATTTCATCAAAGTGAGTATCGAGATGTAGAAGCTTTGACCCATGAGTTGCAGCGTTCTGGGATTACCTACTTTAAGATAAGCAAATTTCTAATGTGGTTATGCTTCCACAGCCAACTAACAAGCAACACACTCTCACGCAGAAAAAGCGAACCGCTGCAAAACATTTCCAAGTTGTTTGTAATTTCATTTCGTATCTTTCTCGCACTTATCTAACTACAGCGTACCGAGATGAAGACCCACTAATACTTAGACGATACCGGACAGACGTACAACTACGACTTAAAGACGCCACGAGCAAGTTTTCTAAATGGCAGAAATCAAGCAAAAAATCTTCTGCTTATGACTCTTAGTAGTTTGACCTCTCAACAGTATGAAGACTTTATTCGTGTTCTTACGCCTGATGTTATGAAGCCTTCCCACGTTAAATTACCTAATGGTAGTGACGAGGTCAGCTTTTCCTTGATAAATAAGAACGAGTTCAACCCAATAGTCAGCTATGAAGTGCAAATGCGGAATTATCTTCTGACCAATATTTTATTTCCATCGTTAAATCATTACATATTGGCCTACTAAAAAGGACGCAAGGTTATGCGTCCAGTGATGTAGCATGTGAGAAGATTAATTTTGCCGGATAGGAGTCAATCCTTTGTTGCGGCTCTCAACCGCATCCTCTAAATCGAACCCAGAATCACGCCAGCTCTTCGCTTCTTGAGGTAGAAACTTCTGTCCCCCCCACGCCATTGCATCTTCTAAATTAAAGCCCGCGATGTTCCAATCTGATGCTTCAGCAGCATTAAAACCGCTAAGATGCCATTTTTGAGCTAATGCAGAAGTAAAGCCTGCTGACTTCCAAGCTGAGATCTCATCCGCTGACATACCAGACCAATCTTTTGGCATAGAACTACATGCAAACAATATTAAACAAATCAATAAACTAGAACCAACTTTAAACATAGCGCCTCCACAGATTTTATCATTAACACTATTAAATATTGCAGTTTAAATATCACCTAACATTCTGCCATCGTTCAGCGAAAGCATGGTTACTCCATAAGCGAAGCTGGCAAAAGTAAAAACGCTCTATCACTGCCTAGTGTTCTTGCTATTTCACTATTGACATCCATCGTTTCACGTTCCAAATCAGCTTTCTATTCAGATGTAACACATCCAAAAGAAAGACCCATTAGATACCCAAACTTCTTCAAACCCTCATCTACTTTGAGTATTGTTCAGTGAAATACTACAAAAATAGCGTAGTCTCGGTCGTGAGTTTATGCTAATTTTCTTGGTGAAATATTTATCTTGTCAGTAACTTGACCTGACTTTTGACCTCGCGAATTCAACTTCAAATGTAGCATTTTTGTCGTTTGGGATAATTCTCTCTCTATAATCAACTACGCCGTAAGCCGATAATCAAAACTCACTCGATGAGTGACCTCATTGTTAGATTTTACGCTCTAAATTCGAACTAACTAAACTAGAAACCACCATCGCCATATAAAAACGCCAACGATTGACTCTAAGTACATTTATAGGTCTGCGCGATGAGAGTCACAGGATTGATTCAACCAGCTGATAAAGCTCTGCCTTATCGCCGTTGTGTCATAACTAGAATATATCAACATTTTATCTGTGGCACTGAGTGCCATTTGGTGGTGTATTGTGGTGTAAGTAAGTCACGGCGCATCATCCATTTGGGTTCAATACCTTGAGCGGCAAGAAATACTGCATCGGTTCCATAACGTTGATTAATACCATCTAAGGTTTGCATGAGGGGTAAATTAGCTTTTGAGACAGTAAATAAATCGAGCTGACAGTATTTGTCACTGGTTAACTCAAGTAAACCTATGCCAATTTTGTAATACCGTACCCCTTCCCTAAATAACTTATGTGCCGCTTGGGTCATGGCTTTGGTTAGCTCAATGCTGCAATTGGTGGCACAAGGCAACTCGACTAAGGTTTTAAAGCCAGTGGTTTTAAATCCTGTGGGTTGGTCGTCATAGGGAGAGTTATTGGCAAATAGCAGCATGGTTTGACAACATAAGCCTTGCTTGCGCGCTTTTGCTGCAGCAATGGCAACATGTTTACTTAAGGCTTGTAATAACGATGACTTATCGCAAATGCGTTGCCCCATACTTCTGGTGGAGAAGATCTGCTGCTTATCAGCTCGCGCTTCATCCCACACTTTACATACCTGGCCGTTGAGTTCTCGCACGGTGCGCTCAACCTCGATACCAAATTGTTTACGGGCGGCGCCTGGTGGCATAGTGGCAAGTTCATATGCGGTGGTTATTTGCATTAATTGCAGCCGTTTACTTAGCCGCCGTCCAATTCCCCATACATCACTCACTGCCAATTGCGTTAAAATGGCCACACGTTCCTGCTCGCTATCGATAACACAAACTCCTTGATAGCCTTCAATTTTCTTTGCGGCATGATTAGCGATTTTCGCCAATGTCATTGTTTCGCCCATACCAACACAAACCGGTAAACGGGTTTCTTTCCAAACGGTACGGCGGATGAGTTGGCCTTGGGTTCGTAGGCATGGAATTGCCGGATAACTCTTTTTAAAGGAGAGAAATGATTCATCAATCGAATACACATGCTGCTCAGGAGCAAAACGGCCAATGATATTCATCATTTTATTGGATAAATCAGCATACAACTCATAGTTGGACGAGCAGGCAATGACCCCGCGCTGCTCACACAATGATTTCACTTTAAAATAAGGCACAAATTTTTGGATGCCGGCTTCTTTTGCCTGTCGATTTGCGGCAACAACACACCCATCGTTATTACTTAATACTACGATAGGTTTACCGCGCCAATCGGGACGAAAAACCTGCTCGGCACTGCAATAAAACGCGTTGGCATCGATTAAGGCAAACATAAAAACATCACCTTAATGATCCACCAGTAGTGGGCTTTGACGGTGACAACGAATCGATCGAGTGACAACGCCTTCGATATTAAAAATATCGTGGTCGTGAATGCTAATAGGTTGATATTGTTGGTTACATGACAGCAATAAACGTCGCTGGGTGTCGATAATTTTACAGACAAACTCACCATTGAAGTTGGCCACTATGACATCGCCACTGCGGGCGCATTCATGGCGGTCAACAATAATCACATCACCATCAAAAATGCCGACGCCTTGCATTGAATCCCCCTGTGCCAACCCGATGAAAGTCGCGTTGGGATGTACTATCAGTAGTTCATCTAAACTTAAGCCTAATTGGCAATACTCAGCCGCAGGGCTTTCGAATCCAGTAATGCCAGCACTTGCTGGAAAAGGAATAACACGCATAGATAAGACCCAATAAGTACACTGTATATAAACACAGTTATTTTAGCAGCCAGCTACAAAGGCGCAAGTTTATTTATCAGCGGGGTTAGGTTTGACAACAAGTAATGTCATTCAGCAGGCCAATAAGTTATGTGTGTGTGGCGTGAAGATGACACGATTTTTATCTGGATCATTCACTTAAGTATCACCTACTGGCGTATTTTCCTCTAAAGGATCCACTATAAATCATAGGGAATAGATTATTTTTAGTATGAAAAACAATCAAACGAACCGGTTTGTTAATAATATGGCCTTAATTGAGTAAATGACTGCTGTCATTTGTGTGACCGCTGTTTACACTGAAGTTAATATTTTCATATGAGATAGTTAGCGTATGCCAATCTCCCCTCTTACCAGTGCCGAACTTTACCTACCATCCCTGCTAAGCAGTTTAGATGCCAAAGTAAAATCGACTAAAAGCCTTAACCCGTTAGATAAAATCGTTGGCCAAGAGCGGGCCCAAAGTGCCGTTGAGTTTGCCATGTCGATGCAGGACAAAGGCTACAATATTTACGCCATCGGCCGTAATGGTTTGGGTAAGCGAACGATGGTGATGCGCTATTTAGACCGTTATGATCCTGGTCTGCATCATCCGCTTTATGACTGGTGTTATGTGGTTAATTTTACTGACGCTCGCACCCCCAAGGTGCTGCAACTGCCTCAGGGTAAAGGCGCCCAATTTAAAAAAGATATTGAAGAGTTGATGAAACGACTCGTCAAAGCCCTGCCCTTGGCATTCGATAACGAGATTTACTATACCCGGGCAGACAAATTAAAAGCACAACTTGCCAGTAAACAAGAAGCGGCATTAAATAAGATCACTAAAGAGGCCGCGGCTAAACACATTAGCTTAAGCATTACCGCTCAGGGCAGCTATGAATTGCTCGCCATGAATGGTGATGAACCCCACTCTGAAGCCACATTTGCAGCATTAAGTCATAAACAGCAACAGACGCTTGAAAATAACATCAGTGAAATAGAATCAAAGCTGCGTGAAGTGGTGCGTAAATTTACTGCTTGGGAAGAGCGTTATAGCGATCAACAACAAAAGCATGACGAACAGGTGGCTCAAGATGTCTTAGTGCATTTAATGGATCCATTAAAGCTAAGCTATGCAGACTATCCCGTGATTAAGGCCCACCTGCATGATATGCATAAAGATATTATCGAAAATCTGGATATTTTCTTAGAGCAAAATGAAGAACAAGTTGCACTTGCTTATGCGTCGATGCAGAAAAAAATGCCCCGCCGATATCAAGTGAATGTACTGGTTAATCAAGCCGATAAAACCATGCCTATCGTGGTGGAAGAGAGCCCTAATTATCACAATATTTTTGGTTACATCGAGAATGCGACCTTTAAAGGCACTATTTTTTCTGATTTCTCTTTGATCCGCCCAGGCAGCCTACACCGCGCCAACGGTGGAGTGTTGATGATCGATGCCATCAAGGTATTAGAGCAGCCTTATGTGTGGGATGGATTAAAGCGGGCACTGCGATCACGCCAGTTAAGCTTAAGCTCACTCGAACGAGAGGTAACCTTATCGGGCACCATTTCGCTTGATCCCGAGCCAATGCCGCTCAATGTTAAGATTATTCTCTTTGGCGATTATCAAACCTACCAGCTATTACAACATTACGATCCTGAGTTTAAAGAGCTATTTAGAGTGACCGCCGACTTTGAAGACGAGATGCCACGCACCGCACAATCTGAGGCGCTTTACGCCCAATTTATCTCCAGTATTGTCCGTGGTAATAAGATGCTGCATTGCGATAGAGGGGCCATAAAACGGATCATCGAGTTTAGTGCGCGTCAGGCCGACTCAAAGCATAAATTATCCCTACACTCAGCCGACATTGCTAACCTATTACGTGAAGCTAATTACGTAGCAAAATCCAGCAACGCCAATATGATAAGAGTTAGTCATGTAGAGCAAGCCCTCTATAATCATGAGCTTAGAGTGTGCCGCTTAAAAGATAATGTGATGCAAAGTTTTGTCGATGGCACCACTCTTATCGACACGGCCAACAAGGTTGTCGGTCAGATAAATGCGTTATCGGTTATTGCCACCTCGGATCATCAATTTGGGGTACCTAATCGTATAACGGCCACCACTGCCTACGGTGAAGGGGCAGTATTTGATATTGAACGCAAGGTAGATCTTGGTGGCAGTATTCACTCAAAAGGGGTGATGATCTTAACCGCTTACTTGGCAACCTTGTTTGGTCAAACCGATAAAATCCCTCTGTCGACTCACCTCACCTTCGAGCAAAATTACGGTGGCGTCGATGGCGACAGCGCATCGATGGCCGAGTTATGTGCTATTTTATCGGCGTTTTCGGGCCTGCCATTAAGGCAAGATATTGCGATCACAGGCTCGATGAATCAATTTGGTCATGCTCAGCCTATCGGTGGCGTTAATGAAAAAATCGAAGGTTTTTTCGATGTTTGTACCATAAAAGGACGCAGCGATAGCCAAGGGGTGATTATTCCACAGGCCAACGTGCAAAATTTAATGCTGCGCGCCGACATAGTGACAGCGGTTAACGAAGGACGTTTCTCTATCTGGGCGATTAATCATGTTTCAGAAGCCATTGAATTACTCACAGACATAGCTTGCGGCGAGCGGGACTTTGAGTTTGAAGATTATCCGCCGCAGACAGTGTTAGGTATAGCGGATAAACGCCTGCAAAAATTACGGCAGCATGCGAAGCAACAAGCCAAAAAAGCCGACTAAGCCATAGGCCTTAACACGCGCCACAAAAAAAGCCGGCAACTGCCGGCTTTTTTACAACTGACTATCAATACAAGTTATCAATATAAGGGAGTAGCTTTATGCTAGCGCATCTTGTAATGGCGGCACCACCTGCTTTTTACGGCTCAACACACCATCAAGCCAAACGCGGCCATTTTCGGTCGCTTTGCCATAGGCGCGGGTGGTGAGTTCGCTGTCATCAGACACCACCAACATTTCAGAGCCTTCTTTCATGATATCGGTGAGCAACAACAGCACACTGTGACGGTTACCTTCCGCTTTTAAGGCGGCAATATCGGTTTCAAGATCGGCTTTGATGTCGTCAAATACTGACAAATCGATCACTTCAAGCTGACCAATACCGATGAGTTTACCATTCATGTTGAAGTCTTTAAAATCGCGCATCACCAGATCGCGTACTGGCGTGCCTTCGACCGCAGACTTCACCTTAAACATCTCCATGCCTAGGGCTTTGTAATCTTCAATACCGGCAATGTCAGCTAGCGCTTCAACACATTTTATGTCGGCAGTGGTGCACGTCGGAGATTTAAAGATCACTGTGTCACTTAAAATAGCACATAGCATGATGCCAGCGATATCTTTAGGAATTTCAACACCATAGAAATCGTACATCATCTTGATCACTGTGTTGCTACAACCCACTGGGCGGATCCAGCACTCAAGCGGAGTCGATGTGGTTAAGTCACCCAATTTATGGTGATCGACAATCCCCACAATCGTGGCTTGCTCAATATCGTCAGGCGCTTGAGTTAATTCAGAGTGGTCAACAATATACACTTCTTCGCCAGCATAACTTTCTTTAAATTCAGGCGCGTCAAAACCAAAACGCTCCAGAATAAAGGCCGTTTCCGGTGAAAGTTCGCCAAGACGGGCTGCAATGGCCGCTTCGCCTATCTGATTTTTAAGGTAAGCGAGCGCGATTGCACCGCAAATAGAATCTGAATCAGGGATCTTATGTCCCACAACGTACATTGGCATAATTAACTCTCGATGAAAATTTTGCGGCATTTTATCAAAGTCGACATCAATTTACAGTAGCTTTACGCGATAAAATAGCAGTGTTGGCCATTAACTGCACTCGCCGCCTAAATCATACAGCCAGGCCCAATTGCTCTGGTGGCGTTATTTTATCGTATCGCTTATTTAACAACCATCAAGCTACGCAAAAAAAAGCCCACACATGCGGGCTTTGGTCATAATAAGTTATAGCTGAGTAGCTATTGCTGCTGAAGAAAACTCACCACACTGGCCTGCTCGCGCTGTTTTAATATAACGCAGTCATTAACCTGCTCATTAAGTTTAGCTAAACTGCGGCCATAACCGGCGACTTGTTCAACTTTTGGGGTGAAAAACACCTCAGCACGCTCAAGTGGTGCAAGCTCACAACCACTGGCGAGGTAACCGGGTAAGCGAGGCAGTGCAAACGGCGGTAATTTACTGGCTATGGCAGCGTAATGTGCATAGGCCCAATCACGAAAAGCTTGTTTGCGATCATCACGATACAACTGCCCCGCATAAAGATAACTCAGATCCGGCGCGGTTATCGCATCGGTCAGACTGTAAGCCAATATCTGTTGCTGCAACTTGCCCGCAGGCGCATAACCTAAGGCATACAATAGATGAGTGCGTTGTTGAGCATCTTTAGTGATTTCAAACTGACGCTGCATCTGCTCAAGCAAGGTGTCATCGCCATTAAACGCGGCTATCTGCAGATAAGTACCAATCAGGTAGGGATCGGCCGCATCGCTTTGCGTTAAATACGCCTGTGTCTGTTTGGTTGCTGTTGCAATGACATTGGGATCTTGTCCCTCAAACCCAAGCAGCGCAATCAGTGTTGGGCGCAATTTGCTTATCTGTGGATCTTCGCCATCGACGGTCGATAAACCATAACGCTTGACCGCTAACTGGGCTCTGGCGGTCACAAACTTAGCCCATAGCTGATGATTGCTAGCGTCGATAAAGGTCTGTTTTTGTGCCTGCAACAGCCCTAATGCACTGGCGACCACCTGTGGATGCTGATCATCGACAAATTCGCCGACAATATTGAGCAGTGCGCCGCCATCAATAAAGCCTGCATCAAGCAGAGCATCGGCGCCCGACAGCAACGCGAGTCGCTCACGTGGATTGAGTGCCGTTTTGGCTGTGGCTAATAATGCACTCAGTTGTTGCTCAGGCAGTAACCAACGGTAATAACCCATGCCGTCGGCATCGGGGAAGACCCAAGTGGGGGCAAAGGGCAATGTAAAAGTTTGACTTGGCTTATCAAGCAGTAAAGTTTGTTGCTGACTCTGTTTAGCATCGCCAAACTTAAGCGACACAGGCACTGTCCAGATTTGCGCCGGAGCTTGCGTCCCTGCACTCACAAAGCGCTGCTGAGATAAGGTTAGTTGATCACCATTAAGACTGACTTTCACTAGTGGGTAAGATGATTGCTCGATAAAAGTGCGTAGCACTTGGGGGACATCTTTACCTGAGGCTTTCGCCAGCGCGTTCCACAGATCGTCGGCGGTGGTATTTTTATAAGCATGATCTTGAATATATTGACGAATACCCGCCTTAAAAGCGCTTTCCCCAATCCAGTTTTCAACCATGGCGAGCACGGCTTCCCCTTTGCTATAGGCTAAGCCTAAGCCATCCATAATATCGGCCTCATTATTAATCGGCTTGCGAATGGGCTTGGTCGATAAACGCGCATCTAGGCTCATGACGCGGTTTTTGGGCAAACGCAAGTTGGACTCAAATTCTGGATGAGTCTGATGGGTAATTTTAGCGGCCATCCAACTAGCAAACGCTTCGTTTAACCATAAATCATTCCACCACGCCATGGTCACTAAGTTGCCATACCACTGATGGGCTAGCTCATGGCCTACGATAGAGACCGTACGTTGACGGGCACTTTGGGTGGCGCTGGCATTATCGAGTAACAAAATATCTTCACGGTAAGTGACTAACCCGGCATTTTCCATGGCGCCAAACGGAAACTCTGGTACGGCGACAGAATCGAGTTTTGCAAAAGGATAATCAACACCAAAGTAGTCCTCCAATGCTCCTAATACGATAGGCATCTGCTCGGCGGCATATTTGGCTGACGCAATTTTACCTTTAGTGGTGATCACCCGGCCAGGGACACTCATGCCCTTCACTTCTATCTCTTCAAATTGTCCCACCGCAAACGCCACTAAATAAGAGGAGATGATCTGCGTTGGCGCAAAGGTATGTATGGTCATGCCATCTTGCTGCTGAGTGCCGACCTCCGGAGTATTGCTATACACCTTTTCGCTACTAGGAGCGCTAATGGTGAGCTGAAATGGAATTTTATACTCAGGCTCATCGAATAGCGGAAATGCACGACGTGCATCACTCATCTCAAATTGGGTAAACAGATAAGGTAAGTCGCCATCGATAGTCTTATATAAGCCGACAGATTGCCGATTATAGGGGGCGGTAAAATCGAGCGACAAGGTGTATTCACCTGGGGTAATAGTATGCGGGCAGCTGAGTTTCACTATGCCGGTGTCGAGCATGGTGGCCGACATTTCACAGGGCTTATTGCCACTCAAGGTCACATTACTGGCAGTGTAGGCCAGCCCATTGATGTCGAGCACCTTAGTGGCGTTGAGCACGTTAAGGGAGATTTGGGTCGAACCTGAAAAATCATCACGGGCCGGATCCAGTGACAGCTGCACCGCTTGAGAGATAGGTTTAGCGACTTTACTTAATACAAATTCATTGGCACTTAGGCTAGTGCAACTGAGCAAGGCTACGGTCACGAGTCCGCCGTTAACGATACGGTACATGAAATCCCCTTTTTTTAGAAATAGAGTGATGATTAGGTGGTATCGCCGTTCACTCACAGGCTGAAATTTATGTTATACGACTAAATATCAGTAAGTTATGTTATTACGGCTAACCATTTATATTGATGATTGTTAATTAATCTCTGCTGCTGGCTATGCTGCTTTAAACCGCGAGGCAATATAGGTTGTGGCAAATTTGTAGCGAATGTTAACAAATGTGCACTTAGCATAGCTAGCAGACGACACATCTACTTACTAAAAGAGCAATGATACTTGCTGTGGATGTACGCCGCTGAACCCCGCTTTACTCAATGTGCGGGCATGCGACAATCATATCGGCTAATGTCGTTAGGCTGACAATGCCAGCCTAACGAACTTGTTTTTGGTAATACACAACGGGCACCTCGCCAGTTGGTGTTGAGTAAGGCGCGACTTTTTGATAGGTCATGCCGAGTTTTTGCATGATGTTAATCGAGGCCATATTGTCTTTATCGGCCACGGCAGAGATATGGCTAACCCTAGGTTGCAAGATTATGGCATCACTCACTGCGCGCGCCGCTTCAGTGGCGTAACCCTTGCCCCAAGTGCACTTTTTAAAGCGCCAACCGAGTTCAATATCATGATACTTGGGCTTATCGCTAAAAAAATCCATAGGACGCACTAAAATCCAGCCAATAAAGGTCGATGGTAAGGTCGCATTGTCACTTAATGTCGTGACCTTCCATATGCCCCAACCTTGCTCTGGATTGGTATAAGCATTGAGCCGTGGCAGTATGACATTAGTTATCTCGTCCATGGTGCTAGGCTTACCGCCGTTAATGTAGCGCATCACCTCTGGGTCTTGATCCAGCTCAAACAGCAACGGGGCATCATCTTGGGTCAGCATCTCAAAACGTAATCTGGGGCTATTGGCGATGTTCATATGTGGCTCCTTATCCATATTTTATTGAGTCGACTGCCATTTCATGGCTATACATAATAGCCTTAAATTTAGCCAGCTTCCAAAGGTAAGTTAATGAAAAATAGTTAAAACTGTTTTATGCTGCGCCAGTTAAGCCATACGTTAAGTGGCAGCTAAGTGCCAATCAATGAAAAGTAGGAGTCAATAAATGGAGCGATATTTTAGCGTCACGTTTAGGATTGCCAATAGCATTCGCACTAAACACTACAAAACGGAGCAAAGCGCGATGCGTGGCATTGGCAAGTGGTTGGTTAAACATCAAGATGAATGCGATATCAACGCCTCATTTTTCAGTGACACCCAAGGTCACTTAAGTTTTGACGCTCCTTTTGAAGCATCACCATTAAGCGACAGCGTCGATTTTTATAAAAGCAAAGCCTGGCTAAAGCTGCGTTTAGAGGCCTTAGAACGCTATGGCCGCCGCTGCGTATCTTGTGGAGCATCGGTGCAAACGGGCGTGGTACTGCATGTTGACCACATCAAACCCAGATCGCGTTATCCGGAACTGGCGCTAGATATCAACAATTTACAGATTTTGTGCGAAGCATGTAACTTAGGCAAGATGGCATCGATGGAGCAAGATTGGCGATAAGTGATATTGATGTTCGATCTCAGGGGGCGCACATCCATGTGCAGCTCTGCAGGGAGATAACAGAAAGAATGGTGTATCCGTTAGAAGTCGTAACGCAGACCTAAACTCACAATGGTGTCGTCAAAGTCTGAGTATTGTTTAACATCAAACTGGCCGATTTCGGTGTGAATACGGGTCGATTTAGCTAAGCGGTACTCAGCGCCAACAGCCCACTGGCTGACTTCAGGCACAGCTACTGCCGCGTTACCAAGTGCATCATAAACGCGATGCGCAATCTTACCCGTACCCGAATCATCATTGCCGTATTGCGCTTTTAGCAATAGTTGGTCAATTTGATATGTGGCGCTGACGATAAAGCCGAAGCCATCACGATCTTCATAACGCGGTTTGCTCGGATTCATCAACTCAGTTTGTTGCATTATGGTGCCAAGCTTTAATTTATCGAGCTTGATATGGCCAACAACGCGCGTCGCTTTAATATCTTCGATACCGTCAGAGTAACCCGCGTTAAGGTAGACGTTACCGCTTTTAAAGAACTTATCACCATAAGTCACAGCCACTTGATAGTTAGGGTTGTCTTTGCGAACATCAGATTCGGCAAAGTAGTTGTCTTCCATCAAATAGCTAGCGCCTAGTTGTAATTTGTTCCATTTAGGGCTCTTATACTCGAATGAATCGCCATGGCGTTTGTCACCCGGCATAAGACGATCGTGCTTTAGGCTGTAGTTATCAAATGCATCGGCAAAGCCTTTGCCCATCTTAAATACAGAGTCGATACGACCTACCGCAAGTGCCCCTAAACTGTCGTGCTTAATACCGATAAACGTTGGACGTGCAGAGAACGGATTGTTTGACTTGCTTTGTGATGCGCCGTTAACGCCCACTTCAACCTTGTAAAAAATTGACCAGTCTGGATTAAGCGCCGTTTCGCCTTTAACCCCAAGACGGCTGAAGTTGTTTTCTAAAATAGTGCCACTTTTACCGTCGTGAGTTGCGCTACCCGAATCTGAGTTTGTCACTGAATAGTCTAAACGACCATAAAAATTAACCGTATCATCAGCAAACAACTGTGGTGACATAAGTAGACTGGTGGCTAATAAAGAAAGCGTAAATGTTTTCATAATCATCATCTCTTATCTTTGTATAAAGGGGTTATTTAGTCGCAGGACGTTTATGTTCCACAATCACACCATCGGCGCGCATCTGCTTATACAGAATATCGGCATGTTTTAGGTACAGATCCCATGAGCTTGAACGCTTAGTGAAACCGGTTGCCGCGTAGCTGCCGCTGTCACCTGTTGCAGGTAAGTCATTGATGTCAAATAGTGATCCACCAGCCTTAAGGTGTTCGTTAAGCGCATCAAACATCACGTTAAAGCCGATGCGTGCAGGCTCAACATAATTGATCGAGTCATACTTTGATTGGCGGTAATACTTCTTCATTGAGGCATCTGCTATCTGCGCTTTTTCATCGGCGAAGATCTCATCAAACTGCGCCTTAGCAATCTGTTTAGTGTTGGTGTCGACCACGATACGTAACATGCCAGTGATCCCGGTCCATTTGCCTTTGCTGTCTAACACTTTTTCGGCGTGTTGATAGAACTTGTAATGGGTACCTTGAGTTTGGATTTGATCATAAATCTTGGCCGTTAATGGGATCATCGACTGCTGAATACTGTTAGATGCGCCCGCAACAATATCGATACCTAGGTAGCGTAAACGGTTCGGCTCTTTTAGCTTGTTAGCCAATTTAGGATCGTGATTTGGGTTAGGTTCGAAGATGAGTTGGTCTTTGTCCATCATCAACTTTTCCATGGTCAGTGCTGACTGCACCCACGCCGTGCCTTTTTTCTTACCCATAGTGAAGTTGTATTCAGACATACGCTTAGGTACATCTTGGTATAAACGGGTGTAATAGTTAGGACGGCCGCTCTCGTTAAACTCGGCTAAGATAACGTCATCTTTGTTGGCGCTGTTAGTGACGACGGTCATGCTGCCTTTATGGCCCTGACGGAAGCGAGCCTCTTCATAGTAATAGTCACCTGAGATTAAGCCCAATTGTGGTTGAATCGACCATTTCAATTTAAAATCATCGTCACCAGAGGCTTCTTTTGAACCCACAGCCACATATTCAGGTTGAATACCGTTAGCGCGTGGTAGCTTATTAACCGCTTTTAAAATACCGTTTGATGAGTAAGTAGCACCAGAAACTGCATCGATACCCTCATGACCATTATTTTTCAGGACTTTTGCCAATAAACGTTCGGCATTAAGAAATAATGATTCAGTTTCATTATGAGACTGGGTTTTAATATCGACGATATTCCCCTGCTCCACTTTGACTTCGAGTACAATTTGGCTTTTTTTACCTTTGGCTTGTACTTGATGCACGCCATCAACATATTTACCTGGCGCAACTTGAGTGGCACAACCGACAGTAGTTAAGCTAGCAAGCGTTATAGCGGTGAAAATAAGGCTTTGTTTAAAACGTTTATGAGTGGTCATCTTTTGATTGCCCTTTTTTATTTAATCATTGGCAATCAGCATAAACCGACCAGATATTTCGACAATTGCGGAAAACCGCAGGTTTGCAACTTAACGTTAATAACTTTGAACAAGGTAACATTTCTCGCGAATATAATAGGTAGCACCATTAATTTAGTGATACTTCTTATAGCAGGCTAAATAATCAAATAAAGATGCACTATGAAATATTCACTCCCCACATTATTCGCTTCGGCGATTATTTTATGTAGCAGTGCTGCTGCGTTAGCAAGTGATGTTAACGCGGCAAAACTATTACCTAGCAATAAATATTCGCCCGAGACACTAACGCAATTTTATCAATGTGAAGCCAACGGTTTAATCAGTTTTGATGACAAGGTCGCGACACTCAACACGGTTAAGTATTTTGGCACCTCGGTCACTATCAATCTGTACAATATGGATAATGTACGAGCAAAAACAGCGCTGTGTAACGCATTAGCCGTGATCCAGGAGTACCACTATCTGGCATCCAATTACAACACCTACCCCCATGTCACCAACATCAAAACCATTAATGAGTCTCCCAATAAAATCCATAGTATCGATCCGCAGCTGACCGACCTTATCGCATCAGGTATCGATTGGTATAAGCAAAGCAATGGCTATTTTAATATTGCCCTGTCGCCGGTGATTGACCTGTGGCGCAATCATCGTTTTGCCTGCATTAAGGCTAATAATGATCCCAGCCAGTGCAGTATTCCGACACCTACAGAATTAACAGCTGCAGCCAAATTGACTCACATCGAAGCGATACAACTCGATAGGCAGGCCAATACCATTCAACTACAAGATGGCATGAGTATCGATTTAGGCGGTATCGCCAAAGGCTGGATGGCCGAAAAGGTGTATGACCAATTAAAAATCGATGGCGCACAGCAGTTTATGATCAATGCAGGCGGTAATATTCGTCACTTTGGTCTGCATCCTGAGGGGCGTCAGTTTGTCACTGCGATTGAAGATCCGCTATGTAAAAAAAGTGACTATCAATTGCCTAAATGTGCCAGCTTTGAGGGACAGTTCCATGAAGTGATAACGGGTCAAAACTTGACTATCGTCAGTAGCGGTAATTACTTACGTTATTTTGAGGTGAAGGGGCAGCAATATCATCACTTAATAGATCCTACCACTCTTTATCCTAAGCCGAATGGTATTGCCACTACCGTGGTCTTAAATGATCAACAGATTTATGCTGATGTGATCTCAACCATGTTATTTTTGATGCCGCGAGATAAAGCACTAGACTTTGTGAATCAGCATGATTATGTCGAGGCCATTTGGTATTTAAACGAACAAGGCGATAAAGTTGAATCTAACCGTTTTAACCAATTTAGGTTGAGCCCTAAAAATGAGAACTAGATCTCAAATCACTCTATATTTGCAGTACAACTTGAGTTAGTAATGGGATCGAAATCATAAAGCCAATTTAATCGATTAAGTTGGCTTTATTTTTTAAATCAAAAAACGCATTCACCATAATTAACGATAAGTGAAGATTTTATTTATCATCCGCCATTGAGTTTTAATAAACCAATCTTGTGGTTAATTGAATAAATCATCCAGATAAACTAATAAAAGCAACCAATAAAAAGCAACTAAAGCAACTAAAGCAACTAAAGCAATAAGCCTATAAACTAATTACTTTATTACCCATAATAAGTGTGTCATGTTAATTAGACCGAGCTAAATATGACGCAATCATATGGCTTAATATGCCAGTTCTATTTTATGGGCCATTCATGGATGCGTATTAACTTAGTGCTTATCAAGGTCAATGGTAGCAAAAAATTTGCTGTGTTTATCAGCCAGTGTTGTCATCTTAGTTTTAAACTTGTCCATTAGCCGCTTTACTCTGTTTGTTGGATCCTTTGGGTGATGAGTTCGCGATACGGGTAAGCCCCTGAGACGCTTGTGAGCCAGATCACCTCTTGTAATTAAGCAATTAAGAAAATAGCTCAAAGTAAGTCATAATGCTGACTATGATATTTGTAATTGGCCTTTGAAATGAGTTGGCGCACGCAAAACCCACTTTTCCTACAATCAACCCACATTATCTTCAGAGCTATGTTTAGGACAATGTTCAAGAGCATCATCCTCCTACTGCTGATGGTGCCCATGGGGAGGGGCTATGGCGCAAACGACATCACATTAACAGTCACTCAAGCAGCACAAGGTGGTGTGGTCAATGACCGTAAAGTCACCCGAACTCGCCCCTTAACTGTGGGCGCGCTGGCTTTTTCTGCACCAGAGGTGGTCTACCAACGCTGGGCGCCAACCTTGGCGCGGGTGAGCAAAGAAACTGGGCTGCCATTGACATTAGTGCCACTCACGCCCGATCAGTTGGTCGCAAGAGTCGCCAATAACGAGCTTGACTTCATTATTGGTAACGCACTCATTACCGTAGCATTTAAAAAAGATTATGGCGTAAGCCACCTGTTGACCTTAGTCCCTCACACTCGAGCAACGCCTGAACACGCCATAGGCTCAGCCTTAATCGCTAAAAAAGATTTTAATATCAATAGTCTTAACGATCTTAAACAGCTTAGGGTTATCTCAACAGATCCCAACGCCTTTGGCGGTTTTCAAATTATTGCCGCAGAGATGGTCGAACAAGGTATTGCCCCACTTAGTGACCTTAAGCAGCTAGATTTTGTTGGTTTTCCTCAAGATAAACTGCTCAACTATATTATTGAAGATCGTGCCGATGTGGCCATTTTGCCCAGTTGCGTGTTAGAAAGCGCCATTAACAGGGCAACAATTTCGGCCAATAAACTGCACGTGTTATTACCCCAGCTGCACAGCAACTTTCAATGTCAGGTATCAAGCAAACTTTACCCCTCGTACGCGTTTTCTAAACTGGGGCACACAGATCATCGTATTGCGACCCAGGTGGTACGCGCCCTGTTGGCTATCGAGGCTGGCGATAATGAAGCGATTAGCGGGCGTTACCAATATTGGTCAGCGCCAGTGCAAGACAATCACGTCTTTGCCTTACTCGAACATCTAGATCGCTGGCCCTTTGTTACCAACTGGCAGCGACTGGTCGCGGATTTAACGCCTTGGGCCATGCTCACTGGCTTAGTGTTACTTTTGGGATACTTACACCACCTGCGAGTGAAACGATTAGTGGTGAAGCGCACTCAAGCCTTAAGCGATGAAATGGCGCAGCACAAAAACACCCAAAAGGCGCTATTTGAACAACAAAAACAATTTTATAAGGCGCAGCGAGTGCTATTAACCGGTGAAATGGCTTCAGGTATCGCCCATGAACTCAATCAACCGCTCGCTGGGATCCGTTATCTCACCCAAGGATGTATTTATCGTCTTGGAGACGGTCATGATGAGTTAAAATCGGCCCTTACTAAAACAATACAACAAGTGGACCGAGCGCAAAGTACCATCAAACGCTTTCGCCAGTTTTGCCACCAGCCCAGTGTGCTACAAGATTGTGACTTGCAAGAGCTTATCCAAGATACCCTTAATTTAATGCAACCAGACTTTAATCGAATGAAGCTGCAACCTCAATTAAGGCTTATGTCACTGAGCGTGTGTATTGACGTGAGCTTGATGCAGCAAGTACTGGTTAACCTGCTGCGCAATGCACTTGATGCCATGGAAACCATAGACCGACCTCAGTTAGCGGTGTTAATTTGTCAAACTGAGCAAGCCGCACATATTGCCATTACCGATAATGGCACAGGGTTAAGCGAAGCCTCGCTGCAGCGACTATTCTTCCCTTTTGAAACGTCAAAAGTGCATGGACTCGGATTAGGCATGGTGGTGTGTAAACGCATTATTGAAGAGCACGGAGGAAAAATCCGCGCCATGAATAATCGCGAACTCAATAGCAGCGACGCTCCCTGGGCAACCCCACACCCACGTGGTGTAACCATACTCGTAACACTTCCACTTAAGGCAAACACTGATGTGTAAATTATATTTGGTCGACGATGACCAAGATGTATTGGACTCTTTGAGCTGGATGCTCGATGGACTGGGCCTTCAAACTCACAGTTTTCGCTCGGGCGAGGCGTTTCTTGCCCAAGTCGATTTACAACAGCCAGGCATTGCCATATTAGATATTCAGATGCCCAGTATCGACGGTATGGAGTTATTAGATAGGATAACATCTACTCACAGCCCGATTGCGGTTATCATGCTAACAGGCCATGGCACTATCAATATGGCAGTGCAATCGATTCAAAAAGGGGCGCTCGATTTTCTCGAAAAACCGGTTGATGGTGATAAACTCCACAACTTAATCAAGCTGGCGGAGCACAATACCGCCAGTTGCTATGCGCAGCGTGCCCAACAAGCGAGCGTGAGCGAGCGCATCGACAGCTTAACGCCACGCGAGCGGCAAGTGATGTATAAAGTCTTAGAAGGTAAACTCAATAAGGTGATCGCCAATGAACTTGATATCGCCCAGCGCACCATTGAATTACATCGACAAAAAGTGATGCAAAAGATGCAAGTTAGCAATATTGCAGAGTTGGCGTATCTGATGGCGAAAAGTGATGCCGACATCAAGATACCTCGTCCATCACCTAAATAGGAAAGCGGCATGAATGTAAAACGGGTTTTAGCCACTCATAGCATCGCGCTTATTATCATGTCTACATCGACCTGCGCCCAGACATCACCCGCTCGACTCTCGGCTTATGACGCAAGCAATACAGTAAAAGCCTCTGCATACCTAGATGTGGCGGAGAACTTTAACCACCAATTTCACCGAGAACTAAAAAATAATAAGGTACCTGGCGGCGCAATGGTTATTGTACAAGGTGATGAAATTATCACCCTCACAACCTTTGGCAAGCGCAGCAAAGACAGCAGTGAAAAAGTTAATGCCGATACCGTGTTTCGCCTCGCTTCGATATCAAAAACCTTCGCCGGCACCCTTGCCAGTTTATTGGTACATGAACACGGTCTTAGCTGGCAACAACCAATAGTCACTTATGTGCCCAAGTTTCGCTTATCTGATCCCAAGCAAAGCCAGCAAATCACTCTAGGTCATATCGTGGGCCAAAGCAGCGGCCTTATGCCTAACAGTTACGACAACTTGATCAATGCCAATGTGCAATTGGATAAGGTTATCAACCAATTTGCTAAACTTACGCCCATCTGCAATCCCGGCATATGTTATAGCTATCAAAATATCGCCTTCTCATTTATTCAGCAGGCTATCGAGCAAGAAAGTGGCCAACCCTATGATGAGCTCATCAATCAGCGGCTATTTACTCCTTTGGCAATGGACACCGCCTCCATTGGATTTACGGCATTTAATGATGCCGATAATCGCGCTGAGCCGCATATCAAAACCCGTAGCGGTTTTAAGCGCGTCAAGGTTAAACCTAATTATTATCAACTAGCGCCCGCTGCTGGGGTAAATGCCAGCATCAAGGACATCAGCAAATGGCTTATCGCTAACATGGGCTATCGGCCCGATGTGTTGCCCATGCGAGTAATTGAAGATATTACGACACCAGGTGTGCGCTCCACCAAAGAGCTTAGACGGCGAGATTGGCGAGCCTATCTTGACGATGCCCACTATGGTAAAGGGTGGCGCATCTATCAATTTGAAGGGCAAAAGCTGATATATCACGCGGGCTGGGTCGCGGGTTATGTGGCAGAAATTGCCTATTCTCCTGAACTGAAACTGGGGATGGCGATTTTACTCAATGGTGAATCGAGAGTAGTAAGCGAGCTTAGCGCACACTTCTGGCATCAAGTATTTAACCTTCATAACCATAAGGGCGCACCATAACCGACTTTTGCCGACAGTAACTCTGCTTGCACTGGGGATGCATAAAAAAACAGGTTTATGCAATTTTAAAAATATAACCCCGAGATATTTTTAACCCATATTCACATTCAAGCATAATCATTCAGCATGTATCATCAACAGCCCATTGATATTCTTGTTAGCTGCCATCGTTTCAGGGGGTTCGGTCGAGGCTCAGCTCAAATGCATCTTGCAAATCTTGTAGCGGCGAGAGATCTAGGGTGCTTTTACGGCTACGGCTGAACAGTGATGACTCAATAAACAATGAGAACCAAGCATTAAGGCTATTAGCATTGGCGACTTCGCCTGCGCTCGCTAGCGCTAAAGCGGCCACTTCGGCGGTGCCTAGCTGGAAATCGCGACTGCCCTTACGTAAACCATAACGCGCAGCCGTCTCTGGGGTAAAAGATAATAGCGGCAGTTGGTGCAAATAAGGGCTTTTACTGAACATTTTAATCGCCTCTCGCCAACTGCCATCGAGTAACACAAATAATGGCCGTTTTGTTGAGGTAAGCGGTTCAGCTTGAGCGGCTTGAGTCACCGACTCGACAACCGCTTGACCCGGTTTAGCGTATTCACTGGGAAACACCACATAAGGTTGATAGTGCGGTGAGTTAAGCAAGTGCAATAATTTTCGATTAGCGTAATTACGCGACCAAATATAGGCATGGGTATCGGGAATGAGATCGGCAATTAAGCGTCCAGAATTACTGGGCTTTAGCACTTCATCGTCATACATGATCAATAAAAAGCTGACATTGGAGTCAAGCTGTCGACGAAATTCACAGGTACAAAACTGCTGCGCCAATAAGCAGGCCTCGCAGCGTAGCAAGTTTTTACCACGTGCATTGTAGGGTCTGGTCGAGATAGCTTTACGATATTGGTAGCGCTGGTGGATAGCGTGAGGTGTAAAACCCATAATCTATTTTTTGCCTTTAAAAAATTTCAATGCAATGGTGACGTCACATCTGTCGTTGTATTTATGATACGCCAATCGTTTCTCTATTATAGAGGACAATAAAAAAGCGAGCATCTGCTCGCCTTTTTGATGGATTTATCATGACTAGAGTATGCGACGCAGTAAAAAATCAGCCTTAATGCGACGGATACGGTTCATAATTTTACGCACCGGCGCTGGGTAATCTTTTAAGGTTTCAATCTGACTGTAGTGATACAAACGTTGAGTATGCTCAAGTATATGCGCCTGTTCCTCTGCAAAATGTGATTGCCAGCAGCCTTCTTTATCATGGATAAGCAAGCCATTTTCTAAGTCCAGCGCCCAAGCACGCGGATTAAGATTAGAACCTGTGATCAGATGATACTGTTCATCCGAGCTTATTCCCTTAAGGTGATAGCTATTACGTCCATGTTTCCATAAATGAATGTTCAGTTGACCTGAGTCGATAGCCCACTGCTGGCGCTTAGCAAATTTACGCAGTGCCTGTTCATACAGGTAAGGTAGTGCGCCAATGGTGGAAAACTGCTCTTCTGGCGGAATAAAAAAGTCATTAGCGGTTTTATCACCCACTACAATATCGATGCGTTTTCCTTGCTTAAGGTGCTTAGATAAGGCGCGAGACAAAATATATGGTGGATTAAAATAGGGAGTACAAATAAACAGTGAGCGTTTAGATTCAGCAACCAGATCGATAATCAGTCGATTAAGTTTATTACGCTTACGCCCAAGTCCCACTAATGGCGTCACTCGATTACCGCGTTTGGTGGCGGCAAACTCATATTTTGCCGCGCTTAAACGTGATTTAAGTGTGCGTACATCGGCCTTATCGGGTAACTGTTCGCTCTCTTGTGGCTGAGTCAGTGACGTCACCGCTTTATCGCTGACAATATAATCCTGCACCATTTGGCGCATTGAGCGAGCGAGCTCCGGCGAATCAATCACGTGATAACGATCGAAACGGTATTTGTCGCCTTGATGTAGATAGATATTATTTAAACTGGCGCCACTATAGATAACGGTATCATCGATAATGAAGCCCTTGAGGTGTAATACCCCCATAAATTCACGAGACTTAACCGGCACCCCTAAAATCGTGATCGGATGTTGTGCCTGCTCCATCACCTTGCGGTACATTAAATAATTGCCACTATCGCCTTTGTGACCAATGAGTCCGCGGCGCGCACGATGAAAATCCACCAAGACGGTGACATCTAATTGGGGGTTGTTGGCTTTAGCATCCATAAGCGCCGTGAGAATTTCACGACCCGCTTCGTCATCTTCGAGATACAATGCGGCGATCGTAATGGCAATTTTAGCCTGAGAAATCTGTGTTAATAGTTCGGCTTTAAGCGCCGAGGGGGTTAACAACCAACGAATTGAATCGGGTTGTAACGCAATACCACCTAGCTGATCCAGCAAGGTATCCTCCTTCGAAAAATAGTGACCATCACGGCAATAACAACGGGGTATTCCCAAATACATGCCTTAAGGCATGACAACTAACCAAGGTAAACCTACGTGATAATGTGTCTTTATGCCCCGTGATGTATGTCAGGATCTTGGTCTCACATGAGCACTTTAATGACATAATCGCTTGCGCACCTTTGGGTGACTCGATTAATTAGCGCCATTTATTCGCATGTTTAAACCACATCTTCGGCCCAATACTATCGGGTATTTTGGCCTAAATGCATAAGCGATGTCTCATCAGCAAACCATTCTAGTGGTATTGCGTAAAGCCTCATCGACGCAATATGGCCCATGTTGAGCCTATCCTTCTCTCAAGGGGATAGAAATTACCGACTTACGCTACGTGGGGCAAGGTTTTTCTACAGGATTGGGAGTTGACGAGTGAAATAGTGGCGTTAATTTAACCAAACATACCAGCAGCGTCCAATTATTAACCATTACTCTCAAATTTATGCAACCGTCACGGCTTTTTCAGCATGTAAACGTTATCATAAAATGTTTGCGTTGAAATGAGATCATTATGAACACTAAATTACTCATCACCCTAGCCTTGACGTTACTGGCGGCCTGGGGGATTTTTCATTTTAAAACCCAGTTAGGTTTACTGATATTACCGCTATTTATTGCACTGGTGCTCTTTGTCACCTTACGCCTATATCGCTTAATGGAAAAAGATGCGCCAGAAGATAAAGATGAATAAAGCGTGCGAGTTAAACGCTAGGCTTACAATAACATGCTCACCAAAGAGAGAAGGTTGCTTGCTTCCGTGGAGCTGTCCATAATGGGCCTTTAGCCTCAACGTTATCATTCATTGCCATGCCTTTTAAACTGTTCTCCACCCCATATTTCCCCTCTCGCCGCCCATTATGGTTCATCCTAACTCTAGTAGGTGCGCTTACCAGCGCCTCACAAACGGGCTACAGCACTGAGTACGCTAGCGCAGCGACAACAGCCACACGGGTATCATCCCCCCAATTACTGACACCATTACAAGTACAGGCTAAATCACAATCTAAGTCGCAAGCAAACGCCGTGACATTGCAGCAATTGCAGCCAGCAACGTTTGAAAGCATGACTCGTCAGTTAGCCCCACGTCACTCCCAATTAGCCATCGGCGTGGTCGACTTACATTCAGGCCAAGCGTTATATCAGCACAATATTGATACCTTAATGCAGCCGGCCAGCACCCAAAAGTTGCTGACCGCCGTTGCGGCGACGGCTGAACTGGGCAATGCCTTTCGCTTTACCACCGCTCTTTATGGCCAATCAGTGAACCAACAAGGAGAGCTTAATGGCGATCTCTATATACGCTTTAGTGGCGATCCCCGCCTCACCCGCCGTGATCTCCGCCATTTAATACAACAGCTCTTCGAGCATGGCGTGCATACCATTAAGGGCAACGTCTATTTGGTGGGTCAGGCTGAAGAGCGGCTTCGCGCTCCTGGTTGGGTGTGGGACGATTTAGGCATCTGTTACGCCGCGCCTGTGTCGCAATTTGTCATTGATAGAAATTGCATTTTCGGTGAACTCACGCCGCAACTTGGCAGCAATCAGAGTCAGTTGAACTTTCCAAAGGATCTTCCGGTCACCTTAACGACCAGTGCCGAGTTTGATAAAAATAATCAACGGGCATTGTGCGATTTAGCATTACAACGCTTACCCAACAATCACTTTCACTTAAGCGGTTGCTTTGCGGGTAATCAAGCATTGAAGCTGGCCATCGCCATTAATGAACCTGCTCTTTACGCCCAGCAAGTAGTGACTCAACTTTTTGCTGAAAGTAATGTGCGACTGAGCGGTAACGTGCTGCTTAGCAACCAAATCAACAAACAGGCCAAGTTGCTAGCGCAGCATCACTCTGCGGCCTTGCCCGAATTGCTGAGTACCATGTTACTGACCTCTGATAACTTAATCGCCGATAGCCTATTCAAAGCGCTAGGCGCGAATGTGTATCAACAACCAGGCACATTTCTCTCTGGCGCTAAAGCAATGAAACAGGTATTAACCGATGAAGGTATTGACCTTGACCACGGGCAAATTATCGATGGCTCAGGGCTATCACGGTATAACTTGTTAAGCGCAAGGCAACTGACGCAGGTATTAATGCTTATTTATCAAGATGAGCGCTTTCGGGCCTTAATGATGCACTTACCGCTGGCTGGGCGTAGCGGCTCTTTACGATACAAATCGGGTTACCACCAAGCACCCTTGCAAGATAAGGTGCGGGCCAAAACAGGTTCAATGCAAGGGGTCGACAACTTAGCGGGCTATTTAGGCTTAAATGCAGAAGATAATCTGCTATTTGTGATCCTTGAAAATGGCATCGGCCCGCAGCAAAAGCAGCCGCAACCTATCCCGTTCAGTGCACAATGGTTAACGGCGATATTGAAAGAATCCTCTCAGTAAGCGTTAGTAACAAAAACGCGCCTAAGTTGGCCTTAGACGCGTTATTTATGTCGCTTATTTAGGGCTATTCGCCAGCATTTAGAATAACGATTCATCCATTGCCATGACAGTCGCATCGCCACTACTGACTTGAGCTAAATGGTAATCGACCTTAGGCAACAGTTTAGCCATGTAAAAATCAGCTAATTGCTGTTTGGTTTGGCTAAATTGTTTATTTTGATGGTCTGCGGCTTTATCGGCCATCAATAACCAATAATAGCCATACATTAGATGACCGAAGGCATCGAGAAAATCGACCGCCGAGGCATTGATCAATGCTGGTTGAGTCAATTTGTTATCGTTGATCTGGTGCGCCACCGTTAATAGGGCTTCAAATCGTGAAGCCACCGCATTTTTATGCTCGTCACCAATGTGCTTCATCGCGGTCAAGGTTGCTTGATGTTCGGTGACAAATTCAGTCAATGCAGTGACATTATCGCCTGTGGTTTTACGGCCTAAGAAATCGATAGCTTGGATACCATTAGTACCCTCATAGATTTGGGCGATACGAGTGTCACGCACTAGCTGCTCGATGCCGGTTTCACGAATATAACCGTGACCACCAAACACTTGCTGAGCCATCACCGCGGCATCTAAACCTCTATCGGACAAAAACGCCTTAGCAACAGGAGTCATCAAGCCAACATAACGAGCGGCTTTGGCTTTAACTTCACCTTCACCATATTTGGCTAAATCCAATTGTTGACCGGTATAGACTGACATTGCACGGCCCGCTTCGGTATAACAACGGATATTCAGCAGCATGCGCCTAACATCACCGTGGACCAAAATAGGATCGCTTATCGCCCCAGTTGGTGAGCCGCCAGCGGCAACGCCTTGAGTGCGCTCTTTAGCATACTCTGCAGCCATCTGATAAGCCGCTTGAGATGTACCCAGCCCTTGAATACCTATGGCTAATCGCTCGTAATTCATCATGGTAAACATGCAGACTAACCCGCGATTAGGCTTACCGATGAGATACCCTTGAGCATTATCAAAGTTCATCACACAGGTCGCAGAGCCCTTGAGCCCCATTTTGTGTTCAATCGATCCGACGCTAACACCGTTGGTCTCACCCAGCTCACCGTCATCATTCACCTTAATCTTAGGCACTAAAAATAGCGAAATACCGTTTGAGTCAGGCAACTTGGCCAAAACCAGATGGATAACGTTGTCGGTGAGATCGTGATCGCCACCAGTAATGAATATTTTACTGCCGCTAATAAGATAGCTGCCATCATCTTGTGGCACTGCTTTGGTGCGAATGTTACGCAGATCCGAGCCCGCTTGCGGCTCTGTCATGTCCATCGCTCCCGCCCATTCACCGCTATAAAGCTGAGGTAAATAGGCAGCTTTAAGTGCATCACTACCATGAGCGTTAATGCATAAAGCCGCACCCGCCGTTAATGAGCCGTACAGCGTAAAAGCGTTACAGGCACTGTAAGCCATTTCATCGACAAGAACCCCGAGCATTTTAGGCATTCCCATACCACCGAAATCAGGCTCACCGCAGAGTCCGACCCAACCGCCCTGTGCATACTGGTCATACACCGCTTTGTAACCGTCGGGTGTGATCACCTTATCACCTTGATGACGCACGCCTTGCTCATCGCCACTGCGGTTTATAGGATGGATCAAATCACGCGCGATTTTATCGGCTTCATCCATAATAGCCACCGCGGTATCCATGTCTACCGACTCGGCAAGTTGAGGAAGCTTAGCCCAGGTTTGCGGTGCATCAAATACACCTTCTAGCAGGAATTTCATGTCGGCCAACGGCGCGTAATATGGATTCATCTTTTACTCTCAAACATCAAATTAAAACAGTTGTTTTAATCTATACTAACTCGTTAACAGAATAAAGCCTTTTGTTAAGGAACCGTGGGCTGCTTCCATAAAAAAGCCCCGCAAAAATTGCGAGGCTATTTGATAAAAATTTACAGCGATCACCACATTAAATCGTCAGGGATCACATAATCGGCGTAAGGATCGTCTTCAGCGACTGTCTCTGCTTGCGCATCTTGTTGCCACAAGTAACCGCACCATTCGGGTACCAATAAGTGGACTCGTTCAGCTAATTTATGCGGCACCAAATAACTGGTCTCTTCATAACGAACGATCCCAAGTTGGCCATTAAGTAGCTGGCTTTGTAGCTTGTCGGTAATGTAAACAGAATAAATTTTAGTGCCTAGAGTGTAGTTAAATTTAACTTCAGCTCCTTTAGGGACATCAACGGCGAGACGCTTAAACTCGGTGATAAGCCCTCTTACTTGGCCTTTTTCTGTCGCCTGGGCAAAGCGTTGCTCATTGAGCGCTTTGTCTTTGGCTATTTGAGCCAGCTTCTTGGCGGCGATTTCTTGCTTTAGCGCCTCTGAGCCATCGTCTACCTTGGCTTTACGATCGCGACGTTTTTGGGTTTTAGTATCACGCACTTTTTGTTTGCTTACTAAACCCGCTTTTAACAGTTGTTCTTGAAATGGGTTCGCCATGGGTTTCTCACTATCCTTGATAGCAAGCATTGTTGCTATCTCATTATGGGTTATAAAATGAGTCTATTTATTCAATAAAGCCATTAAGCACTAGGGCTCATCTGGGCTAACTTGCTCAGCTCGGTCATCGCCAAACTTGCGCCGCCTAAGGACCAGCCACCATCGACAGGTAAGATAGTGCCTGTAATATAGCTCGCCATGGGTGATGCCAAAAATAACGCGGCATTGGCAATGTCTTGGCATTGACCATTGCGTTGTAGTGGCACGCTTTGAGCCACCCGTTGCTGTAATGCCTCACTCGGCGCTAAACGATTAAAGCCTTCTGTGTCGGCAATGGGGCCTGGTACTATCGAATTAACGCGGATCCCTTCATTCCCCCACTCTAATGCCAAGCTTTTAGTTAGCATATCGACGCCGGCTTTAGCGGCGCTAACGTGTGCCTGCATTGGCATGGCAATATAAGCCTGTGGCGCTGAGATCTGAATGATGCAGCTACCCGGTCTTTTCAGCAACGGATAAGCCTGTTTTAACACCTGAAAACTGCCCAGTAAATCAATGTCCATCACAGATTTAAAGCCGTTTTCGCTCAATTGAGCAGCCAAGGCGGGGAAATTTCCCGCAGCGCCACTGACTAAAATATCGATATGCTGATATTGAGTGGCAATAACGGCAAAGCCTGCCTTAACCCGCTCAAGATCGCGCACATCGAAACTGACCCCGAGCATGTTTGCATTTGGGTTAATGCTTTGCAGTTGGTTAACTGCCGCATCGACTTTATCTTGGCTACGGCTCGCCACTGCCACGTTAGCACCGGCATGAGCAAATGCCTTGGCAATGCCTAAATTAATGCCACTGGTACCACCGACAACGACAACATGTTTACCTGAGTAATCGAACATTACTTGATTATTTTGCATGGTATGCCAATCCCTTCAATCATCTGTTGCCGTTTAAGTTAGGCGCGCTGCCCATAGCCTGTCAAGTATCTGCTAGCGCTAAGCTAATGAAGCGTGTATAGCACTGAGCGCTGCTAATGGATCGGCCGCTTTGGTAATTGGACGCCCTATGACTAGGTAGTCTGAGCCTGCAGCAATGGCTTGTGGCGGTGTCATGACGCGGTGTTGATCACCTTTATCAACACCGGCTGGACGGATACCTGGCGTCACTAATTTAAACTCAGGGCCAAATTCAGCCTTTAACATGCTGGCCTCTTGCGCCGAACAAACAATGCCGTGCAAACCCGCTTGTTGGGTTAATGCGGCAAGCCGTTTAACATGCTCTGCAGCGGATACATCGACCCCTAATAATTTAAGTTCTTCATCACTCATCGAAGTCAATACGGTCACTGCAATTAACAATGGGGCTTTGTCACCATAAGGCAACAACGCTTGCTGAGCCGCTTGCATCATGGCTAAGCCACCGCTGGCGTGTACATTGGTCATCCATACGCCAAGCTCGGCCGCTGCGGCAACCGCTTTGGCCACCGTATTGGGAATATCATGAAATTTTAAATCGAGAAAAAGCTCGAAATCACGACGGTGGATCTCTTTAACTAAATCGGGCCCAAACAGGGTAAACATCTCTTTACCCACTTTTAGGCGGCACATTTTGGGATCTAATTTATCAATTAGCTGCAAAGCTTCGGTTTTATTATCATAATCTAGCGCCACTATAATGGGTTTACTGCTCATCTTTTTCTCCTGTTGCTTTGCATGTAGTACGTATTATTCACCGTCGAGTCCACGGATCCGCTTGATAGTGCCCCAATGTTTACACGAAGGACAATGCCAGTAGAGCGTGTGGGACGGGAAACCACACTCAACACAGCGGTAACTAGGACGGAATTTTATCTGTTGCTCGACCAATTCGGCTAGCATATTGAGGCTTTTCTTTGCTTGGCCATCTTCAGCATGTTGCAGCTGCATCTTCATCAGATGCTGGAAGCTTTTCATGGTTGGGTGCCGATATAGACCATCGAGTACCAGCTTTTCGGCGTCTTGGATTTCGCCTTGAGCTATCATCTGCTGTGCCAGCGTAATAGCCACACTCGCCCCTGCTCCCAGCTCCAATGCTTCGCGCAGCAGTTCTCGATAAGCGGGTTGATCTTGCTTGGCCTGATAGGCCTCTTTCGCAATGGGCAGCGCTTCAGGAAACAGCTCAATATCCACTTCTTTTAGCCGATTGAGCATCTCTTTACAGCGATTAAACTCTTGCTGATCGAGATAGATTTTTGCCATGTTTAACAAGGCGCGCCCACAGGCACCGTCTTGCTTTAATGCCTGACTCAACATTTTTAATTTGAGCTCGCTATCTGGATGTTCATCGGCCAATTCACAGTACAAATGTGCCGTTAGATGTTTTAGTGTTTGCTGGCGTTTGCGCTTGAGTGTTTTAATAATATCGATGGCTTTTTGCCAATCTTTGGTCACCTGATAAATGGCCACCAACTGATCTTCAGCTTCTTCGCTGTGATCATCTTGTCGCACTAAGGCTAAAAATATCTCTTCCGCGCGGTCGTAAAAACCCGCGGCGAGGTAATCTTTACCCAGTTCCATCATGGCAATGTCACGCTGTTCAGTGGTAAGACTTGGCCTAGCGATAAGATTTTGATGAATGCGAATAGAGCGATCAACTTCGCCACGTTTACGAAATAATGACCCCAAAGATAGATGGGTGTCTATGGTGTCGTCGTCAACATCGAGCATGGAGATGAAGAGATCAACCGCTTTATCTGATTCATTCGAAAGAAGAAAATTAAGACCAGTAAAATAATCTCGGCTGAGCTGTTTACGCTTACTATTCTGTTTGTGTCGTATACTACGACGTCCCATATACCATCCGTAACCGGCGGCAATAGGCAATAACAGAAACAGGATCTCTAACATACTAAGCGTTCAGTTCTTTGGATTTGACTTGGTCTTCAACCGTGACCACATCAAGGTTTGATGTGGGGAGTTTGGCTTCCAGTTGGGCTATTTTTTTATTCGCTTGGCGTAATACCAACTTCATTTTAGCGATATGGTACACGGCAAAAATCCAACTGACGAGAAAGCCAACTAAAAAAACCACACCTAGCACCACAGGGAGACGATATTCGCCTTGGGCAACAAAGTAACTGATGGTTACCAACTGTTCATTTCGAGCACCAAATAATAAAGCAAGCACGAAAAGCAAGGCTACAAAGATGGTGGCAATAAATGACTTCACGTTACACTCCATAAACGCGTGATGATGAGATGATTATCTAAGAATTTAAGCTAACTAGCCAGCTATACCTATGATTTAGGCATAAAAAAGCCTCCTAGAGGAGGCTTTTAAAACGATGTCATTTACGAGTTGATCGAATCAACGCGCTCACGCAGTTCTTTACCTGGCTTAAAGTGCGGCACATATTTGCCTTCCAATTCGACTGAAGTTCCAGTTTTTGGATTACGGCCTGTACGTGGAGCACGATAATGAAGCGAGAAGCTACCAAAGCCACGGATCTCGATACGATCACCGCTTTCTAATGTTGTTGCCATTTGCTCCAACATCTCTTTGATTGCACTTTCTACTTCTTTTGCCGACAGCTGCGACTGCCTAGTGGCAAGTTTTTCGATTAGTTCGGATTTAGTCATCCTGTACCCTCTTTAATCAAGCCAAACACAGTCACCTAACGGGGATGAAACATCCCCGAACTTCAGGCGATTTACTTACGAGCTGCTTTGAACGCTTCAGCCATAGCACTGCTCATAGCAACGTCATCTTGCTTGTTCAGGTTAGCCATCGCTTCTTTCTCATCAGCTTCATCTTTCGCTTTGATAGATAGGCTGATAGTACGGTTCTTGCGATCAACACCCATGAACTTAGCTTCAACAGCATCACCTACTGAGTATACAGTAGACGCGTCTTCGATACGCTCACGAGAGATATCAGCAACACGTAGATAACCTTCTACAGTGTCAGCTAGCTCAATGGTAACGCCTTTCGCGTCAACAGCAACTACAGTACCGTTTACGATAGCACCTTTCTTCTTATCTGCAAGATAAGCATTGAACGGATCGTCTTCAGTTTGCTTAACGCCTAGGCTGATACGCTCGCGTTCTGGATCAACTGACAGTACAACTGCGTTGATTTCGTCGCCTTTCTTGTAATCAGATACGGCTTCTTCGCCAGTACCGTTCCAAGAAATATCAGATAGGTGAACCAGACCGTCGATGCCGCCGTCAAGACCGATGAAGATACCGAAGTCAGTGATTGACTTGATCTTACCAGTAACTTTGTCACCTTTTTGGAAGCGCTCTGCAAAATCATCCCATGGGTTAACTTTACATTGCTTAAGACCTAGAGAAATACGACGACGCTCTTCATCGATGTCTAGTACTAGAACTTCAACTTCATCACCTAGGTTAACAACCTTAGATGGGTGGATGTTCTTGTTAGTCCAATCCATTTCAGAAACGTGTACTAGACCTTCAACACCTTCTTCGATTTCAACGAAACAACCGTAGTCAGTTAAGTTAGTTACGCGACCAGTTAACTTAGTGTTTTCTGGGTAGCGCTTGCTGATTTCTAACCATGGATCTTCGCCAAGTTGCTTAAGACCTAGTGAAACACGAGTGCGCTCACGATCGTACTTAAGTACTTTAACGTTGATTTCGTCACCAACGTTGACGATTTCAGATGGGTGCTTAACACGTTTCCACGCCATATCAGTGATATGTAGTAGACCGTCAACACCACCTAAGTCTACGAATGCACCGTAGTCAGTAAGGTTCTTAACGATACCTTTAACCGCTTGACCTTCTTGTAGGTTCTCAAGAAGAGCATCACGCTCTGCACTGCTTTCAGACTCGATAACAGCACGACGTGAAACAACAACGTTGTTGCGCTTCTGGTCTAGCTTGATAACTTTGAATTCTAGTTCTTTGTTTTCTAGGTGAGCAGTGTCGCGAACTGGGCGAACGTCAACTAGAGAACCTGGTAGGAATGCACGGATACCGTTTAATTCAACAGTGAAACCGCCTTTAACCTTACCATTGATGATACCGATTACAGTTTCAGCATCTTCGTACGCTTTTTCTAGAACGATCCAAGCTTCGTGACGCTTAGCTTTCTCACGAGAAAGTTGAGTTTCACCGAAACCATCTTCAACAGAGTCTAGGGCTACGTCAACTTCGTCGCCAACTGCGATTTCAAGAACGCCTTGTGCGTTTTTGAACTGTTCAGCTGGGATTGGGCTTTCAGACTTCAGACCAGCGTCAACAAGTACCATACCGTTCTGGATTGATACTACAGTACCACGAACGATAGAACCTGGACGGAACTCAAGTGTTTCAAGGGATTGTTCAAATAGATCAGCAAAAGATTCAGTCATGTTTAATTTACTTTAAGTAATAAACCACAGCCCATCCTAGACGTGGAGTCAGATTAATCATTTGTCGCATCCATGTGACAAATAGTATAACGCGCGTCTTTACAGACCCACGTCGGGTAATTTTTGTTTGATGTGCGCCAGAGCAAGCTCTACCACTTCATCAATGCCCATTGTTGTCGTGTCGATAACAAGAGCATCTTCAGCCGGTATCAAAGGCGCAACAGGGCGATTCATATCGCGCTCATCGCGTTCAACGACCTCAGCTAAAAGCCGGTCGATATTAACATCGAAGCCTTTGTCCTGCAACTGATTATAGCGCCGCTGCGCCCTTTCCTGCGCCGAGGCAGTTAAAAAAAGTTTAGCCGGTGTTGAGGGGAATACCACTGTGCCCATATCGCGACCATCGGCAATTAAACCAGGGGCTTCAACAAAGGCGCGTTGACGGCGCAATAAGGCTTCTCTAACACTTGGAAATGCCGCCACTTTTGAGGCCGCGCTGGAACATTCTTGACTACGGATGTCGTGGGAAACATCCTCTCCTTCGAGCACCACTTTAATACCGTTGTGATTAGATGTTATAAATTGAACATCGAGATGGGCGGCCAGTAGCGCTAAAGATGCTTCATTGTCTAGTTCGACATTATGATGAATAGCCGCCAAGGCTAACACACGATAAATAGCACCGCTATCAAGCAGCTTCCAACCTAGTCGAGAAGCAAGTAATTGACTAATAGTGCCTTTACCCGCACCGCTTGGGCCGTCAATAGTGACGATAGGAGCCCGTTGTGACATATGTTTCTCCAAATTAAATCCATCTTCCCTAACGATCTTGAATGCCGTTCACGAAAAAGAGCGCGCGCATTATAAACCAAAACCCACAACAAACCGGTAAAAAGTTAACATTAATCAAAGGAGGATCAGCTTAGGTTCAGAAAAAGGAAGCCATAAACTATCGGCTTCCTAAGGCGTGCACAGTTTAAACTGCTAATGCAGCAAACTTTTCAAAGTAATTAGGGAAGGTTTTCGAGGTGCAGTCAGGATCATTAATGGTGATACCACAATCGGCAAAGGCCAACATAGAAAAACACATCGCCATACGATGGTCATTGTACGTATCTATCTGCGCAGTGTGAGGCTGAGCTGGAGGCGTCACGGTAATATAGTCATGGCCCTCGTCGACCTCGGCGCCCACTTTGCGCAATTCGGTTGCCATAGCGGCTAAACGGTCGGTTTCTTTTATGCGCCAATTATAGATATTACGAATTGTGGTTGGCCCTTTGGCAAATAAGGCCGTCGTCGCTATCGTCATCGCCGCATCGGGAATGTGGTTCATGTCCAAGTCGACGCCAGTTAATGGCGCGGCGCGGGCTATAATAAAATCATCGCCCCACTCTATCTTTGCCCCCATTTTCGCCAGTACATCTGCAAACTGAATATCACCTTGAATGCTGTTACGCCCAACACCTGTGACCTTAACTTCGCCGCCTTTAATCGCTCCTGCGGCCAAAAAATAGGACGCAGATGAAGCATCACCTTCGACTAAGACTGTTCCTGGCGATACGTATTGCTGCCCTGCAACAATCTCAAAGCACTGGTAATTATGGTTTATCACCTTAACTCCAAACTGAGCCATCAAAGCGATGGTGATATCGATATAGGGCTTAGAGACGAGTTCACCCTTAATTTGAATATTAACAGCCTCTTTTGCCAATGGCACCACCATTAATAAAGCCGTTAAAAACTGGCTAGAAAGGTCGCCAGCAATGGTAACATCACCGCCATTTAAGCCGGTTGCATTAATTGTCAGAGGAGGGAAACCATCGTTCTTAAGGTACTCAATATCTGCGCCAAGTACCCGAAGTGCGTCGACTAAGTCACCGATAGGACGCTCTTCCATGCGCGGCTCACCCGTTAAGGTAAATTGACCAGTCCCTAAGGTAAGCGCCGCACATAATGGTCGCATTGCGGTACCCGCATTACCTAAGAATAAGCACTGAGGTTGCGATGCATGGAGCGCACCACCAAGCCCTTCGAGTTCACAGACGGTTTTGTTATCTGAGAGTCGATAGTTAACACCTAGTTGTTCAAGTGAAGCCAACATATGACCAATATCATCAGAATCGAGTAGATTGGTCAGTGTGGTCGTTCCTTTGGCTAAGGTGGCTAATAATAATGCACGATTAGAAATGCTCTTAGAGCCAGGGATGTTTATCGTACCTTGTATTTTACTTATGGGCTCGAGTCGTAGTTGCTTCATTAATCACTCTTTTATCATTGCAAGGCCTATTTATCGGCCTGCGGGTTATCATTAACGTTATTACCATCACGACAAAATGGCGATCTGTTCAAAAGACTTTGAACCTCGTGGTTATAAAATTACTGATCGGCGCGCAGTATTCAACCCTTTTTTACTATTTTTACCCATTATTGCGTCGTTTTATTACTAAGCGGTTAAAAAGAGGCGTTATAAGCTGGGACAATTGCTAAATTGTTGCAAGGTAAATGACCTTGGCACGAAATATTGCCAATTACACTAGTAAATCAATTCATCATGTTGACTGTCACTTAGATTAGGGTTTAGTTTATTCTTAATCACTTTACCGCATTGGCCATTTACGGCCCAAAACAACAATAAAAAGGTTGTCGAATATGTTTGAAAATCTGAGCCCGATGCCAGCAGATCCTATTCTAGGGTTGATGACTCAATACCGACAAGATCCTCATTCGCACAAAGTCGATTTAGGCGTTGGCGTTTATAAAGATGAGGCGGGTAATACCCCTATTCTTGCTTGCGTCAAGCGCGCCGAACAACTGCGTATCGACACAGAGCAAACTAAGGTGTATATCGGCCCAACTGGCTCACCTGAGTTTAATCAACTCATCGGTGAATTAGCTTTCGGCAAAGATCATAAGGCCTTGCAAGAGAGCCGCATTCGTACCGTGTCGACTCCTGGAGGCACTGGCTCGCTGCGTGTCGCCGCTGATTTTATTAAACGCCTTAATCCCAATGCCACCGTGTGGGTTAGCGACCCGACATGGGCTAACCATATTGGGTTATTTGAAGCCGCGGGGTTAAGGGTCAAAACCTACCCCTATTATGATCACGCCAACAAAACCCTTAAGTTCGATGAGATGCTCCAGGCGTTGGCACAAATTGGCAAAGACGATGTAGTGTTACTGCATGCCTGCTGTCACAACCCAAGCGGTATGGATTTGACCAATGCGCAGTGGAACAAGGTCGTTGACCTCACAGTGCAACAAGGATTCACCCCGCTCATCGATATGGCTTACCAAGGCTTTGGCGATGGTGTCGACGAAGATGCCTACGGAGTTCGGCAGATGGCAACTCACGTCGACGACATGATTTTATGTAGCTCTTGTTCAAAAAACTTTGGTCTCTATCGTGAGCGTATTGGTGCCTGCTCAATTGTGGCAGCATCGAGTCAGGCTGCCGAGGTGACATTATCGGTATTGTTATATGTGGTGCGTTGTCTTTACTCCATGCCCCCGGCCCATGGCGCCGCGATAGTAGAGACTATCTTAGGCAACACAGAACTAAAACAACAGTGGCTCGATGAACTGAAAGTGATGCGGGATCGGATCAATGGTAACCGCGCCATGCTGGTTAATACACTGCTAGAAAAAGGCGTTAGCCGTGATTTTAGTTTTATTGCCCAGCAAAAAGGGATGTTTTCTTTCTTAGGCATCACACCTGAGCAAGTCGCGCAATTGCAACGCGATCATAGTATTTATATGGTGGATTCTAGCCGTATCAGTATTGCGGGAATTGCTGAAGGCAATGTCGACTACTTAGCCGAATCAATTGCCAAAGTGCTATAAAACAAAAAAGTTCCTAGGATCTTTATCCTAGGAACTCATTTAATATAAATCACTTATACTAGCTGCGACTAATCTTCTCAGCAAAGTCCCGCATAAATCTGACTAACGCTTCGACCCCTTCAATGGGCATGGCGTTATAGATACTGGCTCGCATGCCACCGACACTGCGATGGCCTTTTAACGCGACTAAACCCGCTTCCTTTGCCTGAGTGATAAATTGCTCGTTGAGCGATTCATCTTTTAAATAAAAGGTCACATTCATTTGCGAGCGATTGGCTTTAGCCACGCGGGTTTCATAAAAGTCATTGCTATCGATAAACTGATATAGGGCTTGCGCTTTTTGCGTATTGAGTTTCGCCATCTCGGCAATCCCCCCTTTACCCTTAAGCCATTTAAACACTTCGGCAGCCAAGTACCAGGCAAAAGTCGGCGGCGTGTTGTACATAGAGTCATGCTTAACGGCTAAGCGGTAATCCATGATTGAAGCTTGCGGCAGTTGCGGCAGTGCTAATAGCTCATCTTTTACGATAACAATACTCAGCCCTGAAGGACCTATGTTTTTCTGTGCCCCTGCGTAAATTAACCCAAAACGGCTTACATCGATATCGCGCGACATAATGTTCGATGACATGTCAGCGACAATTGGCCATGGTGAATCTAATTCATCAAAAATTTCGATACCATCAACTGTCTCGTTAGGGCAGTAGTGTAGGTAACGATAATCTTGCTCAATACCGCTAAGATTTGGAACGACAACTCTACTGATATTATTATCTTTTTCGACAATATTAAGCACGTCAACATTTTGCTCGCCTACCAGTTTAATGGCTTCTTCTGCCGCGGCTATAGACCAACTACCATCGACTAAATAGAGTGCCCTACCATCATTGCCTAAAAAATTATTCACAACAGCAGCAAACTGGCCACGACCACCGCCATGCATAAACAAAACATGGTAGTTGTCGGGTATTGACATTAGCTCACGCAGATCCGCCTCGGCTTGCTCTGTCAGCGCAATAAACTCTTTACTGCGATGACTGACTTCCATTACCGACACACCCTGGCCGTTCCAATCTAATAACTCCGCTTGTGCCTGTTGCATTACGGCGGCGGGCAACATTGCAGGGCCTGCACAGAAATTATATGTCGCGCTCACTTCTCTTCTCCTTTGACCTTTGATGTGTCATTGCTTGGGTACAAATGGTTATGTTTAATTATGGGTAATACGTTCCGGGGACTACGTTTCAAGTACTATATTGTAGTTTCAAGGTTCCACGTACTCAGGGTTTGACTTGCACAAACAAAACGAGCGTCCCAAAGGACGCCCGTTAATTTACCTAGCTGTTACTCAGCGGGCTCTGTATCGGGTGTATCACCCGATGCAGCCTCAATAGGCGCTTCATGAGCGTCGACTAAGATAGGATTACCCTCTTCATCGAGTTCGACCTCATCTTGGATCTCATCGATACGCTGCAGACCGACCACTTTCTCATCTTCTGCGGTGCGAATGATAGTCACACCTTGAGTGTTACGACCAATGCTCGATACGCCAGTTGCTGGAGTACGCACCAAGGTACCCTTGTTGCTGATCAGCATGATTTCATCATTTTCGCCAACTTGAACTGCACCGACAACGGCACCGTTTCGTTCGCTGACCTTGATAGAAACCACCCCTTTAGTGCCACGGCTCTTAGCCGGGTACTCAGACAAGGCTGTACGTTTACCATAACCATTTTCGGTCACGGTGAGGATATCGCCATCACCTTTTGGCACGATAAGTGAAACCACACTGTGGCCTTCTTCTAGCTTAATACCGCGTACACCGGTTGCCGTACGGCCCATGGCTCGCAGGGCTATAATCTCTTCGCCAGTTTCAGGATCGATTTTCACTTCACCCGTCTCAGAGTTACGGGCTTTTTCATTGAATCGAACCACTTTACCTTCGTTAGAGAACAACATGATATCGTCATTACCATCGGTAATATCGACACCAATAAGCTGATCGCCATCTTTCAGGTTAACGGCAATGATACCGTTAGCACGTGGGTTACTGTAGGCGGTTAATGCGGTTTTCTTCACTGTGCCGTGCGAGGTCGCCATGATAATAAACTTATCTTCAGCGTATTCACGTACAGGTAAGATTGCCGTGATATGTTCACCATCAGACAGTGGCAACAAGTTCACAATGGGTCGACCACGGGCGGTGCGGCTGGCTAACGGTAGTTGATACACTTTCAGCCAGTACATCTTACCAAAGTCAGAGAAGCACAAGATGGTATCGTGGGTGTTGGCGACCAATAGTTTTTCGACGAAATCTTCATCTTTAACCTTAGTCGCTGCTTTACCTTTACCACCACGACGCTGAGCTTGGTAGTCAGACAGAGGTTGGTATTTAGCATAACCAAGATGAGACAGGGTCACGACCACATCTTCTTCGTTGATCAGATCTTCAAGGCTCATGTCAATTTCGTTGGCATTAATAACGGTGCGTCGTGCATCACCGTACTGCTCTAAAATCTCTTCAAGCTCTTCTTTGATCACTTCCATCAAACGTTCAGGACTACGAAGGATTAATAGTAATCCGGCAATAAGAACCAATAGCTCTTCATATTCAGATAGGATCTTCTCGTGCTCAAGCCCAGTTAATCTATGTAGGCGAAGTTCGAGAATCGCTTGAGCTTGCTGCTCGGTTAAGAAATACTTGCCATCACGAATACCAAACTCTGGTTCAAGCCATTCTGGTCTCGCGGCATCATCACCCGCTTTCTCAAGCATGCCTTGCACATTGCCAAGCTCCCAACCTTGCGCAACAAGTTTTACTTTCGCTTCGGCTGGCGTTGGAGAGGCTTTGATAACGGCAATGATCGGATCGATGTTAGCTAGAGCAATGGCAAGTGCTTCCAAGATATGAGCACGTTCACGAGCTTTACGCAGTTCAAACACGGTACGGCGAGTCACCACTTCACGACGATGAAGGATGAAACACTCGAGCATCTCTTTTAGGTTGAATAACTTAGGCTGACCATTGGTCAATGCCACCATGTTAATACCGAAAGAGCACTGCATTTGTGTTTGGGCATAAAGGTTATTAAGGACAACCTCACCCACTTCGCCGCGCTTAATCTCGATAACGATACGCATACCGTCTTTATCTGACTCATCGCGCAGGCCGCTAATGCCTTCAATCTTCTTATCTTTAACCAGCTCGGCGATCTTTTCGATTAGGCGAGCCTTGTTCACTTGATAAGGGATCTCATGAACGATAATGCGTTCACGGCCATTGTCTTCAGTCTCGACTTCCGCCTTGGCGCGCATAACGGCACGGCCACGACCAGTCTTATAGGCATCGATAATGCCTTTACGACCATTAATGGATGCAGCAGTTGGGAAGTCAGGACCCGGGATATATTCCATCAGCTGCTCGATTGAGAGACCAGGCTCCTCAATCAAGGCTAAACAGCCTTGTACAACTTCATTTAGGTTGTGTGGTGGAATATTGGTCGCCATACCAACAGCAATACCCGATGAACCATTAATTAACAGATTTGGTACACGCGTAGGTAATACTGCAGGAATAAATTCGGTGCCATCGTAGTTGGGCACGAAATCGACCGTTTCTTTCTCTAAATCAGCCAACAGTGAATGGGCTAATTTTTCCATGCGGATTTCGGTATAACGCATCGCCGCCGCGGAGTCACCATCGACAGAACCAAAGTTACCTTGGCCGTCGACGAGTGGATATCTCATGGAGAAAGGCTGTGCTAGACGAACGATAGTATCGTAAACCGCGGTATCACCATGTGGGTGATACTTACCGATAACATCACCGACAACACGTGCCGATTTTTTATAGGGTTTGTTCCAATCGTTCTTGAGTTCGTTCATCGCAAACAGCACGCGACGGTGAACGGGTTTGAGTCCGTCTCTTACGTCAGGTAGAGCTCGGCCAACGATAACGCTCATGGCGTAATCTAAATATGAATTCTTTAATTCGTCTTCAATATTAATTGGTGTTATAGATGAAGCCAGATCAGTCATAAACTGCTCGATCCCTTGAAATTTAGCCGACAACCCACTGTATGAAAATAAAACAGTGTTGTATCAAGCCTGAAAACGTGATTTGGCATTCTAACACAGATAAATATTGTCGCTAGACCCTATTGATATTTCCCAGCAAATATATGATTAAACCGATAAACATTGACTCAAATCAAACCCTGTATGCTTTGACAGCAAAGTCACCACCAGGCTTGCGTAACCTGATTGATTATCCTTTGTTTATTGATTGCTATCGGTATAATAGCAACCACAATAAAATCTCGATGAGAGGTCCAAGAGTGTCTAACCATAGCAATGTTGATCCACAGGAAATCGCTAAATTTGAAAAGATGGCAGAAACCTGGTGGGATCCAGAAGGCGAGTTTAAGCCTATTCACAAACTCAACCCGCTACGACTGAACTTTATCGACCAAACGGTCGGTGGCCTGTTTGGTAAACGGGTATTAGATGTCGGCTGCGGCGGTGGGATCCTGTCTGAGAGTATGGCCCGCATTGGTGCTAAAGTGGATGGGTTAGACATGGGAACAGAGCCATTAGACGTCGCTCGTCTACATGCGCTTGAGACCGGTGTTGAGCTCAATTATATTCAAGATACCGCTGAAGCCCACCGCGATAACCACCTTGGTACTTATGATGTGGTCACCTGCATGGAGATGCTTGAACATGTCCCCGACCCTGCCTCTGTCATTCAAGCTTGCAGCGACATGGTTAAACCTGGTGGCTATGTGTTTTTCTCAACTATTAACCGTAATATTCGTGCCTATATAGAAACGGTACTGGGCGCTGAATATCTGCTGAAGATGTTACCCGTAGGCACCCATGATCATAATAAGTACATCAAACCCGCCGAGCTTATCGCGATGGCTGATCATGCCGAGCTTATCTGCAGCGACGCCACAGGGATCACTTACAACCCGATGAGCGGCATGTTTCGTTATACCAAGAGTCTCGATGTCAATTACATGATAGCGACTATCAAAAATGACGATGCCTAATAGCACGATCCTCGGGGTGCTGTTTGATTTAGACGGCACCCTGGTTGATACCGCGCCCGATCTTGTGGCGGCGCTGAATCTGGCTCTGCACGATTTCGATTACCCCAGTGTTGCGCTTGAAGATGTACGTGACGCCGCATCCAATGGCAGTTTAGCCCTAATCACTGCGGCGCAGCCTACCTTAAATGCTAAGCGCAAAGCCGAACTACAACAAGCGCTGCTCACGCACTATCAGCGCATTAATGGCGACCATGCTAGATTGTTTGATGGCATAACAGAGGTACTGCACTATTTAATGGATAATGGCATTGCCTTCGGTGTTGTCACGAATAAGGCAGCACGATTTGCCCGCCCTTTATTAGCCACACTGCGCTTAGGGCAACAGCCCCTTATCGATTATATGAGCAGCATTATCAGCGGCGACACTACCACCCAAGGTAAACCTGCCGCAGCGCCTATGCTGTTAGCAGCACAACAGCTGGGCTGCCATGCACATAACATCATCTATATAGGTGATGCACGGCGCGATCTTGAAGCGGCGCAAAATAGCCACATGGTTGGCGCTATTGCCATGTGGGGTTATATTGCAGCAGATGATAATCCTACTCATTGGCCGCACCAAGTGCGCTTTGATAAACCGCAAGCCATTATCGATTTTATGACTCAGGCTTCTGTAAGCCACTACGCGTAAACTAACCGTTATAGCTAGCAAATCGCATTAATCGCAATATAAACAGTTTATTGGAAAGCGGTTTGTTGGCGCTGATTTAACAAAATCAGCCATGAGTTTAACGGCGTTTCAATGAAATGTTGTTCTGCAGTGTCACTTTATCATTGCTAGTAAGCTGTTACTTTGAAACGGATTGAGCAATATTAACAGTGCTAGGATCGCAACCTTAAGTCCAGTGATGAATAAACGATCGCCACGATCGATGATATAACTAGCGTTCTATTCGTTTAAATTTGATCGCTCAAAAGTGACTTCAAACGAGCAAGCATAATTGAAAACAAGGCTTAAAGGTTAGCCATTACTAACCCTAATTTTTACCCCCAAGATATCCACAACTTGTCCCCTAAAATCTCACTTGCAAAATGTCGCCAACCTCACTATCTTGTATCCTATATTTTATATAACACCATATATTGTGTGTGGGTGACGATCGAAGCCACTAGAACCTAAGTTGTATTTGGGTATTTTTCGTTAACTTTTCGATTGTTTTGACAGGGAAACGTTGCGTGTTTTTTTTCAACTCATTTGACCGCAATATTTAATCAAGGCTTATCTTCAATGAACAGCACTATGCAAGTCACTAAACGCAGTGGCGAACGTGAAACTATCGATCTCGATAAGATCCACCGAGTGATCACTTGGGCGGCAAAAGGACTAAAAAATGTCTCTGTCTCTGAAGTGGAATTACGTTCTCACCTTCAGTTTTATGATGGGATTCCAACTGAAGCAATCCATGAAACCATTATTAAGGCTGCCGCAGATTTAATCTCGCCAGAATCACCTGATTATCAGTTTCTCTCTGCTCGTTTAGCTATCTTCCATTTACGCAAGAAAGCCTATGGTCAATTTGAACCACCCAAGCTGTATGATCATGTCGTTAAGCTAGTGGAGATGGGCAAATACGATAATCACATTCTTAGTGACTACACTCGCGAAGAGCTTGATTTGCTTGATGAGCATATCGATCACTGGCGCGACATGAACTTCTCTTACGCTGCCGTCAAACAGCTCGAAGGCAAATACTTGGTACAAAACCGAGTTAGTCATGAGATTTATGAGAGCGCCCAGTTCTTATATATCCTGGTTGCGGCATGTTTGTTTGCCAAATACCCAAGAGAGACGCGTCTAGATTATGTAAAAAACTTCTATGATGCGACTTCGACCTTTAAAATCTCACTACCTACGCCCATTATGGCGGGTGTGCGTACTCCTACGCGTCAGTTCAGCTCGTGTGTACTGATTGAATGTGGTGATAGCTTAGACTCAATCAATGCCACCGCATCAGCGATTGTAAAGTACGTATCACAACGTGCCGGCATTGGTATTAATGCTGGTCGCATTCGTGCACTAGGTAGCCCAATTCGTGGCGGCGAAGCTTTCCACACGGGTTGCTTACCTTTTTATAAGTATTTCCAAACCGCGGTTAAGTCGTGTTCACAAGGCGGCGTTCGTGGCGGCGCAGCGACCCTCTTCTACCCTATGTGGCATTTAGAAGTTGAATCACTGCTGGTATTGAAAAACAACCGTGGTGTTGACGATAATCGTATTCGTCATTTGGACTATGGGGTTCAGATCAACAAGTTGATGTATCAGCGCCTGATCCAAGGCGGCATGATAACCCTATTCAGCCCATCTGACGTACCTGGCATGTATGATGCATTTTTTGAAGATCAAGCCGAGTTTGAACGTCTTTATCTGCAGTATGAAGCCGATGACAGCATTCGTAAGAAACAGATTAAAGCCGTTGAGCTATTTGCGTTAATGATGCAAGAGCGCGCTTCTACTGGCCGTATCTATATTCAAAACGTTGATCACTGTAATACTCACAGTCCATTCGACTCAAAAGTAGCCCCAGTGCGTCAATCTAATTTATGTTTAGAAATTGCACTGCCAACCAAGCCATTGAACAATGTTGACGATCCTAACGGTGAAATCGCACTATGTACCTTATCAGCCCTTAACTTGGGTGCAATTAAGAATCTTGAAGAGCTAGAGCCATTAGCTGACCTTGCTGTACGTGCGCTTGATAATCTACTCGATTATCAAGATTACCCTATCACCTCGGCTCATAAAGCATCGATGAACCGTCGTACCTTAGGGATAGGCGTGATTAACTTCGCCAACTACTTGGCTAAAGAAGGGGTACGTTACTCAGACGGTTCAGCCAACGGCATTACCCACAGAACCTTTGAAGCTATCCAATATTATCTATTGAAAGCCTCGGTGAACTTGGCAAAAGAACAAGGCGCTTGCCCCTTGTTCCATGAGACCAATTACGCCAAAGGCATTTTACCTATAGACACCTATAAGCGTGATTTGGATAAAATTTGTGACGAGCCACTGCACCTTGATTGGGAAACTCTGCGTGAAGAGATAATGACTCATGGCCTGCGTAACTCTACGCTATCGGCCCTGATGCCATCAGAGACCTCATCACAGATCTCAAATGCCACCAATGGCATTGAACCTCCACGCGGATTGATCAGCGTTAAAGCCAGTAAAGATGGTCAGCTTAAACAAGTGGTACCTGACTTTGAAAAATATCAGCATAGCTATGAACTATTATGGCAAATGCCGAACAACGATGGTTATTTGCAATTAGTGGGGTTAATGCAGAAATTTGTCGACCAATCGATTTCTGCCAATACTAATTATGATCCAAGTCGTTTCCCTGGGTCAAAAGTCCCTATGCAAGTGTTGCTAAAAGATCTATTGACCGCTTACAAATACGGCGTGAAGACACTTTACTATCACAACACTCGAGATGGCGCTTCAGATAGTCATGACGATATCACCGCCATTGAGAAAGAGGACGATAGTTGCGCTGGCGGCGCGTGTAAGATCTAATCACTTGATGTTTATCATCTGTATTTAACGTTAATATATGGGGGCTAAGCCCCCATTGTCGGAAGATAGAAACATGGCCTATTCTACATTTTGTCAAACCGCTAATAATGCTTCACTGGAACCCATGTTTATGGGGCAATCAGTTAACGTAGCGCGTTATGATATTCAAAAATATGAAGTTTTTGAAAAGTTAATCGAAAAGCAACTATCGTTTTTCTGGCGTCCGGAAGAAGTTGATGTCAGCAAAGACAAAATCGACTATGCGGCGTTACCCGATCACGAAAAGCATATTTTTATCTCAAACCTAAAGTATCAAACACTGCTTGACTCGATTCAAGGGCGCTCACCTAACGTGGCATTTCTCCCCTTAGTTTCGCTGCCAGAGCTTGAAACCTGGATTGAAACTTGGTCGTTTTCTGAAACCATTCATTCACGCTCATACACTCACATTATCCGTAACATTGTTAACGACCCATCGGTAGTATTTGACGATATCGTTGCCAATAAAGAGATCCTCAAGCGTGCTAGTGATATTGCCGAGTACTACGATAAGCTGATTGTGCTTACTCAAGCGTTCCATTTGTTTGGTGAAGGTACGCACGAGATCGACGGTAAGCAAGTCGTGGTCACCCAGCGTGAGATCAAAAAAGCCCTGTATCTGTGCATGATGTCGGTTAACGTATTAGAAGCGATTCGTTTTTATGTCAGCTTTGCCTGCTCTTTTGCATTCGCTGAACGTAAAGTAATGGAAGGTAACGCTAAAATTATTCGATTGATCGCCCGGGATGAAGCGCTTCACCTAAATGGTACCCAGCATATCCTTAAGATTATGCAAGCGGGTAAAGACGATCCAGAGATGGGCGACATTGCCAAAGAGTGTGAGCAGATAGCCACTGACATCTTTATCAAAGCGGCAGAGCAGGAAAAAGAGTGGGCAAAATACCTATTCAAAGATGGCTCTATGATTGGTCTTAACGAACAGATCTTATGTCAATACGTTGAATATATTACTAACGAACGTATGAAATCGGTCAACTTAGTCAGCCCTTACGCGGATCAAAGCAACCCGCTGCCGTGGATGAAAAACTGGCTAGAAAGTGATTCAGTACAGGTCGCGCCGCAAGAAGTAGAAGTATCATCTTACCTTGTGGGCCAAATTGACTCTTCAGTCGATGAAAGTCAGTTTGCCGATTTTGATCTGTAATCATATAGCTCTGTGATTGAGTGACGGAGCAGCCTGCATGGCTAAATAGGTGCATCCTATTCTTAGTCACCATAACGTGAGCAATCATAGCTTCATAAATAGATGTTAAATAATTATACGCATGACGTTTAAGCAAGCGACCTTTAAAAAAGCGCCCATTGTCAGCCTACAAGGCCAGCCCGTGCTGCTCTATACTGAGCAGCACGTCAGCCTGTTACAGGCACTGGAACAGAAAAACGTTAAGGTTTTTTCAGAATGCCGAAACGGCTTTTGTGGCGCCTGTAAAACCAAACTCAATCATGGCTCGGTGATATACCATACTGAGCCTTTAGTTGAACTGGAAGCCGATGAATGTCTGCCTTGTTGCTGTCATCCCGATGGCGATGTGGACTTAGCCTTATCGGCTCAAGGCGCTAATGTGGTCATCACTCGTGCGTCAAGCTCGAACAACAGCTCTGCCACAACGGTTAATCAGTCAAAACAAAATCAACTGAAATGCTAATCCTTGATGCTTAAGGATTGTCATTGTGCTAAACGTGCAAGGATTACGACTATTAGTCATCCTGACTCTTAGGCTCATTATTAAGACTATCGCAGATAATTAACAGCATTGCTGGCTTAATAATATCCAGCCATTGACTCAATAAAAAAGGCTAACCTTTTCGGTTAGCCTTTTTATGTATTGGAAATCATAAAACAGTAATTTGGTTCACTTTATCTAGGTACAGTTATCGATTTCACTTCAGGATTGGAGTTAAAAGAAATACGGTACTCAAAAATTCCAGTGTCGGAATTATGAACTTCCATAGAGTTAACAAAACCCGATTTATGAGTCGGTGAACTATCCCCACGAATAAACTCAATAAAAAAATCATCTAATTCATCTTTAGATTCAGAAGCAAAATAGCCAAAACAAACGTCATTATTACAAGCGACATCATAATCACTAAGGAGTGGATTGACATCTGACTTGTTTATATAGTCACTAATACGGTTTTCATACTCAACAGTATCAAACTCGTTATTAGTATAATTGGGAAGCGCTTTAACAATCTCTCTATACGCTGAAGATGTCATTATTGCTGCTAGAGCAACTCCATCGACAACTTTATCACTTACGACCGACTAATAAAGTGTCTCACCAATGTCGCTGATGTTTATCTCCTTCTTTTCTATCTTATGACTTTGGCCTTTGACGTCAGCAATTGACTTATCGTCATTATTGTCAAGCGCATTACTGCTATCATTAATCAATTCGAGAGATGGACTTCCATGTTCTCCGTGAGCTGTAGAGACAAAGGAATCATCACCTGAATGATATAAATAGACAAAAAACAGAGTCATTATCACTAAGATAAATAGCAATAATGTGGAATTTTATTTAGAATCATAATTTATCAACCTTAAACTGGTTGTTTAACCTTGGTGTATACTCCCCTGACACAACAATTGTAACGGTATCGGCTGCATTAGCAGAGGCACTGATTAATATTAAATCAGCTATCAGATATTTAAATTTAAACTTATTCATAATCATCATTTCCATATAAAGTCATAAATATTACATATTTAAATAATAGTGCAGTACCTAAAGATGATATCGACCCATTAGATAAAGGTCAATGGATTGTTAATCCATCCTCTATAGTATCAACATTCGGATAGTCACTTTGACTCTCTAATTAAGGTACAATGTATATCGTTCTACTTACAAACTGATTGCACTAAACAAGGTTGAGGCACGCACTAAAATATTTGGCCTAATACCTCATTACATTACCAATTAAGCTTAAGTCCCAGTGCCACTGATATTCATACCAGCGCTAATGAAAAAAGCTAACTTATTAAAGTTAGCTTTTAATCAGATAACGGTACTACTACATGCAAATAGCAATAGCTGGCGGTCCATTGTGATACATAGAATAGTGGCTACAGCGCGATGGCTAGTTCAGCCCCTTGACGGATAGCGCGTTTAGCATCCAGCTCTGCTGCAACGTCGACGCCGCCTATCAGGTGCACGGGTAATCCCGTTGCTTTCATCTCATCAACCAAAGTACGATTCGACTCTTGGCCAGCGCACAAGATAACATTATCGACGTCAAGCACGCGTGAGTCATCACCCACCTTGATATGCAAACCTTGTTCATCGAAGTGGTCATAGTTTACTCCTGTTAACATTTGCACTTGATGATGTTTTAACACAGAGCGATGGATCCAGCCGGTGGTTTTACCCAGCCCTTTACCCATTTTACTGGTTTTACGCTGCAGTAAATAAATCTGCCGCTCAGGCGCCAAAAGCTCTGGCTCAGTGAGCCCGCCACGCTCGGCATACGTCTTATCAATGCCCCACTGCTTAAACCACTTGTCCGGTTGCAGGGTACTAGACTCACGTTCACCAAGATAATGCGCCATGTCAAAGCCAATACCGCCCGCACCAATCAAGGCTACCCGCTCACCAACGTTCACTTCACCGCTAAGCACCTGCTGATAGGTCACCACCTTAGGGTTATCAAAACCAGGAAGTTCTAGGTGGCGCGGCACGACGCCTGCCGCAATCACAACTTCATCAAAGGCTTCATCACGTACCACAGAAGCATCGAGACGCGTGTTGAGTCTAAGCTCAACATGATGGCGTTTCATCTGCTCAGTAAAGTAGCGAATGGTTTCATTAAACTCTTCTTTACCTGGGATCTTACGCGCTAAATTAAACTGACCTCCCACCTCACTTTTCGCCTCAAATACCACGACGTGATGGCCACGCATAGCCGCATAGATTGAAAATGCCATGCCAGCAGGGCCAGCGCCCATCACGGCAATGCGCTTTTTGGTCGCAGCTGGAGTAAAGTTAAGCTCAGTTTCATAGCAGGCTCTTGGGTTAACCAAACAGGTCGCACGCTTAAGGGCAAAGGTATGATCCAGGCAAGCCTGATTACAACCAATACAGGTATTAATCAGCTCACTTTCACCTGCGGCGGCTTTGTTAACAAACTCGGCATCGGCAAGAAAGGGGCGCGCCATCGACACCATGTCGGCCTGCCCAGAGGCTATGATCTGCTCACCTATTTCGGGCGTGTTAATGCGGTTGGTGGCAATTAACGGTACAGTAACCTCTTGCTTGAGTCGCTCAGTCACCCAAGCAAAGGCGCCGCGCGGAACACTGGTAGCAATGGTTGGTACCCTAGCTTCATGCCAGCCAATACCTGTGTTGATAATCGACACCCCAACCTGCTCAAGGGATTTGGCTAAACTGACCACTTCATTCCAGCTCGAACCATTATCCACCAGATCCAACATAGATAGACGGAAAATAATAATAAAGTCAGCGCCAACCTTAGCCCGTATCGCCTTGACGATGTCGATGGGAAAGCGAACGCGATTATCAAATGTACCGCCCCATTCATCCTCACGCTTATTGGTACGCGAGCAGATAAACTGGTTAATAAGATACCCTTCCGATCCCATGACTTCGACACCATCATAACCGGCTTTTTTAGCCAAGGCCGCCGATGTCGCGTAATCTTTTATCGTGTTTTTCACCTGTCGAGACGACATGGCCGAGGGGGTGAATGGAGTGATTGGCGATTTGATTTTGCTTGGTGCCTGTGAAAACGGGTGGTACCCATAACGCCCGGCATGCAAAATTTGCATACAAATTTTACCGTCAGCCTCATGGACCGCATCGGTCACTATTTTATGCTTAGCCACTTGCCACGGAAAGCTTAATTGACAGGCATGTGGGGCTAAGCGGCCGCGTAAATTAGGGGCTATTCCGCCAGTGACAATTAGCCCTACGCCCCCTTTAGCTCGCTCTTGATAAAATGCTGCCAGTTTCTCAAAACCGCCCTTTTCTTCTTCAAGCCCAGTATGCATGGAGCCCATGAGCACACGGTTCTTGAGTTGAGTGAATCCAAGATCTAAGGGTTCTAATAAATGTGGAAACGACATTCAAACATCCTTTTTAAACAAGTGATTTAAACTAGCATACCCGTTGTTTGTTTTAAGCTCAATACACAATCAAAGGGCTATGAAAAGATTCATTTACAATTGTGTTTCACCCCAAAGAGGATTTTCAGTTAGCATAGGGAAATCTAGCTAATATAGGAGTGGATGATGTCCGCTAAACCCTCAGTTTTTAAAAGGATCTTAATCGGTTTGTGGAAAGGCCTTAATGGTACTCGCAAACTATTACTTAACCTGTTCTTTTTCGGTTTCCTCGTGCTCATTGTGGTTGCCATGAACAGTGACGAGCTGCCTACCGTTGAAGATGGCTCTGCGTTAGTGCTCAATTTATCCGGCACTGTGGTAGAGCAGTTACGTCAAGTTGATCCCATAGAAGCAGTGATGAAAAGCAATCAAGGCGCCGATGTCGATGGTGAGATTTTGCTGGCCGATCTGTTACGCACCATAGATAACGCCGCCAGCGATAATCGCATCGCCGCAATTGTACTCGATATTGGTGAACTCAGAGGCACGGGGATCAGTAAGCTGCAAAGTATCGGTGAGGCGTTAGAACGCTTTAAAGCGTCAGACAAACCGATCATTGCCATGGGCAACTGGTATGGCCAAAATCAATATTTCTTAGCCTCTTTCGCCGACACCATCTATCTAAATCCACAAGGTGGAGTTGAAATTGATGGCCTAAGTCGTTATCGCCAATATTATAAATCGGCGTTAGACAAACTTAAAATTAAGGCGCATGTGTTTCGGGTTGGCACCTTTAAATCTGCGGTTGAACCTTTCGTTCGCGACGATATGTCAGCAGCAGCCAAAGAAGCTAACAGCGCCTTACTTAACGATATTTGGACCAGTTACGAGCAAACGGTTGCCCGTAATCGCGGTCTTGAGCAAAGTGATTTGGTGCTCACATCTGAGCAGTACCTTGTCGAGCTAGATAAAGCCAAAGGCCGTTCGGCAGAAATGGCCGTGAATATGGGCTGGGTCGATAAACTGGCCTCGGCCGAGGCCTTTCGTTTAGCCATGATAGATAACGTGGGTAAAGCCAAAGAAGGTCATCAATATAAGCAAATAAATTATTATGATTACCGCACGCTGGTGCAAGAGTTACCACCTCTGATGATACAAGACACCGTTGGCATCATTGTGGCCAAAGGCAATATTCTTAATGGTAGTCAACCTGCTGGCCAGATTGGGGGGGAAAGTACCTCAGCCCTACTGCGTAAAGCGCGCTTTGATGACAAAGTCAAAGCGGTTGTGTTACGCGTCGATAGCCCTGGTGGTAGTGCGTTTGCCTCCGAACAGATCCGCCAAGAGGTGCTTGCACTGAAAAGCGCAGGTAAGCCAGTGGTTGTCAGCATGGGCAGTTATGCAGCTTCTGGTGGTTACTGGATCTCGGCCAGCGCCGATTATATCTTTGCCACGCCAACGACCCTAACAGGCTCTATTGGTATCTTTGGCATGGTCGCGACTTTTGAAGATTCATTGGCTTCCCTTGGCGTGTACACAGATGGAGTATCAACATCAGACAGAGCCTCATTCTCGCTCGCTAAGGGCATTAGCCCTGAGTTAAAGCAGATCATTCAACGTCAGATTGAGCGTGGTTATCATGACTTTATTTCACTGGTTGCCACTGAGCGCGATATGGAATTGACCGAGGTCGACAGCATCGCCCAAGGTCGTGTTTGGTCTGGTAAAAAAGCCCTCGATTTGGGATTAGTGGATGCATTGGGCGATCTTGATCAAGCCGTATCCAAGGCGTCTGAGCTGGCTAAATTGGATAAGTTTGACACTCGCGTGATTGAGCAGGAGCTCACACCACAAGAGCTATTTATTCAGGAAATGTTTGCCAGTGTCGCGGCTTATTTGCCTGAGTCGGCATCAAACAGCCAGTTAGCAGATAAAATCATTGGTCAATGGAGTAAATTTGCTCAAGAGTTCAGTGCCTTTGACGACCCAAATGGTGTGTATCTCTACTGCGATACCTGTAATTTTTAATCTCACAGATTAAACAATAACGACAGGTGTTAATCAAAAAAAAGCCCTCGCATTATCGCTGGGGCTTTTTTATTGCGACTCACTATCAATCATGTACATAAATCATTGCAATAACTAATATTGCCGTCTCCATGTGATTCTGCTATGGATATGTTAGCGCCTGCAGATTTTAGGTAACGTCCCGCCTCAGACAGAGAATAACCAGAGTAAAGACAGATTATGGGCAATTGCTAAGCGCTTATCCGTAGTGAGCTTTTTTATTAATGCCATCCCCAGTATAATCGCGCTACCCTTGCGATTAACCAACCACCATTATTATGACAAAACGCTCAATCTACGTTGCCTATACGGGTGGCACCATTGGCATGCAAAAAACCGATAACGGCTTCGCGCCGGTACCCGGGTTCTTAACCGATTGTGTTAACGATATGCCAGAGTTTTTCCATGCAGAGATGCCTAGCTTTGTCATTCATGAATACCAGCCGTTAATCGACTCATCCAACATGGCGCCCAACGATTGGCAGATGATCGCCAACGATATCAAGGCTAACTACGACAAATACGATGGGTTCGTGATTTTGCATGGCACAGATACCATGGCCTTTACCGCCTCGGCGCTCTCATTTATGTTGCAGGGGCTCACCAAGCCTGTGATTGTCACCGGCTCGCAAATTCCATTGGCGCAGCTGCGATCCGATGGACAAACCAATTTGCTTAACGCCTTGTATATCGCGGCAAACTACCCGGTGGCCGAAGTGTGTTTGTTCTTCAATAACAAGTTGTTTAGAGGCAATCGAACCACTAAGGCCCATGCCGATGGCTTTGACGCTTTCGCCTCGCCTAACTTTCCGCTGTTAATTGAAGCCGGGATTAAAATCCGTCTGCGCGCAGGCAAGATCAGCCAATCACAAGCCAATACCCTTAAAGTGAACAATATTAGCCCGCAACCGATTGGCGTGGTTACCTTATATCCTGGCATCACCACAGCCATTATCGACAATATTCTACAGCAACCAGTTAAGGCGTTAATTTTATTAACTTATGGCGTAGGTAATGCACCGCAAAATCCTGAATTGCTCGACTGCTTACGCCGCGCAAACGAACGCGGAGTGATCTTAGTTAATTTAACCCAGTGCATGCAGGGAAAGGTGAACATGGGCGGCTATGCCACGGGTAATGCGTTGGCACAAGCTGGGGTGATCAGTGGCTTTGATATGACCACAGAAGCGGCGTTAACCAAACTGCACTATCTATTGTCTACCGATTATAGTTCGGCGCAAATTCGCGATATGATGCAGCAGGACCTGTTTGGGGAGTTAACCGAAGATTAAAATAAGCCCCTAACCATGGTTAAAAACTAACGTTTAAAATCAATGGTTAGGGGGATTGTTTGATTATAACTCTTCGGCTTTAAACGCGGCGATGCTCTCGCCTTTAAACTGTTTTTTAAGCTCTGCTTTAGACAGCTCGTTTAGGGTACCTTGGTTACCTATAGTAAAATGGTCGGTTTGATTTAATCTTCTTGCCTGATAGAGCATCACCAGTTGTAAGGTTTGCTCTTTTTGTTCATCAGACAACACACTGCCATCATCCCACTTGCCCAATTCCGCAGCGCTTAATAGCCGCGCATACACTTCATCTGGCATCTCATCGATTACTTTATTAATGTCACTCATACACTTTTCCGTTTATGTAATACTATTCGCACTCTGGCAATAAGGTAACCCACAAACCCAAACACTACGCACACACCAGCAATGTTAGCCCGTGCACCTTCGGCAGGCTCTCCGCCCCAAAACCAAATCACCACCCCAGCGATGAATAATGTCATAGCAAAAAAACTATGATTCATTAACTGGTTACTGCGTCTAATATGGCTTATCCGATTAAGCGATTCATTGTCACCACTGGATTTAGCCGCGCAGTGAGGACACGTTTTCGCTAGGCTGGATATGCGCTTATTACAATTTGGACATTGTATCAACGCCATATCAGCCCTCCATTACTTAATATCGTCAACCACGGCCAACATGGCCAACAACGAGGCTTCACCTAAATAGATACAGCGCTCTGGCGACCACCCCGACATAGGATCAGCCATATTCGCATTATCTTTAAAGGGCATTTCCAAAGTATTGGACAAGCAGCCAAAAGTTTCGGCTACCCAGTTTGAAGCAACCGTAAGGTTCGCCTTGCCCGGCTCATCTTTATCGTAGCCAAATTTATCTTGAAAATCGGCGCTGGTTAGTAACAAAGCATCGACAAAGCGACGCTGTAACTGTGCCATTTTTTCGTTAAAGCGCGGCACGCCTTCGCAGCCGGCCAAAAACACATAAGGTAAGCCTTCATCACCATGCACGTCGTAATATAAATTCACCCCAGTTTGCTGCATCTTGTTCACAACATGATATACCTCGGGGCTTTTCTCCAGTGAAGGGGTTTGCCATTCGCGGTTAAGGTTGACGCCCGCAGCATTAGTGCGTAAATGGCCTCTAACGCCGCCATCGGGATTCATATTCGGTACTATGTAGAAATTAGCTTTGTCTAACAATGCCTTGGCTGTCGGGCAATCACCGTCGAGTAAGTTGGTCAGCAGGCCTTCAACTAACCACTCGGCCATGGTCTCACCTGGATGTTGGCGAGCGGTGATCCAGATATTGGCTTTATCGGGATCTTCATCGCCGACTTTAACTAAGGTAATGTCGCGCTCATCGAGAGTGAGGCCTAGGTGCTCTAGCGACACCAAAGGATGTACTTGAACGGTGCTGAGCAGATCTTGGTGACGCTCATAACTGTATGGCGCGAAATAGGCGATTTGAATCACATCACAATCGAGTTCAACCTCAATGGTCAATTTACCGTCTTGATAACGGGTTGGCAGACGAAACCACTGCTGGCGATCGTAACTGGCGACGGCTTGGTAATCTTCCCAACCTTTGGTGTAAGACGCCGAGCCAGCATTGATAATATTAAGGGTATAGTGTTGGCCTACAGTGCCCTGCAACTTAAAGTTAAACCACTGAAAAAATTCCCCGCCTTCATCTGGTCTGATCGCCAGCTGTATATCATTTATATTATCTTGATTGATGACATCAATATTACCGCCATCGAAATTGGCACTGATCCGCATATCCATTCCTTCATATTATATCGCCGCAGAGGGCGGCATTGTTATCTGAAATCGCTTATCAATCAAATGCACTCACTAAGGTTACGCCCGAAACTGAATATAGGCTCAGGCCTGATGAATGATCATCTGCCGTTACATCGATAATAAAACGCATAACGGACAGACAATCTATTTTCATCAGCAAGACATAGTGACTCTATGTCATCATGACCGATAATGAGTACGCTTGATATTAATGCCCATAGGATAAACTAAATTGGCTCACTTTCGCAGTCGCTATCACAAAAAACCGTCAACCTTGAGCAAATATACCGCTTAATTGGCAAAACTGTACCCTTGTCCCCGCACCGTATTAATCATGCTTTTGGGCAGATTGGTCTGGGCAAGTTTTCGACGCGTATTGCTGATGTGCATATCAAGGTTACGATCGAACTGACCTAGCTCTTTTTTAAGCACCGCACGTTGTAACTCCTGCTTGGTGACCACTTTGCCTTTGCGCTCAAACAGGTATTTGATCAAATTAAACTCTGTGTGTGTCAGGATGACTCGGCGCTCGTCCACTTCAACACTGTAATCGAATTCATTAAAACTCATCTGCTTAAATATGCAGCGTTGTTGTGGCTTAGGTTGAGTACGGGCCAGCTGAATACGACGCTGCAACGCGGCAACTCTGACCTGTAATTCTCTGGTGCTAAAGGGTTTTGCGATAAAATCGTCGGCACCTAGCTCGTAGCCTTTAATTCGAGTCTCTTCATTATCATTAGAGGAGATGACAATGACAGGCAAGCTATCGCGGCGAGATTTTAAGAACGCAAAGCCATCTGCACAGGAAATATCAATATCGAGTATGATAAGTTCCGGCTGCAGCTGTTCAACTTTGTCTAGCGCTTCTTTGCCATTATTGGCATGGTCAATTTGGCGAGCTTGTGAATACAAGGCTTGCGCCACGATCTGTCTTACGCTCAGATCGTCATCGATAAGTAACACCCTGTCCATCTACGAACCTTAATGATAACAATTATCATTAAGGTTACATGTTTTAAGTATGCGATGCCATTACTTTTTATACCTAGTCGTGGCTTTTAAGTAGGATTTAATCACATCGTGATACTGCTCACACCATTTGCCCTACCCTAGACTCAAAGTAACCCACAGTAGCGACACAATCATAGTATATAAAACAACCACCCCATGCAGGCACTATTAAGCTTTCAATATTATGCAGGCTGGTGATAATAGGTAGGTTATCGACATATGGCGGCCATGAATATCAGCAGCCAATAAGCTCTACGGATACAAAAAGGGCTAAAAGCGCGAATTCAATTCCGAAGTCCACATCGACTCAGAACAAGAAAAACAGTCAAGCTACCCATAAAAATGCTATAAAAAAAGCGGCCTCAACATTGCGATGTTGAGGCCGCTGCTATAGCAAGATTAATGCGTATTAAGCCGTTATTGCTGCGCTAACATCAACTGACGAATGTATTTTACCGGTGCACTACCATAACTTAAAAAGGTCTCGTGGAAAGATTTAAGGTCAAACTTATCCCCCTCAACCTGCTTTAACTCCTCTCTAAAGTCATAGATCTCACGGTAACCCGCATAATAACTGGTTAATTGCACTTGACTCAATGTTGCGCGGCGCCATTTACCTTGCGCCTCCGCTTCCTGTTGAAACGCCTCTTGCGTCATCAATGCTAACGCTTCAGCTTCAGTCATGCCTTTAACTTGAATGGCATAATCTAAAATGGTGTTGGCAATGACTCTCAGGTTCCATTTGTAATACATTAACCACATTTCAGGTTCAAAATTACCGTAACCCTCTTCAAGCATCATACGCTCGGTGTACACCGCCCAACCTTCGACCATAGCACCATTACCAAAGAGGCTTTTGACTAAGCTTGGCGACTCATTAGAATAAACTAATTGGGTATAGTGACCTGGGATCGCCTCATGAATATTGAGTACCTGTAAAATCCAGTGATTATATTCGCGCAGATAGCTCTCGGCAGACTCATCGCTCATATCATCGAGTGGCGTCACATTGTAATAAGTATTGCTGGATTTTTCATAAGGCCCAGGAGCGCTAATTGAGGCGCCAGCAAAACCGCGCATGTATTCGGGTGTTTCACGCACCACTAACGGCTTGTTAGGATCTAATGTGACTAACTGTTTATCGTTGACAAACTTAACCAACTGAGGAATTTGTGCCCGCACCTCATTGACAAAGTCTTCCCGTTTAACGTGTTTGGCCGACAATTTATCGATCAGCTGACGAGTCGCCACTGTGCTGTCGCTTGGCATAGGCGTGGTAAAATAGGTCGACCACAGCTGCGTGGTGAGCTTGGCCATTTCGGCTTGAACGCGATCCTTATCGGCTAACGCTTTCTCATACAATGCTTTTGCCGTCATGCCTGACTGAATATCAAAGGCAAATTTTTGCTCGTATAGCGCCTCCCCAATCCTAAAGCTGCGCGCGCCCTCTTTTTCAAGCTGACTTTCTAAAGATTTAAGCCACTGTATATGCTCATTAATGGCGTTGGTTGCTGCGTTAAAACGACTAACAAACAGTGCTTTTTCGGACTCGCTTAATCCTGAGCTTTTAACCGTATCCAGCAGTTCATCAGAGAAAACCGCAAACGCCCCTTCATTTTGCATCACTGCCAGCTGAGTATGTTCAAGGGTTGGATTGTTAATGTTAGCGCGCGCGGCAACATAATAAGCGGGGACATTTTCCATGCGACCTAAAAATGAGCGCAGGCGTTCATCAAGCGGAGCAAAATCTTCATTGATGATCTGCGCAAACCCACCGGCGACATTATAGGCCGAGGGATCCCATTGCCATGATTTAAAGGTCTCTATCTCCCATTTATCCCGCAGCAGCAAATTTTCAATCAAGCGATAGTCGATCAGTTGATTCGCCGACAATGATTGCGGCTCAAACTGCTGGAGCTGCGCCAACTGCTGATCGATAAATTGCAGTGATAACGCGCGATTGGCCGCATTAGGTACTTTTAACTGTGCATCATATTTATGATAACCACTGTACAGAGCCCAAGTGGGTGACTCTTGCCAAAATGCATCGATAAATTGCTGTGAATACTGCTCAAATTGATATTGTGTCGCTTGCGTCATGGCGGGCGCGCTCGGTGCCACGGTCTGTTGTTGACAGGCAGTCAAACCGCCTAACACGAGCACAACGGCTGCAGCAAGAAAGGATTTTTTCATCTTGGCTTCCCTAATAGTTTTTAGTTTATTGTTGTAGTTTATTTTAAGTTTTTAATCATTTGGCACTGTATTTGTCTTTAGCTCCAAATTGATGTTTATCTTTAAGCGTTACTGACTCACACTTTTATCACCATGACTCGCGTCAAAGATAAATCATAAGCTGCATTGCTAGTGGTTGGCATTAATAGAGATAACAGCAGAAATTCAACCTTTGCCTACAGCCCGCGTGACATAAGGTGCTAAACGTACTGATAGCCAATTACACCATGTGATCTTTACAGTTTAATTTAGGTCAAACGCCGCCAGAGTTAATCACGTTAGCGAGTAAATTGCAGCTAAAGGGTTAATATTGACAAAGGTTGTTACAAAAAGCCTACTCAATCTACAGAGTATAATTAGTGCACTACAGTGGCTATCGAGCCAATCCCTTTGTTGATATGACCACATTATTGCTATAGATCGCAAAATTGACTCTGCCAGTACACTTGAGTGTCAGGTCAGAATCAGCTTTATTTAAGGCTCTAGCTGACCCAAGGCCCAATGGTAATAAAGAGCTATTCAATTAAATGCTTTTGATTAAATACTATTTAATCAAAAGCGATTCAATCAAGCTTATTGCAATAAAAGCCCTATTGATAAAGCACTTGCAGTGCGATACATGATGACTGCAGTAGCCAAGCGCACTAGCCTAAATGTTGCTGGCACCAGGCTTTCACGTCGGCAAACGGATAAGACTCTAGCACGGCAAAATTAGGATCGCGGCGTAATTTAAGTTTGGTAAATAAAGGCGTGGGTAAACCACATAAGGCACGAGCTAACATATTGGCATCGGCTCGATCGCCTAATAGGCGCAGCAATCCGTCACACAGCGCCGCAAAAGGTTTGCTCGCAAGTGGCGTCAATCTGGTGTTATGGGGTAACTCGGCTGCACCTTGGGTACATACCGAGCAATGACCACAATCTTGCGTCAACTGTTCATCGGCAAAATAAGCTGATAATCGGCGGGTTAAGCAGTGGTCACTGCCTAGCATATCAACCATGGCTTGGATCCGCGCAATCTCACTTTGCTCTTTACGTAAAAACTGCAGATGTAATTTCTCCACTAAAGCATCAATATTTTGATCGAATTCAAGCAATTGATAAACCTCGGTCATCTGCTTCGTTTGCAACTCTATTAAGCCTTTCTCTTCAAAATAATTGATAGCAGATATTACTCGGTTACGGTCACTTGGATAATGCCGATTTAGCGCATCAAAATCGATGCTGTACCACACTCTGGCTTTAGTTGCACTAGAGAGCAATGCGTGCACAAATGCCTGACGCTCACCGCTAAAGCGGGCAATAAGCTCCTCTTCACTGCACAACAACTTAAAACGGTATTCGGCGTAATAACTAAAAGCGGGTTTGATCACCTTAAGCATCTCTAAATACACCAATAAGGTTTTTAAGCTTAAAAGGCGCACATTAGATTGCATTGAAAGAGTATTGAGCATCACTTCCCATTGTGACGATTGTTGTTTGGCTTGCACAATTTCATGTAACACATACGCAATACCTAGCTTATCGGGCGTATCCCCATACACAAAGTTTTGTAACACATTAAGGTTATCGGTGTTGGCAAGGACTAAGCAGTCAGATGGTAAGCCATCGCGTCCGGCTCGACCTATCTCTTGAGCATAGTTTTCTATCGACTTAGGCAGATCATAATGCACCACAAATCGTATATCTTGTTTATCGACCCCCATACCGAAGGCGATCGTCGCCACAATGATCGGGCAATTTCCTGCCATAAAATCACGCTGTATCGCTTGACGAATATCGCTGTCCATACCAGCATGGTAAGCTTTTGCGGCTATATTGGCACGATTAAGCGCACTGGCCACTTGCTCGGCACTTTGCTGTAACGTGACATAGACAATGCCGTGCTGAGCTTGACGAGGTCGTAGCCAGTCAATCAACGTTGCTAGCTTATCTTCGCCGCTCACCCCTTTAACATTAAGGTGTAAATTGGCGCGATAAAACCCGGTTAGCGCAATATCATCACGGGGAATGTTAAATTTAGCCCCCATATCCTCAATCACTTGTGGTGTCGCTGTCGCCGTTAACAACAAGGTTTGAGGAATGCCAAGATCACGCTGATATTGAGGTAGTTTTAAATAATCTGGCCTAAAATTGTGCCCCCACTCTGAAATACAGTGGGCCTCATCGACCACCAGCAATGAGATAGGCACATTGGAGATAAATTGCCGAAAGCGTTCATTGTTAAACCGCTCAACAGAGATCATTAAAATCTTAATCTGACCTTGACGGATCCCTTCCATAACCGCTTGGGTTTGTTGATGGCTTTGGGTGGAATCAATACTTGCAGCCGCGATGCCTTTTTGATGTAAAAATGCCAGTTGATCTTGGATCAAGGCCAATAAAGGAGACACCACAATCGTTAAATGTGGCAAGGCTAACGCGGGTAATTGATAGCATAAAGACTTACCCGAGCCAGTGGGGAAAATAGCCGCTGCACTGCGACCAGCCATAATGGTTTCAACCACTTGCTGTTGACCTGGGCGAAACGTATTGAAACCAAAAACCTGTTGTAAGAGTTGCTGCACCGTAAAGCCTATTATTGAAAATCGCCAAAGGAGGCCAGTCTGCCTGCCCTAACTTCAATAGGCAAGTGCTGCAAAACGGCCACTCAATTTATCAGTGTAAACTTAGCCACTATGGGATTGTGATCTGACGCCTTAGTCTTAAATGACTCGGCTTCAAGTAACGTTAAGCCGCGGTAATAAAGATGATCCAGCGGCAAGCCAAATACTCTGTGCCTATGATCAATATGATACTTAGCTTCTTTTAGCTTAAGCCGTTCAGTGAGCTGTTCGACAACCCGCAAACGTCCCTCACGCCAAGTATTAAAGTCACCAGCAAGCACCACAGGCCCTTGATGCAGCGCCACTTTTTTAATGATCTGCTCCCACTGCGCTCGGTAAGAATCAAGGCGCCAATCAAAATTCACCCCATGCAAATTAATCACCAATAATGATTGATGGTTCGACAACCGATATTGTGCAATTAAGGTCGATTTGGCAAAGCGGATAAGCGGCTCAGGAGCTTGAAAAGCACAGGCTTCATAGGCCGATTGCCAGGACAGGTTCATCACTCCCATAGGCACATTCAACCATTTAAAGCCTTTCGCCATCACCACATGCTGTTGTTGTAAATAATTCGCAAAACGGTGAGTTAAGCGCGCCTCTTGTAGTAGTACTAACTCATTTTGTGCCGTCAGTTGTTGTAACACCCCTTGCCATTGCGGTTTCTGTTGCTTATAAATATTCCAAACCGCGATATTGAGCAAGCCATCTCTGTCCAAAGCCTCTGCGGAGCTCGTTTGCTGGCATTGCGATACAAACATGGGCTCAACTTGGCTCATCATTACCTCGGTACGACCATTAAGTTGCTGTACTAGAACAATATAAAATAACGGCACTAGCAGCATTAAGGCCCCTAAGCCGACTTTGAGTCGTGTTGAAACCAATCATTTTCCTTACTTAACCTATAATTGACTCGAATTTGAGTGTATAGCTACGTTTTATTATGATAAATCAGTACAATCAAGCATAGCGTGCCCTATTACAACAACCAAGGCTAAGTGCCACACAATTATGGAAAATTTTTATCAAATACTGACTATTGCTGGCGTATTACTCTATTGGTTAACATTGGGCGCTGTCGCGGTACGCGTGGTCATTAAACGTCGCACCATTGGGGTGTCATTTTCTTGGTTATTGGTGATCTACTTTCTGCCCTTTATCGGTATTGGCGCCTATCTGCTATTTGGCGAATTACACTTAGGAAAATCTCGAGCCACTCGTTCTAAAGCGATGTTTAGGCCATACGGACAATGGTTTGCCAAGCTGTACCAGCATCCTCAACACCAACCACACTGCCAAAGTCACTATGGTGTTTCTATAAGTCAATTGTGTGACAGTCAATTGGCTATTCCTTCTTTAAGCGGCAACAACTTAATACTGCAAAACACGCCAGAGCAAATTTTAAACTCAATCATTGCCGATATTGATGCCGCAAAAGAAAGCATCATCATGGAGTTTTATATTTGGCACCCCGGTGGTAAAGCCGACAATGTGGCCCAAGCCCTGATCAGTGCAGCCCTTAGAGGTGTGAAAATAAAGCTCTTGCTTGACGCAGCTGGTAGTCGCCAATTTTTCAAATCCAAATGGCCCAGCCAACTGCGTAGCCACGGCATTCAAGTCGTTGGTGCCTTAGCTGTTAGCCCGCTAAGGATGTTCTTTCGGCGTCTGGATTTACGCCTGCATCGAAAAATTGTAGTCATCGATAATACCATTGGCTATACCGGATCAATGAACCTCATCGATCCGCGATACTTTAAGCAAACCCAAGGTGTTGGCCAATGGATTGATGTGATGGTACGTATCACAGGGCCTGTGGTGCCGATTGTCAGCGCTGTTAGCGCATGGGACTGGGAGGTAGAAACCAACCAGCGCGAATTACCCCAGCAACCTATTGATAACCCAGTATTACCCAGCGCAACTTCACTCGTTCAGGTGATCCCATCGGGTCCTGGCATGCCAGAAGAAGTGATCCATCAAGTATTACTGCAAAGTCTTTATGAAGCTCGGCGTAAAATTGTTATCACCACCCCCTACTTTGTGCCCAGTGAAAACCTACTCGACGCATTAGCTACCGCCGCCCACCGCGGCGTGGATGTGAATATTATCATTCCACGTAAAAACGACTCCACCATGGTCAAATGGGCTAGTCGCTCTTTCTTTGGCGAATTGCTTAAAGCGGGGGTTAAAATTCATCAATTTAATGGCGGACTTTTACACACTAAATCGGTGATGATCGATGACGAACACTGCCTTATCGGCACAGTTAACATGGATATGCGCAGTTTATGGCTTAACTTTGAACTTACGCTTGCCGTTGACGACATCGTCTTTGCCGCTAAATTAGCCCAATTACAACAACAATATATTGATAATGCTGAACAGCTTAATTTAGCTCGTTGGCAAAATAGAGCGCTTTATAAACGTTTTATTGAACACGTATTTTATCTGTTTAGCCCCTTGTTATGATATGGGGGCGTTACATGCATTATCCGATAAATTCCCTAAGCTATCAGTGGGCTAAGAATCTTTAAAAATACTCATATCTGCATTTTCATTAGCCAATTTAAGGCAAAAAAAATACCTGCTGATCGCAGGTATTATTCAAACCCAACTAAAATGATTAGTTTTGTTTTCTGACAAACTGTGACTTCAACATCATTTGACCGTTACCATCAACTTTACAGTCGATGTCGTGGTCGCCATCAACGAAACGATTGATCACGGCTTTCGTGCCGACTTTAAGCACCAGTGAAGAGCCTTTCACTTTAAGATCTTTAATCAACGTGACCTTATCACCTTCGGCTAATAAGTTACCCACGGCATCTTTCAAGATGATGGCATCTGGATCAACGATCTCTTCGTTTGGATTCCACTCATTAGCACACTCAGGGCAGATCAATAACGTGCCATCTGAATACGCATAAGGAGACTCACATTTTGGACATGGTGGGATTATATCGCTCATCACTAACTCTCTTTAATTTACAAAATATAACGGTCAAAGCCTTATCAATAACATAAGCTGCCTCAAGCCAGCATGACGCATCAGACATTCGCTCTGACCAAAATGATAATGGCATTATAATAAAATTATCATGTTTCAGCTAGCCAACTTTGATTTCTCTGCAGCAAAACTAACTTAACTTCTCACTTTTGGGTTATGCGTTGGCGTTTGTTGACCATAACTCACATCATGTTGCTCAAGGTAGCCACGAATAAGCTGGCGCACCACTTGTGACGGGGTTAAGTCTTGAGAGGCACAGAGCTGCTCAAAAGCTTGCTTCTTGGCAGGATCAAGTAATACGGTAAATCGTGCTGTTTTATTTTCCATTGAGAGTAGACCTACACCTAAACATTATCATCTGATTATAATAAATTCTATCGTAGGGCACAATTTGTAACGACACAAACGTATGCAGTACAAAATAAAATGTATACTTAATTTTACTACACAAAAAAGACGCACTAAGGCGTCTTTTTTGAATATAACACTAGGAATAGACTCACGGCTGAACGGCTAACTTATGCTGTATAAGAGCAACGCTCTCTGTAACCATGGAGAGTTTGCATCGCCCTTTCAAACGGCAATACGCTTGTTTCAGTGCCATTAAATTTCAGGAAGCACTTTAATCTCAAGCATCTTATCGACATCGATCAGTTTAGCCACTGCCATGAGTTCTTCCCTTGTCACCGCAGGCAAATCTTCAGTAGTGATCCTATTAGAATCAATGATATCAGGATAAGTTTGTGCAGTTGATGTCAAACTAAACCAATAACCGTTACTCTCGTTCTGCTGTTCGACTGCCTCAATTATGGGGGTTACAGCTCGCTTGAGCTCATCATCGCTGATTAAGTCTGTTTGCAGAGATTTTAGCACCCTCTTATAGACTGAAAAAATCTCGTCAACTTGAGCAACGGTTGTATTGCTATTTATCGCCAAATAACCGAAGTCCTTAAAATCATATGATTGCATGCGATCAACCCATGGACTATAAGCGGCACCGATGGCCTCTCTAATTTCACTTGTTACACGTTGCTGAATCACATTTTCCAACAATAAGAAATGCAACGCTTGTTTGCTATCACGGGCATCTGGCAGATCCCAATAGCCACTGGCAAGAGCTGTATTTTTTTCCCCTTTGTGATACCAAGTTACTTCCTCCTTAATGATTGGCGGAAACGCTATCTGATATCGCTCAGTTGTTCTGCTAGCCTCTATGGCCAGAGCACCAAATGTTTCGGCTACGTAGTCAATAGCCTCTTGGGGAGAAATATCTCCAACAATACCTACCTCTATTGGACCATTGGAAATAGCGTCATCCATTATTGGTTTCAAGTCAGACATAGAAAACGCACTAAGCTCTTTTATGGATGGTCCGGACCACCGTCCATCTTCGCCATGTAATTTAGACCCAATATTATAAGCCATTACCTCTTCAGGGCTTTTTTGGTATGACGCTAAGTAATTATTGAGTGTCTGAATCGCAAAAGTTTTTCCCTGATCACGATAGCCGCCATCTACCATTAACGCCGTATAAACCCTAAGCTGATTAAGTGCATCTTCACTTTTTACCGCCTGTCTAGAGATAAATGCAGAAGTATCTACACTCGAATCGAGTCCCATGGTCGAACCCGTAAATATACGCCTCAAATCATTAATATCATGGGCTTTAAGCCCACCAGTGGCCATACCCACATTATAGAGGTAAATTAATGGTGACTGTTCTTTTTTTAGTCCCATCAATCCGTTACCCACCCGCACAGATATATATACAACACTTTGCTCAAAATCAGTTTGCTTAACATTAAGCATGACACCATTATCAAATCGATAGCTCAGTATCCCACCATAATCAGAAGTGCTAACTAATTGCGCTTTACCTAGCTTACCAAAGTCGGTGTAAGCAAATTCAGTTCCCACTTTATCCTCATAACGCGCCACACTGCCAAGCTGACTATGAGAATATGCTTCAACTACCTTCTGCTCTAACCCCTGTGCATTGCTTCGCTCAGTCAAATGAATACGAGGAGGCTGTGTACCCCATCTAATGCGAAAAGCCTCATTAATCGATTTGAGCGTCAGCTTGTGACGTAATTGATTAAACAAAGATAGTGTTAATTCTGCCGATATAATAACACGAGTATTATCTACAGCATGCATGACGCCGTTGGCGATCGCAGCATTAGTCGCATCTACTGCGGTTTCAACATTAAGCTGCAACTCTTTTTCTAACTTATTCAGCTGACGCTCAATTTCGGCCTGACTAAACCCATACTCCGTTATCTGGCGTAACGATTGCGTCATAGTATTGAGGCCATATATCCAATCTTGGTCAGCTGTAGCCAACCCAATTTGACTTACACGCAGATTCCCTAGCTCAAAATCCGATGAAATACTGGGAGCCATAATACGGCCACCACTTTCATACGTTAACAGGTCAATACGATATGCTAATGCTGCCAGTCCCAACATATTGGTCCAATTTTCTAAAATGGTTTCGCTGCTGATAGCCTTAAGCGATTCTTTTTCGATAAAGTTAATCTCAATACGAGAGTTTTCATTTGGATCGCTAAAAACTTTAACTTCAGGTTTCTTAGGTAAGATAATTTTAAAAGTAGGATCGATGACTGGTTGAAATTGATCATTACTCCAATCTGAAAAATAATGTTTAACACGTTCAATCATTTTTTTATGAGTAACATTACCGACTAAAATCAAGGTCGTATTTTTTGGGGCATAAAAAGTTTGATAAAAACTTTTTAAATCTTTTTGGGTGACGTTATCCATCCCTTTGATTGTCCCCAAACCAATTTTATTAGGCAGATCAGCTCCGGCGTAAATGAAGTCCGCTACATCAAGCGCCCGAGCGAGTGCAACAGATTGACGTTCGCGTACTTCAGACTTAATAACCTTTCGTTCCCTTTCTATTGCCTCTTTATCTAAAGTTAACTCAGAAGCCGTCTCTCGCAATAAAAACAATGCCGTATTAATACTATCAATGTCAGCCTTTGGTAAGTCGAGTTGATAATTAGTATTAGTCATACTCGTGGTCGCGTTGGTATCTGCCCCAAATGCTAAACCGTGTCTTTCAAGCATCGCAATCATCTCACCTTCAGCGACATTGCTTGAACCATTAAAGGCCATATGTTCCAAGAAATGAGCCAGCCCAGGATCTTGCCCTTGCTCTTGAAATGAACCTGCATCGACTAACATACGTATGGACAATCCCTTATCATCATGATTTTCAACTGTAATCACACGTAAACCGTTATCCAATAAAACGCTTTGATAGCGTGAATCCAGAGATACATCGGTTTGAGGGAACCACAGAGCCTGCTCATTCACAGCAGAGGAAGCGGCCAGAGGGATCCACAATAGAGAGACAAACAAAATATTTACAAACTTACAATTGCGCATAATACAAATACAACTTAGATTCAAAATGAGTATCAAAGGCAAAGACTATAGCGGTTTATAAGGCTTTTGGTCTAGCCCTAAACCTCTCCATAGTCTGTAAATAGTTAGGGGTTAAGGAGATGGTCACGGTAAAACGGCAATCTGCACTTTACACAGGATTTACATTGACAGTTTAGCGACGCCTCCCCCATCGGACTTAGCCAACATTACCGACGCCTTAATTACCCTCTATTTATCAACAATCTCATTAACCAACTGTATTAATAGACTTTTAAAGTTAATTTATCGTCCCATCGCTCGATTATATATTCTTAAACTTATTTTTTAGCCGATCACCTTGCAGTCATATACGTTGTTAATCTTACCAAATCCGTTTATTTGTCAATTAAAAGTATTAACTCATATCCACCAAATGAGAATGATTTGTATTTACGCTTTGTTGCGTGCTAATTTACTCGCCGTTACCGAGACAGAGACTGCAGAAAAAATAGCCTAAGGACAGCGTTAAAAATCACGTTCATCACTGCAAGAGTGATGACCACATAGCTATTTAGACAGCTGGATTTACGTCCATAGGTAACTGTTCACTGGATAGGCAGCATGCTGCCAAAGGAGAAGTAAGTGACTAATAAAAAAATGGAAATTGATAGTGAAGTCTTTGAGCTACTCGGCATTGGCCCATTCAATCTTGGTCTCGCCGCCTTATCAGAACCTATCGACGGCTTTAACTGCTTTTTGCTAGATGCCAAAACCAGTTTTGACTGGCATCCAGACATGCTACTCAAATCCTCAAGTCTATATAACCCCTTTATGTCAGATTTGGTGACCATAGCTGCCCTGCTGAACACGGATCATGAAGATAAAACACTGATTTCGGCCTTAATAATGGCCTCAGGCTTGCCAGCCAAAGAGTGGCTAAGCCGTTACCTCAACTTGTATTTATCGCCCTTATTGCCCGCGTTTTTCGCCTACGAGCTGGTCTTTATGCCGCACGGGGAAAACCTGATCTTAGTGCTGGATGAATATGTGCCAGTCAAGATTTTAATGAAAGACATAGGCGAAGAAGTCGCGGTACTCAATGGCGCGAAGCCGCTACCTGAAGATGTAAAACGCCTTGCGGTAAGCCTTGAAGAAGAGATGAAGCTTAACTACATCTTACTGGATATTTTTGACTGTATTTTCCGCTATTTAGCACCGCTGCTCGATGAGCAAACCAGCGTCAGTGAAAGCCAATTCTGGGAATTAGTGGCGGACAATGTACGTGACTACCAAGCCCAACATCCACATTTGGCCGCCAAGTTTGTCCAATACGATCTGTTTAAGGACAGCTTTGTCCGCACCTGCCTTAATCGTATCCAATTGAATAACAACCAACAAATGATAGACCTCGCCGACAGGGAGAAAAACCTGCGTTTCGCCGGCGGTATCGACAATCCCTTGGCGGCCTTTAGACAAAGCCATGCCTTTAAGCGCCCTATGCTTGACAGCGCTGAGCCGAAAACACGTTAACACGCAGCTCAGACCTGAAACTTTACGAAACGTTTGTGTGGGCTACTAACTGGCCCACTTTATTTAAACCCAACCTAAATGGAATTAAAGATCACCATTATGAAGACTTTTCCTCTCTCCAGCATCGCACTCGTCTGCAGACAAGCCCTCGTTAACCCAAAGCTACTGCTGTGCTCAGCCATGTTAGCCAGTGTGCCCCATGCCGTAGCAGACACTGTCGATGCGGATGGTAAGACTAAGAAACACCAGAAAGAGATTGAAATCATCAATGTCATTGGCGCCAAAGATTTACACGACAATCGCTATAAAACCCAAGGGATGAATACAGCGACGGGGCTCGATTTATCCTATTTAGAAACGCCGCAGTCGGTCACGTCTATCACCCGTCAAATGATGAACGATCAACAGCTTAATAGCGTGATTGATGCCATGACCAGCGTTGCCGGGATCAATGCCCGCCCTATGGATAATGACAGATACAGCATTAGTGCCCGCGGCATTGCCGTAACCAGCATACTGTACGATGGCGTGCCCACCACCTACGACACCCGCTTCAACTATGGCGATAATCTGATCGACACTGCCATCTACGAGCGAGTAGAAGTGGTACGCGGCGCGACGGGACTCATGACGGGAGCCGGTAATCCCTCGGCGGCCATTAACCTTATCCGTAAACGCCCAACCCAAGAGTTTATGGGCAGCACCTCGTTAAGTGTGGGCTCATGGAATAATGTGCGCGGTATGGTCGATGTGTCCAGCGCCTTAAATGATTCAGGGTCTGTGCGCGGCCGCGTAGTGGCCGCCTATCAGGATAAGGATTCATTCCAAGACAGATACGAGCAGCAGCGCACCACGCTATACGGCATAGTCGAAACCGATATTGGCGATAGCACCTTGTTCACCCTAGGGGTTGATTACCAAGATGCCACGCCGAGCGGCACTATGTCGGGCGGTTTACCACTTTTTTACAGCGATGGCAGTCGCACTAACTATGATCGCGCCACTTCAACAGCGCCCGATTGGGGCTCGGCGCATACCCAAGGCCTCAACACCTTTGCCAGTCTCGAGCACAGATTTGATAATGGCTGGAACCTAAAAGGGACGTACACCTATGGCGACAACTCATTGCAGTTCGATGTGCTATGGGCCACAGGCTATCCCGATCCTATCACCAACATTGGCGCCACTGCAGGCTCTATCGCCTATGTCGACGGCAGTCGCACCCAACACAATGTGGATTTACGTGCCGAAGGACAATTCCAACTCTTTGGTCAGGAACATCAATTGATGTTTGGCTGGAATGGTCAGCGACAAGAATTTGCCAATCCCTATTATTCCCCCACTGCTGCAGTGCCGCCACTGGGGGATTTTCGCGATCCAAACTTCCAGTACCCTAAACCTCAATGGCAAGATACCTCAGACATTGGCTCATCTGGCGAAACCAAGCAGAGTGCCGCCTATGTGGCGACTCAGCTTAATCTCAGCGATGCCTTAGCTGTCCTTGTCGGATTACGCCTCAATGAATGGCAAACCGACCAAGATAACTTTGGCAGCCTATACGATTTCAGCATCAGCAACGAACTCACCACTTACTTTGGCCTCACTTACGCTCTGACCGAGCAATATTCGCTCTACGCCAGCTATACAGACATTTTTGCGCCGCAAACTAAGCAAAGAATCGATAAAAGCTACCTAGATCCGGTCAAAGGAAAAAACTACGAAGGCGGGATTAAGGCGAGTCTATTCGATGAGGCCTTAGATATGTCACTGTCGGTGTTTGAGATCAGACAAGACAATGTCGGAGTCCGCACTGGCGATGTGATCCCAGGAACAACAACACAAGTGTATGAAGGCGTAAACGGTACAAAAACACAGGGATTCGAATTTGAATCGACAGGTAAAATCACTGATGATTGGAATGTTTACTTAGGCTACACCCAGTTCACCACCGAAGACCCAGATGGTAAACGCATCAGTACCACTTCACCACGTCAGCAATTAAAACTCTTCACCACTTATACCTTTGGTGGTGATTGGCATAAATTGCAAATGGGAGCAGGGGTTAACTGGCAGAGCCGAGTCTATCAAACGGTCAATTCGCCACTTGGCAAAGTCGAAGTAGAGCAAGGCTCCTATGCACTGGCAAGTTTGATGGCAAGTTACGCCTTCACCGAGCAACTTAAGCTTAGCGCCAACCTGCACAACGCCTTAGATAAAACCTACTACAGCCAAGTCGGTCAATACAGCCAATTCCAATACGGTACGCCGCGCAGTGCCAGCTTAACCTTGGACTATCGCTTCTAAGTCAGACTTTTATTGAGATAGTTCGAAAACCCTTGTGAGTTCAAGTATTGAGCTCACAAGGTCCTCATCTATCGGACTTATCAATAATAACGGGGCTTATCAAGCACAGCGGCAATCAATCACAGCCATTAAGGAGTCACTATGGCAAGCCAACGGGGAGACACCAGACTGCAACTATTGCGCGAGACCTCGCTCAGGCACGATGCTTTGAATCACATCATTTTGACACTCAATCAGCTGTTACATGAGCGGGCCCCTTCTATGGCGAGCACCTAAACTCAACGACCTCACCCACGGGACTCAGTTTCGATGAATGGAGCAGCACTGATACTTATCAAACATTGCTCGCGCGTTTTGCCATAGCACACCCTACCCAGAAACTCTGACTAAGATTGAATCCGAAACCGATATAACAGTTACAACCTGCCAAACGCCCGCTTTCGCCAGTAGAAGAGACGCTCGCAAAACGCTGCGTTCACTTTGGGCCCAATGGTATTTTGGCCAACTAACAAGATAGACACTGACGTACATTCGCCATTAAACCTATATCCGCCGCCAGTTAATAAAAATAACCCCACCAGCATCAGGTAGTCTTTATGGGTTATCCTTAGGTTTATTCACAACGGTCTTGTTGTTAGCTGACTTAGTATTCCTTACCATGCAGCCTCCAAAGCAATAACTCACCCAAAGTTATGCTTTTAAAAACCAAGCATAACTATAAAAGCTGGATGCAGTATGACTGCTAATAGACACGGTAGGACGATAAATCATTGATTTTATAAAAAGCAGATAAGAAAAAAGACGCCCTAGGACGTCTTTAAACTTGAATTTGGCGGTGAGAGAGGGAGTCGAACCCTCGATACGTTTCCGTATACACACTTTCCAGGCGTGCTCCTTCGGCCACTCGGACATCTCACCGTATCATTAGCGTTATCGGAACCTTAAGATTCGATGCGGCCAACGGAGCGACACTTTACGCAAATCACTAAACTGGGTCAAGCAATAAAACAACTGTGTCAAGCATTTGCGTAATAGTTCACCAGTTTTCTTGTTTCCCAGCCCTATTCTGGTTTGGCTCTGACGAAAGTGTCTTATATCTGTGGTGTACAACATGATGCATATGCAAGCAAGCTGATGAAAACCTAAATTGCATACCCAACTCACTAGTCAGTGAGTTACTTAAACTTACTCACGAGTTGTGACATAGCGCTGACATCGTTAAGCAAGGCTTCGTTTAGCTGACTGAGCTTATCGGATACATCATGGGTGTTACGATAAATCTCACTTATCTTCATCGCATTTTGATTCACCTCTTCAGAGACAACCGACTGTTGATGTGTTGCCGCTGCAATTTGCTCGTTCATGCTATCGATAACACTGACTTCATTCACAATACGCACTAATTCTTCACCGGCGCGACGAGACTCGACAACACTAGTCTCGGCACGCGCCTTGCCCGCTTCCATCGCTTTTACGGCGAGCAGTGCACCACGCTCTAGACGCTCTGTCATGCTACGGATATCTTCTGTGGATGTCTGCGCTCGTTGAGCGAGGTTTCTGACTTCATCGGCCACCACGGCAAATCCACGTCCCATCTCACCGGCGCGCGCTGCCTCTATCGCGGCATTGAGTGCCAATAAATTGGTTTGCTCGGCAATGCCGCTGATCACGCTAAGCACATCGACAATCCCTTTAATATCTTTATCAAGATGATTGATTGCCACTGCCGCTTCATCAATTTCGATAGCCAGCTGATTGATTGACTCAGCCGTACGCTCTACTTCTTGGCTGCCCTCTTGGGCTTCTTTATTGGCTTTTGCCGACGCTTCTGATGCTTGCACCGCATTTTGAGCAATCTCTTGTACCGTGGCACTCATCTGCGTCATGGCCGACGCAACTTGATCGACTTCGCTATGACCTTGAGTGACATCTTCGCGCATATTGCGCGCATAGCCTTCCATCTCTTGGCAAGCATTAAGCAAGCCTTTGGTGTTAGTGCGCACCGTGCCGATAACCGTTTCAAAATCTGTCATCATGTGGTTAAACGCTTGTCCCAATTGCGCGATCTCGTCACGTCCAGATACGGCTACCCGTACACTCAAATCATAATGTTGCTGCGATTCAGTCACTTTATGGTATAGGTTGCGCAGTGAACGATGCAGATAACGACCGATGAACAGTGACAGCACAATGACAACTAAACCTGAGGCCAACATCAACACGATGGCGCTGATCATCAAGGTGGTAGCTTGGGTCAAAGCTGCACGGGTATCAGTTAACAACTCGTTGGATAAGCGCAGCTCAAATTGCCGCAGGGCTTCGATTCTCGCGGTCGACTTGGCAAACCATTGAGTCGAACTGTTAGCTTGTAGCTGTTGTGGGTCTTGGCTAAAGGCGATACTACGTAGCTGATTTACCTCGGTAAAAGTAGAAGAATTAGCAAGTTGTTGGTACGCAGACTTAACCTGAGGAGTCGCCAAAGCCAAGAAGCGCTCTTCATAGGTATTTTGCTCTGACACTAGTGTGGCAAATTTAAGAAACATAGTTGGTTTAAAGCTTGGGTTACCAAACGTGGAGCTTAATACAGCCCGCTCGATTCCGGCACGTTCTTTCATCTGCAAATATGCTGCAAAACTAGCAGATTGAATGGCAATAGCACGGTTATCCCCCTGCAAGCTAGCGTGGTCAACAATGGTCAATAAGGCGGCATTAAGCTCGCTATAATACTGCACTTCTTCAGCCACACTAATAGTCTGTTGATCGATACGCCGGCGCACCTCATCGAGTCGATTAAGCATACTGTTAACCTTGTTCATCTGAGTTGTAAAACCCGCTGGGATGGTGTGGTTCAACGTAAAAGCGCTAAATGTATTGACTTGTTGATCGCTGAACTGACGTTGGTTAGGCAACTTATCGGCAAACGCTTGCCCTTTTGACCCAAGAAATCCTGCGCTCATGCCGCGCTCTTTTTGCAATTCATGAACTAAATTACTGTTCACCTGCGAGAACTCAGCCAGAGTTTCTATTTGGCTAAGTCCTTGCTGTATTTGATATTGACCATAAACAACGTATAAGCCAAAAAATAACGCCCCAAGAATAGGCGGCACGATAACAAGTAACAGTTTGTTTTTTATTGAGAGATTACTTACCCATTGCATATTCATGATTGGTTATCCCTAACGCTGCATGTTTTAAGCCATTGTATTATCATCTTTAAGACGCTCCGTAGTGTGAACCAATGGCTCGCTGTATGAGGTCTTAGTTTATAAACACTAGCACACAATCCAAATGTAATGAAAATGCCAACAAAACATAAACTAAAGCCAAATCCAGTGAGACAGAGTCTGTTAAGCCTTCAAGCAATGAAGTGCAATGCGCTTCTGCTCTAGCACTGCGCGGCATTAGAACAAATTCAGCCATCAAAAAAGCGCCTTTAAAGGCGCTTTTTTTGTGTAATATCAAGTTTACTTAGCTGTTGGATAATTTACAGCCTTATTGACCACTTTTCAGCTACTCCGTGGCGGTGTTAGGCATTACCTTTAATTTGCATATTTAACGCTTTGGCAAAGTTGAGCATTCTGTCTAACGGTAACAAGGCCCTTTGACGCAAAGACTCATCGACAAATATCTCATGTCGTGCACGGTCACTGTCACTTAACGCTGCCTCAATGGCTTGTAGGCCGTTCATCGCCATCCAAGGGCAATGGGCACAGCTTCGGCAGGTTGCTCCGTTACCACCAGTGGGCGCCTCGATTAATGTTTTGTTAGGTGCAGCTTGCTGCATCTTATAGAAAATGCCCTTATCAGTTGCCACGATAAAGGTGTCATTATCCATTGATTGTGCAGCTTTAATCAACTGGCTGGTTGAACCCACCGCATCGGCTAACTCGACGACACTGGCGGGTGACTCAGGATGAACTAACACGGCTGCATTTGGATGCAGTGCTTTGAGTTCACGTAATGCCTTGGCCTTAAATTCATCATGGACAATACACTCACCTTGCCACATCAACATCTCGGCACCAGTTTGCTTGGCAATGTAACTGCCTAAGTGTCTGTCTGGGCCCCAGATGATTTTTTTACCTTCGCTATCTAGATGCTCAACAATTTCCAGTGCAATGCTAGAGGTAACCACCCAATCGGCGCGGGCTTTGACCGCTGCAGATGTATTGGCATAAACCACGACGGTATGATCGGGATGAGCGTCGCAAAAAGCACTGAAGGTTTCGATGGGGCAACCCACATCCAATGAGCAAGTTGCATCGAGGGTGGGCATTAAGACGGTTTTTTCTGGGCTCAAGATTTTTGAGGTTTCGCCCATAAATTTAACCCCAGCTACAATCAATGTCTTAGCGGGATGATCGCGCCCAAATCGCGCCATTTCAAGTGAGTCAGATACACAACCGCCAGTCTCCTCGGCTAATGCCTGGATCTCTGGGTCGGTATAGTAATGGGCTACTAACACCGCGTCCTTTTCTTTTAAAAGCTGCTTAATACGCGCCTTATAATGCTGTTTTTGCTCATCATTTAGCGGAATAGGTTTAGCGGGAAATGGATATTGTATGTTTGATATACTTGGAGCTAACTGACTCATGCTTAAACCAAAAATAGTGGATTAATTTACGTCATTATACTTAATTCAGGCCAAAGATTAATAGCATTAAAAAAAAAGAGCGCTAAGCGCTCTTTTTCAAAAAAACGTTTTGTTAATGCATAGCCAGCAGCATCTCTTGAGGCTGTTCAAGATACTGTTTCCACAAATTACAGAAGCGTGCAATGGTGCCGCCATCGATAACGCGATGGTCACCCGACCAACTCACTTGCATGATCTTACGAGCCTCTACCTCGCCCAGCGCATTAAAGCGCGGCAACGTTTGCAGTTTACCTAACGCCACAATCGCTACCTCAGGTTTATTGATAATAGGCGTTGCGACTGTGCCACCTAATGCACCAATATTAGAGATAGAAATGGTGCCACCTTTAAGGTCCTGCGGGCTCACCCTGCCACTTCGGGCATCTTTAGTTAACCGAGTGATCTCACTGGCCACGTCAAGAATCGATTTAAGCTGTACATCTTTAACATTAGGCACCAATAAACCCACTTTAGAGTCAACCGCCATGCCTATATTGTGTGAAGTAAAGAAGGTTTGCTCGGTGCAGTCGTCATTAACACGGCTATTGATATCGGGGAATTGACTTAAGGCCAACGACATCGCTTTCATAAAAAACGGCATCATAGTGAGCTTTAACTCATCACTAGAATAACGCTGCTTTAACGATTCGCGCAGGGCAACTAACTCGGTTAAGTCTAACTCTTCGCAATAGGTGAAATGCGGTATGGTCGATACCGACTCCATCATCATCTTCGCCATCACGGCGCGAACGCCCCGAATGGGCTCGACTCGATCAGGTAGGTGGCTCACTGGTGTGGTGATCTGCTCGGCGCTGCTGGCAGCTTTAGCCGCTTTGGCTTTAACCGCTTCGCCGCCACGATAACGCTCGACATCCTCTTTATAGACGCGGCCATGTTTGCCCGTACCAGGCACTTTGGCTAAATCGATATCATAACTGCGTGCCAAACGTCTTACTGCTGGGCTGGCGAGTGCTTTACCATTGCTAGGTAATGTCCCCTCGACGTCTAAGGTGTCATTACCTGTCGCCGCATTATCAGCACTAGCGGCATGCGGTTGCGACACAGCTTGCGCTGCAGGCGCCGACTCCACCTCCACTTCAATAGCAAATAACGGTGAATGCACTTGGGCAAGTTGCCCTTTACGGTAATGCAGTTTTACAACCTTACCACTCTTTATGGCCGGAATTTGCACCAGTGCTTTGTCAGTCATGACATCGGCAATGGGTTGGTCTTCAACCACCATGTCGCCTTCTTTGACTAACCAATCCACTAATTCACATTCGACAATCCCCTCGCCAATATCAGGCAGTAAAAACTCTTCAATGGCGGTGCTTACGGCACTTATGCTGGCATCATCTTGCGATGAATCATTTTGAACGCTAGCTAAATTAACGGCCTCCTCAGACGATAATTTAGTCTCAGTAACATCATCCATTTCCACCGAATAAAGCGGTGCATGCACTTTTGCGACGTCGCCTTTTTTGTAATGAAGTTTTTTGATAACACCTGCATGGGGTGCCGGAATTTGCACTAAGGCTTTGTCTGTCATGACATCGGCAATGGGTTGGTCTTCAACCACTATGTCGCCTTCGCTCACCAGCCATTCGACCAGTTCACACTCAACGACCCCTTCACCTATATCGGGTAAAATAAATTCTTTAATCATGCCTGCGCTCCTAATATTTCATCGATGCTTTGATCGCTTCAAACGTTTTGAGCGCATCTGGCATATATTCTTTTTCGTGCACCAAGGGGTAAGGCGTATCTAGGCCACACACTCGGCTAATGGGAGATTCAAGATACAAGAAACACTCTTCTTGAATCGTGGCGGCAATTTCACCTGCGAAGCCACCCGTTAATGGCGCTTCGTGATTGATGAGCAGGCGACCGGTTTTCTTAACTGACGCCGCGACTGTCTCCACATCCCATGGGGCAAGTGTACGTAAATCGATGATTTCGCATGAAATACCCTTTTTGGCTGCCATCGAAGCTGCATTTTCGATGATCTCCATCTGCGCCCCCCAAGCCAATAAGGTGATATCTGTGCCCGCTTTAACCACTTCCGCTTTACCTAGCTCTATCTCATAGGCGCCTTCAGGGACTTCACCGACACTGGCGCGGTACAAGCGTTTAGGCTCGAAAAACACCACAGGGTTATTGTCGCGAATAGAAGCCAGTAGCAAGCCTTTAGCCTGATAGGCATTTCGTGGCACAACCACTTTTAAGCCAGCGGTTTGAGTGAAATAAGCTTCAGGTGATTGTGAATGATAATGACCACCAGCGATACCTCCACCATAAGGCGTGCGGTAAGTGATGCCACCGACGTTGAATTCGTTACCACTGCGATACCTAAACTTGGCCGACTCGTTGACGATTTGGTCAATGGCTGGAAAGATATAATCGGCAAATTGGATTTCGGCAATCGCGGTCATGCCGTTTGAGGCTAAACCGTTAGCAAAACCGGCAATGCCTTGCTCTGTCAGTGGGGTATTAAAACAGCGATCGCGGCCAAATTTTTCCTGTAAGCCTGAGGTGGCACGAAATACGCCACCAAAGTGGCCTACATCTTCACCAAACAATACTGCTTTCTCGTCGGTTTCCATTGCAATGGTCAAGGCATCATTGATGGCTTGTAACATATTGATCTTTGCCACGATTTAGACTCTCCCTGCACTATTTGGATAGGACTCTGGATATTTCTTAATATGCTGTTTAAGATTTTTGAGTTGCTGCTCGAGACGCGGCGTTGGCGTGTCATACACATCGGTTATCAGTTCATCTATGGTCACAACAGGCAGTTTCTCTGCCACTTTAACCGAGGCTAACACCTCTTGACGATATTTTTCATATAGAGCGCTGTCATCGCTTTCAGCTAACCAACCTTTATTGATCATCCACAATTTAAACCGCTGCACGGGATCATGTTGTTGCCACTTCGCCTCTTCCTCTTTGGAGCGATAGCCAGAGGGATCATCTGACGATGAATGTGCGCCCAGGCGATAGGTCATCGCTTCAATGAGTACTGGCGCATTATGCTCTAACGCATAGGCTCTGGCTTGCTGGGTAGCGGCAAGCACTGCCAACATGTCGTTACCATCAACGCGAATCGTGTGCATACCATAACCGACGCCTCGGCTGGCAATACCATTGCCGGCAAACTGCTCGCTGGTCGGCGTTGAGATGGCATAGCCGTTATTACGACAGAAGAAAATCGTCGGCGACTTAAGCACGGCGGCCATATTCAATCCGGCGTGAAAATCTCCCTCAGAGGCGGCACCTTCACCGAAGTAACAGATTGCAACATTACGTTTGCCCTGCATTTTAAGGCTATAACCGACCCCTGTGGCTTGTGGTATTTGCGTTGCTAGTGGCGATGAAATGGTTTGATAATGCAAGGCACTGCAACCATAGTGGATCGGCATTTGACGGCCTTTCCCCAGATCTTTTTCATTGCTGAACATCTGGTTCATAAACTGCTCGGTGGTAAATCCACGGTAACGCAGCGCGGCATGCTCCCGGTATTGCGCTAAGATAACATCTTCATCATCGAGCGCCGCGACACTGCCAACAACCGAGGCTTCTTCACCGGTGCAGGTCATGTAAAAACTGATGCGTCCCTGACGCTGTGCACCTAACATGCGTTCATCGAGTACGCGAGTAAAGACACAGGTGTCATGAATTTTTTCAGCTAAAGCTTGGTCGATCACCGGTAATACCGCTTCTTCGAACGTGGTGCCGTCTGCTTGAAGGATCTTCAAAATCGGGATTGATAGCGAATCTTTATCAAGAAAGCTGACCCGATGGACAGTTTCTGTCGTGCTCTTAGTGTTGCTCATACTATTCTCTTATCAGCTGAGTTTTCTTGTTATTGAGTTGCCAGCAAATGTGTTAACACCCATTCATTGGCCAGTATTATCTTCACACGTGAGCCTCAAGTTACGTTAACGTAAACTACCTATCAAGCCCAACTCGTCTAAAGTAACTAACTAGCATCTAACATTGTTGTATATTTAGCTTTACAAGCCTAGCGCGCCGCCTTAGTTAACCTGATAACCCTGTGCAGGCACCAAACAGAGCACGGTTCTTTGCCCGACCGGCACATTGGCATTAGGAAATACGATAGACTCGGATGCAGCATCAACCTTAATCTCTGCCCCCCCCTCTTTTGCTAACACATAACCTTTAGGAAACGCGGTAAAATTCTCCACATCACTGGTAAACGTAAACTCAAAATCGTCATAACGCTTATTGATAGAGCGATTAACTTGGTAAAGGTTAAGCTGAGTGTTATCGAAGGCCGGCAATCCCAAAGGTTCACCTTTAATCAATTGAATTAACATTGTTTTTAACGCAATAAAGCGTGTCATATCATTTTGGCCCATCGGCATTACCTTGCCAAGTTCGATAGTAAAAGCATGGGCTTGATAATTATGAGCAGAAAAATAACTAAAAGTGGTGGTTGGCTCATGATGAAATAACACAGTGTTAATACCACAAGCGGCTAAAAACATCAGTTGCTCACCACTGTACGGTGCACCTTGACGATAAGGATAAATGGCAAACTTCTCATGCTTGGAACCACGAATAGCCGTATGTAAGTCATAGTGATATCGCGGCGAGTTAGGCTGACCACCCATAAAGAAGCGATCGACATAACGCTCAAGCTTTTTAGCTCTCACACGCTCGGCGTTGATAAGCCCTTGTCCACTGGAGTGTGCCCCACTAAAAAGTCGATTGAGGTTTTCTTCAACAAAACGGGTGCCATTTAAAATCGCTGCAGGATTACCAATTAAAAAAAGTAACCTTTGCTGCGTCACCAGTTGGCCGCTGAGTAACTGAGTGATCAGCGTGTTACACAGTTCAATGGGTGCGGTTTCATTACCGTGTATGGCGCTGGACAATACAATATTTTTAACTAGTGCATCGCCGCTAGACTTCGGCTCAAATGCAATCACCCCAGTATCCCAAATATGTACGCGGGTGTGTTCACCTATGCTAAAGGTAAACGGCTCAGGGATAGATTTTGGATTTGCGAGGGTAAATTGCAAAAAGTCATTCGACAAATTTAGTGCTTGTTGCACACAAAACTCCTTACATTATTCATACCTTACAGACCACGTTGATCTGTCGTAATAGGCATGACTCCTTGGATTTATTAGTATTATGTTTATCAACGCCTGATAGTACCATTTAACGGATCAGACAGCCATTTGTCACCACACAATAACTTAGTGACCGGTAAATTAAACTTGCAATCTCATTAAAGCCACCACACAATAAAGCCATCTAGACGTCTACACTGGCTAAAGAGGAATACTGATAACTTGCTCCTCTACCTGCTATATAGGCATATCAATTAAACGTCATGGGGTGTACAGATGGCTATAGCCACATTTGGTGCTGGTTGTTTTTGGGGTGTAGAGTACTTTTTCAGACAAATTGAAGGGGTGACAGCAGCAAGCTGTGGTTACATGGGCGGTGACGATAAACGCACCACTTACGAACAAGTCAAACAAGGTAACAGCGGTCACGCTGAAGTAGTTCAGGTTGAATATGACGAACATCGAGTCAGTTATGAACAACTTTTAGCCGTATTTTGGTCTAATCACAACCCGACCATGCTTAACATGCAAGGCGGTGACATAGGTCATCAATATCGCAGCGCGATCTTTTTTTACGATCAGCAACAAAAAGCGGCAGCTGAGCAATCGAAGCTTGCCTTAGCGCGAAGCGGAAAATGGGGGATGCGCCAAATAGTCACAGAAATAGTGCCCGCGATGCCGTTTCACCGCGCCGAAGAGTATCACCAAAACTACTTAAAAAAGAATAACCTACCAAGTTGTCACCTGACTTATTAAGTGACGATTACAAGCTCAATACTCAGCGAGGATATTACTTTCCTGACACTATTTATAATAGTACTGGCATGTAGTCTGCTCATTTTTTGTGATGAAGAACTCAGATTAAGTGGCTTGTTATGAAAGCGGATAGTTTATGTCGAAAGTACTTTGATGCTAACCACTCTTTGATGTCTGTATGCTACTCACCAGTTTGTTGAGCCTTAAAAATGCCACCAATCCATAAGGTTGGCGGCTTTTTATCATATCAATCTAGTCATCACAGCGTTTTATGTAACGATTGACTTCAAACGACTAATTGATAGGCCTTAGTATTTATAGAGCTTAGTATTCACCGCAGTTAAGTCAGTTTAATCTCAGTTTGCATCAACAGCACTGGGTCTTCACCAAACTTATGCCGTTATTTTTGCGATAATATTTTGCTCGCCGGGTAACATGGCTTGCATCGATGCCCGCGCCTTAACCCGTAAATATAAAGCACTTAAATATGGCCAACGCGTCGCATCAATTGTCTCGCCAGCGTGCTCCATATTAACCATCTGACAACTGAAAGCCAGATCCGCTAAGGTGAGCTTTCCTGCGACAAAATAATCATTACCGGCTAACTGTTGCTCAAGGTAATCGAAATGAGCAGGCAGTTTTTCAGTCAGTGTTAACTGTACAACACCTTCGTCACACTCTTTCCCCATACTTTTACTGAGCACACGCTGTGCAAACACACTAAAGGTTGTCAGAGGTGCTAGCTCGTCATCGGCGTATTTAGCTAACCAACGCACGCGCGCATTTTGTTCAGCATTATCACCCATTAAGCTCAACGCTTGTGGGTATTGCTCTTCGAGATATTGGCAGATCACGCTCGAATCGGCCAAAGTGAACTCTCCCACTTTAATCGCAGGAATACGGTTGAGTGGGTTTATCTCTTTATACCAAGACGGCTGATCAAATGGCGAGATTATCTCTAATTGATAATCCAGCGCCTTTTCAGCCAAGCACAAACGTACTTTACGCACAAATGGCGACAGCGGCACACCATAGAGTATCAGGCTCATTGTAAATCCTCAGTTAATTTAGAATTAGTTAATTTATAAAATGAGTCATGCTATACGTCTTATGTGATTAACACAAGATGCCGTTATTACAGTGAATGATATGGCACATATGCCAAATCATCATGACGGCCCACATCAACTTGTATGCTGCACGACAAAGGCTTAGATGGATTGCCTGAACGTAATTCACAGAATCTATAGCTAGATGCTTAGCTTGATCTCCCCCAACAACTTTATATGGCGCAACATCCTTGTGATGACTGCGCGCCACTGTCACAAGGGGATCATGACTAAGCCGGCAATGATAAACTAACCCAACGCATGCCCAATGCGACATCTCATGTACCGAGCCCCTGTAAATCGCTCAATTCACCTCGACTTCAACTTTATAAACAAGCAACTCACCTTTACTAACCGGCACTAAGGCAGACTTTAGGTTATTTTGCTTGTTTAACCAAAGGGTGAAATCTGCCAGCTCATCGCGATGAGAAATGGCATTATCACAAACAAGTAAACCACCAGGCTCACAAGGGTATTAAATAATGGTTCGGCTAATGATAAATACGCCTTTCGGTCAGCATCGAGAAATATGAAGTCGACTCGTTCAGTCAGATGCTCAAGAACTTCACTAACGTCCCCGGCTAGCTGAGTGATCTTAGCGCTGACACCGGCTTGTTCAAAGTTAAGCCTAGCTTCTGAGATTTTCTGTGGATTCACCTCAACAGTGTAAATTCTGCCGCAACTTAGAAGTACAGAAGCCAACCAAAGTGTGGAATACCCATTAGATGTGCCAATCTTTAAAATCTTACTGGCACGAGTAGCCTGAACAAGAATGGAGAGAAATTCACCTGTATCTCTTGTTATATTGGGGTATTTTTTGATATCTCAGATTGAATCCGATCATTCTCGATACCCATTTGCGCTAAGTCGGACATCAATTTTTGCAGTGTCATCGTACTTCCTCTTTAAAAATACATAAGGTCCCACTTTGACTCAAAATTGTGCCCAAAAGCACCAGAAATATCGCTCTAGACTAAAAACGCTTCTCCAGTAGATTGTTACGTGCTTAACTAAATACGGCTAAGCACCGGACTTCACCATCTCTTTGATCTTGATCGCTTTTTCGAAGTGATCCAATTTATGTGTTTCGATCCACCAGCGAGCCACCTCCATGAGAAGCTCTGGCTGATCGTTTCTATTTTTGAAGAATGCATAAAAAGACAACCCAACTTCCGAGCCTTTCTGCTTAATCTTTAGATCACATACTTCAACAATTTTATCTCTAAGTACTGTGCGCAAAACGGTATCTCAATATTGGGTTGTCCAACTGACAGTATGGTATTGACAACATTAATTCAAATGTGCATCGATTTGAATTGCAAGAACTAGGCGTTAACTGTCCGCTTAACACTGTTATAAATAATTGACTGTATACTTAACTTGAATATAGTCATTTGGATATACCCTAGCAAAAGCGGATGTTAACTTAATAGGTTGAGCAACTTTACCGAAGAGAGGAATGCCGCCGCCAAGGATAACAGGGGCTTTAGTGATGATCATTTCATTTATCAGTTGTCGATTTAGAAACGAGGTGATCGTAGTACCACCATCAATATAAGCATGCTCATAGCCCTCACTCTCGAGTTTATTGATAAGATCCCCGATATCGCCAGAATACATCTCCACTTTATCTCGTAAACTCACTGCCGCTTGCGTCAGCGAATGACTCAGTGCGTAAATTTTGATATTCCCGTAAGGCCACTGCTCTGGAGTGAGGTTAAAACTAGACAAAGTCTCCATGCATTTACGCCCCATAACCATACAGTCAACCGATGAAATAAAATCATTAAACCCCATATCTGGGCTGTCACTCATATCCGCTTCTTGATCACCCGATGTATGAAGCCAATCAACATTGCCTCCTAGTGTTGCTATATAACCATCAGCGCTAGTTGCAATAAATACAGAACATTTCATGTTTAATTTTGACCTCAAATCTCAGAACACTTATAACGAGCTGTTAAACGAAGCCGCTTCGCGGCAGAAAAGATAAAAAACCTCTTTATCCTTCCTGCCTAAATACTTTCTAGAGGCGACCTGATTTGGCTTGCCAACCTAACAACAACGCTTTGATTCTCTTTATGAACAATATCTTACCAACTTGACACTACAAGGAAAGCGACCTGCGACTATCGATGCTTATAGCCGTGCGCTACGGCGTATTTCAGCCTACTTTGACTGCTAGTCTAATAACTTGAGTACCGCTGATTTAAAGTGATAGTTCGCTGATCTCATAGCGTCTCATTCATGGCACACGGTTAAGTTTGACCTGTTTAACGCCTTTAACCTTGCCAGCGCTAAAATACCTGCCCCGCTATCTTTATCGCGGCGCACTTCCTGACAAAGCAATCATCAATGACATTGATGACCACATCAGCTTCAACTATCTAGACAGTTAAACTCAGACCTCTAAAGAGCATACCTTAGGTCTATGGCTTAACGATACAAGCAGCTAGAATTCGCCCATTATCTAATGCAGCAAAACACCATGAATCAGATAGATATGACGCGATATTTGCTTCGCAAGGATCAGCTTCAAACAATAAATCTAAAGGAGTTTCGCTACTTTTGACTTCGATATATTGCATATTTCCTCCAAGCACATAACGCCGCCTTGAGTGGTGAATAACACTAGCATCCAAGCTAAACAAGCAGCCTCGGGCTTGTTCAACACTTGGGATAAGGTCGCGGCTACGCGCGGCCTATCCTTATTGTATGGATAATAACTAAGTAATTTGTTAGGAGTGGTTGCCCGACAATATTTCATTAACTCTTGGTTTTGTATATTTAAACTCTGCCACCACATCATCTGAGTCTCCTCGATGATGGTACTCCCCCTCATCAAAGGCCAAGTAAACATCATACGCTGGTGATGGCAGTGTGTTGTTGTTAGAGGATAAAAACACTTCATCAGTCATAAATCCAAAGAGCCAATTTGCAGCACCATCTCCAAATTTAAAATCATATTGACCATTTTGATATCCTTTCGCCAGCGTTATTGCAAAATCGTTTACAAACTCAACTAGCGATTGCTTTTTTGAACCAGCAAAATCTACTGCAACGCCGTAGTCAAGCTCATAATCACTCGCTTGATTTAGAATCTGCTCTAGGGTCACTCGTACTCCTAACGCCTCGAACACCGGCGTGGTGAAGTTGGCGGATTTTGTGTGTGTTTTTGCACAAAGGGTGACAGCTTTGCCACGTCCGAGTGCTTTGATTTATTATGTGATGGGCTATCAATCTGGCAGCCCGTCGAACTTTGGTAATGTGTCTAATTCTTTATCCCAAACAGCTTTGCTAGATGTAAAGATGTGAGCCGTTGGTGACATAGAGACTTCCATGTCCAAACACCCAGCGGGAATGACTAGAAGACCTGCGTCATGAGTGCTTGGCAATGCTGAACCGCAAACCTTACAAAAACTTTTTTTGTGGCGAGTACCTGCAAGCGTAAAGGTCGTTACTGAATCTGAACCTGCCAACCAAATTAATTTAGCTGACTGTGAAAATAAATTTGCCGCATGAGCAGAACCGCTATCCTTTTGGCAATGCTGACAATGACACAAATAAAAGCTATCAAAGTCCCCTTGCACTTCAAATTTCACGGTGCCGCATAGACAAGAACCAAAGTAATCAGTCATAAAGCTTCCCTTTGCTGCCTGCAGATGTCTGGCACATAACGCCCATTTCTGGGGGATCCCCAGATAATTGCTTTTACAATCAATTAGTAGTTTGATCTAATCAATTTCGCCAAAAACAAACTAGAACAGCACCATGCGCGACATTACAATACTACATGGATCACTAACCGAGCAATGCCCTTCAATCCACAAGAAACGCCTTACTTCTCTTATGGTTGCCACAAAATCACTACTTGATGGCAATCAACTCTCTTTGATGCTGCTAGGCCGTAACATCTCTGGCAATGCAGATTGAAGAGATCTTTATAGACTTAAAAAGACCACAATACGGCATGAGGCTAAGACACAGCTAAAGTCGTTGCCCTAAGCGATTAGATCTCTTGTTACTCATCGCCATGCTAGCTGAGACTGCCTTGTGGAGCATAGGTATCATTGCCCTGCATTTCGGTTGGCAAAAGCACTTTCAGGCGAACACTATTAGGCATCGGCCGGTCTTCTCGATTGTAAAATTAGGGAAAAAAGTACGACGGAGAGATAACTATCGAATAACAGAGCAACATTTACGCTGGGCAATGCATGAATACATTACGTTGGTTCACACAGCAGGGAGACCCGAATTATGAGGGGATCCCCCAGCGCTAGAACAAGTTGCAGTAGTACAAACAGCAAAAGCCCGTTACCTTTCGATAAGGCCTTTTGTTTTAATATGGCAAAGAGATAGCTGACTTTAAACAATAGGCACCCGAGGGTTCAAGTCGCTATCTTTACGAATACAAGTAGCGGAAGTACAAACAGCAAAAAGCCCATCACCTTTCGATAAGGCCTTTTGTTTTAATATGGCAAAGAGATAGCTGACTTTAAACAATAGGCGCCCAAGGGTTCAAGTCGCTATCTTTACGAATACAAGTAGCGGAAGTACAAACAGCAAAAAGCCCGTTATCTTTCGATAACGGGCTTTTTGTTTTAATATGGCAAAGAGATAGCTGACTTTAAACAATAGGAACCCGAGGGTTCAAGTCGCTATCTTTACGAATACAAGTAGCGGAAGTACAAACAGCAAAAAGCCCGTTATCTTTCGATAACGGGCTTTTGTTTTAATGTGGCGGAGAGATAGGGATTTGAACCCTAGATGGGCTATAAACCCATGCCGGTTTTCAAGACCGGTGCATTCGACCACTCTGCCATCTCTCCGAACGCTGCGAATAATATAGTGCTCTTTAATCGATGTAAAGTAAAAATGATATTCGCGGCATCAACTGCTTAACTAACCATCAACTAAGGGCTATCACCTACTATCGTTTTATTTTGAAAGCAGATGTTGCCCTTTCGAAGAAAAGGGCAATTAATTTTCGTCGCTGTGGATACCAACACGCGAATTATCAGGCGCCGCCAGTTCTTTACTTAACTTTTTACTTAGCTGGCTCCAGCTATTTAAACGGCGCATTTTGTACCCTGCCAGCACACCAACTGATGACACGACAATCGCGATAGCGATAGTCACTTCAGCATGTATTGCCCATATCGCAACAATCGATGATGCGCCGAACGCTAAGCTTATCTGTAAAAAGTTCTGTAAGCCTGCCGCCTTGGCTGAGGCTTGCTTAAAGACCTGCAGTGCACAATTAACCACAATAGGATAACAAGCACCATTAGCCGCTGCTAATACCGAGAAAATACCCAACAAAGGCCAAATGGTGTCAGCCTGCATCACCAAGGTGCTAAACGCTATCCCGGCAACGCACATGCCAAACAGTAACAATAAAATGGTTAAGGTTTGCTCGGCACCGACTCGACGGATAAGTACTTTGCTCATGTAACCACCTACTATAAACATGATAGTTTGAGGTATAAAGCTCAGGCCAATTTCAGTGGCTTGGTAACCGTGTTGCTCCATAGTGATCGGCCACAGCGTCAGATACGAGAAGAACGCCGCAGAGCAAGCGCCAAATATTAATACGTTACCCAAGTATTGTGGACTCTTAAGCATATCAAGATAACTGACACCCACCTTTTGAGGTGCTTCAGCATTACTTTCAACTTGCTCAGGTTTAACCCACATCATGGTTGCCAGCATCAACAACACAGTGAGGCCAGTTAATAGCATAAATATGCTGCGCCATTCGCTATGCTCTAATACGTAAGCGCCTAGTATGGGCGCTAACGCCGGTGATAGAGCCACCAAAGGCATAATATTACCAAACATCTTTTGTGCTTCAGTCGCCTCATATTTATCGATAACGATGGCTTGCCAAATTACAGCAGCACTGCAGGCACCAATAGCCTGGAAGAAGCGACCAAGATTAAACAGCCACATAGAATCACTCACCGCAACCATATAACTGGCACTGCCGAAGATCACCAACCCAAATAGTAGGCTGTTACGCTTACCAAAACGCTGCACTAATGGTCCATACAACAATTGACCAATAGCTAAACCAGCTAAGAAAAAGGTCAATGAACTTGCCACATGGCTAGGGGTTGTTCCAAATGTTGCCTCAATTGCTTTGAAAGCAGGTAAATACATATCAGTTGCAACAAAACCCAACATACTCAGCAACGCAAGATAGATAAAAAACAGCAATTTTGAGCATTTATTCATAAAATTCATACATTCACACTAATAACCAAATAACGAATCGCGGAGTGTAGATACTTGCTTATTGCTTGTGAAGCGTTTATTTTTGCTTACAGGTTTGAAAAATTCTCACAGCAAGGACCTAAAGAGTATGCTTTCAGAACAATCCATGAAACTTGTCGATATGGTGGCCCGCGCGGGCAGTTTTACCGCCGCGGCCAATAAGCTGCATAAAGTCCCTTCTGCTGTGAGTTACGCAGTTAAGCAAGTAGAAGAAGAGTTAGGTGTGGTGCTGTTTGAACGTCACCATCGCAGTGTCAGCTTAACGCCTGCGGGCGAGCACTTTGTCAAACAAGCCCGCCAAGTGCTCACCAATATTGAAGCCTTAAAAGACAATACTAAACGGGTTGCTAATGGCTGGCAGCCGACATTATCTATCGCACTCGATAACATTGTAAGAGCCGACAAGATCAGTGTATTGATTGCTGATTTTTATCGCCATTTCGACAATGTCGAGCTGATCATTCGCATTGAAGTGTTTAATGGGGTTTGGGAGTCTATTGCCACAGGTCGCAGCGATATTGCCATTGGCGCAACCACCGCCATCCCCGTTGGCGGCGATTATCGCTTTAAAGATATGGGCCATATCGATTGGACCTTCTTGGTTAGTAAACATCACCCATTAGCAGCAATTGACCGCCCTTTACTTGACGATGAACTTAAGGCTTACCCTGCAATTTGTCTTGAAGATACCTCACGTGAGATCCCCAAACGCATGACCTGGCTGCTGGAAAATCAACGTCGCTTAGTCGTTCCCGATTGGATACGCGCAATTAACTGTTTCCGTGAAGGGTTAGGCATAGGGTACATGCCTAACCATTTTGCTGCGCCCTTTATTCAGGCGGGCGCGCTTATCGAAAAACAGTTAGAGAGGCCCAAGGCCCCTAGCCCGTGCTGCTTGGCTTGGAACGATGCCAATATGTCTCCGGCGATGGCGTGGGTATTGGATTACTTAGGCGACAGTGAAAAATTGCAACGAGATTGGTTTCATTAATCATTTAGCATCAATCAATTAGTATAAATCGATGACTAGCGCTTTTACCTCAGCGCTGGCTCAGGTATGATTTAGCCATGGACATTGACTAGCGTAAAATTCTATTCATTTAATGGAACTGTTGAATATGAATGAACTCAAATGATTATTGCCACTTTATACTATTGAGTCACTCTGATTAAGCAATAACGCTAAGCAAAAGTTATTTCGGGTCACTGGAGAAAAAGATGACACAAGAAACACTGTACGCAGGACATGCTTCGACAGAAGTTGTTAATAAACTGCTTAAAAATACCTATATGCTATTGTCGATGACACTCGCATTCTCTGCATTATGTGCCGGCCTTGCAATGGCGATGCAGATTGGGCCTATGATGTCATTGGGATTATCCCTTGGCGGGCTAGTACTGTTATTTGTCACATTAAGAAAAGCCGAAACCGCTGCAGGACTCTTTTGGGTGTTTGCATTTACAGGCATGGAAGGTGCGTCTTTAGGCTATATACTTAACCACTATGCGGGTATGGCGAACGGCCCACAGCTGATCATGCAGGCCTTAGGCTTAACCTCAGTGGTGTTTATCGCTCTGTCAGGTTATGCCCTAACCACGAAAAAAGATTTTTCATTTATGCGTGGCTTTTTAATTGCCGGTTTGGTGATTGCAATCGTTGCGGGTATCGCCAATATCTTTATTGGTAGTGGCACCGTATTTATGGCGCTGAACGCGGGTGTCGCATTATTGATGACAGGATTCATTTTATATGATACCAGCCGCATCGTTAACGGCGGTGAAACCAACTATATTCGCGCGACTATCTCGCTATACTTGGATTTCTTAAACTTATTTATCTCTATCCTGCATCTAATGGGGATTGGCGGCGACGATTAATTTACCGCTTAGCCCCTGTCCCTAAAGGACTTCGCGTCTGTTTGGGATACAGGGATAAATTGCGATAGAATAGCTCCCAATTATGGGAGCTTTTTTTGCTCCATTATTGGGATTATTGGTCTTCATGAGTAAAATTTTAATTCAAGTCAATCAACCCGCCTACGGTCAAAACACCAGTTTTAAAGCATTGTGCTTTGCCAAGGCGGCTATCGCTGAAGGTCATGAGATCCTTCGGGTATTCTTTTATCAAGATGGCGTATTATCAACCAACAGTTTAAATAGCCCCGCTTCTGACGAATTCGACCTCACTAAGGCTTGGATAGCATTGGGGCAACAACATAATGTCGCTTTAATTAATTGTGTCTCGGCCGCATTAAGACGCGGCGTGTTATCGCAAACAGAAGCCAGCGAACAACAACTTACCCATTGGAACTGTGATAACCCTTTTGTTATGGGCGGTTTGGGTGAATTGGTTACTGGTATAGAACAGGCTGATAGAGTGGTCTGTTTTTAGCGTCTCTTGTAGGAACATCATGAAAAAAATCACCGTAGTGTTTCGCCATGCCCCTCATGGCAGTGCCAGTAGCCGTGAAGGGCTTGATTTTGCGCTGCTTAGCGCCAGTTTTGAACAACAAGTCACCTTAATATTTGTCGATGATGGTGTGCTCAATCTGCTTGCTAATCAACAGCCAGCACAAATTGGTTGCCGTGATTATATTGCAACCTTTAAGGCCCTGCCCCTCTATGATATTGAGCAAGTGTTTGTTTGCCAGCAGTCATTACAAGCTAGAACACTCAACCTTGAGCACTGTGCGATAACGGTCGAGCCACTAGAGCCAGAGGCGATAACCGCGCAATTACAGCTAGCCGATGAGGTGTTTGTATACTAATGATATTACATATTATTCAAGCAGATGATACTGCGCTAACCACATGTTTGCGCTATATGGCTGAGCAAGATACCCTGCTGTTATGTGGCGATGCCGTTAATCTTTTGCTGCAGGTGAAGTGGCAACAAGCGTTAGCACAGCGGAACGTATTGCTGCTGCAAGATGATGTCGAAGCTCGTGGACTTGGTGACCTGCTGGCCAATTACTGCGGCATTACTCAACAAGGGTTTGTGCAACAAACATTGCTTAATTCAAAGGTGATAACCTGGTGAACTACATACAATATCAAGCTGAAAAAATTGAAACTGATGCTCAAGGGTACCTTAAAAATGTCAACGATTGGCATGAGGAGCTGGCCAAGGTTATTGCCGCGGGTGAGAATATAGAACTCACTCCAGCCCATTGGGAGGTGATACATTTTGTGCGCAATTTTTATTTAGAATACAACACCAGCCCAGCAATACGAGTATTAGTTAAGGCCATTGGTCAGGCGCTCGGCGCCGAAAAAGGCAACTCTAAATATCTTTACACCCTATTTCCGGTGGGGCCAGCCAAGCAAGCGACTAAGATAGCAGGCCTGCCAAAACCGGCAAAATGTATTTAACCAAACGGCATCGACCCTTGATGCAGTTAAAACTCAGTCATGGTGCCAGTGATGACCAATAAGCAATAGCCCATAAGCATTAATGCCTTGATTCAATACAAAAAAGCCTAGCATCGCTAGGCTTTTTTATTACAGGTTTTTTAATATCAACAAGACTGCTTTACCAAATGTAGCTAGCATGACGCCAACGAAAATACAGATAATGACTACATAGGTCAGCCACTGAAACGAGTGCCTACCGTTATCCATTAAGTCTATGTTCTCTAAGCGTTAGCCTATTTGAGTCATGCCACCCATATAAGGACGTAACGCCTCAGGTACCGTAATAGAACCATCGGCATTTTGATAATTTTCTAACACGGCAACCAGAGTACGACCAACGGCCAGACCTGAGCCATTAAGCGTGTGCAGTAGCGCAGGTTTTTTGGCTGATTTCGCTTTATAACGCGCTTGCATGCGACGAGCTTGGAAATCTTGCATGTTGCTGCATGATGAAATTTCACGATAGGTATTTTGCGCTGGCAACCAGACTTCGATATCGAAGGTCTTCGCCGCGCCAAAGCCCATATCGCCAGTACATAACACCACAGTACGGTAAGGCAGCCCCAGCTTTTGTAATACCGTTTCGGCATGTTGAGTCAGGCTTTCTAGCGCCGCCATTGAGTCTTCTGGCTTAACCAATTGCACTAATTCCACTTTATCGAACTGATGCTGGCGAATAAGTCCTCGCGTATCACGACCGTAAGAGCCGGCTTCGCTTCTAAAACATGCGGTATGCGCAGTAAGTTTAACAGGCAACTCGTCTTCATCGATAATGTTATCGCGTGCAAGGTTGGTCAATGGTACTTCTGCCGTTGGGATCAAGCTTAAGCCTTGACCCTCTTCAGTAGCCGGTTTGGTGTGAAACAGATCTTCACCAAACTTTGGCAATTGGCCTGTACCTAACAGACTGTCTTCGTTGACCAATAATGGAACATAAGCTTCGGTATAACCATGTTCATTGGTGTGTAGATCAAGCATGAACTGCGCCAAGGCACGATGCATGCGGGCAATTTGTCCTTTCATCACGATAAAGCGTGAGCCGGTGATTTTAACTGCATTTTTGAAATCAAGACCACTGTGCAGTTCACCTAAATCAACATGATCTTTGACTTCAAAATCAAATTGTTTTGGTTCACCCCAGCGACGGATCTCCACATTATCATTTTCGTCCGCGCCAATTGGAGCCGATTCATCAGGGAGATTAGGCACGCTCATCGCAATCGCGTTAAGTTCGTCGAGTAGGGTCGCTAACTCTGCTTTTTTGCTATCAAGCTCGGCACCCAAATCGCCTACTTGTGCCATGATAGGCGCCACATCTTCGCCTTTGGCTTTGGCTTGGCCAATGGATTTAGAGATGGCGTTACGCGAAGCTTGTAACTCTTCAGTCGCCACTTGCAGTGACTTACGCTTTTCCTCTAACTGGCTTAAACGACCAACGTCAAGAATAAACCCACGGGTTGCGAGACGCTCGGCCGTCGCTTCTAATTCTGTTCTTAAAAATTTGGGATCTAACATGTTTTTAGTTTCTTAATAGTTAAATGCGAGAAAAAACCAATTGCTGCCCTATGTAAACCATGAAAAGGCATAGACAAAGGTTCAGAGCGATATTAATAAAAGCTTTCAACCACTGGCCTTGTTGAATTAACAGCAAGGTTTCATTGGAAAAGGTTGAAAATGTTGTCAGCGCCCCTAATAGACCTACCGCCACGAGAGCTTTCATTTCCGGACTGACATCACTGACTTGACCGAGCGCATAAATCACGCCCATCAAAAATGAGCCAAGGGTATTAACGACCAGTGTACCAAAAGGAAATGCTGAGCCAAATACCTGAATCATCAATATTGAGATAAGATAACGAAAAACCGCCCCTATTGAGCCCCCTATTGCAACAAACAGTAGATTACTCATACCGTTTCAACTCACTTTGGCTGTCGAGCTGAGCTAATAATTCGAGTTTAGCCTTAATGCGCTTTTCAAACCCATGCTCGGTTGGGTAATAAAAACGACTATGAGCTAACTCTTCAGGGAAATAGCATTCACCACTGGCATAGGATTGCGGCTCGTCATGAGCATAACGATAGCCTTCACCTAAACCAATATCGGCCATCAATTGTGTCGGCGCATTACGCAGATGGTTAGGCACTGGGGCCTGACCAGTTTCACGCGCCAAGGCTCGGGCAGCTTTAAAGGCGGTGTAAACCGCGTTGCTTTTGGGCGCACTGGCTAAATACACTATGGCTTGGGCTATAGCACGTTCACCTTCAGAGGGGCCTACTCGATGAAAACAGTCCCAAGCATTAAGCGCCACCGTCATTGCCACCGGATCGGCATTGCCGATATCTTCAGAGGCGATGGCTAGCAATCGTCTGGCGATATAGAGAGGATCGCAGCCGCCTTCAAGCATGCGGCAAAACCAATACAGCGCCGCATCGGGCGCAGAGCCGCGAATCGATTTATGCACCGCTGAAATAAGGTCATAATATTGATCGCCATTTTTATCGAACCCAGCCAATTGCTGACCCGCCACATCGATTAACAGCGTTTCATTAAAATATTCGCCATCGGCAATCATGTCGCTCATTAACTCAACAAGGTTTAGCGCTTTACGCGCATCTCCTTCGCAGAGCGCAGCTAACTTTGTCGCCACCGCATCGGGCATATGTAACTGACGTTTACCTAAGCCACGCTGCTCATCATGCAGCGCCTGTTGCACTATGGCTTTGATCTCATCATCGGTTAAGCGTTTAATTAAATAAACTCGCGCCCGTGATAAGAGTGCGTTATTAATTTCAAACGAGGGGTTCTCGGTGGTGGCGCCGATAAAAATCACCGTACCATCTTCAATAAAAGGCAAAAAGGCATCTTGCTGGCTCTTATTAAAGCGATGCACCTCATCAACAAATAACAAGGTGCGCTGCCCACGAGACTGGGCGACATTTTTAGCATGCTCGATGGCGGTGCGGATCTCTTTAACGCCAGAGGTGACCGCGGAGATCCGCTCGACATGGGCGTTAGTGTACTTGGCAATCAACTCAGCTAAGGTTGTTTTGCCTGTACCGGGTGGGCCCCACAACATCATGGAATGAGTTCGACCCGCCTCAAGCGCTTTACGCAGCGGTTTGCCAGCATCGAGCAGATGACCTTGGCCAATATATTGCTCTATGGTTTCTGGACGCATTCTGGCCGCAAGTGGCCTAAAGTCAGGGGCGAAATCGAAGGTTAGCGTTGACACAAGCTTGCCTACTTAACCGCTTTTAAGCGTTGATCGTCAATATCCACGCCTTCGGGAACGGTAAATTTAAACAGGCTCTTGTCGACATCAGCCAGCGTCGCTTGCTCTGACAAGTTAAACTCGCTGAGATTCCCTTGCTGATCTTCAAGCTTCATGGTTTGTAAACTGCTGGCGTTAAAACACACTTCAACCTTGGCGACCCCAGCATCGACATCTTTAGGCGCTATGGAGTAACAGTTGTCAGCTTGGGTGACCTGATATTGTTGCCAAGTATAATCATCACGGTGAACCAATAAGGCGATAGGAGACGCCTCAATAGCCTGATTTAAATCAAGTACTGACACCTCTTCTGCAAACGGATTGTAAATCCACACATCCTGGCCATCAGCCACAATGAGAGATTCATCTGGTGAAGTTAAATGCCAATAAAATTGATTAGGCACAGCAAGGGCAAATGTCCCCTCGCCCTGCTGAATAACCTTACCATTAATGTCGGTAACGGTTTGGCTAAATTGGGCTTTTAAACTGTTTAAATCGCTTAGCTTTTGCTTTAAAGAGGCCGCATCATCGGCACTGGCCTGCGCAGTAAACAGCAAAGGGAAGCTTAAAGCGAGTAACGCAATTCGAGTCAACATCATGATTTTCTGTTCCTATTTATGTCTAAAGCGCAAAAGTCGAACAACGGTATTTATTGGCAAAGATAAGTTAATACACTTTAGGTGGAGGCGGCGCTAATACCTCTCGGTTACCATTGTGTCCTTGAGAGCTCACCACACCTTGCGCCTCCATCTGCTCGATAATACGCGCAGCACGGTTATAACCAATCTTAAATTTACGTTGAACACTAGAGATAGAGCCGCGGCGTGTTTCGGTAACAAAGGCAACGGCATCGTCATAAAGCGCATCGGTATCTTCATCGCTTTCAGCTGCTTCGCCAGGCAACAATACTTGTTCACCTTCCGCTGAGCCCTGTAAAATTTCATCAATATATTGTGGCTTACCGCGGCGGTGCCAATCGGCAACAACCGCATGGACTTCATGATCGTCAATAAATGCACCATGCACCCGATTAGGCACACTTGTTCCTGGTGGCAAGTAAAGCATATCACCCATACCAAGCAAGGCTTCAGCACCTTGCTGATCGAGAATAGTACGCGAGTCGATGCGTGATGACACTTGGAACGCCATACGTGTTGGAATATTGGCTTTAATTAAACCCGTTATCACATCGACTGAAGGGCGCTGAGTCGCTAAAATTAAGTGGATCCCTGCAGCACGCGCTTTCTGAGCGATACGAGCGATAAGTTCTTCCACTTTTTTACCGACAATCATCATCATATCGGCAAATTCGTCCACAACCACCACAATTGAAGGCAGCTTATCCAGTTCGGGAGCTTGCTCTTCCATGCTATCTTGCGAGCGCCATAGCGGATCGGTTATCACCTCGCCTCGCGCCTTAGCCTCTTTAATTTTAGCATTATAGCCCTTGAGATTACGCACCCCGAGTGCGGACATCAACTTATAACGACGCTCCATCTCACCGACACACCAGCGCAGGGCATTGGCCGCCTCCTTCATGTCCGTCACCACTTCACACAGTAAATGGGGAATGCCTTCGTAGACAGACAATTCGAGCATTTTAGGGTCAATCATAATAAAACGTACATCGTCTGGGCCAGACTTATATAACAAGCTGGTGATCATCACATTGACCCCGACCGACTTACCCGACCCCGTGGTACCTGCCACCAATAAATGAGGCATTTTACCCAAATCAACGACAACGGGTTCACCCGCAATATCTTGCCCAAGTACCATACTTAAATGTGATTGACTCTCGGCAAAGGCTTTGCTGTCCAAAACATCACGCATAAATACGGTTTCGCGGAACTTATTGGGCAATTCAAGCCCCACATAGGCTTTACCCGGGATGACCTCGACAACACGCACACTTTCAGCTAGCAGAGAACGGGCCAAATCTTTCGATAAGTTGGTAATTTTAGACGCTTTAACCCCTGGAGCGAGCTCTAATTCAAAGCGAGTCACCACTGGCCCAGGGAAAACACCGACGACATTGGCGACAATATTAAAATCGGCAAGCTTAACTTCAACCAGCCTCGCCACTTGCTCCAACTCTTCAGGGCTTATAGGATTGGCTTTGCGATTAGGTACATCCAGTAATGAGATGTCGGGTAATGGCGTGCTGGGTTTAGTGGGTTGTGCACTATCGCCGCCGGGAAGGACAACAACACCATCCACTATTTTAGCTTTCTCAGTTTCGTGCTTACGCTTAGCAGCAACCACTGCGCCCGTTGAATGCTTGGCATCAAAATCTATCTCATCATCAAGGTCACTGTTGATTGACGGCGCTATTTGGCTCAATTTCGCGTTATTCGGTTTCTCTTTGGTATGTAATGACGCTGCGTCATCCACATCGGCACTAATATGAGCCATATCGATAATACTGTCGTTATCACTCACAGACCGATCACCTAAGCGATCATCTTGATCATCCTCAAGATCTTCAGCGCCAAACGCATCTTCATGACGTTGGCGGCGCTGTTCTTTAAACCGATTCACTACAGACATAAAGCCTTTAGTATCATCCGTTTCAGGTGCACTAGAGAACTTTTCTGGAATCGTTTTTAATTGACTAAAACACCAAATAGTGCCATAGCCGATAGCATCAATAATGGTTAACCAGCTCACTCCTGTGAGTAAGGTAAAACCTGCGCCGACAAAGCAAAGTAACAGTAAGGTAGTACCGAGTTGGTTGAAATAAGGCAACATGGCACTGCCGATCACATCACCCGATACTCCGCCTGCAGAAAACTCATAAATATCGTTCGCATTCATACTTGCGAGTGCCGCAAGGCTAAACATGATCAACAAAAAACCGATAAGCCGAAGGCCAACCGAGAAGTAATCGATCTCGAGGAGTTTATGGATACGTTTAAAAAGCAACCAGCCCGTTAAAGCGATTATCACCGGAATAATATAGGCTGTATAGCCAAAAAAATAGAATAATACATCGGCCAGCCAAGCCCCTACCGCACCGGTAAGGTTCTTAATCTCACCATCGAAATGTGACTGGCTCCATCCGGGATCGGATGAATGAAAGCTGCTTAATGCCAGTAGAATAAATGTCGCCACCATACAGCAAAAAATCAGTCCACCTTCTAGTAGACGCTGTATGCCACTGAGTGTTTTTACACTATTTCCCTTAGACAAACGAAAACCCATGATGCAAAAATAATAGGTAGCGCTAAGATACCAAAATAATCTACAAGGTGCAGCGTTTTCCCTGTTGATACAGCGCAATAGATGAGGATAATGGGGCTTGTTGATGAAATTATGTGCGGGATAAAAAAAAGGAGCTTCAAAAGCCCCTTTTGACGACTTAAAAGATCTATGACTCTAGTGTGACATTGATTGCCACTCTATTGGTTTGCTTTACTTCTTCCATCACCACGTATGTACGGGTATCTGAAACCGCAGGCAACTTCAATAACGTTTCACCTAACAAGCGACGATATGCGGACATATCTGATACGCGAGTTTTTAACAAATAGTCGAAGTCTCCAGAAACTAGGTGACATTCTTGAATATCATCTAGTAACTGAACTGCCCGATTAAATTTATCAAATACTTCAGCAGTATCACGATTAAGCGTTATCTCAACAAACACTAATAAGGACGCCCCAAGAAAATGAGGATTTACTAACGCTGTATAACCATTGATATACCCCTGCTTTTCGAGTCTTTTAACTCTCTCTAAACAAGGTGTAGGGCTTAAACCTACACGCTTAGATAACTCAACATTAGAAATGCGGCCATCCATTTGTAACTCATTAAGAATGTTACGGTCGATCCGATCTAAGTCTTTTATAGGACTCTTTTTATTATTAAGCATATTTTTGACCTTGCTTTATCACTAAAACAATATTTAGTTCTGCATACACCCGAAATACGGCAGTATTAACTGCCGAAGTGATACTATACTAGATTTCCCTGAAACAATCACGTTCAGGTTATATAAAATAACAATACAACCCACAAAAATGGGTTTTTCTACATTTTGAGGCTCGAAGATGATAATTGGTGTACCTAAAGAAATCAAAAACCACGAGTATCGTGTCGGTATGGTACCGTCTAGTGTCCGCGAATTGACCAATAAAGGTCATGTTGTTTACGTGGAGACCAATGCTGGTTTAGGCATTGACTTTAACGACCAAGACTACATTGATGCTGGGGCATCTATATTAAACACTGCAAAAGAAGTGTTTGAAAAAGCAGAGATGATTGTCAAAGTTAAAGAACCACAAGCCGTTGAACGCGCCATGTTGCGTCAAGATCAACTGCTATTTACCTACCTTCACCTTGCACCAGATTTGCCACAGACGAACGATCTTGTTAGCAGCGGCGCCGTTTGTATCGCTTACGAAACTGTTACTGATAACCGTGGTGGTTTACCGCTACTGGCTCCGATGTCTGAAGTGGCGGGGCGTATGTCGATTCAAGCCGGTGCCATGGCACTTGAAAAATCTAAAGGTGGCCGAGGTATGCTACTTGGTGGTGTACCTGGGGTTGAGCCAGCAAAAATCGTGATTATCGGTGGCGGTATGGTTGGTACAAACGCGGCGCAAATGGCGGTAGGCCTCGGTGCTGACGTAGTCATTCTGGATCGCAGTATCGATGCCCTGCGCCGGTTAAATGCCCAGTTTGATAATCGAGTTAAGGCCATTTACTCCACTGCTGCAGCCATTGAAAAACATGTATTAGAGGCAGACTTGGTAATTGGCGGAGTATTGGTGCCTGGCGCTGCAGCGCCGAAACTGGTCACTAAAGAGCATATCAAGCAGATGAAGCCTGGTAGCGCGATTGTTGATGTTGCCATTGACCAAGGTGGTTGTGTTGAAACCTCTCATGCAACTACCCACCAAGATCCGACCTATATTGTAGATGACGTGGTTCACTACTGCGTAGCAAACATGCCAGGTGCCGTTGCGCGAACATCTACTGTTGCATTAAACAATGCAACCCTGCCTTATATCATAAAACTGGCAGACTTAGGTTATCGCAATGCTTTATTGCAAGATAAGCACTTGCTTAACGGTCTTAACGTTATGCACGGCAAGATCACCTGTAAGGAAGTCGCTGAAGCCTTAGGGCTTGAATTTGTCGACCCCAAAATTTTATTAGCTTAACTTCTGGCTAGAACAACACAAAGGGAGCCTTCTGGCTCCCTTTTTCGATTAGGTCAATCTAAAAGATTGCCTTTACCCTCACCATTAAATTCCCTACAATCGCTGCAATTCGCTAAAGGCACGGAGAGAAAGATGAGCCAAGCTAGACACTGTAACTTACTAATTTTGGGTTCTGGTCCCGCCGGATATACTGCAGCCGTATATGCTGCCAGAGCTAACTTAAAACCTGTGATGATCACCGGGATGCAGCAAGGTGGTCAATTAACCACCACGACTGAAGTTGAAAACTGGCCTGGTGATGCTGACGATCTTACTGGTCCCGCATTAATGGAGCGGATGCAAAAACACGCAGAGAAGTTCGACACCGAAATCGTATTTGACCATATCAATGAAGTCAATTTACAAGTCCGTCCTTTCCAATTAAAAGGTGACAGTGGCGAATATACTTGTGATGCTCTGATCATCTCAACGGGTGCATCTGCCATGTACTTGGGCCTCGAATCAGAGGAAGCATTTAAAGGTAAGGGAGTTTCGGCCTGTGCAACCTGCGATGGTTTCTTCTACCGTAACCAGAAAGTGGCTGTGATCGGCGGCGGTAATACCGCAGTTGAAGAAGCCCTGTACCTAAGTAATATTGCTTCTGAAGTTCATCTTATCCATCGTCGTGACAGTTTCCGCTCAGAAAAAATCCTAACCAAACGGTTAATGGATAAAGTTGAGAACGGCAACATCATACTTCATCTGGACAATACTTTAGAAGAAGTCGTTGGTGACAACATGGGTGTTACCGGCCTAAAGATGAAGAGTACCAAAGATGGATCAATCACTGAGTTGGAAGTGATGGGTGTTTTTGTTGCAATTGGTCATAAGCCGAATACTGAAATGTTTGCAGGCCAACTCGAAATGAACAACGGTTACATCAAAGTTCAAAGTGGCCTAGAAGGCAATGCAACTCAAACCAGTATTGAGGGGGTATTTGCAGCGGGGGATGTTATGGATCAACATTATCGTCAAGCTATCACATCCGCTGGCACTGGGTGTATGGCGGCACTCGATGCCGAACGTTATCTTGATGCATTAAAATAAAACTTATCATCCGTTAATTAAAAAAGCAGGCTTAGCCTGCTTTTTTTTGTAGTACATAAAGGTATATAAATTATAGACATATCAACGTAAGTACTGATATTAAGTTAACTTTATGTATTACTCCTCCCTCTGTCACTCTGCCAATCACTCTGTTTATTAAAAATCATCACTCGCTAACGCCCTATACTTTGATGGGCATACTGTCATCAATAATAAGCTCATTGAAGCTTACTGCTCTAAAGAAGGGAGATATTGCTCCCTAATAACTACTACCAGAAAATTCACAAGTAAGCAGCCCGTTTATTGTTTTAGTAAAATACACAAATCATTAGCAACCGATATATTAGTGATAAACCATATCAAAAGAGAGTAGTAAAACGCATTAGGGTAAAGATACAAGCAATAAAAAAGGGGCCCTAAGGCCCCTTTTCCAAGCAATACATACTAATTACTTAGCTAATGCTTCTTTTGCTTTTTCAACTAAAGTTGCAAACACAACTTTGTCGAATACAGCGATGTCAGCCAAAATCTTACGATCGATTTCGATAGACGCTTTCTTAAGACCGTTGATGAAACGGCTATAAGACAGACCATTTTGACGAGAAGCCGCATTGATACGTGCAATCCATAATTGACGGAATTGACGTTTCTTTTGACGACGGTCACGGTAAGCATATTGACCAGCTTTAGTTACGGCTTGCTTTGCAACACGGTAAGTACGTGAGCGAGCTCCGTAATAACCTTTGGCTAGTTTTAGTACTTTCTTGTGACGAGCACGAGCGGTTACACCACGCTTAACTCTAGGCATTGTTCTTTACTCCTCTAATTAAGCGTATGGTAGTTGACGTGCGATTGCTGGCACATCAGACTTTGCAACTAAACATTTTGCACGTAAGTGACGTTTACGCTTAGTGCTCTTCTTTGTCAAAATATGACGTAAATGGGCTTGCTTGCGCTTAAAACCGTTAGCGGTTTTCTTAAAACGCTTTTGTACACCCTTGTCTGTTTTCATTTTAGGCATTGCTAAAACTCCGCATTGGGACATTAATAAAACGCAAGGCGAGCAGAATCCCTAAAAAGGTCTCTGCTACTTTTCATGGTTGCCTTACTATTTCTTTTTCGGCGCGAGTACCATCACAGCCTGACGTCCTTCCATTTTTGGAAAGGACTCAACAACTGCTATCTCAGCCAAGTCATCTTTAATACGATTCAAAAGATTCATACCAAGACTCTGGTGAGCCATCTCGCGACCACGGAAACGAAGCGTAACTTTCGCTTTGTCGCCGTCATTTAGAAAACGCGTCAGGTTGCGTAGTTTTACCTGATAGTCGTTTTCATCAGTACCGGGACGGAATTTAACTTCCTTCACCTGTATCTGTTTTTGCTTCTTTTTTTGTTCTTTTTGAGCTTTCCCTTTCTCAAAAATGAACTTCCCGTAGTCCATAATACGACATACAGGCGGCTCAGCATTAGGGCTAATCTCTACCAGATCAACACCAGCTTCGTCTGCAAGCTCTTGAGCTTCCTTGAGGCTGACAATACCGATAACTTCACCATCTAACCCACTTAGACGTACTTCTGGTACGCCTACAATGAGTTCGTTAATTCTATTTGCCGCTGCTTTGCGCGCATCTGTTTTTTTGATCTTTATGACCTATTCCTCCAACATATTTAGACTACGGAGCGAAATTTGTTGTTTGACCTTGGCAGCAAAATCTTCGATTCGCATTTTACCCAAGTCAACACCATCTCTGGTTCGCACCGCTACTTCCCTATTTTCCATTTCTTGGTCACCAACGACCAAAAGATAGGGGACACGCCTTAGTGTGTGTTCGCGTATTTTAAAGCCTATCTTCTCATTCCTCAAGTCTTTCGAAGCACGAATTCCCTGATCTTTGAATAAATTGACAACTTCGTCGACATAATTTGATTGTTTGTCGGTAATGTTCATCACAACCGCTTGCACTGGAGCAAGCCAAGTTGGGAATTTACCCGCGTATTCTTCAATCAAAATGCCGAGGAAGCGCTCTAAGGAGCCTAAAATAGCACGATGGATCATCACTGGCGTTTGACGACTATTGTCTTCGGCAACATAAGTTGCACCTAAACGCCCAGGCAGTGCGTAATCGAGCTGCACTGTACCACATTGCCACGCTCTGTCTAAGCAATCATGCAATGTAAATTCAATTTTAGGGCCATAGAAGGCACCTTCGCCAGGCAGAATCTCATATTCGATCTCATTTGCCTGTAATGCGTCCATTAATGCTTGCTCGGCCCTATCCCACATCTCGTCATCGCCGATACGCTTTTCAGGGCGAGTGGACAACTTCACTACGATATCTTTAAAGCCGAATGTTTCATACGTATCGTAAACCATCTTGATACAGGCGCTCACTTCCTGCTGCACTTGTTCTTCGGTACAGAAAATATGCGCATCATCTTGAGTAAAACCGCGGACGCGCATCAAGCCATGTAATGAGCCTGATGGTTCGTTACGGTGACAGCAGCCAAACTCAGCCATACGTAGCGGAAGATCGCGATATGATTTTAAACCTTGGTTGAAAATCTGCACATGACCCGGGCAGTTCATCGGCTTAACGGCATATTCACGACTTTCAGAATGTGTCGTAAACATGGCTTCAGAATACTTATCCCAATGGCCACTACGTTCCCAAAGCACACGATCCATCATCAAAGGACCTTTCACCTCTTGATAGGTATATTGTCCTAATTTTTGGCGAATGAACTTTTCTAATTCTAAGAACAAACTCCAACCATCATTGTGCCAAAACACCATTCCTGGTGCTTCTTCTTGCATATGATACAAGTCAAGTTGCTTACCGATTTTACGATGGTCGCGTTTAGCCGCCTCTTCTAGACGAGTAAGATGGGTCTTTAATGCTTTCTTATCAGCCCATGCTGTACCGTAGACACGTTGCAACATTTTATTGTCAGAGTTACCACGCCAATAGGCGCCAGCCACACTCATTAACTTAAAGTGATGACAAAACTTCATGTTCGGCACATGAGGACCACGACACATGTCGATATACTCTTCGTGATGATAAAGTGCTGGCGAATCATCTTTACTGATGTTCTCATCCAAAATTGCCATTTTATACACTTCACCACGCGACTCAAAAGTGTCACGTGCTTCTTGCCAGCTCACTACGCGTTTAATCACCTTATAATCGGTTTTTGCTAGCGCAAGCATGCGTTTTTCTAGTTCGTCGATATCATCTTCAGTCAACTTATGTTCTAGATCGATATCATAGTAAAAACCGTTGTCGATCACAGGCCCGATAGCCATCTTGGTTTCTGGCCACATTTGCTTGATGGCATGACCTAATAGATGCGCGCACGAGTGACGTAATATTTCAACGCCCTCTTCATCTTTTGCCGTGATGATAGCGAGTTCAGCATCCGATTCAATCAGATCGCAAGCATCTTTTAGCTCACCATTAACGCGACCTGCGATACAGGCTTTAGCAAGGCCTGGACCGATATCGGCGGCGACATCAAATGTAGATACGGCATGAGCAAACTCGCGCTTGCTACCATCAGGAAGTGTAATTACAGGCATGAAAATTCCTTATCCAGTGGTGACCCCCACGTAGGGCCACTTGGTTATTTAAGTCAAAAGAAATAAGCATCTGAAGAGCAAAACATTACTAAAGTTTTGGGATTCTCCAACGCAGGGCGGTCATTTTAGGGGGCGGAGCCATAAATCGCAAGAGTAATGCCGCCCCGACGCTACTTATTCTCACTAAAAACCACCAATTCGCGACTTAGACTTAATAGGTAGTCACATTAATCTCATTCACTACTGATCCTAAAGTTCAAGGCTGTTAAGCTTTATTACTGTATTTTATAATAAGCTAGGACGTCATTTAAGATGAATAATTGGGTACTGATTACCGGCGGCGCACAGCGAATTGGCCGTGCAGTCGCACTACATTTACATCAATTGGGCTACAACATCGCACTGCATTACTCACGTTCGAGCTATGATGCAACAGCGGTCTGCGATCAACTTAATGCCACTAGAACAAACTCCTGCCGATTATTCCATGCTGACTTGAGTCAAGCTCAAGAGATAGAGCATCTTATAGACCAAGTTTCACAGCAATGCCCCGCCTTGAAAGTCGTTATCAATAACGCCTCTTTATTCACTGCAGATAACTCGATTGTCGGTCACAGCGCCTTGACTCGCCTATTGTCGGTAAATTTAATGGCGCCCTATCTTATTGTACAAGGGCTAAAGCGCATATTAACGGATAATCAGGGATGTGTGATTAACTTAATTGATATCCACGCAGACAGGCCATTACTAGGCCATGGACTATACTCAATGTCGAAAGCTGCGTTAAAAATGGCGACCTATTCATTAGCGCAAGAACTTGGCGCCAAAGTGCGTGTAAATGGGGTCTCTCCAGGCGCGATACTATGGCCTGAGCAAGCCAATGATGCTGCCCAAGAGCAAGTGCTAAAGCAGATCCCACTGCGGCGCTGTGGCACTGTTGACGACATAGCCCACGCAGTTAACTTTTTAATTGATGCGCACTACATTACTGGTCAAGTGATCGCCGTTGATGGTGGTCGCAGTGCAACAGGTTACCAAGGAGCCGACGGATGAGAATTATAGACAAAGTGATCAGCTGCCCCCATTGCGGTCATCATCAGCATATTAACATCGACATCAGCTGTGGCGATCAAGACTATTACGATGATTGCCGCGTATGCTGTAACCCGATCCATATGCGTACTCACGTTGACGCTGCGCAGCATAGAGTTGAGTTGTATATTGATTCTGATGATGAACAAGTCTATTAACTATTAGGGGACTTGCCAGTATCAGCTCAGGCCTCGCAGCTTGATCATAGTGACTGCGGCAAAATGACTATCAGAGTTACCACTATACTCTCTGGATGAGACTCTAGATGAGTGAATTGATTGGCATGTAACGCTAGACGTTAGGCAAAATGTTGGCGTGCTGCCAGTACTCACCCCCAATGCTCAATACCGAATTACTCAGTTAATTTAACGTATTAGCTTAAGCTCAGTGAGATCACTTCAATGACTTCATATGCGAGACTTCTCCCACGCAAGGAGTTAAATGCCAAAATGTAGGCGCAGCGGCTAGCAAAATGCTGGCCACTGCACGGTTGTAAATGTTGTCCTAGTTGCTCTGCAGTGCAAAACGTTTAGCCAGTACTCGCTCTACTGTATCGACGATCGCTTGCGTTTGACCGTCTATTTCGATATTGAGTCGGTCACCTTGTTTGCATTCACTGAGGTTGGTTAATGCTAAGGTTTCGGGAATGAGATGTAACTTAAAACTGTGCTCAGTCACTTTCCCTACCGTTAGACTACAGCCGTTTACACCGACAAAGCCTTTATAAAGAATATAATTCATCCACTTAGGGGCAACCTCTAACGTGAGGTTAAAATGTTGCTCGGTATGGCTAACCTCAGTAACCAACGCCTGCGTATGAACGTGGCCCGATAGAATATGGCCGCCAATCTCACTACCGAAAGTGAGTGACCGTTCGATATTCACCGGCGAGTCTACGCTTAGATTTACCAGATTCGTAACGTTTAATGTCTCTTCCATTACATCAAAAAACACCCTATCATCAGCAACCTTAGTCACCGTTAGGCACACGCCATTGGTGGCGACGCTCGCCCCAGTCACTAATCCCTGTATAAGATGTGAAGGGAAAGCGATTTCGATCGTATTGAGTCCATTTTTTTTAGTAATTGCCACAACATTGCATGTGGCTTGAACAATACCTGTAAACATATTTTACTCGCTGTATTAAGGCTTTATCCATGAATCAATTCGGCTTTCAAGCCAAAAAGCTCGTTCAATTAGCGCTGCCAGTGCTTATCGCTCAAGTCACTCAAACCATGATGGGCTTTATCGATACTGTAATGGCAGGTCGAGTCAGTGCGGTCGATATGGCCGCGGTCGCTATCGGGGGAAGCCTTTGGTTACCCGCGCTACTATTTGTGCAAGGCCTGTTGATGGCCTTTACCCCGGTATTTGCCCATCACCATGGTGCGAACGATCAAAAAGCGATTCAACCGATTGCGTTTCAGGCCGCCTATATTGCCATAATTGGTAGCCTTGTGGTTATCTCCTTCCTGTTTTTTGCGCCACAGATCTTTAAATGGATGGGCTTAGAGCCTGAACTCGCTGCGTTAAGTGTGGAGTACCTCTATGGGTTTGCATGGGGTGTACCCGCCTTTGTATTGTACCAAGTCCTACGAGGATGCAGCGAAGGGATCTCTTACACATTACCAACGATGGTCATCGGGTTTGTTGGACTCGCGGTCAATATTCCAGCCAACTATATCTTTATCTACGGTCATTTTGGTGTTCCCGCCATGGGCGGCGCTGGCTGTGGTATCGCGACGGCATTAGTATTTTGGGCCATGTTGATTTCGATGACTATTTATATGCAGCTGCATTCACGTTTCAAGCAGCTGGCGCCGTTCAGTGCATTTCACCTACCGAATTGGTCCACCATCTGGACCATGACCAAACATGGTATGCCGATTGCCATGGCGCTGTTCTTCGAGGTCAGCCTGTTTGCCATTATCGCGCTATTACTCGCCCCTATGGGAGCTAACGTCGTTGCTGGCCACCAGATAGCCCTTAACTTTTCATCGATCGTATTCATGTTGCCACTGTCCATTGGTATTGCCGTATCCATTCGGGTGGGTTATTACCTGGGACAAGAAAAAGAGGTCGTTGCCAAACTGGTGACCAAAGTGGGATTACTCATTGCGTTTTCCTTGGCGATGCTCACCGCAATTATCACGGTCGCCTTTAGAACTCAAATTGCACTCCTTTATAACAATAACCCAGAAGTGGTCACGCTTGCTGGTAGCCTGATGTTTTTAGCCGCCTTGTATCAACTCTCTGATTCGGTGCAAGTCGTAGCTGCTGGTGCATTAAGGGGATATAAAGATACCCGCAGTGCGTTTTACATTACATTAGTGTCTTACTGGGCTATCGGCATGGTATTGGGTTATTTGCTTGCCCAAACGGATCATATTGTGCCTGCAATGGGTGCACATGGCTTTTGGATTGGGCTGATTGCTGGCCTGACTTCGGCGGCGCTGCTATTTGCATTACGCCTTAAGTATATCCAAACACACCGCGCAGCCATTAGTCCGTTATAAAAATTGACGGTGCAGTGCCAAGATGATGGCGATAAGGCCATCATCTTGGAGGATAAAACCACAAGTTGCACAGCAAATCACCGCTTAGCTAAAAAATTACTTTTTTTACTTGCAACAACAGTAAGATCCCCCTTAATATAGCGCTCGTTCGATGGCAACAGCCAGACAACAAACGATACAACCGTAGCTCAGTTGGTTAGAGCACTACCTTGACATGGTAGGGGTCGGTGGTTCGAATCCACTCGGTTGTACCACTTCTTTATTGCGGAAGTAAAATAGCAATAAGCACTGAAAATACGGACGCGGGATGGAGCAGTATGGTAGCTCGTCGGGCTCATAACCCGAAGGTCGTCGGTTCAAATCCGGCTCCCGCAACCAATTTTCAATGGCAATACAACCGTAGCTCAGTTGGTTAGAGCACTACCTTGACATGGTAGGGGTCGGTGGTTCGAATCCACTCGGTTGTACCACTTCTTTTACAGTAGAAATAAAACAACTGTAACGCTTAAAATACGGACGCGGGATGGAGCAGTATGGTAGCTCGTCGGGCTCATAACCCGAAGGTCGTCGGTTCAAATCCGGCTCCCGCAACCAATTTTAAAGTGATAAGCCAGCGAAAGCTGGTTTTTTTGTGTCTAAAATGCCCCAATGCCCTCCTCTAATGACTATCTATATCCTATATCACTCAAATACAAACTTATAAGATCTACAGATGATCAACTGCTTGACTAATCGTAGGACGTATCAATTGTAATCTGACAGCATTGCAATCTGCTTGAGTAGCCATTCTGTCAATCTCCCTTGTCTTCTTTATAATTGATTTAACTAGAGTAATGATCAGCATTATTCATCTAATACCCCATTAATAGCATGGCAGCTGACGACAAAAGTCACTCACCTAGCTCACAGCGCCAGCCCCATATTTAACCAACTAACAGTAATACTTATCCTACTAAAATCTTAGAGAAAAAATAATAAATTGAGTTACACTGCTAAGGGATTAGCGGCAATTGGAGCTCAGCATGAGTCAGCGGACATTACACTCTTTATTTAAGCCAAAATCGGTTGCCATTATTGGTGCATCTAATGGAAAAAAACGAGCTGGTAATGTCGTGATGCGCAACCTTTTATCAGGGGGGTTCTCTGGCCCTATCATGCCCGTTACCCCAAAGTATGAAGCCGTGCTCGGTGTGTTAGCTTACCCCAATATCGAATCATTACCCTTAAAGCCCGATCTCGCGATTATCTGCACCGCCGCCGCCCGCGTACCCGCCATTGTTGAGCGACTGGCTCAATTTGGCTGTAAAGTGGCCATAATTAATGCCTCTGGTATGGCGATGCAAAGCGATGATGAAGGCAATAATTTATTGGCGTTAACCCGCCAATACGCAAAGCGCTATGGTATGCGTTTATTGGGTCCAAACAGTTTAGGCATGATACTCCCCAATTTGGGGCTCAATGCCAGCTTAGCCCACACTAGCGCCCTGCCAGGAAAAATCGCCTTTGTGTCACAATCGGCCGCCATTTGTACCACTGTGCTGGACTGGGCTAATAATAAAGGAATTGGTTTTTCCTCTTTTATCTCTTTAGGTGATGCTACCGATATCGACTTTGACGAATTACTGGATTTTCTCGGCCGAGACTCTCGCACCACAGCCATTTTGCTCTATGTCGACTCTATCAACGAGAAGCGCCACTTTTTATCTGCCGCCAGAGCGGCCGCACGTAATAAACCGATTTTAGTGATCAAATCGGGACGGAGCTTAGAAGGCACCACGGCCGCCAAATTACATACGGGTGGTGTTGGGGGGAATGATGCCGTCTATGAGGCCGCTTTTAGACGTGCGGGTATGCTAAGGGTTAATGACCTAATTGAGTTATTTGCCGCCGTTGAAACCCTAGCCCACTCCTCTGCCTTAGAAGGTGAACGTCTCGCCATCATGACTAACGGCGGTGGGCCTGCGGTACTCGCGCTGGATCAGTTGATGTTAAGCGGCGGTAAAGCCGCGCAGCTTGATCAAGCCTGCATCGATGCCCTCAATGCCTTATTACCCAGCACATGGTCAGGACAAAACCCGGTTGATATTGGCGGTGATGCCGATGCAGAACGCTACACGCAATGTTTAAACATCTTAATGAATGCTGATATTGCCGATGCGATTTTAGTGTTGCACTCGCCGTCGGCGCTGGGTGATAGCGTGGAAATTGCCGAGCGTATAGCGACGTTAATCGCCTCTCACCCTAATCGTAATCGCATCAATGTGCTTACCAATTGGAGTGGCGAAGATTCAGCTTATGCTGGACGCAGATGCTTTAACCGCGCGGGGATCCCAACGTACAGAACATCAGAAGGTGCCGTCGGAGCCTTTATGCATATGGTGGAATACCGCCGCAACCAAAAATTATTACAGGAAGTCCCTCAGTCTATCCCCGATAATATTCCTACCGATGCCGAACTGGCGCGGCAACTCTTAGGCCAAGCCTTAGCTAAACACAAAAAAGTGCTCGAGACCCACGAAGCGACGGCGATCATGAGCGCCTATGGCCTTAATACCATCGAAACCCATTTCGCTACTTCGGCCCAGCAGGCTGCTGAACTTGCTGATCAAATAGGCTACCCTGTCGCATTAAAAGTGCAATCACCTGATATTCATCATAAATCAGATGTGCACGGTGTCATACTCAACTTAACGACTCGCAATGAGTTGATGCAAGCAGCCGAGGCCATCATTGGCCGTGTGCATAGCTTAAATCCCGATGCCATTATTGAAGGTATGATAGTGCAAAAAATGGCTCTTACCGCTGGAGCTCAGGAGATCCGGGTGGCGGTCATTAACGACGCTGTGTTTGGTCCGGCAATTTTACTCGGTGAAGGCGGCTCAGAATGGCAACCCAGCACCGATGCCGTAGTTGCCCTGCCCCCGCTGAACATGACCTTAGCACGCTATATGGTGATCCAAGCATTAAAGACCCATAAACTCAAAGACAGACACTTACCCTTGGGGCTCGACATGAATGCCCTGTGCGTGATGTTGACGCAAATTTCTCACCTGATCATCGATTGCCCCGAAATAGCGGGCTTAGATCTCAACCCGGTGCTATGCGCCGGGAAGCAAATCACCCTGCTCGATGTCAACATCCAGCTGCAAGAGGGGGTGATAGATAACAGTAATCGTTTGGCTATCTGTCCATACCCTAAAGAGTTAGAGCAACGCGCTAGATTAAAAAACGGCCTAGAGATCATGCTGCGTCCCATATTGCCAGAAGATGAACCTAAACATCTAGCCTTCGATAATTCCCTTTCTGACGAAGACAGATATAAGCGTTATTTTGGAGTTCGTTCTAAGATGACACACGAAGAGATGGCGGTTTTAACTCAGATCGATTACGCCAGAGAGATGGCGTTTATTGCCACCACCAAAGGCCCTGATGGTGAAGATATCACCTTAGGCGCTGTGCGGGCCTCTATCGATCCTGATAATACCGAAGCCGAGTTTGCTATGGCGGTTCGCAGCGACCATCAGGGGATTGGGTTAGGTAAACTCCTCCTCGAAAAGCTAATTGCCTATTACAAGGCCAATGATACGCAAGTCTTGACCGGGTTTACCATGTTTGAAAATCGCAATATGGCGAGCCTAGCGAAAAGCCTTGGCTTTACCGTAACGTTCGATATGGAGGAACGCTTAATCAAGATGGATATGCAATTAAAACCAAGTGAGTAACTGACTAAGGTAAATCGACAAAGCAGACCAAAGCCACTACGCTAACGACAAAACTCACTACAACAGCTAATAGCTAGGGTCATAAGATGCTGGCGTTAAATAGTGTAACTTAAGTGGAATTAACGTGCCAAGGTTGTGAAATAGCGTCAAGGCTACTATCAATATAAAGCCTAAATAGATGTAAAGCATACCACCTTATAAAGACCTCTGCTTTTAGCCTATCACCTTTAACGACTTAGCCTTTAACACAGTTACGTCCCGCTGATTTGGCCCGATACAGTGACTCATCAGCACGGATAAAATAGCTGTCTCTATCATCACCGCGGCGTAAACTCGCCACCCCAACAGATACCGTGATAGCCCCAAGGGACAGCTTATTATCTTTACCTATGCTCAACCGTCGCTCTGCAATACGGCTTCGCAATAACTCAGCCACCACCATAGCTCCGGCATGATCGGTATCTGGCAGTAACACCACAAACTCTTCGCCACCATAGCGCGCGACAAAATCTTCGCCTCTAACGCCTTGCTTCAGCGCCAGCGCAATATAAGCTAGCACCTTGTCGCCAACTAAATGGCCATGAAGATCATTAAATTGTTTAAAGTTATCGATATCGATAATCAATAAACTGCTATGGGTATTATGTTGTTTAAAATATTGAATATGACTCAGGAGTTCTTCATCGAATGCACGACGATTGTATAAAGAGGTCAGTTGATCCGTCATTGCTACCAGATTTAAGTTTTGCATCTCAGACTTAAGACCAACAATCTCTTGACTCATCATAGATAGACTTTGCTCCATCTGTTGATTACTCAGCACCACACTACTGACTTCTTGAGCTAGTGCATCGATAAGGCCATCCAAGGTTTTTTGATCTGGAGACAGTGATATATCATTACAAAAATCGCTCAGACTCTGGCCAAACTTAGCGGTACCAGCGGTCATCATAGACAACTTTGACATTAAGCTATTAATCAGTAATTGAGTTTCAACCTGGACGGTTTGAATCACTTCCGGTGATTGCTCTTGGATAAATCGGTTATGCAAACTAGCGTTAATGTCTCGGGTAAAGCTTACCTGATTTGAGAGTAATCCATCTATAGCCCGTTTCAAATCAAGGTTAACCCCACGAAAATACTCATACCATACGGCGTAATTATCGGGTGTAACCGGAATATTGAGTTCGGACATGCGGGGAACGGCATGCCTTAAAATTTTAGCTGAAAGCTCCGTTTCAGAAATATGTTGTGCTAAATTCATTCATTATCGCCATTGATTAGTGACTAAAACACAGAGGAAATACTGAATCTTATAAACAACCGACTTAAGTTGGTGAGTAAGATACCTCTACCATAAACAATTATCCGCATTTTAGCAGCAATTTTGTTACTAGTTTGTTGCGCTTAGACTGTTTTTATCTATATCGACTCTGCAACTTGAAAACAGATCCAGAGCAGGAAGGTAAAGGCTAGTAGTCACATTCATTAGCCCGAGTAAGCTCGAAAATAAATTGTCATGAGAAAAGCCTCCTTGGGTTGCAAATTGAGTTAAACAATCGATATTCAATTGATTATCAGCAGCAAAATCAGCCGAAAACCAAGCCAACAAGGGGACTGAAATTTGTTCTTTTGGTGCAAAAGCATAAGGCGTACCGTGCAGGTATAAACCTCGCTCACCTAACGACTCACCATGGTCTGACACATACAATAATGCACTATCGACCTTATGTTGCGTCTCTTTTAGCCGCTCAATAACCTGAGCCAGAATATAATCAGAATACAAAATTGTATTATCATAGGTATTGATTAATTCAGCATCACTGCAATTTTGAATATCACTACGCTGACAATCTGGAATAAAGGTGCGGTGCGCATCGGGATAACGCAAATAATAAGTAGGACCATGAGATCCCATAATATGCAGTACGATAAGTGAGTCTTGGGATACTGGTAACCCTAAGTGTTTATCTAACTCGGCTAATAACACCTCGTCATAGCAATAATGGCCGTCACAAAATGGATTGTCTGCACTCATATCAACCTTAAGATATTCAACCCTGTCGCACACTCCTTTGCAACCACTATCATTATCGAGCCAATTGACCTTAATACCAGCATAGCTGAGCACATCAAGCACGGTATCTTGCGCCTGAGCCTCACGTGCTTTATAGCTTTGCCTGTCCATACTGGAAAACATACAAGGTAGTGACACTGCAGTAGCGGTGCCACAAGAAACCATGTCTTGAAACGCTATAATATCAAAGGGCTGAGTATGTGCATTCGTTGCTCTATGGTAACCATAATAGGCATAATTCATCGAGCGAGCAGTTTCGCCCACCACCAATACCAGCAAGTTAGGTTTTTGGTTAGTACCGGCAGAGATATTTTTGGCATCAATACCCTGTCGCTTATAAACCAAAGGAGTTTGTAAATAATTGCTATTGATATATTTCGCCAAGGAGCCTACGGCATAGATTGGTACTATATAACGCTTGATTTTATCGTTATTTCGACCAAACGTGACATAATGTTGATAATAAAGCATGCCAATTAGGCCAATACCTAGCGCCATTACTAATATAAAAGCCAGCTTGTACAATAATTCGTTGAAGAAAGGTTTATGGGTAATATTCATCCTATAAATCAATAGTGCGGGTAATAGGCCAGTCACAATAACAGCGACCACAGAGTCAAGGTTGAGATAGGTAAACGCCTCACTGCTATTGGTTTGTAAGGTATTTTCAATCATGCCGTAATCAAACACGACACCGTACTCTAACGCGGCAAAAAACAACGTCGATGACAATAAAGTCAACACCATAAAAAACGGTTTAAGTATCCACTTAATACTAAACAGTGAAAAAATAATACTCAGCGAAAATAATAAAAAAAAAGGCAGACTGGCGACAAACAGATAATTGACATCGCCCTGCTGAGCGATACCTTGTCTGACTAATTTAAACAAGGGAATATTAAAAATAGCAACATAAAATAGTGCAATAAGGAAAGTAAACTGGTTGGTACTGAATCTATTATTGAAGAATTTCAAGTATAAGTCCCTATACACTACCTGTATTTACGCTATGAATAGCGCCTCATCAAGGCGCCATCTCAACATAAACCATAGTCTTTATAAGACTTAAACACTACCACAACGCAAATTGCTGGCAACAAATTACTTACATTTGATTCAACACAGCTGACCAGAGCTTATACAGATTAAAATTCGTGGTTCATTCGCTCAAACAAGCCCAATAAACAACGACGCTCATCGTCACTCATTTTCATCGTCAACTGCTTAGTCAATTGATGATGCAATTCATCATGTTGCTGATAAATTACCTCACCAGCTTCGGTTAACGTTACCAATACAGCGCGTCGATCTGTTTGCGGTACTTGCCTCATGACTAAGCCGCTGCGCACCATCTTATCGATCTGCACCGTTAGTGTGCCAGTGGTGATCCCCATTTTTTCAGCTAACTCCTTCATGCGCATTGCTCCGTTAACCCCTAAAATCTCAACCGCATGAATGTGTGATAATGAATGCCCAGTGCCTTTAACTACCGCCAGTTCCCACGAAGAGAGCTTGTCATAAAACTCAATAATTTCATGACTTAATTTACGATGATTAATGTCCATGACCATCTGTCCCTCCCGCTAAAGAATGCGATTCAGCTAAGGTAAACACCTCAATCGTTAAGTGATCGATCCGTTTAAATGAGGCTAGCTTTTGCCTAAAATACTCCACCTCTTTGGGATGTGGGCTAACGATTGAGACCATAGCTGCGTGATGGTTGGCACTCACGGGCCAAACGTGAATGTCGCTTACTCGGTGTTGCTCTTCTTGCTCTACAGCATCAACCATTTGCTGTAAATAGGCTTCATCAATACTGGCATCGAGTAAAATGGGCGCTGTTTGCTTGACTAACCCCCAGGCCCAAAAACTAATAATGACCGCGCCAACAATGCCCATAGCTGGGTCTAACCACTGCCAACCCAAGAACTTGGCAAATAACAGCGCGCCGATGGCCAAAAGTGAAGTAAGCGCATCGGCCATCACATGGAAATAGGCTGCACGCAAGTTATGATCATGCGCTTTACTTTGTCCCTCGCCGTGATGATGTTTGCTTGCTTGATGTTCATGTTCATCAATATGGTGAGTATGTTGATGTCCATGATGATGGTTATGTCCGTGATGATCGTGACTGTGATGATCTTTAAGTAAAAACGCTGAGATCACATTAACGGTTAAGCCAATTAAAGCCACAAATATGGCTTCATTAAAATGGATCTGCTCAGGGTTAAGCAAGCGACTAACCGATTCGACCACCATGAGTAATGCTACCAACCCTAGCGCTATGGCACTGGTAAATCCACCGAGTACCCCAACCTTGCCTGTACCAAAAGCATATTTAGGATCGTCTGCGTATTTTCGGGCATAGTAATAAGCAAATAAGGTGATCATAAACGCCGCCGCATGAGTGCCCATGTGCCACCCATCAGCCAATAACGCCATTGAGCCATATACTGTGCCCGCGACAATTTCTGCCACCATGGTCACTAGCGTTAAATACAAGACATAACGGGTATTGCGCTCACCATCGGTGTTTAAACGCACAAATTGGTGGGTATGTTGCCAAGGCTTGGCATTATGATTCGCCATAAATAAATCTCTCAAAAAGTGACTGACAAATAGTATGTCTTCCGAATATTTTGATTATCAAACTAAATCCATAGCAAGACAAGTCTACCAGTGAGATTTACATTGCCAATCAAAGTAAATTATTGCATGTAAATACTTGGGTTTCGGTTAAGGGGTATGTCATGCAAAAGACGACACCATTATGAGGATCTCACCTCTGGTCTATCAGGGCTGTTGGGGCGTAACCTATTTACCCATAAAAAAAACCTCTGCTATTGCAGAGGTTTTTTATGGGTCTTAATACTGAGCGTCAAACTACGCTCAACTTAATTAAATGCCGCTTATCGCTTCTTTACACAATTGAGTAATACGTTCCCAGTCCCCCTGCTCCATTGCATCGGTTGGCGCAATCCAGCTGCCACCGATACAATCAACATTATCCAATGCCAAATAATCTTTATAGCTGCTAGGAGTGATCCCCCCCGTTGGGCAAAAACGAATATTACTCAATGGACCAGAAAAGGCTTTTAACGCATTAACCCCACCAGAGGCCTCAGCCGGAAAAAACTTAAAGTTGGTGTATCCCAGCGCCATGCCTTCCATCACTTCAGAGATACTGGCAACACCAGGGATCAAGGGCACAGTCCCTTCCATCGCAGCTTTAAGCAACTCAGTGGTGGCACCAGGGGTGATCACAAACTGTGCCCCAGCATCTACCGCTTGCTTTAACTGCTCTTTATTTAATATCGTACCTGCCCCCACCAGCGCTTCGGGGACTTCTTTGGCTATTTTAGTGATCGCTTCTAATGCACAAGGTGTACGCAATGTCACTTCTAATACACTGATCCCCCCTGCCACCAGCGCCCGTGCTAAGGGCACTGCATCTTCAATCTTATTAATCACCATTACAGGAACGATTGGGCTACGTTTAAAAATATCTTGCGGTTGTATTGACCAGTTATTCTCAGCCATTGCTTTAGTCTTCCTCAATGATTAATAATTTTCGTCAATGGTCGTGGTGCAACGCGCACCCGTCTCAGGACTACTTAAGTTTGAACGCAGTGCCGAGAACAGTTCTCGTCCCATGCCGTAACTGTTGCTGCGTAAATTAACTTTCTCAGCCTCACGGGTCGACAACACGGTTTCATTTACCAACAAGGTCAGTTCACCGCTGTTGGCATCGACGCGAATTAAATCGCCATTCTCAACTTTAGCAATCATGCCACCATCTAAGGCTTCAGGGGTCAAATGAATAGCAGCAGGCACTTTACCCGATGCGCCAGACATGCGCCCATCGGTCAACAAAGCAACCTTAAAGCCTTTATCTTGCAGCGTGCCTAAAATAGGCGTCAGCTTATGCAACTCAGGCATGCCTATCGCCTTAGGACCTTGCCCCTTAACGACGACAACGCAATCTTTATCGAGCTCACCGGCTTTAAATAAGGCTTCTAACTTATTTTGATCGTCTATGACAATTGCAGGGGCTTCTACCACACGATGCGAGGGTGATACCGCCGAGACTTTTATCACCGCACGACCTAGATTGCCCTTAAGCAGTTTTAAGCCACCATTGGCTTGGAAAGGCTGTGCCACTTTCGTCAGCACCTCAGGATCTAATGACTCACTTGGTCCCTCGACCCAAATCAGTTCATTATCAATCAGTTTAGGCTCTTGGGTGTAACGACGCAGACCAAAACCCGCTACCGTATTAACCTCTTCGTGCAGTAGGCCTGCATCGAGTAGTTCTTTAATCAATAACGCCATGCCGCCTGCGGCGTGGAAATGGTTAATATCAGCATGACCATTTGGATAGACACGTGCTAACAACGGTACGGCATCGGACAACTCAGAAAAATCATCCCAATTAACAATAATACCGGCAGCACGAGCAGCAGCCACAATATGCATGGTTAAATTGGTTGAGCCACCTGTAGCAAGTAAAGCAACAATACCGTTAACTACCGATTTTTCGTTCACCACTTCACCGATAGGCGTATACTGTGTGCCCATCTCAGTGAGACGACAAACCTGCTTAGCCGCCATCTTGTTTAAGGCTTCACGCAGTGGATCGTCTGGATTAACAAACGAAGACCCCGGTAATTGCAGCCCCATCACCTCAAGCATCAACTGATTACTGTTAGCCGTACCGTAAAAGGTACAAGTGCCGGCGCTGTGATAAGACTTTGACTCGGCTTCTAACAGCGCCGCTCTGTCGACTTGACCTTGGGCAAACTGCTGACGAATACGCGCTTTCTCTTTATTTGGGATCCCCGACTTCATCGGGCCAGCGGGCACAAACAGCATAGGCAAGTGACCAAAACTCAAGGCACCTATGAGCAACCCAGGTACGATTTTGTCACAAATACCCAGTAATAATGCCCCATCAAACATGTTATGTGACAAACCCACGGCGGTAGCCATCGCGATCACTTCGCGGCTCAGCAAGCTCAGTTCCATACCAGGTTGACCTTGGGTAACCCCGTCACACATGGCGGGGACGCCACCGGCCACTTGCGCCACACTGCCCACTTCTTGGCAGGCGGCTTTTAGCAACTGTGGATAATGCTCATAAGGCTGATGCGCCGACAGCATGTCATTAAAGGCAGTAACAATGCCGATGTTGGCTTTAGTCAATGCCTTAATAGCACTCTTATCGGCGGGGCTACAGGCTGCAAAGCCGTGGGCTAAATTACCACAACTTAAACTGCTGCGATGCACGCCATTAATTTTAGCCTCATTGAGGGCGGCTAAATACTGGGCACGAGAATGCTGGCTTCGGGCGATAATTCTATCGGTAACTGACTGGACTACTGCATGCATAATAACTCCTTAGGCGCTCCAATAGACATCGACTGGCGTGCTATGCTGGCCTAATACGGCGCGGATAGGCATCGCTTTTTCGTCTTCATTTTCGAGCGCTTGGCGGTAAACGGCTAACTTTTGTTCACCGACAATATGTAAATAAATTTGACGGCTAGCTAACACCGCCTTTTTAGACAAGGTCATGCGTCCGTGAGGCGCAGCACCAGGATTGACCGCTAAACAGAGGGCTTGCGTGGTTAATGCCTGCTCGATTTCAGGGGCGCAAGGAAACCATGAACAAGTATGACCATCGTTACCCATGCCCAATACCACGACATCAAACGGCTTGGGGAAATTAGCCAGATGTTCAATCGTCATATCAACGCCGGCTTCTGGGGTCGCGAACATATTTTTTAACCCACGAAATTTAGCCGCTGCCGCGCGGTGCTGTAACAGATGTTGTCTCACTAGCTTTTCATTAGAGTCATCTGATTCGGTATCGACCCAACGCTCATCGGCCAAGGTGATGTAAACATCGCCCCATTCGATAGCCTTATGGCTCAATAACTCAAATAATGCTATGGGTGTCGAGCCACCGGAAACCACAAGGCTTGCCTTGCCGCGCACATCTATTGCCGCTTGTAATTGATTGGCAATACGCTCAGCTAGTTGATGTTCCAGCGCGGTTTTATTATCAAACGACTTAAACACTGATTCTTTAATCATGACAACTCCTTCCTATTCGTCCCATGAACGGCCGTCTTTGGCGATTAACGCCACCGACGCTACAGGGCCCCAACTTCCTGCTGGATAGGGCTTAGGCCTTTCATTACTCTCTTCCCACGCTTGAATAATGCCATCGACCCATTTCCACGCTTGCTCTACTTCATCGCGGCGCACAAATAACGCTTGATTACCTAACATAGCCTCGAGTAATAAACGTTCGTAGGCATCGGCAATGCGGTCGTTTTTAAAGGTATCTGAAAAGCTTAAATCCAGCTTGGTGGTTTGCAATCGCTGTTTCTGCTCAAGACCTGGCACTTTATTCATCATCTGAATTTCGACCCCTTCATGGGGTTGCAAGCGAATGGTTAATTTATTGGCAGGTAGATTACGATAACTAGAACGATATAAGTTATGAGGTGGGTTCTTGAAATAGACAACAATTTCTGAACTCTTAGTGGGCATACGCTTACCACTGCGTAAATAAAATGGCACGCCAGCCCAACGCCAATTGTCGATGTCGACTCTGAGTGCCACAAAGGTTTCTGCATAAGACAGGGTGTTGGCGCCCTCTTCTTCTAAATAACCCGGTACGGGTGTGCCTTTTAAAAAGCCAGCAGAATATTGACCACGAACGGTATTTTCATAAATATTATCGGCGTCGATTTTTCTTAATGACTTAAGCACCTTCACTTTTTCATCACGAATACTGTCGGCATCTAAGTTAACCGGTGGATCCATTGCCACTAAGGTGAGTACCTGTAACAAGTGGTTTTGGATCATGTCGCGCATTTGGCCAGCTTTGTCGAAATACCCCCAACGGCCTTCAATGCCCACCTCTTCTGCAACCGTGATTTGTACATGGTCAATAGTACGGTTATCCCATTTAGAGGCAAATAACGAGTTTGCAAAGCGCAGTGCAATCAGGTTTTGTACAGTCTCTTTACCTAAGTAATGGTCAATACGGTACACCTGATTTTCATTGAAATAAGCACTGACCTGATCGTTTATCACCCTAGATGATTCGAGATCCGAACCAATCGGCTTTTCAAGTACCACTCGGGTATCAGGGAAAATCAGGTTTTGTTCATGCAGACAACGACAGATGTCGCCAAAAATGGCGGGAGGAGTGGCAAAATAATTAACCATGACGCGCTTTTCTGGCTCTAATACGTCATGAAAAGCCGCGTAACCTTCTGGCTCAGTAAAATTGGTGGCGATATAAATGCAGCGTTTAAGGAAACGAGCTAAAGTTTGTTCACATAATGTTTCTTTAACAAAGCTAGTTAAAGCGGTGTTAACTAACTCTTGGTATTGTTCTTGAGTAAATTCATCTTTGGCAACCCCAAGAATTTTGGTCTCTTTATTGAGTAGACCGGCCTTATCAAGCTGGTATAAAGAGGGCAATAACTTACGCCTTGCTAAATCGCCTTTGGTTCCAAACAATACAAAATCACAAGCTTTGGCTTCTGCTGATGTCATGCCCATAGCTTAAAAGTCTCCTATACCACAGTGGCCCATCGCATCGATGAGAAATTCACACATTTGTTGTAATATAACAACAGAATTCATTGAATGCATCTAAATTTTACAAAAAATGACCTATCAGTAAACTAGTAACAAGACGACAAAATCTGATATGCTTTTCTCAATTAACTGTCTCTATATAGTAGCAAGTTTGCTGTGTAGTCAGATTATAGTTCGATATATAAAGCCAGACTTTAGCACTTTTTGTTTGTTTCTATAATGACATAAAAGAATAAATATAATTACATTACTATCGAGTGGATGTACGCATATGAATACCCTAGAAAAGGTTCAAAAAAGCCTAACTCATTTCAGTAAATCGGAACGTAAAGTCGCTGAGGTCATTTTAGCGTCACCACAAACCGCTATCCACTCCAGCATTGCGACATTGGCTAAAATGGCCGATGTGAGCGAACCCACAGTCAACAGGTTCTGCAGACGTTTGGATACTAAGGGATTTCCTGATTTTAAGCTGCACTTAGCACAAAGTTTAGCTAATGGCACGCCCTATGTCAGCCGCCACGTAGAAGAAGATGATAGTCCCGATTCTTACACCACCAAAATTTTTGAGTCATCAATGGCTGCGCTCGATACCGCTAGACAAAGCATGGATACTGCCGCCATCAATAAAGCTGTGGATATCCTTACTCAAGCAAAAAAAATCTCATTTTTTGGTTTAGGAGCATCGGCCTCTGTGGCACATGATGCACAAAATAAGTTCTTTCGTTTCAATGTGCCCGTCATCAGTTTTGATGATGTGTTAATGCAACGTATGAGCTGTATTAATAGTACCGAAGGTGACGTGGTGGTCCTTATCTCACACACAGGGCGTACAAAATCCTTGATCGACATTGCCCGTTTAGCGCGGGAAAATGGCGCTGCAGTCATTGCTATCACCTCGCGTAACTCTCCCTTGTCGAGTGAATGTACTTTACCCGTGACAATGGAAGTACCAGAAGACACTGATATGTATTTACCCATGGCCTCTCGCTTAGCTCAATTAGTCATTATTGACGTGTTAGCCACCGGCTTTACCCTACGCCGCGGCCCTCGTTTTAGAGAGAGTTTAAAGCGGGTTAAAGAGGTGTTGAAAGAGTCGCGTATTGAGAAAGATCCTATACTCTAAGCAGCCTAGAGAGGGATGAAAGGCGAGTTGGTTTATCCAAATCGCCTTTTTTTTACCTTTTAGCGGCTGTGGCTCACAAAATTAATAACTTGAGGTAGATCATTTTGTTTGTAATTTTCCTACAAAACTGAAGTTTGTCTGTTAATATAGAGTAAGATTTTTTAACTTTAACGGAGTATCTCATGTTCCGCAGAACCAAAATTGTAACGACACTCGGTCCAGCCACCGATCGCGATGACAATCTACGTCGTATCATTAAAGCTGGTGCAAACGTTGTTCGCCTAAATTTCTCCCACGGCTCACCCGAAGATCACCTTAAGCGCGCCACAGATGTGCGTAATATCGCCAAAGAACTGGGTGTTCATGTGGCTATATTAGGGGACCTACAAGGGCCAAAAATCCGTGTATCCACGTTTAAAGATAATAAGAAGGTGCAACTTGACCTTGGTAAATCTTTTGTCCTAGATGCCGATTTAGCCAAAGGCGAAGGCGATGAGCACCAAGTCGGTATCGACTACAAAGAGCTCCCTAAAGATGTCACCATTGGCGATATCTTGATGCTCGATGACGGACGAGTGCAACTTAGAGTTGAAAAAGTTGAAGGCAACAAGGTGCACACCACTGTGACAGTTGCTGGCCCATTATCTAATAACAAGGGCATCAACAAAAAAGGCGGCGGGCTTTCAGCTGCTGCGCTAACAGAAAAAGATAAACAAGATATTATTACCGCAGCCGCGATTAAAGTCGATTATCTCGCAGTGTCATTCCCACGCTGCGGCGCTGACTTAAATTATGCCCGAGAATTGGCACGTAAAGCTGGCAGTAATGCATTAATTGTCTCTAAAGTTGAACGCGCCGAAGCCGTTGCGACCGATGAAGCGATGGATGATGTGATTTTAGCATCCGATGCTGTGATGGTTGCTCGTGGTGACTTAGGCGTCGAAATTGGCGATGCGGCGCTGGTTGCCGTACAAAAGAAACTCATTAGCCGCTCTCGTCAACTCAATAAGAGCGTGATCACCGCGACCCAGATGATGGAGTCGATGATCACCAGTCCAATGCCAACTCGCGCCGAAGTGATGGATGTGGCGAATGCTGTGCTTGATGGTACCGATGCCGTGATGCTTTCTGCCGAAACGGCGGCCGGTGACTTTCCGGAGGAAACGGTATTGGCTATGGCTAATGTCTGCCTTGGCGCCGAAGCTCACCCAAGCGTGCAAGTATCAAAACATCGTTTAGATGAACGCTTTACGTCAGTAGAAGAAACCATCGCACTGTCTACAATGTATGCGGCCAACCATCTAGAGGGCGTTAAAGCCATTGTCGCATTAACCGAATCAGGTGCCACACCACAATTGATGTCACGTATCAGCTCTGCGCTGCCTATTTTTGCCTTATCGCGTCACGATGTGACATTGGCCAAAATGGCACTGTATCGCGGAGTACACCCTTTCTACTTTGATTCTACCGCTCATGCTGCCGATGAACTGGCCAAGAAAGCATTAGAGGCGCTGCAATCAGCGGGTTACCTCGACAGTGGTGATATGGTGCTGATGACCAAAGGTGACGCCATGGAAACCATTGGCGGTACCAATACCTGTAAAGTACTTATCGTGGCGTAATGATGATACTTTCATCCTCATCGAGATAGCGCCATCGAGCTAAAACGGTTAGGTATAAAAAAAGGTACGCATTGCGTACCTTTTTTCTATCTGTTGCTTGCAGGTTAAGTCAATCATTTCAAGCTAAGCTCACTTCCCCTTATTGACCCATCTAAACCATTCACTGTTAAATAACATAGTCCAAATAGCTCACGATAAGCGACTTGGCCTTAATTAGTCAGGCCAGATAGCAAAGTGATTAGCTCAACCACTCAGCTATAAACGTTCGAAATCATCCACAGCAATAGCCACTTGGCGCAGCTTATCCGCATCAATCAATTGCTCAAACTCATTCTCGCTAATGATGTCTGCTTCTAACGCCTGTTGATAAAGCAGCGCAGGAGCAAGCTTTTTGGCAAGTTGACCCTCTTTTTGCGCGCGTTTGATTTTTTTGCTCAATCCATCGCAAGCATGAAGAGCCACAAACGCCTGTTCCACTTGCGCCATACCGCCCTCATCGCCATCAAAGTTAGGGCACAAGAATGTTAGTCTGTCTCTGGCAGGACCTGGTTTGAGCATGCCTTGGCAAACCTTTATCGCTAACTTGTCGTCCGGAGCATTGAAATGATTGCCTAACGGAAATACCAGCAAACGCATCAACCAGGCAACGGGACGATTAGGGAAATTGCGTAACGCCCCTTGCAGTGCATTTGCCGCCTTATGCAATCGAGTCTGCATCACATAATGCACCGTGGGTAAATCATCTTGTTGGCGGCCATTGTCTTCAAACAATTTTAACGTGGCAGAGCCTAGGTAAAGCTCACTGAGTACATCGCCCAAACGTGCCGACAACATCTCTTTACGCTTTAAATCGCCGCCCATAATCAACATTGACAGGTCGGTCACAAACGCCAACGCCGCAGAGATGCGAGTCATGTGCTTGTAATACTGCGCTGTACTGCCACTGACTGGCGCGGCATTAAAACGACTACCACTGAGCGCACTAAATAACGTGCTGAAGGCATTGCGACAGGCATACCCCATGTGACCTAACAGTAAGTTATCAAAGCGTGCCAACGCGGCAGTATCATCGTCCATTGCCGCGGCTTCCATTTCGGCTAACACATAAGGATGACAACGGGTCGCGCCTTGACCAAAGATCATTAAACTGCGGGTTAGAATATTAGCCCCTTCCACAGTGATCGAAATCGGGTTCGCCATATAACCGTGGCCTAAATAGTTTTTCGGCCCAAGCTGGATCCCCTTGCCCGACTGGATGTCCATGGCATCGTTAAATACATCACGGCCCATCTCGGTCATATGGTATTTGGCTATTGCAGTGACCACCGAAGGTTTCACTTTGAGATCGATGCCTGTTGTCGTTAATCGGCGCGCCGCCTCTAACTGGTAAGTATTGGCGATGATCCGCGCCATCGCCTCTTGAACCCCCTCAAATTGGCCGATAGCTAAACCAAATTGATGCCTAACATAGCTGTAAGCCGTAGTCGTTTTAGTGGCCAGATGACCCGATGCTGTCGCTAATGCAGGCAGTGAGATCCCTCGACCAGCCGACAGGCATTCCACCAGCATACGCCAACCGCGGCCAGCGTATTGTGGGCCGCCGATAATCCAATCTAGCGGGATAAACACCTCTTTGCCCTGAGTGGTGCCATTCATAAAGGCCATATTCAGTGGATTATGACGACGACCAATTTCAACACCAGGATGATCGGTCGGAATAAGCGCACAGGTGATCCCAAGATCAGGGTTATCGCCTAAAAGTCCATCGGGATCGCGCATTTGAAACGCAAGCCCCAATACTGTGGCAACTGGAGCTAAGGTAATATATCGTTTGTTCCAGGTGAGACTCAGCCCTAACACCTCTTCGCCATCAACGGTTTTACGACATACGATACCTTCATCAGGAATAGCACCGGCATCAGAGCCCGCTTCGGGCCCAGTAAGTGCAAAACAAGGCACGGCTTCACCACTGGCTAACAGAGGCAGCCAATGTTCACGCTGCTCTTTGGTACCATAATGGGTCAACAACTCGCCGGGGCCGAGTGAATTAGGCACCATCACGGTCACGGCGGCGCTCACACTGCGACTGGCCAACTTGCTAACAATGGTTGAATTAGCATAAGCAGAAAACGCTTTCCCACCGTATTCCTTAGGAATAATTAGCGCAAAAAAACCTTCATCTTTAAAGTATTGCCATAATTCTGGGGGGAGATCCTTACGATTTTGTACTATGTCGAAATCGTCAATCATCGTCAGTGCCGTCATCACTTGATTATCAATGAACGATTTCTCTTCTTCACTCAGAGCTGACTTCCCGTAACTGTGCAAGGCGTCCCAATTGGGCTTACCGCGAAACAGTTCCCCCTCCCACCATACATCACCGGCTTCCATCGCCTCCTTTTCCGTATCAGACAGCGGCGGTAGTACCTTTTTGAAAAAGGCAAATACTGGCCGAGTAATAAACTGCATGCGGATACTTTTAACACCAAACAACACTATGATAAGCAATAGTGCCAAAATAAAAAGAGTCATAACGCCCCCCTATTGGGTACTAACGGGTACTGCCACGCCGGCAGCGAGATATGGAATAACTTTGCGAATTACGGCTTCGATATCATAGTGTTCATTAAAATCAGCCTGGGCGATTTCGGTTAATGCATCGGCGGATGCCATAGTGAACACCACAGTGCCTAAGGTAAAGTGTAATCGCCAAAACATCTCTGCGGGGGGAATATGTGGTGCACTTTCTGCGACAGCCTTCACAAACTTGTTAAGGTGCTCACCGTAATGAGTGGTAATAAACCAGCGCAGATGCCCCTGACTTTCGATATAACCTCGGCCAAGTAATTGTAAAAAAGTACTGGTACCGTCCACCTTGAACTTATTTAATTCAAGTAAAGGTTTGACTAAAGAGGAGAAAATGTCATTTAGTGATGGATCGCCACTGGCCTTGATGAGCATTAATTCATCAGAAGCTTCAGGCATGAAACGGTCTAAGTAGCGTGCCAGCACCGCCCTGATAAGCTCCTTTTTTGAGCCAAAATGATAATTAACCGAGGCAAGATTGACCTCAGCTTTACTGGTGATCAATCTTAATGAGGTTTCTGAAAATCCACGCTCTGCAAATAGCTTTTCGGCGGCATCCAGTATTCTTGTTTTAGTATCGGATCGACTTGCCATTCCGTGACCTTAACTCTGATTTAAACATGCGTTTAAATTAAACACTAGTACACTTTTTGTCAAATGAAATTCCGCTGTATCACCATACTTTAGGTATTGGGATCACAGATAATCTAACAACAAATAGCCAGTGACTTTAGGCAAACGAGGCTGTAACCCCATAGCAAGATTAACGCTATGTCATTAACGCAAATGCGCCCCCTTGCGTGTTAGCTCCCGCGTGTTCATTCGTGCCTTTTCTGATTTTGCCAGCATCACCATTAATGCGCCCGCTCCACCCCACTCTCTTGGCGCACTGTGATAACCAATCACGCCATCAATCAAGGGCAGCCAATGAGCTAAACAGGATTTAATTAACGCAGGAAACGGCTTATTGTGCACACCGGTGCCATGGATCACTATCACGTTACGATATTCACAGCTCAAACTGCGTTGAATAAAATCGAACAAAAGCTCTCTGGCGCGCGGTACATTATAGCCTTTAAGGTCTATATCGGCTTGCATCGAATACTGACCTTGGCGAAATAATTTGAACACTTGTTGCTGTACCCCTTCACTTTTCATACTGATAACTGCATCGGGAGCGACTGGCTCAATCACACTCAGATCATCACTTAAACGAGAGAGTGCTTCTCTGCGTTTAGTTTCAAAGTATTTATGTTGCTGTGACTGAGATGAGGCAATTTGAGAGCTAATTGCCGTTTTATCGCCATTTAGAGGTATCACATCTGCCATAGAGGCTAGAAATATCGCACTCTCTTCTTCTGTCATGGTACTGCTTCCTCTTAATTCATTGCGATTACAGCTCTTAACGCTACATCATATCGATGCGAAGCACTATTTTGACTGTAGCAGCTAAAAATATCCAGCGACTGTACGAGTGACTTATGCAGCTTCACCCATTGGAATACCACCTTGAGGACGACTATGAACATAATTTGCCCCACCCAACTTAAGACAAAGGGCAGTGTGACACACTTTGTTAATATCTAATTCTTTCCCCATAAAAGGGCATAGATTATAGTGGCGCTAGCATTAGTAAAGATGAATATCTTAATGAAATTTCTAACATCCTTAATCCTTATCTGCAGCGCACTGTGCTGCGCCTCTGCTATAGCGCAACAAACCGATGGGGACAATGAGGCCTTAAACCAGTTTTATCGCCAATTTAGTAGCGCATTTGCCCAGCTCGATGCCACTGTAATTGCCGATCTGTATGCAGAAGATGCCAGTTATATCCCTGAACAACAAAGCAAAGCGATCACCATCGGTCGAGAAAATATTATCAGCTTATACCAAAGATTTTTCGGCAAGATTAAACACAAAAACGCCCAAATTGAGGTCGACTTTCGGGTTATTGACCGACAGATATCCCCCCAAATTGCAACTGATATCGGCTATTACCTTATCCGTTTTTATCCACCCAAAGAGAGTGAGGAGCCCATGAGTGAATTCGCGGGCAAATTTGTCACTGTCTCAAAAAAACAAGCCGATGGACGTTGGTACTTAACGGTGGATACCAATAATCGCGGGGAGCCGGCATTCTATTACGATGCGAAACCGCTACCAAACCTGTATTATGGCAGCCAATTTTCAACAGCCAGTAATAAGTCGAGTCATGAAAAGTGATCCATTAACGGGTGAGCAAGTCTTCAAGCACAGTAATACAGCCCAAGAGTGTCCCTGCGGTCAACGTGTAAAAGGAGAGCGCTTAACCTATCAAGCATGCTGTAAAATATATCATCAAGGCGCGTTTGTACCGACCCCTGAAGTCTTGATGCGCAGCCGCTACAGTGCATTTGTCATGCGTCTGCATGATTACCTCATCGCCACACATCATCCAGATACCTTAAATGGCTTAACGAAGTCGATATTAGATAGCGATAATCAGACCCAATGGTTGGGGTTGAGCATTCAGCGTAGCGCAACCACTGACGATAATGGCGTGGTTGAGTTTCATGCATGGTATCGAGAAAACAATCGATTAGATGCCATACATGAAGTATCGCAGTTCATTAAGCAACACGGCGTATGGTGGTATACCAGTGGTGAGCAACTTAATCCGCAGCTCCCCAAGCGTAACGATCCTTGTATCTGTTATAGCGGGCGTAAGTTTAAGCAGTGCTGCTTAAATCTAGCGAATTGAAAATAAAAGCTATGCTCGTGTTCGCGCATACTCACACACGCACAAGAGACACATATCGTTAAGGTGCTGTAACTAGTCGCGCCCACAAAGACTTTTATAAGCGATAACTACGCGACAAGCAAAGCGACAAGCAAAGCGACAAGCAAAGCGACAAGCAAAGCGACAAGCAAAGCGACAAGCAAAGCGACAAGCAAAGCGACAAGCAAAAAATGGCACACGGCAACATCTGCTACTGGCGCTATGTTAAGCCCGAGCGATCAATGGGCTTTACTAGGGTCAGCGCCACTTAACACACCAATACTGGTTCGTAAAAATTGACTGAACTCGGCTTCTCGTAGCGCCGGGCTGTATAAGAATCCTTGGGCCTGATGGCAACATAACTCAGATAAGAAGTCTTCTTGCTCCAAGGTTTCCACCCCTTCAGCAGTCAATGAAATATTAAGCGCATAGGCCATCGCCACAATCGCACTGACAATTTCACGGCTTTCATGACTTACCCCTATATCAGAAATGAAAGAGCGATCAATTTTTAATTTTGAAATAGGAAACTGTTTTAAATAACGCATCGAGCTATAACCGGTACCAAAATCATCGATGGCTAATCCAACACCCAGCTCAGCCAACTCTTTGCACAAATGGGTAACATAGACAATGTCTTCCATCAGCTCCGTTTCAGTTATCTCTAAAATCAATGTGTTAGGCTTAATTCGATAACGGGTCACCAGCTGCCAAATTTGATCATATAAGTTTGAGCTAAAAAACTGTTGCGCTGCGACATTGACATGCATCGAAATATTAATATTGTCCCGCTGCCAAAGATTCAATTGACGACAAGCAGCTTCTAGCACCCACTCACCTATGGAGTTGATCATGCCAGACTTTTCTGCCACATCGATAAATGCACCAGGATACAACACGCCTCGCTTAGGGTGATTCCAACGGATCAAAGCTTCTGCGCCAATATAACGATTACTCTTTAAATCTTTAAGCGGTTGATAATAAAGTTCAAATTCGCGACTTTTGAGCGCCAACTGCAGTTCTCTCTCGATAACTGCAGTCTCTTTAAAGGCGCTCAATAATGCATGATTAAACACTTGAATGGCATCGCCTTGCTTATTTTTAGCATACTGCAGCGCAATGTCGGCACATGTTAATGGGGCAAACATTTGCTCTAATGTTTCAATACAAACTACAGATAAGGCGGGTTTAACCTCAAATAGTTCATGCTTAATCATCACAGGCAAACACAAGTGCTGATATAACCGATTAATGAGTAAGTTCATTCTGTACTGACTGTCGAGCGTATCGATGACTAAGGCAAACTCATCACTGCCAACCCGCGCCAGCAGTTGTGTTTTACTCATGCTTGCAAAGTGGCTTAAACGCCGTGCCATCTCAATCAGCAGTAGATCCCCTTTTGCATGCCCATAAGTATCGTTAAAGCGTTTAAAACCTTTAAGGTCGAGCAAAATCAGATGACCTTGAGTGACATTGTCCAATTGCTGACTAAAATGACGGCGGTTGTATAGGCCTGTGAGTGGACAACGCCACGCCAACCGCTCTAATTCTGTTTGATGTTGACGAGCCTCTGAACAATCTTCTGCGGTGACCAAAGCATAATCATTGCCCCTTTTAGTCGTAAATGGCTTAACCGAATATCGCAGCCAATAACAGGTACCATCTAAGCGGGCTATTTGCACTTCACCTTTAACCTTTTTACCCCGCTTAACCTCAGCGAGTACCGTTCTGGCTTCACTGGGGGATTGTTTAAAAAAATCAAGGTGATTGACGTCAGCACCTATCACCTTCTGCTTGGGTATACCTGACATGGCATGGTGGGCACCATTAACATACTCGATAATATCAGTTTGCAGATTAACCACCATACTGACCTGCTCTGAGTGCTCTATGGCCTTAAGAAACAGGCTCAAGCGCTCATCGGTTTCATAAGCGCGAGCCGTCGCTAAGGTGAGTGCCAATTGGTCAGCGACTTGTGCGGCAATATGCAGTTCACTTTCACTCCAAGTATGGGCTTCAATGTGTTCTAAAAACAGTACGCCTTCGAGATGACCGTTAATCCTAATGGCCACTTCTAAGGTACTGGCAATACCTTTGGGGCGAAGATAGCACTCGTGAAGCTCTTGCACTCTGGCATCATTGTACGCAACAACAGCATCGATAGTACGATGTTGCTTAAGCTCAGATAAATAATGTGGACATAAGGACGGGTTGGGGCGAACGGGATCAATCGCAGCCAATTTATCACAATGACCAACAAGATAAGTTGAATCATGCTCAACCGAAAATAGGCAAACACCAACATAATCGACAAAGAGATGCTCACTTAACAAGCGCGTTGCCAGCACCGCAGTTTCGTTAAATAGCCCCTGTTGTTTCTCTAACGAATTAACAATGGACTCGAGCAAATATTGGTATTTACGTTTAATCATAGCATCCTAAAACCAACAGGCATGGTTAGCCAGCTGAGGCTTTGCGATATAAATAAGCTTAATTTAGCTATCAAATAAAGCGTAATAATATTACAACTTAACAATCACTTAAACCCATATCTACAATGCATATCATAGATTATTGTGTAATTGATAAATCATTTTTTCGGCGCTAAAGGCAAAGGTCAACGACAAGATTTTACTGCCAGCCTTGTCTATGACATCCACTTCGACATTATCGAAACGTGCTTTGGCCGCATTAACCAGGCGTTCTATCTGCATATCGGCATCGTCACCTGCTATCTCTATGGTTAACACTCTATCGTGCTCGTCAATCACAGCGCCGATATCGGCATAGCTACCACAGTCATTACAGGTGTCATTGACTAGATCTGATTGTCTCTCTTGAATGTTTTTCATATTTAGAACAAGGTTAGTTAAGTTAGCAATCATTATAGTGATATATAAACTTAGATACGAGACGCGGCTCAAATCTCGGTTTAAATCTATATCCTTTTCTAACTCATTTCTAGCGTAACTAGATTTATACCATGAGGTCGGCCATCGAACGTTGCGCCACGACCTGATCGGCAAAGTGTAAAATATCTTCCATGCCAATTTGAGGGTTCAGTTCGCCTCGGTAACGCGACAGGGTAATTGGATCGCAATTATTTAACACCGCATTCATCGCAATGCTATCTTGCCCGCGGATCACTAGTGCTTCTGGCGTTAGACTTTGCTGCAGATGAAAGGCACTCATCCCTTGCTGATGAAACGCAGCACTATTATCGGTCAAGGCGACCTCCGCAATGTTGGCCAATAAGGGTTGTGATTGCGGTAGCTCAAACTGCTGACGTAAACGGCTTTCGGTATCTTTCAATGAATCTGGCAGATTAAACTGTGCCATATCACGTGCGTCATCTGAAAGCATGGCAAGTAATAAGGCAAACTCCCCACGCCTATCATCTGAAACAGCATGATTAAGCCGGGTGCCTAAATTGACCTCATTGATTAATAACCGATTGGTTTGCATAAAAAAACATCACTAAAACAAGTCGTTGGTATTTTATCGACCGCTTAAACACTAACTTTAGTAATTATTTTAATTAGGGGGTTTACAGAGGATGAGTTTGTGACTACTATTGCCGCCGCAATTGAGGAGGGGTTCCCGAGTGGCCAAAGGGATCAGACTGTAAATCTGACGGCTCAGCCTTCGAAGGTTCGAATCCTTCTCCCTCCACCATTTGCGTACAATATGATATAAAGAGATATTCGTGGAGGGGTTCCCGAGTGGCCAAAGGGATCAGACTGTAAATCTGACGGCTCAGCCTTCGAAGGTTCGAATCCTTCTCCCTCCACCATCTTTATCTCTGGTGCTTAAAATGGTTGTAGTTAGCGTTACAACTGATGCTAAGTTCATAGTGTTATATTGGGTAACAAAAAAGTAGTAACAAAAAGTAATATGTGGAGGGGTTCCCGAGTGGCCAAAGGGATCAGACTGTAAATCTGACGGCTCAGCCTTCGAAGGTTCGAATCCTTCTCCCTCCACCACTTTTCCTGTTTCTCAATTCTGTAAATTTCCTGATTATATCCCCTCTACACTTTACGCGGTATATAACATCCTTAGGTTTACATTCTCCCCTGACTTAGCACTGTAATACTTGTCTGTAACATTGTTACCTATTGATAATTAAAAACATCTGTCATTGCATGCTCAGCATACCTTTTGTCACACTTAGGCACTGCCTTACGACACACTTTTTAAGAGCTAACAATCAACATCACTCCCCCCACGCTATAGCTAGTTTCAACCGCATAATAGGCATCCGACATTATTTTATAACTGTCAGTATTTCCCTACGCTTAGGATGCGATAAAATCAAAATGGTTAATCTTGTCTATATCGACTGACAAAACATCGTTATAATTTATAACCAAACGCTATATAAGAATTGCATATAATCCCTCAGTTAGAGGGCCTATCATACTGGAGAACGAATGGAACGCTCGTGGGTTAACCAAGCAATCGCAAAAATTGAAGCCGATTATCAACGCAGTGCAGACACGCATCTCATTCATTTAGATATCCCCTCGATTAAGGGGATTGATATCTATTTAAAAGATGAAAGTACTCATCCCACTGGCAGCCTTAAACATCGTCTGGCACGTTCGCTGTTTCTCTATGCCTTGTGTAATGGTTGGATCAAACAAAACACCCCCATCATCGAATCATCTTCTGGCAGTACAGCGGTTTCTGAAGCCTATTTTGCACGCTTACTCGGCTTGCCCTTTATTGCCGTCATGCCAAAAAGCACCGCTAAAAAGAAGATCCAACAGATCACCGCCTATGGCGGTCAATGTCATTTTGTTGAACACTCAAGTGAGATCTACGCCGAATCACAACGTTTGGCCGATGAATTATCGGGCCATTATATGGATCAATTTACCTACGCCGAGCGGGCCACCGATTGGCGTGGCAATAATAATATCGCCAACTCTATCTTTGAACAGATGAAATGCGAGCCCCACCCGGTTCCTAGTTGGATTGTCATGAGCCCTGGAACAGGCGGCACCTCGGCGACCATAGGCCGCTATATTCGTTACCAAAGAGAGCAGACACAACTGTGTGTGGTCGACCCTGAACACTCGGTATTTTATGATTATTTTGTCAGTGGCGATGCCAGTGTCACCTGCACACAGGGCAGCAAAATCGAAGGTATTGGTCGTCCACGCGCAGAGCCGTCGTTTATTCCTGGTGTGGTCGATAAGATGGTTAAAGTGGCCGATGCTGCCTCTATAGCCACGATTTATTGGCTAGAGCAACTCATTGGCAGAAAAGCCGGCCCCTCGACGGGCACCAATTTGTTTGGCGCACTGCAGCTGGCCTGTGATATGCACAATCAAGGACAACAGGGCTCTATCGTCACCTTGTTGTGTGATTCAGGCGAGCGATACTTAGATACCTATTACGATAGCCAGTGGGTAAGTGACAACATAGGTGATATCACTCACTACCAGACCCTGCTGGGGCAATTTAACCAAAGTGGTAAGCTTGATTAGTCGATATTAAGGTATTTATGAGTCTGTATCGATAAACGCCAATTGCGCGCGATACAGACTTGCATCGCTAACTGAGTTGCCCGTGGCTTTTGGCTTATCGGCTGTAAACAGATAGTTTTGCCCAAGGTATCGATATTCGCCAATAATGCATCAAGTTCATCAATATGGCTCTGTTTCGCAACTGGATGTTTTATCTCATCGGCACGTTGCAAGGCCTGCTCAAGGACCTTATAACCGCCCTTCATATTGACTTTCGGTGAGACGGTCACCCAGCTGCGTAAATCACACTGCACATCAAAGGTGCCACTGGTTTCAATTTGGCATTGATACCCCTGATCCGATAACGCTTGTGTCAACGGACGTAAATCGTAAATACAAGGCTCGCCACCCGTGATCACCACATGTTTAGCTGTAAACCCTTTACGTTGCCATTGCACCAAGAGTTGCGCAGCATCTAACTCTGCCCAACGGCCAATTTCACCATCGACTTGGATCACTAGCTCAGGATCGACGCGGTTTTCAGCCAGAGTCTCCCATGTCTGTTTGGTATCGCACCAAGCGCAGCCCACAGGGCAGCCCTGTAAGCGAACAAAAATCGCGGGAACGCCAGTGTAAACACCTTCACCCTGAATAGTTTCAAATACTTCGTTGACCGGGTACTTCATGGTTAACCTCATCGCTATGGGGCCGCTTTTATAGAAGATTTAGCGCCTACTGGCAAGTATAACGCGATTATTTGTCTCGCAAGTGGGTTAAATCCTCTTCCAAACGGCTTTGCGCTCAACAAGACATTTTGCAAGCGTTGCAGCGTCAGTTAAACTAACGCCAAATTTTGTTAACGATAAACCTTCATGTCTAAAGCAGTTGTAGTGTTCAGTGGTGGCCAAGACTCCACAACCTGTCTAATACAGGCGTTAAACCAATATGATGAAGTTCACGCTATCACCTTTGATTATGGGCAACGTCATCGACAAGAGATAGACGTTGCCAAGCAACTCGGCCAGCAGCTTGGCGTTATCAGCCATAAAGTTCTCGATGTGACGGTATTGAATGAGCTGGCGATTTCAGCATTAACTCGTGATGCCATTGAAGTATCTAACGAGCTGATGGCCAATGGATTACCCAATACCTTTGTGCCGGGCAGAAATATTTTATTCCTCACTTTAGCGGGGATTTATGCCTACCAACTGGGGGCTGACACTGTGATCACTGGGGTGTGTGAAACTGACTTTTCTGGCTATCCCGATTGCCGAGATCAATTTATTAAGGCGATGCAATCAGCTTTAGAGCAAGGCATGGATCGTAACTTGACGATTGAAACGCCATTAATGTGGCTTAATAAGGCACAAACTTGGGCGCTGGCCGATAAATACCACAGCCTAGCGCTTATTCGCGATAGCACCCTCACCTGCTACAACGGCATTATAGGCCATGGTTGTGGTACTTGCCCTGCCTGCCTATTGCGCAGCCAAGGGCTACAAGACTACTTAGACAATAAGACAAGTGTCATGGCTGAGCTGAACCGCCAATGTTAATGTCATTAAAATCAAGTGCTAAACCCTATGGGCTAGTACTACTTGTCAGCATTGTCTGTATCGCGCTCTATTTTGCCCCGTTCGATAGTACCCTAGCCTACCGTAAAGCGGCCATTGCCCAAGGTGAGTGGTGGCGTTTATTGACGGGTAACTTGCTGCATACCAATGCTTGGCATTTAGCGATGAATCTCGGCGGATTATGGGTATTAGCATTTTTGCATGAGATACATTACCGCGCGGCAAACTTTAGCTTGCTGTTTGTCCTATTGTGCTTATTACAGGGATTAGGGCTTTACTGGGGCTTTCCCACATTACTGGGTTATGTAGGGCTTAGCGGTATGTTGCACGGCTTGGTAACCTATGGCGCCCTTAAAGATATTCAACGCGGTATACGTTCAGGTTATCTCTTGTTGGTCGGCGTGTGCGCTAAAGTCGCTTACGAACAAATCTATGGCGCAAGCAAGCAGATCAGCCAATTGATCGATGCTCGCGTCGCCACTGAGTCTCACTTAGTCGGGGTGTTTACAGGCATTTTGGTGTTTATTGGCTATAAGCTTATTCGGCGCTGGTCCAAATAAACTGAAAAAATAAGTCATCCCCCACATCCGTCAGCTGACGGGTGTGGGGGATTTATCCGCTCTACCTTTATCTAATTCACGACTTAGCGCTCGTTAGATTTAGGCTTTTATTAAAGCCTCTCTTAACGCATGGACTTGATCACGCAGCGCCGCGGCTTGTTCAAACTCAAGATCGCGCGCATGTTGATGCATGCGTTTTTCCAGCTCATCAATTTGATGGCTCAGGGTCGCGGCATCAGCAGCAACATAATTCCCTTTAGGCTCGGCCACTTTTTGATAAGAAGGTAACACCCTTGCGGTGTGCTCGTTACCCCCACCAACATCCATCACATCGGTGATCCGCTTTGACACCCCTTTAGGAGTAATGCCATGCTCTAGGTTATATTGGCGCTGCTTTTCTCGTCGCCTTTCGGTCTCATCAATCGCCTTGGCCATCGATTTTGTGATCTTATCGCCGTAGAGGATCACCTTGCCGTTAACGTTACGCGCAGCGCGCCCTATGGTCTGAATCAGCGAGCGCTCTGAACGTAAGAACCCCTCCTTGTCGGCATCTAAAATACAGACTAAGGAGACTTCTGGCATATCGAGTCCTTCACGTAGCAAGTTAATGCCAACGAGTACATCGAACACCCCTTTACGTAGATCGCGAATGATCTCCACCCGCTCTACCGTATCAATATCTGAGTGTAAGTAGCGAACCTTGACCCCATGTTCATCTAAGTACTCGGTGAGATCTTCTGACATGCGCTTAGTCAGCGTGGTCACCAGTACCCGCTCGTTGACCGCAACCCGTTTACCTATCTCTGATAATAGGTCATCGACCTGTATTCCAACTGGCCGCACTTCAATCTCAGGATCCAATAGTCCTGTTGGGCGCACAACCTGCTCGGCAATTTCACCATCACTCTTGTCAATCTCATATTGCGCTGGCGTGGCTGAAACAAACACGGTTTGAGGCATTAAGGCTTCAAACTCTTCAAATTTAAGCGGGCGGTTATCTAACGCCGATGGCAAGCGAAAACCGTACTCCACCAGATTCATTTTTCGCGAGCGGTCACCTTTATACATGGCGCCAATTTGCGGTATGGTCACATGAGATTCATCGATGATCAGTAAACCGTCGGCGGGCAGATAATCCAGCAAAGTCGGTGGCCCTTCGCCTGGGCGGCGACCTGATAAGTAACGCGAGTAGTTCTCGATCCCCGAGCAATACCCCAGCTCTGTCATCATTTCGATATCATACTGTACGCGCTCGGAGATCCGCTGGGCTTCAATCAGCTTATTATTATCCAGTAAGTACTGTTTACGCTGACGAAGTTCAGCCTTGATCTCTTCGGTCGCGGCAATAATTTTCTCCCGCGGCGTCACATAGTGGGTTTTAGGGTAAACCGTGGTTCTGGCAATACGTTGTAAGATATGCCCCGTTAATGGGTCAAATAGACTAAGTCTGTCGATTTCATCGTCAAACAGTTCAACGCGGATAGCATCTCGCTCCGAGTCTGCCGGGAAAATATCGATCACCTCTCCCCTGACCCTAAAGGTGCCGCGCTGCAACTCTATGTCATTACGGGTATATTGCAATTCGCTTAGGCGCTGCAATATCTCGCGCTGCCCCATTAAGTCGCCCTGACGCAGATGCAACAACATCTTCATGTAAGAATCGGGATCGCCCAGACCATAAATCGCCGATACGGAGGCGATCAACACCACATCTTTACGCTCCAACAATGCTTTGGTCGCCGATAAACGCATCTGCTCAATATGAGCATTAACCGACGCGTCTTTTTCGATAAAAGTATTGGTCGATGGCACATAGGCTTCAGGTTGGTAGTAATCGTAGTAAGAAACAAAGTATTCAACGGCATTATGAGGAAAAAACTCTTTCATCTCGCCATACAGTTGCGCCGCCAAGGTTTTATTGGGTGCCATGATAATGGTCGGGCGTTGTAACTGCTGTATGACATTGGCGACAGTGAAAGTTTTACCAGATCCGGTCACCCCAAGTAATGTCTGGCACGCAAGGCCGGACTCGATGCCATCGACCAGCTTTTTTATTGCAGTGGGTTGATCCCCGGCAGGCTCGTACTGAGAGACAAGTTGAAACGATGATTCACTCAATTGAAGACTCCTAACTAGTTCAGCAGGCTATCTTAATCGACCTAGCCAGTTTAGCCAATCTCGTGGCAAGGTTTTAGCCAAACCATTTTAACGTGCGATGATTATTATCGCCCAGCTCCCATTCGGGCAATTAACTGAGATGAAAGTTTAATACGACGACCACAATAAACGACTTTACGGCAAAAATAGGCGTCAACCCCAACCCAGGCGTGACATTAATACACAAGAGCCACCATCAAATTCATTACATATTTACAACACCAGAAACACTTCTTGAGCTTGGCTATTGCTTTTTTTAACCATTTGAAATTAAACAGATAATAAAAAAACAGTTAAATCTAGTCATTTTAAGTACAAGCCCCAATACATAAGGGTTTGACGGCCTATTTTGCAGCTAACCCACAGGTTTATCCACAGATTTAGTGGATAACTCTCATAACCTCAGTACCATCGCGGCTTTGACTAAGTTGGGTTCCTTCTAGAATATGGCAGCTGTACGTGTAATTTTACTACATTTGATATAATTTCACCTAAGTCGATAGCCATGAGTCGATAGCCATGCCGTTTCCCTCAATTACCTCTATTACGATAATCAACAGATGCTTATCTTGCCGTTACGGATTAGCTAACATAATAAAAATGCAGACAAGATGAACAAAATGCGCACTAAGTCAGCAGGATGGGTATTAGATGAGCACTTAACCGCATAATTCCTCTTTTTTTTCTTCCCATCAGTTGACTCGTGTCTAAGAGCGATTTAATATGCGCTCCGTCTTCAACGACGAGTTGCTTTAAACGTTTCCCCTGTAGTTCAGTTGGTAGAACGGCGGACTGTTAATCCGTATGTCACTGGTTCGAGTCCAGTCTGGGGAGCCAAAGCAATACAGTGTAGAAGACAAGTACAATGCATTTCCCCTGTAGTTCAGTTGGTAGAACGGCGGACTGTTAATCCGTATGTCACTGGTTCGAGTCCAGTCTGGGGAGCCAACGCAGTACAAAGAGTGTAAGATAAAAGCTGATGTTAATTAGCGATGTAAAAGTTAATGCGTTTCCCCTGTAGTTCAGTTGGTAGAACGGCGGACTGTTAATCCGTATGTCACTGGTTCGAGTCCAGTCTGGGGAGCCACACTTTTAACACAACAGATGTAAATGTAAAAATAAGTACCTATTCCCCTGTAGTTCAGTTGGTAGAACGGCGGACTGTTAATCCGTATGTCACTGGTTCGAGTCCAGTCTGGGGAGCCACTTATTTTAACACTAACATCGATAAAATATCGATTCCCCTGTAGTTCAGTTGGTAGAACGGCGGACTGTTAATCCGTATGTCACTGGTTCGAGTCCAGTCTGGGGAGCCACCTCTTTAGTTACACCTTCACCGTTAGCCCCTCTCGTTTGATAATAAAATTCCGCTTTAATAAATAATCAGTTAGACTAGTAAACAATCAATTTATCCAAATTTAGCTAGAAATTCTGGACTCACTGTTTATGGGCGTTACTAAGACATTTCACCTAATTTTACCGATAGTATTCAGTGTGATTTCGTTATTCAGTTATCAGTATGAACAGCAACGCGCATCGACTCTAGCCAGTCAATCGTTACAAGACTATGTACAAAACCCACTTTGGCAAACCTCACTCCCTCATGATGGTAATGCGCTCTATGAGCGCTTGAGCCCCGATTATCATTTTAAATTTTTTCAATATATTCATCAATTAGTCGGTACCCTTAACCATACCAGTGGTCAGTTACACCCTGTAAATGATGACATGATTGCCGCGTTATTTAGCCAAGATCTTAGCAACACTCGTGTATTGCCCCAAGGGCGGTTACAAGTCAAGCTAGACGACAGTCATATCAGAATCGAAGCCAAACAACGTTTTATTAAGACATTAAGTGTTATTTGGCTAACTTACCTAGTGATAGCCCTTCTATTTAGCATATTGATGGTGCGCCTCAACCGGGCTATTCGCTACGCCAGTAACTATATCGATACCTTATCGGAACTTAAATTTGACGCCTTAGCCCAATCAGCCTTTCGCGGCGAATTAGCCCCTCTCGGGCAAGCGTTGGAAAAGTGTCGTGTGTCACTCAATAGTAAATATAATGAAATACAGCAGCATAATACCAAACTCAATAAACAAGCCTACCAAGATCCTGTCACCTTATTTAGCACACGAGCTAAGTTTACTGAAAAACTGGACAGTTTAGCTCAACCTGGGACGCACTTCGGCGTCATGGCTATAATCAAGGCCACAGAATTAGGCCAAATAAATCGCTCCCAAGGACGCGAAGCTGGAGATGATTACTTAGCGGGGGTGGCCGATTGTATTCGAACAAGTATACAAGCCTTGGCTCAGGCAGAATGTTTTCGCATTTCGAGCGCCGATTTTGCCCTGTTTATCCCCGACATCACACTCAAAAATGCGCAGCCTTTACTGCGTAACTTGAAAGCAAATTTTGATCTGTTTCAGCAAAAAATCGATGTTGAATCCGTTGCTTATATCGGCTTAGTCCCTTATCAGCAGGGCAATCAAGCGCTGTCGTTAGTATATCTTGGCGATGCCGCCGTGAGCATTGCACAAACAATGGGGCCCAATAGTTTTCATATTCAAGAACAACTCAACGGTGATGAGTTATTTGGTGATTCAAAATGGAAGACCGCCATTGACGATATTATTAAGCGCCGTGCCGTTAAGTTCCATGCACAAGATATACAACCTTGTCGCGGCGCCGATAAAGTCTACCGAGAGTTGTTAGCCCGATTTTATAGCAGCCAAGGGAAATTTCTGCCCACAGCAACTGTGATTGCCATGGCCGAGCGTCATGGTATGAGTGTTGAGTTGGATAAAATGATTATTCTCAGCACTTTTAAATTGCTTATCGACAACCCTAGCCTACCAGGCGCATTTGGCATCAATATTAGTTCTAACTCGATGACACAACCGGCCTTTATTGCCTGGATCAAAACTCTGTTTGTTCGCCAGCGTCAAATCGCCTGTCGCATAGTGTTAGAGGTTAACGAGGCCGGAATGCAAGCCAATATCAATCAGGCGCATAAGTTTGTTAGAGAGATGCACGGTGTCGGGGCTCGAGTCGCTGTGGAACATTTTGGTATGGGGTTCACTTCCTTTAAGTTTTTTAAAGAAGTACGTCCCGATTTTATTAAGCTCGATGGTAGCTACACTCTAGATATTGAATCGGATCATAATCGATTTTTTGTCAAAATGATCGTCGATGTCGCCCGTAAAGAGTCCATTGGCGTTATTGCATCAAGCATCGAACGCCAAGAGCAAAAGTTGATATTAGAACACTTACTTGTCGACGGGTTGCAAGGCTATTACATCGCTAAACCCCAAGCCATAGTCCGACAAAACGAACAATCCTCCGTCAATTAATTGTAAATGAAATAATCCCTGCATTCTATGTGTTGTTTATCGATGCCGAAAGACCGATAATAGCCGTTAAATTAGATATAGATAACCGATTGAGATGAGCGAATATCTCCTGCTTTTGGTCGGCACTGTGCTGGTCAATAACTTTGTTTTAGTTAAATTTCTCGGATTATGTCCCTTTATGGGCGTCTCCAGCAAACTCGAGTCCGCAATAGGTATGTCGATGGCGACCACCTTTGTGCTGACGCTTGCCTCCATTTTGAGTTATTTGGTCGACAACTACCTACTACAACCCTTTGAATTAGGCTATTTGCGAACCATGGCCTTCATCCTCGTGATCGCGGTCGTGGTGCAATTTACCGAGATGTTAATCCAAAAAACCAGTGCATCGCTACACAGAGCATTGGGGATTTACTTGCCGTTGATCACCACTAACTGCGCCGTATTAGGTGTGGCACTGCTCAACGTTAATGAGAAGCATGACTTCATCGAATCTGCAATTTACGGATTTGGCGCCGCTGCCGGCTTCTCCCTCGTGCTTATCCTCTTCTCAGCTATGCGTGAGCGCTTAGCTGCTGCGGATGTGCCTGCGCCCTTTAAAGGTGGCGCAATAGCCATGATCACTGCCGGCCTAATGTCGCTGGCCTTTATGGGCTTTACAGGTTTGGTAAATTAACCATGTTTGAGATCGTCATCGCCATTATATTACTAGGATTACTCGCACTATTTTTTGGCGCGCTACTAGGCTTTGCCGCCGAAAAGTTTAAAGTCGAAGGTAACCCCGTGGTCGAGCAAGCCGAAGCCCTATTACCACAAACTCAATGTGGCCAATGTGGCTACCCGGGTTGTCGCCCCTACGCCGAAGCCATAGCCAATGGCGAAAAAATTAATAAATGCCCGCCTGGTGGCACCGCCACCATGGAAAAATTGGCTGAGTTAATGGGAGTAGAACCTGAACCTTTGACCGCCACTGCCGAAACCCAAATCAAAAAAGTGGCTTACATTCGAGAAGAAGAGTGTATTGGTTGCACTAAGTGTATCCAGGCCTGCCCCGTCGACGCTATTTTAGGTACTGGCAAGCAGATGCACACAGTAATTATCGATTACTGCACTGGCTGCGATTTGTGCGTTGAACCTTGCCCAGTCGACTGCATTGACATGTTGCCAGTAACCCCAAACATTCAAAATTGGAATTGGAAACTTAACGCCATTCCCGTCACCATCATTAGCGAGGAATCCAAGTGTTAACTTTATTTGAACAAATTGATAAAGGAACACTATGGCGCGTGGCGGGAGGTATCCATCCGCCTGAGTTTAAAACCTTATCAAATCAATCTAATATCGCCCGTTTGCCTTTGGCAGACCAATATATTATTCCAGTCCCTCAGGTTGGCGAAAGCTGTACCTTGGCGGTGGCCGTCGGTGATATGGTGACCCAAGGGCAACCACTTACTCAGGGAGACAGCTTTCGTCATCTGCCGGTACACGCACCGGTATCGGGCCTAATTGCGGCCATCGAAACACGTCCAAGCAACCACGCCTCAGGCTTACCGGTATTGTGCTGTATCATAGATAACGATCATCAGCAGCGGCTTTGTCCTGCTATGCATGCGCCATTGAGCCAAGATGACGTTAAAGCAATGTCCAGTGATGAGCTCCTCAACAGAGTAAAACGGGCAGGCGTTGCAGGGCTTGGCGGCGCGGCATTTCCAACTCACATCAAATTAAAACCTGTCAGTGATATTGAGCTCTTGATCATCAATGGTGTCGAATGTGAACCCTATATCACCTCTGATGATCGCTTGATGCGCGAACATAGCACAGAGATTGTGCGCGGCATCGAGATTATTCACCAGTTACTAGGCCCTAAACGCATCGTCATCGCTATCGAGGACAATAAACCTCAAGCCATTGAGCAGATGACTGATGCCCTCAACCACAGTGACTTACCAGCCCAGTGCGCGCGGGTCACCGCCATACCCACTGTGTACCCTTCTGGCGGTGAAAAACAACTAATCCAAATCATTACCGGTCAAGAGGTGCCATCGGGGGCTATTCCCGCTAACTTAGGTATTTTGGTGCAAAATGTCGGCACCGCCTTTAGCATTACCCAAGCCGTTTATTGTAATGCGCCACTGATTGAGCGAGTCGTCACCTTAACGGGTCATAACGTCGGCCGGCCCGGTAACTATTGGGTCCCCATAGGCACACCAGTCGATCACCTATTACGCTGCACTCACTTTAAAGGCGATAGCGAATCTCCCATTATTATCGGTGGTCCAATGATGGGTTATATGCTGCCCAATCGACATGCACCACTACTTAAAGGCACAAACTGTATACTGGCCCCCGATAACAGTGAAATGGCTCCGTCAGCCCCAGAAATGCCTTGCATTCGCTGCGGCGAATGCGCCCAAGCCTGCCCTGCGGGTTTGTTACCCCAGCAGCTGTTTTGGCATGCCAAAGCCGAAGAATATGATAAAGCGGCCAGCTACAACCTGAGAGATTGTATCGAGTGTGGTTGCTGCAGTTATGTTTGTCCAAGTGACATTCCCTTGGTGGAATATTACCGAGTCGCTAAATCGGCGCTGCGGGTAGAAGCCGAAGAGAAGAAACAAGCAGAGCTGGCCAAACAGCGTTTCGATTCGCGCATGCTGCGTCTAGAACAAGAAAAGCGCGCCCGAGAAGAAAAAGCCAAACAAGCGGCACAAAAGCGAAAAGCCGCGATGTCAGGTACAGATAAAGATGCTGTCGCCGCGGCGATGGCACGGATAAAAGCCAAAAAAGCGGCTGAAACAACCACTACTGCTGCGCCCGCATCTAACGCCGACAGAAGCGCCACTACAAGTAACACGGCTACCCAAGATAAAGTGGCCGCCGCGATCGCACGTGCCAAGGCAAAAAAGGCCGCTCAACAAGCATCGAGCGCGGTTCCTGAATCGAGCTGTAATGCACCCGAGCCTGATGAAGTTCACGCTCCAGTTGTCAGCCAGCAAGACAAAATCGCAGCGGCTATCGCCCGTGCCAAGGCCAAAAAAGCCGCCCAGCAGAACCCAAGCAGCGATGAACATCAGCAGGTTGAATCAAACGATGTCGATGTAAGCAACGCCACCTCATCCACGCCAATCAGTGAGGCTGAGGCTAAAAAGGCTAAAATTGCCGCCGCGGTCGCTAAAGCCAAGGCCAAAAAAGCCGGCCAGCAGAACCCAAGCAGCGATGAACATCAGCAGGTTGAACCAAACGATGTCGACGTAAGCAACGCCGCCTCATCCACGCCAATCAGTGAGGCTGAGGCTAAAAAGGCTAAAATCGCCGCCGCGGTCGCTAAAGCCAAGGCAAAAAAAGCCGCCCAGCAGAACTCAAGCAGCGATGAACATCAGCAGGTTGAACCAAACGATGTCGATGTAAGCAACGCCGCCTCATCCACGCCAATCAGTGAGGCTGAGACTAAAAAGGCTAAAATCGCCGCAGCGGTCGCTAAAGCCAAGGCAAAAAAAGCCGCGCAGCAGGCGCCCAGTAGAAATGCAGATATAGCTGCGGTTCCCCTAGAAGCGCCATTGGTTCATGCTGATAAGACCAGTCAGCAAGGTAAAGCTGTCGACAGCGATGAGCTGTCAGCCGCTGAGATCAAACAACAACGTATTGCCGCCGCCGTGGCAAAAGCAAAGGCCAAAAAACTGGCCAAAGCCGCTAGTGCAGCTCCAGATGATGAGCTCGAGGATTAATCATGGCTTTTAAGTTGGCATCTTCGCCCCATATCAATACGAGCGTACAAACCAGCACGATAATGCTTAAGGTCATGGCCTGTGCCCTGCCAGGTGTGATGGTTCAATGTTACTTCTTTGGCTGGGGCGCCATTATCCAAGTGCTACTGTCTATCGCCGTTGCAATGGCTACCGAAGCGGCGGTTTTATCGTTACGTAAGCGCCCAGTTTGGCCAACGTTAAGTGATAATAGCGCCGCACTCACGGGGTTATTGGTTGGTGTGGCCATTCCTGCGCTCGCCCCTTGGTGGGTAAGTGTCATTGGTGTGGTATTTGCCATTTTAGTGGTCAAGCATCTCTATGGTGGCTTAGGCAACAATATCTTTAATCCGGCGATGGCGGCTTATGTCATGTTGCTGATCTCCTTTCCCTTACAGATGACGACATGGGTAGCACCAGCCGGCGCAGCACTCAACGATGTGAGTCTACTGGCAAGCTTACAGATTATTTTTCAAGGGGTAAGCCCTGCTGAAGTATTAGCTTATCGCGCTGGTTTTGACGGCATGAGTATGGCGACCCCGCTCGATGCGATTAAAACTTCGCTTTCAACGGGACTGACCATCAACGAGGCGCTGGAAAAACCTACCTTTGAAAACGGCTTTGGCATTGGCTGGGTATGGATTAACGTCGCCTATCTGTTTGGCGGTTTATGTATGCTTAAACTGAAGTTGATCCGCTGGCATATTAGCGGCGCAGTCATCTTTAGCTTATTTGTCTGCGCAAGTATCGGTTATCTATTAAGTCCCGATACCCATACGGGGCCATTACTGCATCTATTTTCTGGCGCGACCATGATTGCAGCCTTTTTTATCGCTACCGATCCGGTTACTGCGGCGACCAGCGTTAAAGGACGCTTGCTATTTGGCGCATTAATTGGGGTATTGGTTTACAGTATTCGCAGCTTTGGGGGGTATCCAGATGCATTCGCCTTTGCCATATTATTGGCCAATCTGTGTGCGCCGTTTATCGACTATTATGTCAAGCCTCGCGCCTATGGCCATCGAGCAAGCCGTTAAGTCATGCTCAGGAGAGTAAATTGAAACGTTCTATTGTTAAAAATGGCAGTTTATTAGGGTTATTTGCACTGCTCTGCACCGCCTTAGTTGCCATGGTTAATCTGTTTACTGCCGATCGTATTAAGCAGCAACAAGATTTAGAGTTAATGCGGACTCTGCATCAGATCATTCCCGATGAGATACATGACAACGCCTTAATTGAACATTGTATTTTAATCCATGATGCGGCCGCGCTTGGCGTGGATGAGCCTCTACCCGCCTATATCGCCAGTCAACAAGGTACACCTGTGGCCATCGCCATCGAGACCGTCGCACCCGATGGTTATAATGGCCAAATCAAGTTGATTGTCGCGATAGATGTGCAAGGTAAGGTGCTCGGTGTGCGTACCCTAGCCCATAATGAAACTCCTGGTCTGGGTGATAAAATTGAGTTGCGTAAATCAGATTGGGTCTACCAGTTTAATCAGCAGCAGCTGAGCGATGACAATGATAAGCTGTGGGCGGTCAAAAAAGACGGCGGGCAATTTGACCAATTTACTGGGGCGACGATCACCCCCAGAGCCTATGTCGGTTCGGTAAAACGTACCCTACAGTATTTTAATGCTAACCAAGCACAACTGCTTAACCGCCCAGCTAATTGTGAGGTTTCCTATGAGTAATTATCGCGATATTGCCTGGCAAGGCTTATGGAAAAACAATCCGGGACTGGTGCAATTATTGGGCTTATGCCCATTGCTGGCCGTAACCGCTACCCTAACAAACGCCATCGGGCTGGGTTTAGCCACCTTAGTCGTATTAGTTGGCTCCAACATCTTAGTATCGCTAGTGAGAGACTACGTCCCTAAAGAGATCCGTATTCCAGTATTTGTGATGATTATCGCGGCGCTCGTGACCTGCGTGCAACTGCTAATCAACGCTTACGCCTACGGTTTATATCTGTCACTGGGGATCTTTTTGCCACTGATTGTGACTAACTGCGTGATCATCGGTCGTGCCGAAGCCTTTGCGTCGCGTAATACCGTCAGCAAAGCCGCTTTCGATGGTTTAATGATGGGCCTAGGCTTTACCTTAGTCTTGATGATGTTAGGGGCGTGCCGTGAAATTTTAGGCCAAGGTACCCTTTTCGATGGCGCAAATCTGCTGCTTGGAGAATGGGCGGCCGATCTGACCATCCATTTCTGGCAGGTAGACACCAATTTCTTGCTCGCCATGCTACCACCGGGGGCATTTATCGCCATGGGCTTTTTAATCGCCGCCAAAAATATCATCGATGACAAGATTGCCGCACATCGCCCAGCTCCAGAGCCAGAGCAAGCCGTGACCCGAGTTAGAATTACCAAGGTAAGTTAATCGATGAATAACGAAAAACGTCGCCAAATCTTGACCATCTTGCGCGATAATAACCCTAAGCCAGAAACTGAACTTAACTTCTCCTCGCCATTTGAGCTATTGGTCGCCGTCACCTTGTCGGCCCAAGCAACCGATGTGAGTGTTAACAAGGCCACTGATAAATTGTTTCCTGTGGCAAATACCGCCCAAGCCATTTTAGACTTAGGGGTTGATGGTTTAAAACAGTATATTAAAACCATAGGCTTATATAATAATAAGGCCATTAACGTCATCAAAGCCTGCCAAATATTAGTTGAAAAATATGCAGGTGAAGTGCCCGAGAACAGAGAAGCCCTCGAAGCCTTACCCGGTGTGGGCAGAAAAACCGCTAATGTGGTGCTTAATACTGCCTTTGGCTGGCCGACCATTGCAGTGGACACCCACATCTTTCGCGTTGCCAATCGTACTAAATTTGCCATGGGGAAAAATGTCGATCAGGTTGAGCAGAAGATGTTAAAAGTCGTACCAGCTGAATTTAAGGTCGATGTACATCATTGGTTTATATTACAAGGTCGCTATACCTGCTTGGCACGTAAGCCTCGCTGTGGCAGCTGTATTATTGAAGAGCTGTGCGAGTTTAAAGACAAAGTCTATCCTGACGAAGACTGAGACTAGCCACATCGCAAGTGGCACTTATGCCCATGACTCACGCTATCAGCTAACAAAAAAGCCGCTAATGCGGCTTTTTTGTTAGCTGATAGCGCAAATGATACACACTAATTTTGAATGGACTATTGTTGACTTAACCGTTTATTAAGTGAACGACCTATCAATAGATACTCTATCAATAAAGTATCTATTGATAAAATAGCGTCAGCTTTGACTTCGCTCTTCTGTTTGCTCCATTAGGTTTAGTGCGGCGTAATCGTTCGCTTTACTTGCTAAAACCATCGATCAAGCCATGCATTAAAACCAACAGATCAGCATTTGAACAACACTCGCTTCTAATGAGCTGCGGCCCTTAGAACATTGACACAAAAAATATCGATAAAACCACTGCGATAGTGACAGCTAAACCTAAGGCCATTTTTAATTCGCTAGACATGATTAAACTCCTTTAAGTAAGTCGGTTCATTATGCTACCAAAGCAGGTTTGTACCAAAGTATTTACTAAATTATGTGACCTCAATCATAGGCGAAATAACAGGAGTATGACAGGAGTCCCCCCTCCCCCTTGCAGTTCTCGCTCAGCCCCTGACACAGGTATTAAACGGTACACATCAACAGATGGCCATAGACCAAGCAGCATGGTCTTGAATTTATACACTCTGCTTCAGCCTATCTAGAGATGATTAACGACAGTGATTAAGGGTATAATGGCCGCTACCTTAAACCTGAATTAGAGGTCTTCATGGCACAACTTCTTCACACTATGCTTAGAGTCAGCAATCTCGAACGCAGCATTCATTTTTATACTGAAATCCTTGGCATGAAACTGCTTAGACAATCTGAAAACCCTGAATACCGTTATACCCTCGCCTTTGTCGGATTTGACGACGAAAACACAGGTGCCGCAGTGGTAGAGTTGACCTATAACTGGGATACCGATAGTTATGATCTAGGCACAGGGTTTGGCCACCTTGCGATTGGAGAGGCCGATATCTACAGTCGCTGTGCTGCAATTGAAGCCGCCGGTGGTAAAGTGACCCGTCAACCCGGCCCTGTTGCCGGTGGTAGTACTGAAATTGCCTTCGTTGAAGACCCTGACGGCTATAAAATTGAATTTATTCAACTTAACTCTGCGCAACAAGGCCTAGGCTAAACGTTAACAGACTTAAATAACACTTTCTGACGCTAACGACTATCGCAAGTCAACCATGTTAAGCATAAAAAAAAGCGCCTTAAGGCGCTTTTTTATTTCAGCTCTTGATACTCAACAATGCATCGCCAAGTATCTCAGGCTAATTACCGATTAAAACTTGAACGTCACACCAGCAAAGTACTGACGACCTACAGTGTCATATACTTCAGGTACGGTACCGCCGTCACTGCCGTTAGATACTCGTGATGGCTCTTCATCGGTCAAGTTCTTCACACCAGCACTCATGGTCCAGGCATCGTTTAGGAAATAAGTTGCCGACAAGTTGTGATACAAAATCGCATCCACTTTATTGCCTTTGGCCAAATCATCCATTTCACCGATATAACGGTTGAAGTACATTACGTTCCAGCTATCTTGACCAGCTTTGATACTGAAGTTGTTACGTACTTCGGCATAAGCACCGAAATTACCGTCGATGGTGCCAGTATAGTCTTGACCGTCTTGCTCAAAGTTAAGCAAGTAAGTGGTATCGTTATTAATGGCCCAATCTAGTCCTAAACCTTCAAAGTTATAGGCTAGGTTGAAATCGATACCGCTAGTGTCTTGATTACCTACGTTAGTCAAGGCGTTTGTCAGATTATCTAAATCGCCATTAGGGCCAATCTTAAAGGTTTCACATGCGCTCTGATCACCAGCATAACAAGCGTCAAGACCAGCTTGAGTGTCTAAACGCGCAATCGCGTTGTCCACTTTAAAGCGCCAGTAATCAAGCGTTAACGACATACCTTCAACATAGCTTGGTGAATACACTAAACCGGCAGTGTAAGAGTCAGACTCTTCTGGCTGTAGATTTGCATCTGACGTACGATTAACCAGAATCTGAGGATCTTGCTCATTTCCCCAAGGATCGTCAAGATAATCGAACGAACCAGAGTTACCACCGTACAACTCACTTACACTAGGTGCACGGAAGCCTGTTGCTGCCACGGCGCGCAGCATTAAATCATCAGTGGCTTCATAGGTCAGGCCTATTTTCCACGTCGATGCATTACCAAAAGTCGAATATTCATCAAAACGCAGTGCAAATTCACCGGTCAGTTTTTCAGTGAAAGGTACGCTCACCTCTTGATAGACTGAGATAACGTTATAGTCACCATCGGTAGGATCTTGCTGCGCTGAGGTACTTTGGCCAGCAACTACGATTGGGTCAGGATTATAGTAACCACTTTCGCTGCGATACTCTGCACCGATGGCAAAGCCAACAGCACCAGCATCAAGCTCAAACAGTTCACCGTTTAGACCTGCAGACAATACATGCTGCTCGTTACCACCATCGGCTTGTTCGCTGTAGCTCACGCTATCAAGCAAATCGGTATCCGTCATAGGCTGACCAGTAAACCAGACATCTTGATTGGCGTAGATGGCATTTGTCATCAAGGCGCCATTGATTGAGTTTTCAACCGAGGTGTTGGCCTTGTTGTTGCCATAGGTGTATGAGAAGTCCCAGTTCATGCCAGTATGCACATCAAGTGCACCTTCAACACCAACAGATGCACGCCAAGTATCTGTATCTTGCTTATAGATACGTGGACCGACATCATTCATACGTTTTCTGTAGTTAATCAGCCCTTTGTCATCGGCGACGATACCGGCACTTGCCATATCTGCATCGATATCGACACATTCAAGCGTGTTTTGGCCCGGCACACAGACATCTAACATTAGGTTGGCAGGTTGCGCCGCTAACTGCTGACTTGACTTACGCTTGGTGTATAACACGTCAGCATTAAAGATAATGTCGTCGCTCAGCTCTTGCGTCATGTTGGCAAACAAGCTGTAACGTTCACTCGGCGTTTGATAGTAGCTGTCTTGGGTATAATCATAACCCTGCGCTAATGGATCCCAGCTGCCGTTGTTATTGACTTTAACTTCTTGCTTAGGCTTACCATTGTCACCTATTACAGGTTGGCCGTTGGCATCTAACACATTACCTATGATGCCACCGTTTGGTACAAATGAGCTGGCGCCAGGATCAGTCCAATCACGATCAGACTGGATCACACCACGACGGTCTGAATAAGCAGCACCAATGGTGTAATTTCCTTTATCTGTGTTAAAACCATATAGCGCGCTGATATCGCCGTTTTCACCATCGCCTTTATCGGTAGCACCACCGTTTAAGTCGATTTGGAAACCTTCGAAATCTTTCTTAGTGATGATATTCACTACACCAGCAATAGCATCTGAGCCATAAACAGCTGAAGCACCATCTTTTAATATTTCGACACGGGCAATCATAGCAACCGGGATCGAGTTTAGATCCACTGCGCTATCGGCTCCAGAACCCGAGTTAACCATGCGGCGGCCATTTAGCAGTACTAGCGTACGTTCAGAGCCCATACCACGAAGATCAACCTGAGCGATACCGTCAGCACCATTGTTGGTACTAGAACCGATTGCGGCGCCCGCCATAGACGTTTGTGCTTGTAGCATCTGATCTACCGAAGTAAACCCTTCTGCTTTAATTGATGCAGCATCGATAACAGTAACGGGTGAAGCCGTTTCCATGTCTTTACGCTGAATACGTGAACCGGTAACAGCGATACGCTCATACGATGCACTCTCCTCTGCAGCAATGGCATTGCTAGATGCAATAAAACCACCTGTAGAAACGGAGGCAATTAACCCCAACTTAATTGCAGATGCTAATTTTGTTCTTATCATGTAACGATTACTCCCTTACCTTCTATTATTATTTTGCACGCTGTTAACTATTAATATTTATTCAGCGTTGGGCCTGATACTGTCTCGTCACTTAGCGAGCGTCAATACTCAAATAAATTAACCAATGATAATGAAAGGTTAATAAAAACAAACAAACAAATAACAACTAAGTGCATAATTTAAACCAAAACATGGAAAAGCCGGTTAAATAAAACAAAATAGCTCACAAAATAGGAAGCCAGTCTATTTTTACCCCCCAAAAAAAACACATCGCATTAACAACTTAAATATGCAAAAGCGTGACACTCGTCACACTTTGTGGCATTGTTATGATTACTCTCGCCCAAATAGACGACGAAAATGACAATATAACCAAATTAATATTGTCCTCATATAATTGTTAACTATTTGGTTTTTTTAATTATGACCAAGCATTAATTGACGGTCAGCCACTCTGAGTTTTCACCTCAGAATTTAAAGCAGAGCCTTGGTGTCCTAATGAAAACTCATTTATTAATTTTGCCAAGATGCAACTAATCTTAGCTAGCGCAGTTAAAGTATAGAACAGCTTTAATATAACAAATAAACAACAATTGAATCGTTCGGTGAAACATAATTAAAAATAGGCAAATCTTTAAATTAATTAACAATAAGAAAACAAAAGTTAATTAATTCACAAATAATGAATAGTTAGCGAAGGAGAGTATGTTATTCATCATTAAGGGGGCTAGCTTCAACGAAGAGACTTGAGGCACACAATATGCCAACCGAAAAAAAAAGCGCAACTTATTAAATAAGTTGCGCTTTGTTAACACAAAAATGAAAGCCTATGACGATATTAGTCGGGCTTGATCAAATTGAAATGTTGGTAGGCTCGTGGCGTTGCAATACGCCCTCTTGGAGTACGTTGTATAAAACCTTGTTGGATTAAAAACGGTTCGAGTACATCTTCAATAGTCTCTCGCTCCTCACCAATCGCAGCGGCTAGATTGTCTAATCCAACGGGGCCCCCCATAAATTTATCGATGATCGCCAGTAACAGTTTACGATCCATATAATCGAACCCTTCAACATCGACATCAAGCATATCGAGTGCACTTTCGGCTACATATTTAGTGATTTCGCCATCGTGTTTTACTTCGGCGTAATCCCTTACGCGGCGCAGTAAGCGATTAGCGATACGCGGCGTACCGCGCGCGCGACGCGCCACTTCAAGAGCGCCATCATTTTCAATAGGCAAGCCAAGCACCTTAGCTGAGCGGGTCACAATGCTACTGAGATCGGCAACATTGTAAAACTCCAAGCGCAGCGGAATACCAAAACGCGCGCGCAGTGGTGAGGTTAATGCGCCCGCTCGCGTGGTGGCGCCGATCAAGGTAAAGGGCGGTAGCTCTAATTTAATCGATCGCGCCGCAGGTCCCTCACCTATCATGATATCGAGCTGATAATCTTCCATTGCCGGATACAAGATCTCTTCCACCACAGGACTGAGTCGATGGATCTCATCAATAAACAGCACATCGCCCTCTTCAAGGTTAGTCAACAGCGCCGCTAAATCACCTGCCTTTTCAAGTACAGGGCCTGAAGTAGACTTAATATTGACTCCCATTTCATTAGCCACAATCATGGCTAAGGTGGTTTTCCCCAGACCTGGCGGGCCATAAATCAACATGTGATCTAGCGCTTCGCCGCGTTTCTGCGCGGCTTCAATAAACACTTTAAGCTGGGCGCGGGTATCATCTTGACCCGTATACTCATCGAGTAACTTAGGTCGCATCGCTCTGTCTATCTGCTCATCACGTTCCTCAATAGCTTGAGGTTGCGCCTGAATTAATCGATCGGCTTCTATCATTTTATTCTCACTTAACAGGCTATAACATCGACTTTAACGCGGCTTTGATCAGGGTTTCTGAGTCCATATCTTCTTGATACACCCCAGAGACCGCTTTACTCGCTTGTGCGGGTTTATAACCTAACGACAATAATGCGGCGATGGCATCTTCTTCGGCTGAATTGACCTGCGGCTTAGCTGAGTAGTTTGATTGCAAGACAAATTCACGCTCGGAGCCTTGTGAAGCTTCCATTAGGCTCTTCAGTTTATCACGCATCTCAACTAATAAACGTTCGGCGGTTTTCTTGCCAACGCCCGGCAGTTTAACTAGGGTCGCAATATCATCATGTTCAACACATTTAACAAACTCACTGGCGCTCATACCCGACAAAATAGTTAACGCTAATTTCGGCCCTACCCCATTGGTTTTAATCAATAAACGAAATAATGCGCGTTCTTGTTTGGTGACAAAACCGTACAAGAGCTGCGCATCCTCACGCACCACAAAATGGGTGTAAATCACCACTTCTTGGTTAAGCTCGGGCAACTCATAAAAACTGGTCAGTGGCAGCTGTAATTCATAACCCACACCGCTAACGTCAAGCAAGACTTCTGGGGCTTGTTTCTCTACCAATACCCCCCGTAAACGACCAATCATCTGTATCTTCCGTATGTTCTACTGCTGGCTTTACCGCCCATGGCTATCAGGCTCTGATAGGTATGAAAATGGCATACTGCAACACCTAAAGCATCAGCCGCATCGGCTTGGGGCGCTGCAGGTAAGGTTAATATTTGCTGGATCATGTGCTGCACTTGAGACTTTTGCGCCCGACCAGTCCCCACCACGGCATTTTTTATCTGGGTGGCTGAATATTCGGCTACCGGTAAATTGGCATTGGTGGCGGCCACTATCGCCGCGCCACGCGCCTGTCCCAGCTTTAAGGCTGAGTCGGCATTCTTGGCCATAAAAACCCGTTCAATGGCGAATTCGTCGGGTTGATACTGACGAATAATTTCGCTAATGCCATCAAATATAATTTTTAAACGAGAGGGTAAATCATCGGCTTGGGTGCGTATGCAACCACTGCCGAGGTAAATTTGGTGTCTTCCCTGACACTGGATAACGCCATAACCTGTGATCCGCGATCCTGGGTCAACACCTAAAATGATGGGCATGGCATTACTCTAAGGCCTGTAAGATATCATCGGCAATCTCTGCGTTATGATACACCTCTTGTACATCGTCATGATCTTCAAGATTATCAATAAGTCGTAGAAACTTAGGTGCGGTATCGGCATCCAATTCCGCTTTGGTCGACGGTACCATGGTCACTTCAGCATTCACAGCTTCAAGGCCCGCTGCATCTAACGCATCTTTAACCGCGCCAAAATCTTCAGGAGTGGTGTACACATCAATCGACCCATCATCATGGGTGACCACATCATCGGCGCCGGCATCGAGTGCCGCGTCCATAATGGTGTCTTCATCACAGCCTTCATCAAAGGAGATCACGCCGCGCTTTTCAAACAGATAAGCGACAGAACCGTCGGTGCCTAAGTTACCACCCGATTTACTAAAGGCATTACGTACGCCTGATACGGTGCGGTTGCGATTGTCGGTCATGGTCTCAACCATCACCGCAGTGCCACCCGGCCCATAGCCTTCGTACATAATAGTTTCTAATACTTGACCATCGAGTTCACCAGCACCGCGCTTAATAGCACGCTCTACTGTGTCACGAGTCATATTGTTGGATAAGGCTTTATCGATAGCGGCGCGCAAACGTGGGTTAGAATCGGGATCTGAGCCCCCTTCGCGGGCGGCGACGGTCAATTCGCGAATGAATTTAGTGAATAATTTACCGCGTTTGGCATCTTGCGCTGCTTTACGGTGCTTGATGTTGGCCCATTTACTGTGACCGGCCATAACTGACTCCTTATTCGAAACGTTCTCGAAAAAGCCGAGCTTTCGCTCGGCTATGTTTATCTTGTTATTCTGCGTCTTGCTTGGCTTCAGGTTTAGCTTCAACCACTGAGATACCGAGCTCATCGAGCTGGACCGGGTTGGCAAACCCTGGGGCATTAGTTAACGGACAGGCCGCAGTGGTGGTTTTAGGGAACGCCATGACATCACGAATCGATGTGGCGCCAGTCATCAACATCACGATACGGTCAAGTCCGAAGGCTAAGCCTGCATGTGGTGGCGTGCCATACTTTAACGCCTCGAGTAAGAAGCCAAATTTTTCTTGGGCTTCTTCATCATTAATACCCAAAATGCGGAATACCGCTGACTGCATTTCACTGTTGTGAATACGCACTGAACCACCGCCAAGTTCACAACCGTTGAGCACCATATCGTATGCATCAGAGATGGCTGCCGTTGGATTAGCTTCAAGCTCTGCAGGGCTAATGCCACTTGGCGCTGTGAATGGGTGATGCATGGCATGTAAACCGCCATCTGATGTGCGCTCAAACATTGGGAAGTCCACAACCCACAGCGGTTTCCACTCACCTTGCAGTAAGTTGAAATCTTCACCCACTTTCAGACGTAGTGCCCCCATTGCCTCGGCAACGATGTTCGCTTTATCGGCACCAAATAAGATTAAGTCGCCATTAGATGCATTGGTGCGACTTAAAATAGCGTCAACCACCTCTTCGCTAAGGAACTTAAGCACGGGAGATTGAATCCCTTCAAGCCCTTTTTCTAGCTCATTGACCTTCATCCAGGCTAGCCCTTTGGCACCATAGATGTTGACATATTTGCCATATTCATCAAGTTGCTTACGCGACAGCGAAGCGCCACCAGGCACGCACAATACGGCGACGCGACCATCTGCATCGTTAGCAGGTTCTTGGAATACCTTAAAGTCGACGTCTTTAACTAAGTCTGCTACGTCAATTAATTCAAGCGGGTTACGTAGATCTGGCTTATCAGATCCGAAACGACGCATCGCTTCTGCAAAGGTCATCTTAGGGAATTCACCTAAGTCGACATTGAGCAGATCTTGAAACAGTCCACGAACCATCTCTTCGGTTTTGGCCATCACCTGCTGCGATGACATAAACGAGGTTTCGATATCGATTTGAGTGAATTCTGGTTGACGGTCGGCGCGTAAGTCTTCGTCACGGAAACACTTAACAATTTGATAGTACCGATCGAAACCTGACATCATCAACAACTGTTTAAACAGTTGTGGCGACTGTGGCAAGGCAAAGAATTGGCCTTTATAAGTGCGGCTTGGCACTAAATAATCGCGCGCGCCTTCCGGTGTCGCCTTGGTTAAGATAGGTGTTTCAATATCAAGGAAACCATTGCCATCGAGGAAACGACGCACGGCACTGGTCACTTTTGAGCGAAATACAATGCGTTCTGCCATTTCTGGGCGACGTAAATCTAAGTAGCGATACTTAAGACGCTGCTCTTCGGTGTTATGCTGGTTTTTGTCCATGTTGATGGGCAGTGGCGCAGCGCTGTTAAGGATAAGCAGCTCTTTACCCAAAATTTCAATTTCGCCAGTACGCATCTGGTCATTGACTTGGCTTGCAGGACGGGCACGCACTATCCCTTTAACTTGTACACAGAACTCACCACGCAAGGTGCTGGCTATGTCAAACACTTCAGGCAAGTCTGGATCATACACAACCTGAACAATACCCTCACGATCGCGGAGATCTAGAAAAACAACACCACCTAAATCACGGCTACGATTAACCCAACCGACAAGAGTGACTTCTTCTCCAACATGAGACCCGTTGACGTCTCCACAATAATGACTGCGCATCTAACCCTTTCCTTTCATCCACAAAGCGGTGCTTGAGGAATATTCAATACATGACAAAAGCGGCATTATAGTGAAATATTGCCGATTTCAAAACAACTTCATCGTCTTAACATGAAGTAAACCTGTGGGATGGACAAATATCCAACAATTGGCGATTAACCGTTACTATGATCACGCACTACGATAACAGCTACCACCTTGTGCGGCGGCCCGCGATAATCGCTCATCGGCTTTTTTGAGTATCTCAACCGCATTGTCGCCATCGCGTGGGAACATCGCCACTCCAATACTGACCGATAGTGCCACATCTTCAGCATCGATCGCAAAAGGCGCTGAGCAAGTATCGATAATCGCCTGTGCCACTTGGCAGGCCTGGGTCAGATCTTTGCTATGATTAAGAATAGCCACCAGCTGCTGCTCGTTAAACTTGGCCAAGGTATCAGATTTTCTCACCAAGGCGCTGAGCTTATTTATGGCCAAGTTCATCAGCTGCTGGCTTTGCGTGGTGTCTAGGCGCTGCTGGAGCTGTGTTAGATTATCAAAATCGATAAACAGCACGGCAAAAGGCTGCATTTCACGGCGATGAGTTAATATCGCTTGCGTTAATCTATCATCTAATATGCTGCGATTGGGCAAGCCTGTTAATGGGTCAAACTCTGGCGTCGACGTCGATAAAGTAGCTAAGCTCGCCCCTATATCATGGGGGCGGTAGCTTTGGCGCTTTCGAACAGCATTGCGCCACCATAAGGCTAGCATCAGCATTAATACGACCACCAGCAAGAGATAAAAGGCTTGTTTCCAACTGATAGACACAAACGAATGAGGGGGTTCTTGCTCAATCCAACGCTGGTAGATCTGCTGTTGCTGCGCGGTAGACAATTGTGCAATCGCTTTATCGAGCAGCGGCACTAACGGTTGCAGTTGTGCGGTTAATGCAAAATGGCTCTGCTGATCGGAGTAATCGGCTAACACCGACATTTTTAATTGACGATGATCGCTGTCGCTAAGCTCAACGCCCATGTTGATCACTTTTTCAATAAAACCATCGGCGGTACCTTGTAGTACAGCGTCAATACCTGCACGCGTATTGGGGACTAAAATAAGCGCTATGCCTAGGGTGTCATTCATCAGCTGTGGGATCAAATGATAGCCTTCGACGATTGCCAAACGTTTGCCACTCATCTGCGCCAAACTAAAGACCAAAGCATTATTAAGGTTCGTCACCAATCCCCAGGGAGATGGCCAATAAGGGCCTGAAAACACCAACTCTTTTTCACGTTCAGCGGTTAAGGCGACACTGCCGACAATATCGATATCACCCCGCTTGAGTGCAGCCAGCATGCTGCTCCAGTCCTTAAACATCACGGGAACAAACGTCAGATGCAGCTGCGCCGCCAAACGTTGGCTAATGTCATGATTAATCCCCTGAAACTGGCCATCTTCGCCTTCAAACTCCATCGGCGGCCAATCTTGCAGGTAACCGATTTTAAGTGGCCTAAGGTTAGCTAAATAGCGCTGCTGCGCTGGACTGAGTGGCAGCGCTGTCGTGCTCGCTTTTACCGTCCTGTCATTGTTGTCTAAAATCCATTTACTTTCGAGATTAGCCAGCTCAGTTGCCGAGATGAGGTTAAATCCAGCGCGGATACGTTTAATCAGTCCCTCATCTTCGCTGCGGGTTAACGCATAAATATCACTGCTGAATGTGAGCTCCCGGTAAGGGTAAAAATCTTGCCAAGCATCGGCCTTGATTAAATAGTGCTGTGTCCATGCTGAAGCCGCAACAAAAGCGTTGATATCACCCTGTTGCACCGCGGCTATCATCTGCTCAACATCATCAAATAAATGCAGCTCACTGTCTGGCAAGGTGTTGTGCAATTGTTCTAAATAGGGTGCCGACGCGACCGCGCCGATTCGATGACCCGCAAGGCTGTCTAGAGTAGTTAACCTCTTTTGGTAACTAAATAGATGACTATTAACTCGGTAGGTTTGCCATACAGGCCGTAAATCCGCGTAACGGGTATCGGCAAAAGTAGTTGCGAGGCTACTATCCGCCACAGCATTGACGCCCCCCGTCTGCGACGCCTCATCCAATGGATAACCAATGTGGATATCGGCGCGGCGATAAGCTACATCCTCTAAGGTGGCATCAAAGGTGTTGGTGCGAAAATCGACCGCGATACCGGTTTTTTGTGACCACAACCTCCAGATATCGATATACAGACCATGGGGCTGACCATCGCCACCAATATCGACATAAGGCTCGATACCCACAGGCGTGGCAATAATCAACCGTTTAGCATCATGGCTAAATCCCAACCAATGCTTTTCTATCGCGGCACGCATCGCCGGCGTCACTAATTGAAAACCTTGATTGATTTTGGCTTGCAGTACTTGGTTACCTTGTTTAACGGCAGGTAGAATAGGAATGGTTTTAATTAAGAGTCGATGCTCTAATGGAAAAGCTTCCATCACTGCTCGGCTCACCGCTTTATCGCGAAGATACCCTTCCATCCCCGCAAACACATCAACTTCGCCGTTAATCACGCCATTAAGCAGTGCATCGCGTGATTCATAGTAGCGAAAATTAAGGTCACTTAACTGCTTGATTAAATTTGCTTCATGAGATGAGCCACTCACAACGCCAATTCGATATGGGATTAAGTCGCGTAAATGGTTTTTATTCTGTAGCGATTTACGCACGTATAAATAGGTATTAACTGAAGTGATAGCGTCGGCGAAATCATAGCGCGACTCACGCGAGTCAGTATGTCCCATGCCGATGTGAATATCGGCATGGCCTTGTGCCAATTGGTCGAGTGAGTCTTGCCAATCTAAATGCTTAAACTCAACCACTGTGCCCGTTTGCGCGGCCCATTCACGCCATAAATCGACCAAGACGCCTTTAGGCTCACCACTATCATCAACAAACTGATAAGGAAAACTGTCGGTACCCATCACCAAGACTAACGGCGACAGTTCACTGTCGGCACGTGCGCATGAAGACATGCACAACGCCATGGCGAGGAGTAAAGGATAAAGTAATTTCAATGATCTTCCCTAGAACGTCAAGGTGTTGTGAAATATATGTTGTAATTAGGCTATTAGACAGAATTTTCTACAGAATTTCCAGTACTAGGCTTGCTGCTAACGCTGATGTTTCGCTAGAATGAAAAATCGAATTAATCTAATCAATACTCATGAACTCATCTCAAGATACAATATTCGCCCAAGCATGTGAAAATATCAGTGACTTTCAATTCGATGACAGGGTCGCTGGTGTGTTCAATGATATGATTAAGCGTTCCGTGCCAGGTTATGCCCAAATTATCAGTACATTAGGTGATTTCGCCGACAAATGTGTCTCACCCAATACCCGGGTGTACGATTTAGGCTGCTCGCTGGGCGCGGCCACCCTTAGCGTGCGTCGTCGCCTTGACGGACGCGATTGCCGAATTATTGCCGTCGATAATAGTCAATCTATGATTGAGCGCTGTCAACAAAACTTAAATGCTTATGTTAGCGATACGCCTGTGGATCTGATTTGCGGCGATATTCGCGACATTGAAATTGAAAATGCCTCCATGGTCATTTTAAATTTTACCATGCAATTTTTAGCACCAAACGACCGCGAAACATTGCTCAATAAAATCTATCGCGGCCTGCAACCCGGTGGCATTTTAGTGTTATCAGAAAAGCTCACCTTTGAGGATGCACCAGTACAAGCCTTACTCGACGAACTCCATTTAGACTTTAAACGCGCCAATGGTTACAGCGAACTGGAGATCAGCCAGAAACGCAGTTCACTTGAAAATGTCATGAAACCCGACTCATTACCACAACATGAGCGGCGATTAAAAGCCCAAGGCTTTAGTCATTTTAGTGTGTGGTTCCAATGTTTTAATTTTGCTTCAATGGTGGCGATAAAGTGATAAGTTTCAGTTCGTTTTACAAACAGATTGCCGACTCTAGCCTGCAACATTGGCTCGAAACCTTGCCCGCAATCTTGGGCCAATGGCAACGCAATAATAAACATGGTGATTTACCCAAGTGGGAGAAAGTTCTCAATAAGTTGCATTATCCTGAGCCCGATGAGATTAACTTTACGACGAGTGTCACCATCGGCAGTGGTAAGCAACTCAGTGACGGCGAACGTGAAAAACTGCAAAACTTATTAAAAATTTTTAAACCTTGGCGCAAAGGTCCTTATCATCTGCACGGTATCCATATTGACACCGAATGGCGCTCAGACTGGAAATGGGATCGCGTCAAACCGCATATTTCACCGCTGGCCAACCGTACCGTGCTCGATGTAGGTTGTGGCAGTGGTTACCACATGTGGCGCATGTTAGGTGAAGGGGCTAAACATGTGGTAGGGATCGATCCCTCGCCGTTATTTTTATGTCAGTTTGAAGCGGTAAAGCGTTTAGCCGGCGAACATCATCCGGTGCACTTCCTCCCCTTAGGGATAGAGGCATTACCGCCACTGGATGCCTTTGATACGGTATTTTCTATGGGGGTGTTGTATCATCGACGTTCGCCTATCGATCACCTATTGCAGCTGCGAGACCAATTGCGTGCCGGAGGTGAGCTAGTATTAGAAACATTAGTGGTCGATGGTGATGAAAATACCGTATTAGTCCCTGGTGACCGTTACGGAAAAATGAACAATGTCTGGTTCTTACCTTCGGCTAAAGCCTTAGCCGCTTGGTTAGAAAAAGCCGACTTTACCGATGTTCGCTGTGTGGATATTGATGTTACCTCATTGGCCGAGCAGCGCAGTACCGACTGGATGCCTAATGAGTCACTGGTGGATTACCTTGACCCCAATGATATCAGTTTGACTGTCGAGGGATATCCAGCGCCAAAACGCGCCACATTTATCGCCACCAAGAATCAACCGAATAAAGATTTGGTTTAACTGAAATAGTATATGGGATGGACTATGTTAAAACAGATAACAGCCATAAGCGTTGCAACCCTGTTAGCAGGCTGTGCAACGACCGACGTCAATAAGCCTATACCGGTTGATGCCGCCACGCTCAATAGCAGCCTCAGTCAACAACAGAGCGAATTAGCCAGCTTAATAAAGAGTAGTCATGTAAGCCATGAACAAGCGCTCGATGCCATTAGCGCCCTTTCGAAACAAATTGACGCCTTAAATCAATCAGTGGCTAACATCAAGTTACAGCAACCAGAAAAGAAAATTATCGAAGTTCCCATTCAGTGCGAGCCGTCCCCTATTGGTGATAAGTTTATTTTAGGTGCGGTGGAAAATGTCTATATGGACGAAGTTAAAGCGGGCTTCGAGACTCGTATCGATACTGGCGCCGAATCATCCTCATTAGATGCACACAATATTATTTTGTTCGAACGTGATGGTAAACAATGGGTACGTTTTGATGTGTTTACCCAAGGTTATGACAAACCATCACAAACCTTTGAGTCTAAAGTTGAGCGCTTCGTACGCATCAAACAAGAATCAGATGAGGAAAGTGATCGTCGCCCAGTGATCCACGCTCACTTACAAATAGGTCCATATAAAGCCGAGACCGATCTAAACCTTGTCGATCGCAGCCACTTAGAGTACCAACTGCTGCTCGGACGTAAATTTATGCAAGATATCGCCGTTGTCGATGTGGCGCAAAGTTTTATTCATGGCAAAACCATGCCTAAGCAGAGCACGAAATAACATAGGATTATTGGCTGATGCATTCTAGAAAACCGTTTTATATTGTTGTTGCGCTACTCTTTTTAGCGGGTGTGGCGGCAAGTGTTTATCGCGGCATTGAACACAATGTCCCTTTCCTACCAGGCAAACAGGTACAAAGCTGGGCTGTTGACGCCAAAGTGAGTTTTCAAGCCATGGGCGAACCTGCAGAAGTGACCTTTTCGCTGCCCAGTGATCCGGCCTTTGAAATACTGGTCGAAAATGCCACATCCCCAGGCTATGGTCTAACCATCGCAGAAGATGAGATGGGGCGTCACGCCACTTGGTCTATCCGTAATGCCATAGGTCAACAAGACTTATATTACAAAGTCACCCTAGTCCCCACAGGCAATAACCAAGTAATAGCCCTGCAGGAACCTCAACCTCCCCTACCTTATAGCTGGCCTGCAACCGAGCAAGCCGCCGCTGAGCAAATTATGGATGAGGTATGGTCTCGAAGCGCGACTAACCTCTCATTTGCCCAGCAACTGAACAAAAGTTTTAATGCGACCGATCGCAGCCAAAATATCGAGCTTTTATTGTCGGGGAATACTCCTGCCGATCTGTTTATTCAAATGCTCAATAGCAAAGGGATTGCGGCGCAAAAAGTCAACGCGCTATTTTTAGAAGATCAGCGTCGTCGCCAACAGTTAACCACCTTCGTTGAGGTGTACCATCAAGGCGAATGGGTACTGTTTAACCCCGCTAATGGTACCCAAGGTCGCCCAGATAACCTGCTTATCTGGGATCGCAAAGGTAAATCGACCCTTGATGTGGTTGGTGGGGTAAATTCACAGGTCAATTTTTCGATGCTGCAAGATACCCGCTCAGCACTGGCGACCTCTATCGATATGCTCAAAAATAAAGATGCCTTGGATTTCTCACTGTATCAATTACCGCTAGAGGAACAGAGTCTGTTTAAAGGGATTTTGCTGATCCCCATTGGTGTATTGATGGTGGTATTTTTACGCGTCATTATTGGTATTAAAACCTCAGGTACCTTTATGCCAGTACTGATCGCATTAGCCTTTATTCAAACCACACTACTGACCGGGCTTATCGGATTTTTACTCATTGTGGCATTCGGTTTAATGATCCGCTCATACCTGTCCGAACTCAACTTACTGCTCATTTCCCGCATATCGGCGGTGATCATAGTGGTGATAGGCATCATCGGCCTGTTCACCTTAATCTCTTATAAATTTGGTCTCAGCGAAGGACTAACCATTACCTTCTTCCCGATGATCATTTTGGCTTGGACCATCGAGAGAATGTCCATATTGTGGGAAGAGGAAGGCGCTAAAGAGGTGTTAGTACAAGGCGGCGGTAGCCTGTTTGTTGCAACATTAGCCTATCTCGCCATGAGCGCCACTTGGGTTCAGCATTGGGTCTTTAACTTCCTTGGCATCCACTTGGTGATTTTAGCTGTAGTGTTACTTATGGGTCAGTACACAGGATACAAGTTATTAGAGCTCAGACGTTTTAGACCTTTGGCGGGAGAGTAATCATGCTATTTGCGCGTCCTAAGGCGCTAAGGGACAACGGAGTCCTGGGCATGAATAAGCGTAATATCGACTACATAGGTCGTTATAATCCGCGTAAATACTATAAGCGGGTCGATGACAAGTTGACCACTAAACAACTGGCCTTGGCCAATGATATTGCGGTACCCGCCTTAATTGGCACAGTTTCCCAACAGCATGAGATTGTGCACATTCCGGAGATGGTCGATAACCGCAGTGGGTTTGTCATTAAGCCATCACAAGGCTCGGGCGGCAAAGGGATCTTAGTGATCACTAAAGTAGCCAATGGCCATTACTATAAAGCCAATGGCAACGAAGTCACACCCAGTGAAATCGACCGCCATATATCCAACATTCTCAGTGGATTATTTTCATTGGGCGGAAAACCCGATGTGGCCATCGTCGAAGGTCTGATTAAATTTGATCCAGTATTCGATGGCTACTCTTTTGAAGGTGTACCCGATATTCGACTCATCGTCTTTAAAGGTTTTCCAGTCATGGGGATGCTGCGTTTATCAACCGCCGCCTCTGACGGTAAGGCTAACCTACACCAAGGAGCGGTGGGCGTTGGACTCGATATTGCGACAGGACAAGGCTTGCATGCGGTGCAATTTGACCGCCCCATTGAACGCCATCCCGATACCGATAGAAAGCTGACCGATATTTTAGTGCCCCATTGGGATACCTTGCTCCATACCGCTTCTAAAGCATATGAAATGAGTGAGTTAGGCTACTTAGGCACAGATATGGTACTGGATCAAGAGCTCGGCCCACTGCTACTTGAGCTTAATGCACGACCCGGTTTGGCCATTCAAATCGCTAACAGTCAGGGGATTTTACCCCGACTGCAACATGTCGAGCAGATGAGAAATAAATTCATGTCAGTGGAAGAGCGCGTCGCCTATGCTAAAACGCATTTTAGCAATCGCCCTAACACTTAATCTGGTGTCGGCGGCGCAAGCCGCCTCTCCCATTGCGCTATTATCCGAGCAATGCCTTCGCTATGAGATAGCCCCATGGGTGGATAGCCCACCAAGCGAGCCATCTGTGCAGGTTGTCAATCTTGAACGCGACCTTATTAGTCTATTTAACCTGAAAGATAGCCTACGGTATTATCAGCAATATGCACTTAACTCGGCAAGCCAAGAAGCCCTATTGCTGTGCCAACTGCATCTTGGGGATCAAATAGATAAGCTATATCATGATCCCAATATTGTCAGTTTAAGTCAGGCGTTAAAGAATAGCTTTCGCCCGGATGAACAGGCAATCGCAAAACGGCTGACTCAGCTATTACAAGGTAAAATGGAGATCGCCGATAAAGCGGCGTTACACACCAGCGAAGCCAATATCACTTTCGCCCTAAGGCAACAGGCATTGTCATTGGTGATGAGTAACGATCGTTGCCTGCTTAAACCCGTTAAAGATACAGAGCTTAATGACCCCAGCAACAGTCTAGCGCCCGGCTTTAGTGAGTCGATAGCCAGTTACTTGATTGAGCAAAGTGATCCCCATTGCCGTCAGCAAGTCTGGCAAGCCTATCAACTGCGGGCTAAAGACAAAAGTGAACGCGCCCTTACCCATGTCATTGCCGCAAAACAACAACAAGCTGAACTGGCGGGGTTTAGTGACTATGCCAGTTTCAGTTTAGCGTCCCAGCATATCGCGACGCCACAACTTCTGAAACAATATCTCGACGCAATGACTCAGCCAACCCTTGCGCCTTGGGAATTAGGGATTGCACTCTCTCAAGCGGATAAAACACCACTTCAGCCGGTATTTACCCAAGTGATATTAAGTCACATCTACCAAGCGCTCCAGCCCTTTGGGATTAGGGTTGAAAGCCTCAATGACACTATGATCCGTCTATGGCATGGACAACGTCTGCTCGGGGATCTATTTCTCAACCAAGGCGAACCTGATCAAGATACAAGCATTCGAGTGACCCCGATACGCTACAGCGTTGTGGGGCAACAGTTTGGTCAAGTATCGCTTAGTTTTCCAGGCGTACTCGACTCTTATCGCGCACAAACGCAGCTGATTGAGGCATTTAGCAATGCCTTAGCATTGCTGCTTAAAGGGGGACGCTTCTATCTCATCAATACCTTGGCAGCCCCTCAAGACACTGGCTTAGTCGGTCAATATTGGTTGTCATTGTATCTGCAACATCAGTTATTGCCCCCGGCGCCAAAAGAGAGCCGCGAAGCGCGTTTAGCCACTTTTGCCGAGCAACTGAGTGTTTTTCGAAGCAAACTGGCATTAAATCTCTATCAAACAAGGTCTCACGCCTACCCCGATATGGCACGCGAATTTGAATTGAGCTTTACTCAACCTTGGCCGCAAGCTAACGAGGCAATTTATAGTTTTATGGGCATCGTTAACCAAGGGCCGCGCTATTATCAACGTCTTTGGCAACGCAGCCTTGCCCGGCTAATTGACCAACAAGCCACAATCGATAAATCAGCGTTATTCGAACTGCTGTTAATTAATGAAGCGCAGTTACCTTTTACACAACAATTAACCCTTATTTTTGGCGAACCAGTGTCGACCTCCTCTTTAATTAAAAGGATCCAACATGATCAACACGCGGCCCTCTAACTATCTCATCGCAGTGCTCGGCCTTAGTGCAGCATTGCTATTGCCCAACGCCAGTCTAGCTAAGCAGAACGAACAGCAAAGCACACTTGACGCTAACCAGGTGCGCCAAGGTATCCAGACCCATCTGGAACAAAACCTCTACCAACTGCCCCCGAGAGTGCAAGGCCATTATGGTATTCGCCTGTATCGTATGACCGGTGATGAGAAATACGCCAATGCCGCACTGGTCGATCTGTATGCCGTGACCGAGTCACAGAGTTTTTATGCTTGTCAGTTAGATAAGCCTGGATTTATCGACACCGAGGCGAGAGAGGCTATCGCGATACTGGGCAAGGGGCCGCGCGCTAAAGCACGCAAAAAAGCCCTACAGCCTTTTCCTGAGTTTCTATTTTACACCGATGTGTTATTACGCTTTTCCAGCCGAATCGACGAATTTGGCTTACAGGGCCCCTGCCATGACAAACTAATCAAGGCATTAAAATCCACCGATCTCAAAACGGGATTAACCGATAAAGCCATGATTGAAGCTTGGGCTGCACAGCTGATCAATTACGCCTACTGGGCAAAACAACTTGAAGTAGGTGATTATATCGCCGACTACAAACAGGCTTTTAATGATGTCTATCCCGCAAGTCGAGATAGCAAGCTCAACAAAAAACAATTTAGAAACAAAGTCTATGGCATGACCCACTTTATCTTTGCCGCAAGTGAGTATTACCAACAACCTGTTGATGCTAAGGAGTTTGCTTGGATTTTAGATTATTTTGCGGCCAACATTGAGCGGATTTTGGCCGATGCTACCGATGATATTATTGCCGAAGTCGGCATCAGCTTTCATTTAGCAGGTTTGTCGCAACACCCAGTGGTAACGCAAACCCAGCGCCATATTATTAACGCCTATGATGAGACGCTACATACAATCCCCTCACCTAAAGGCAATCCCGATCTCGCCTTAGGTGAACACCGAAATGTGTTGGCTATGATGCTGCTGAATTGGCCAACAACTTTGCATCAAGGCCCCTATTTTCATAAGCTTAAGCGCACCCAGAAATACCTGCCTAAGCAGGTAAGCATTAAACCTTAGCCTAATATCGAGCCGCGCTGCGGCTTGAATAACGAGATTGAATATTCATGAGCCAAGCAAAATCAACCTTAGAACAGTGGCGGATCCTGCAGGCAGTAGTCGATTACGGCGGTTATGCCCAAGCCGCCAAACAACTGAATAAGAGTCAGTCATCGTTAAATCATGCGGTCGCCAAATTGCAATCGCAGCTTGGCGTCGCCTTACTCGAAGTTAAGGGCCGTAAAGCCTACCTCACCGAAACCGGTGAAGTATTGCTGAGGCGCTCTCGGCATATCACTCGTTCGGTCACCGAGTTGGAGATGCTGGCCAATAAATTAGAAAAAGGCTGGGAGCCATCGCTCGTCATCGCTCGTGAGATCATCTACCCGATGGAGACCCTTATCGATGCCCTAAGCCAATTTGAACCTCAAGGACGTGGTACCCGCATTACCATTCTCGATTCGGTTATCAATGGTACCGCTGAGTTAGTCGAATCTGAGCAGGTCGATATAGCTATTGCCGGCTCGCCGCCTAAAGGGTTTATCGCCGAACCACTATGCCATATCGACTTTTTGTTAGTCTGTCATCCAAGCCATCCATTGGCACACCGTGATGAACCTCTATATGACCAAGTCTTAGCCGAACATTTACAAATTGTAATTAAAGACACGGCCCAGATCGCTCGCGCCGATTCAGGATGGCTTAAAGCCGAACAACGCTGGACGGTAACCAACTTCCATGAAGCCTTGGTTATTTTGCAAAAAGGTATCGGTTTTTGCTGGATCCCGGCTCATTTAGTGCAAGGATTACTCGACAGCGGTCAGCTGCGTCGCCTAGCACTACAAGGCAGTAGTCATAGAAAGGCGGGATTGAGTTTGATCATCCCCAACCGTGATAATCAAGGCCCTGCATCACAACTGCTGGAAAAGTTGATATTGGCTCAACACCAAAAGAGCAATTGATTTAACACAGGTTGAATAAGCATGACTGTTGACTAATGATATGGCGTATGGGGGAACTAAGCGGGGATCAAGCCTAGATTAGATGAACCTGCTCCCAGTCTTGACGTTCTAGGCCTTGGCCCAGACATCGACTGGTGTGCTGGCTGGCATTGCCCTACAGCATTACTGTTCGGTCTTAGCGCAATTAGATTCGAGGCGCGATATTGGGTTATTGGCAAGGTTATACCTTAATATCGATAACGGTTCCTAGGGTTTCAGATGACACCGCTATCACTTCAGTGGCCGCTTCGGCTTGATTGAGTGATTCAAGAGATGATACCAAGGCATGGGTTTTATCTGTTTGTGCGACAGGAGCGTAAGTATCTGTTGTAGAGGCACTTGTGTTTGACGTGGCAGGCTTAGCCACGTCCACTGTCGCTTGGGTCAAGCCAGATTGAGCACTCTGTAACCCCGACAATCCTGAGGCAAAACTCGATGGGATCTGCATGATGGTGTCTCCTACGCTGTGATAAAAATACCGCTTGATGATTAGGGACTGTTTATCTTTATAGATTAACTTTACCGTAGTTTGTAGCCATTTTCTACAAGGCAGCACTTATGGCAGGTCATTATTTCTACATGTCACAAGCGCTAAGCTGGTAGAAAGCAGCGAAGGCTTCGGCTAAACCGCAGCCATTTCTATCATGGGGATTGATTTATCCAGCCCGCCTCCCAATCTTTCCAGACAGGGGTTAAACCTTGCGCTTTTAACGCATCAACCACCTGTTCGACACTTCGATTATCGGCAATTTCAAATTGGTCCAGCTGTGTTTGCGGATGAGCATATCCGCCAGGTTCAGTCGAACTGCCAGCACTAATATGGGTGATCCCTAAGCGATATAGATGATCTCGCAGCGCGGCAGGCTCTCGTGTCGACAGGCTTATCTCCAGTTGTGGATTAAAGAGCCTAAAAGCGCAAATAATCTGCACTAAGCCTTTATCACTGAGTGCCACTTTAGGCTGTACGCCCCCAGTACAAGGCCGCAACCTAGGCAGTGAAATGCTGTAACGACTGCGCCAATGCTGGTGCTCTAAATAATGCAGATGATGCCCCATTAACAGGGCATCAAAGCGCCAATCATCGAGTCCAAATAGCACTCCTAAACCTATTTTATCGACACCTGCGCGGGCGATACGCTCTGCAGAGGCTAAACGATAAGCAAAATCTTGTTTATTACCACGCGTATGATGCTGGCGATAAACTTGTGGGTTATAGGTTTCTTGATACAGCATTACCGCATCGAGACCATGGCTCACTAAACATCGATACCCATCTTCGCTCAGCGGCTGTACTTCCATTGCAACAAAGCTAAAATGCCGTTTTACCTCTGGCAACATGGAAACAAAATAATCGATGCCCACTTTAGTTTCATGCTCACCCGATACCAGTAGCAGCGAATCGAAACCTCGGCGTTTTATGATGGCTATCTCTTGGCGCAGTTCTTCAAGGTTTAACCGTTTACGTTTAAGCTTATTACCCATGCTAAAACCACAATAATCACACTCATTGGCACACAAATTAGACAGGTATAAGGGTAAATACATACCGATAGTTGCGCCAAACCGCTGCCGGGTTAACTGCGCTGCACGCTGCGCCATCGACTCTAAATAAGGTTCGGCGGCGGGAGATAATAACGCCATCAAGCCAGACAAAGAGCCTTCGCAGCTCGATAAGGCCCGTTCCACATCTGCTGATGTGGCAGAATATTGCGCCAACTTTAACCGTTCTGTGGGTAGGGCCTGTAAATAATCGACAAAACTCATCGGCAATTACTCCAAGAATTCCGTCAACGGCGTTTGTGGACTGGTATGGCTTGCATGCTCCGACACACCCCCTAATCCGGCTTGGTAGGCGTCACGCCCAGCCTTAACGGCAATGGCGAAACTGCGCGCCATCATTACCGGATCGCGGCTACTGGCTATTGCAGTGTTAACCAATACGGCGTCGGCCCCCATCTCCATCGCCTGCATCGCCTGAGACGGCGCGCCGATCCCAGCATCGATAATTACAGGTACCTTAGCCTGCTCAATAATGATCTTTAAAAATGTTTGGGTAGCCAAGCCTTGATTAGAACCGATAGGGCTACCCAGTGGCATCACCGCCGCACAACCCACCTCCTCTAAACGACGGCACAATACGGGATCGGCATGTACATATGGCAATACCACAAAGCCTTTATCACACAGTTGTTGAGCAGCCTTTAGAGTTTCGATGGGATCGGGCAGTAAATATTTAGGATCTGGGTGGATCTCCAGTTTAATCCAGGAGGTGCCCAGCACATCTCTGGCTAATTGCGCCACCATGACCGCCTCATGCGCATTTCTCGCCCCAGCGGTGTTAGGTAATAGTTTGACCCCTGACGCTAATAATGGAGTCAAAATATCATCGCGTTTTGCGGTCAAATCCAAACGTTTCATCGCCAAGGTGACCAGTTGCGAACCACCCGCCTCAATGGCGGCCAGCATAATTTTTGATGAACAAAACTTACCCGTTCCACTAAATAGGCGAGATTCAAACTGTATATCGGCTATGGTTAACATATTATCCTCCTGCCACTACGCCAAAAATCTCAATCACATTCCCCTCTTCACACAAGGTGCTGCTCCACATCGATTTAGGCACAACATCTCCACCGCAAACAACGGCAACCCTGTCGAGCTGTATCTTCTGTGCAAGCAAGAGCTGCTGCACATTGGTTCTATTGGCGACAGTCACTGGCTCACCATTGAGCATCAGATTGATCTCATCCATGTATCTTCTCCATAACATAGGGGGCGCACACGGCGCATTGCGGGTCGCGCTTACGCCGCGAACTGAGTTGATTTAGGCCAAGGCCATTAAAACGATATAAGGTGTCATACCGCCTTTGTTGCACATCGTCTAATTGCAGCAGGATCTGCATTGCCAGCAATGTCTGCATCGAAGCCATCACGCCCACCATAGGACCTAAAACACCTTGGGTGTCACAGCCTTGGCTCACCTTTAATGATTGTGGAAACAGGCAATGGTAACAGCCAGCTTGTGGCGCCTTTTGCAGGTCAATACACAACAACTGACCACTAAAATGCGCCACCGACGCCACCACATTAGGACGCATTAACGCCACACAGGTTGCGTTAACTAACTGGCGAGTCATAAAATTATCGCTGCAGTCGATTACGACATCGACCTGACTTAAATGGTTGACGGCATTGTCGTGACCAAGATAGTTGTCATCACCACGCACCTGACAGCTAGGGTTGCGATGTTGCAGTTTATGTTGACTCACTAAGGCTTTATTGTGACCAATATCCTTATCATCAAACAGCAGCTGACGCGGTAGATTACTGCTTTCGACCTTATCACCATCGATGAGCAGCAAAGAGCCAATACCAGCACCGGCAAGGTACTGAGCGCAAAGCATTCCCAGCCCCCCTAAGCCAATAATGGCCGCACTGGCACAACTGAGCCGTTGCTGTCCCTGCTCCCCCATCTCTGGCAGCATGATATGACGCGAGTAACGAACATAGTCTTTATCATCAAGCGCCATAACCTTCCTCCCATGCGGCATGCAGGGCATGATAAGCCGACTCGACACTGAGACCCTCTTTTAGCGCCCGCACTACGGCAATACCATCGACCCCTGTAACTTTAACTGACTGAAGTCGCGTGGCATCGATACCGCCGATGGCGACCGTAGGCAGATCTTCCGCTAATAGAGCAGCGTAACGCGTCAGGTTTACCAGCCCTTGAGGCAAAGACGGCATCTGTTTTGTCGTCGTTGCGAAGATATGCCCTAGGGCGACATATGATGGCTTAAGCTGGGCGGCTAACTTAAGTTCAAAATAGCCATGACTCGATACACCTAACGCCAAGCCGTGCGCGGCAATAAGCGCTAAGTCAGCATCATGCAGATCTTCTTGGCCAAGATGCACACCATAGGCGCCATGTTTGAGAGCGAGTTGCCAGTGATCGTTAATAAACACTTGGGCTTGATAGCGTCGACCAAGGGCGATCGCAGCGCAGATCTCAGTCTCAAGTCGTTGTGCATCTATGCCACTTTCTACTTTTAGCCGCAGCTGCACTGTCGTCGCACCACAATGAAGCAAACGCGCTAGCTGCGTAAGGCAATCGACCACAGGATAAACCCCCAGCGGCAAGCGTAAACGGGGGAAGACGAACGGTGACACTTCAACTTTTGACAAGTCATCATCAGACTCGATGCGTTTAATCTCGGCAAAATATGCCATATCCTTAGGCCAACCTGTTCGAGCCAACGGCCCAGCCCCTTGACCTATTTGCTCTGCCTGTGCGATCCCTTGGCTCACATAAGCTTTTGCTAGCAAAATCGCATCATGCATCACAAATCCCTGCGCCAACATGGCGGCGATTGCGGTCGATAGCGTGCAACCACTGCCATGATGGTTGGGATTGGTACTACGCCGACTCGATAACATAAATGCTTGGCCTTGATGCAGGGGACAAACCCCAGCAGCCTGAAGACAAATGAACAAGTCTGTGGCGACATGAGGATGCCATAACAGCCCTTTATCACCGCCTTTAGCTAGCACATTGCAATCTAAATGCTTGGCTAAAGCCGTTGTGGCCGCGACGATACCGGCACCATCGCGTGCTGCGTCACTATTCATAAAGGCAAGCTCATCGGCATTGGGGGTCAGCAAGGTGACTAATCCACTGAGCACCGAATAATCTAAATTCGACGCTAACGGCTCGCCGCAGCTTGCCACCATCACAGGATCGACAATTAAAGGAATGGGTTTTCCCTTGCGCAACTCGAGTTCGCTTAACGCTGTGGTTAACCACTTGGCGATAATCATAAGCTGCGCTTGATTTGCCACCATCCCCATTTTTATCGCATCTGGGGGTAAGTCACTCAACAGGGCATTAAGCTGAGCCAACAATGTGCTCTCATCGACCGGTGTCACCTTGTCAACTGCTACGGAGTTTTGCGCCGTAATGGCGGTGATAACTGTGCAGCCATGACACTGCAAGTCTTGGAGCGTGGCAAGGTCAGCTTGTATACCCGCACCGCCACCACTGTCGGAGCCTGCAATCGTCCACACTATGGCTGGAGTCGAGCTGGCAGCAAGGAGCGACTCATCTAAGTCATTGGGGGGAACATTTAAGCGGAGAGTCATTTGACGACCTCGTCAACCAATGAAGCATCGCGTAACGACACCTCGTTGAGTGCCGTTGACACTGAGAGATCTGCACTGTGATATAGCTCAGCGCCCTGACGCTTAAATTGTTCGGCCATCTGCCGCATTCCTTCCAATGGCGAAAACGCACCTGCATCTTGAACGCTAACGGCTTGCGCCGCCGCATATTGCCTGACTTCCTGAGTAATTTTCATCGAACAAAACTTTGGCCCACACATAGAGCAAAAGTGTGCCACTTTGGCTGACTCTTGCGGCAACGATTCGTCGTGATAGGCGCGTGCCGTATCGGGATCCAGCCCGAGGTTATATTGATCTTCCCAGCGAAATTCAAACCTAGCTTTAGATAGGGCGTTGTCACGCATCTGCGCACTTGGGTGCCCCTTAGCCACATCGGCTGCATGTGCCGCGATTTTATAGGCAATCAAGCCTTGTTTAACATCTTCTTTGTTGGGCAGACCTAGGTGCTCTTTGGGGGTGACATAACACAGCATGGCGCAACCATACCAAGCGATCATTGCCGCGCCTATGCCAGAGGTAAAATGATCGTAACCCGGAGCAATATCAGTCGTTTGTGGCCCCAAGGTGTAGAAAGGCGCCTCATCGCACAAGCTTAATTGCTTGTCCATATTCTCTTTGATCAAATTCATCGGGATGTGCCCAGGTCCTTCGATGATCGTTTGTACATCGTATCGCCAAGCCACTTTAACTAATTCGCCAAGGGTCTCGAGTTCAGCAAATTGCGCCTCATCGTTCGCATCGACGATGGCACCAGGTCGCATGCCATCACCCAGTGATAGTGACACATCATAGGCAGCACAGAGTTGGCAAATATCCTCAAAATGCTCATAAAGAAAGTTTTCTTGATGATGAGAAAGGCACCATTTGGCCATGATAGACCCACCGCGAGAAACAATGCCAGTGACTCGCTTGGCCGTCATGGGGATATAACGCAGTAACACTCCGGCATGGATAGTAAAATAATCGACCCCTTGCTCTGCCTGTTCGATGAGTGTATCTCTAAATACATCCCAAGTGAGATCTTCTGCGATGCCATTGACTTTCTCTAATGCCTGATAAATAGGCACTGTGCCAATAGGCACTGGTGAGTTACGAATGATCCACTCGCGGGTTTCATGAATATAGCGTCCAGTGGAGAGATCCATCACGGTATCGGCTCCCCATCTCGTGGCCCAAACCAATTTTTCCACCTCCTCCTCAATCGATGAGGTCACCGCCGAATTACCTATATTGGCATTCACCTTGACTAAAAAATTGCGCCCAATAATCATAGGCTCTGCTTCGGGGTGGTTAATGTTCAGCGGAATAATCGCCCTACCGCGAGCCACTTCTTGGCGCACAAATTCCGCGGTGATGGGCTCACCTATGGCCGCACCAAAACTTTCCCCCTTAGCTTTACGATTCAGCACATCATCTGCAATCTCGCTCCGCGCCATATTTTCGCGCAGGGCAACATATTCCATTTCAGGGGTAATAATGCCCTGTCGAGCATAATGTAATTGAGTAACACTGCGGCCAGAAATGGCCTTTCGAGGAATCAAGAGTGAGTCGAAACGCAGGTGATCTAAGCCATCGTCTTTAAGGCGTTGCTGGGTAAAACCTGAGCTAACCTGCTCAAGTTGCTCACTGTCGGCGCGCTCGCTTATCCAATGTTGACGTAATTTGGGTAAACCGAGGCGAACATTAATTTCGGTCGCGGGATCTGAATAGGGTCCAGCACTGTCGTACACCTTAAGCGGTAAATTGGTTTCCACGATAGGCGTCTGCTCAGTGCCTGCGATCACTGTGTCACTTTGACGAATTTGACGCATCGCAACACGGATGTCTTGGCGACTCCCGGTAACATAAATTTTCTCTGAATTTGGATGTTGTAACGGTTTAAGAGTCTCGATAAAAGCCTGAGCTTGTTCTCGATTTTGACGACGATTTGACATAAGCAATCTCACTATTAAATGAATATGAAGTTGCTTGTCAGGAGAAATGAGAGTTGATGGCATTAAGCAGGTGCACGACCACTTGGTGGTCATTAACTCGCTCAAAATAATAACGCTGCCATGAAGTACAACTGATTAATAACAGAAAAATAATCTTAAACTGGCGTACTGAGCGAGTGTTTAAGCTCACAGTTGTACACTCGTTCAATGATGTTTAGCTGAGATTCGACTCATATAGTTGTCATCACACGGCGTTAATATCATGCTTGTTTCCTTCGCAGGGACTAACCTGATCAGGTTCAACGGATCCCGAATAAACGGTCTCAGCCTAATGGCACTCCGACAAGAGACGGTCAGTATAGACTCAAGCAAGATCAATAAACAAGCCCCTATCCCATAGTCCAAGATTTAATTAATTCAGCAATTTACCATTTTAATGACAATATAAATAAAGTAAAAAAACGCGAGTTAACCTAGCCACATCAACATTTTCACCTTTATGAGCGTGACCTTCACGCTTTATTTAATGCGCTAGATTGACTGACAATCATCCAGCTCTGGGGTAAAAATAATAATCTCTATCATTGACAGAAGAGCGACGCTCAATAAAAGGTTAACAGGCAGGCTATTTGGTGCGCCCCCTGTACTTCTTGGCAACAACCTCCGCCACAGAGCAAGCTTGGCGCACACGCGTAAGCAGAATGTGGTGTTTATTGATATGAACTGTTAGACTGCGCTAGACGAGGTCTAACCAGATGACACTAAACCCCATGACAAGCCAAGAATTATCTATAACTACTGATAAATCATTACCTAAAGCGCCATACTCACCAAAAGAGGAACTGGCAAACGCCATTAGCCACGGCCTAGGCATTGTGGCTGGCATAGTGGCATTAATGGTGTCGCTCATTAAGGGATGGGATCACCTATCAGGAGTACAGCTTACAGGTGTTACCATCTACTGTGCGAGCATTATACTTTTGTTTCTCTGCTCGACTCTCTATCACAGTGTCAAGAACCCTCAACTTAAACATACACTAAAAATTGCCGATCATTGCGCGATTTACCTGCTGATTGCTGGAACATATACCCCGCTGTTGCTTATTGAACTGGGCGGTGACAAGGCGCTGTTTATGCTCATTGCTATCTGGGGAATAGCCTTAGGTGGAGTGCTATTTAAAACCATCTTCATTCATCGTTTTAAAATGTTCAGCGTATTGCTTTACTTAGCGATGGGCTGGTTATGTATGGTGGTGCTAGACGACCTGGTTGCCGCCATGACGCCGCTTGGCTTTAGCTTATTGCTCGCGGGTGGCTTGTTTTACAGTGGTGGCGTGGTGTTTTACATAGTAAAGCGCATTCCTTATAACCATGCTATCTGGCATTTATTTGTGTTGGCCGGCGCGGTCAGTCATTTTCTCTGTGTCTACCTCACCGTTATCTAACGTTAATCTATTGGGTTAATTGATTGCCCGCGACGATTAAACTCAGCAAATGCGTCGCCAAGCTGCGCTGCTTGAGCGAATAAACCCGCTTGGCTAAACAGCAGTTGCACACATTCGAGTGTACATAATCCACCCTGAACTTGGTTACGTCGTAACTGATATGTTGAATCTTGTATCGCTTGTAATTCCAGTCTATTTGCCTGTTGTAAATAGGGGCTTTGACGCACCATTTTTCGTGCTTCTTGCCACGTAGCATCCAAAATAATAATCGACTTTTGTGTCCCTGTTTTGGCGTCACCCTGTGCGATGTCATCGGCGCTAATCAAGGCAAGATCTGAGTCAACATTAGAGGTAGCAGGCTTATCGATAGCAGGAAACAATAGTAGGGCTTCGCCCGTTTGACAGGCTTGTTGCAACCCCTTATCAGGGTTGATGCGAGACCAAACAAGCTGCTTACAATACTGGGGAAAATGTGCTAACGCTAGCTGACCGGTATTGGTTGGGCGGGTCAGCTCTCGCTCATGGGTAAGTAACACTATGTTCATCTATTTATCTACGCTCGAATGATATAGCACATCGCCTATATGCATCTAGCCATCGCTGTTTCGCGAGCGCCGTCTCAACTTGATGACGCTGGTTAATCGGGGCGACTTGAATCACCCCAAGTAAAAACACCATGAAAGACTCTCGATTAGCGATATTTACTGGCTTTCTTTAAGGCGATTTTCTGTTTGAGTGTTGATAGGTGCTCAATGAAAACTTTGCCGTCGAGATGATCCATCTCATGCTGTAATACGATAGCCAGAAAGTCATCGGTTTCTATTTCAATGCGCTGGCCTTGACGGTCAAGCGCCTTGACCTTGACCTTTTCATAGCGGGTGACCTTAGCGCGGTAACCCGGTACCGATAAGCAACCCTCTTCGCCGATAAACTCACCATCTCGCTCAATAAATTCAGGGTTAATGAGTACTAATGGCTCATCTCTATTATCAGACAAATCGATAACAATGATGGCATGTAAGCTACCGACTTGAGTCGCTGCTAAGCCAATACCGTCGTCGGTGTGATACATAGTCTCGAGGAGATCATCGATAAAAGATTGCACTGCGGCGATATCTTCAACGGGCTGCGCCTTACGCTTTAAACGTTCATCAGGAATGGTCAGGATATCCAATACTGGCATAGTGTTAGTTTAGTCATGAAAATTTGGCGCCATTATGACCTAAATGACGCTAAAGGCAACGTTCGTAGCCGTTTATTTACTTAATGTGCTTGCGCCTTAAACGAAAACGCGATGGCGTCGATATTGAATTATTACGTGCTAAACACTAGGCTATACGTAGCTTGTAAACGATATCAACTCATTGACGATATAGTGTCACCTTAATGAGGATTATCGAGCTCCAAACTATTAATCAGCTTATAGGAACTCAACTTGATCAGTGCATCCTTGTCACCCATGGCGCGCATTTGGCATATTGTCGGCTTAATTCCTGAAGGTAAGGTAAGTTCATATGGTAAAGTGGCTGACTTAGCCGGATTACCTGGCAGAGCTCGGTATGTCTCTCAAGCACTTAAATTAGCTCCTACTGAGCTTAATCTGCCTTGGCATAGAGTGATCAATAGCCAAGGAAAAATCGCGTTTGCTGAGCACACGCCTGCTTTTATAGAGCAGATGCAACGATTAAGAAGTGAACAGGTGATAGTGAACCGTGGCAGGGTTGCATTGTCAAATTATCAATGGCGGCCCGATCTTGCAACATTAGTGCTGGAATTACCATTTTAATCGCCGCCTTTATCCCGGAGAGACTCTTGTTGATCATGAAGCCTATTATTATATTCAGTTTGCTTGCCTTCAGTATGATTGCTTCAGCGGCACAACACCCGCTTACTCCGCACAGTGCCGAGTATCAGGTTAATTATGGCAGTATCGAGCTCGGGAAAGCCCGCTACCAACTGCCGCCGCCACACAATAACCTATATCAATACCGTTTCGACAGTGATGTCAGTCTGCTCATGTTGACTGATAAACGAGTAGTGCAAAGTACCTTTACCTTAGACGGTGAACGATTAGTCCCCATGCGCTATACCCATGAGCGCAGCGGCACCGGTCCGCATTATCAAGAGCAATCGGCTTATGCTACCGATCAGAACATCGTTCATAGCCGTTACAAAGAGGAGCGCACAAAATTTCCCTATAATGGCAATCTATTTGACCCGCTCATGGTGCAGTTACAATTTCGGCTCGACATGATGGCGGGATTAACCAATTTACATTACGCCATGCTCAAAAGCGGTGAAATTGATGAATATGATTTTAAGGTAATAGGCAAGGAGCGAATGCTCATCGAAAGTGGTCAGTATGATACGGTAAAAATTGAAGTGGTGAGAGACAATAGTAAACGCCAAACCTTTTTTTGGATGGCACCTGACTTAGGTTATTTACCAGTTCGACTGACCCACTTTGAAAAAGGCAGTAAGCAATTAGATATCACACTACTCAGCTATCAATTTTCTCACCAGCCTGCTGAGGTGATCAATCAACAGGCGGCTAATCCGTGATCCGTTCAGCTGTTAATGGCAAACCTTTAACAGCTGAAACTAAACAGAGTCTTAATGGCCTAGACTTTGCGATAATTTAATGCTCACATCTTGACGCTCCGATCCGCTCCGATCTTAGTATTTAAATCTTAGTTATCAATATCACTTCCAAGAACGATTTCACCACGGCAAAATACTTGCCAATCACCCGGTTGCAAAATCTGCCAACGTTCATTATCAGTTAATGGCCGCGTTGCTATCACGGTGACGATATCATTGGCTGTGGTTTCCTGATTGAAATCAATTACCACATCGGTATCAATTAACTTAGCCTTGCCAAATGGTGCACGGCGGGTGATATGACATAAGTTATTGGTACAATAAATCATCAAGTATTCACCATCACTAAGGAGCATATTAAACACCCCAAGCTGGCGAATTTCATCGGCTAACGTCGCGACATAACGATATACATCGAGTCGATTCTTTGGTGGTGTATCACCAAAACGTTCGACGATTTTTTCTAAGATCCAGCAAAAAGCCAACTCACTGTCGGTGTCTCCCACCGGCTGATGCCGGGCCACGTTGAACTTAGCGTGATAATCACTTAACTGACCGTTATGGGCGTATGTCCAGTATCGTCCCCAAAGCTCACGCGTAAATGGATGAGTATTTTCTAACGCTACACAACCACGATTGGCTTGTCTTATATGGCTTATCACCACTTCACTCTTAATCGGGTAAGACTTGATTAATTTAGCCACGAGAGACTGGCTGCTAGGTTGAGCATCTTTAAAAGTGCGACTGCCTTTGCCCTCATAAAAGGTTATTCCCCAACCATCAACATGCGGGCCGGTTACCCCACCACGTTCGGCTAAGCCAGTAAAACTAAAAACAATATCGGTTGGCACGTTAGCACTCATGGCCAGTAGCTCACACATAAAAAAGCACCTTCACTCTCAAATCGGTCATTAAAATCATTCTAACTAGTTGACCCAGTTTGTGGAATCCTAGTGTCAATAAAAAAATTTAAACAATTGTTTGAAAATTGCTTGTATAAATGTCACGAGAGGGTTAGATTTTATGCGACACAGGTCTGACCACAATCTATAATTGTGATAACCGTCATATAAAAAGAGCTGACATTAGTGCAGTTAACAGTCGCAATTGAAGGAGAATAACAGTGACAACCTTACTTTGGATTTTAGTGATGCTCTTTACGTTAGGCGCATTAGCCTACCTAAGAGTTTCTCTGCTCACCTCAAGCATCATTGCCGCCATTGTCATGGCAGTCGGTACCGCTACAGATGCCATCGCCATGCTGTCTTGGCTCGTCTTCTTTGCGATTGTGCTTCCGCTTAATATCGCTGCTTTTAGAAAAAGCGTCATCACCCGCCCCCTGCTTAAGATGTACAAAGGCATCATGCCTGAAATGTCTTCAACAGAAAAAGAAGCCATCGAAGCAGGTACAACTTGGTGGGAAGCGGATCTTTTTGCCGGTAAACCCAACTGGAAAAAATTACACAACTATCCGGTTGCTCGCCTAACCGCTGAAGAACAAGCCTTTCTTGATGGCCCAGTTGAAGAAGTCTGTAAGATGCTCAACCAACATCAAGTGTCTCATCAACTCGCAGACCTTCCCCCTGAGATCTGGCAATACTTAAAAGATCACGGTTTTTTTGCCATGATCATCAAGAAAAAGTACGGCGGACTCGAATATTCAGCCTATGCGCAATCACGCGTATTACAAAAGCTGGCTGGCGTATCCAGCGAACTGGCTTCCACTGTTGGTGTGCCTAACTCATTAGGCCCTGGTGAATTATTACAACACTATGGTACTGCCGAGCAGCAAAACCACTATTTGCCTCGTCTGGCAAAGGGATTAGAAGTCCCCTGTTTTGCATTAACCAGCCCTGAAGCTGGCAGTGATGCTGGTGCAATTCCTGACTTTGGTGTGGTCTGTAAAGGGCAATGGCAAGGTGAAGAAGTGCTAGGTATGAAACTGACCTGGAACAAGCGTTATATTACCCTAGCTCCAGTTGCGACCGTTTTAGGCCTTGCCTTTAAGCTGCAAGATCCCGATAAATTACTCGGCGATAAAGAACATTTAGGTATCACCTGCGCCCTTATCCCTACAGATGTGCCTGGAGTTGAAACGGGTCGTCGCCATTTCCCACTTAACTGTATGTTCCAAAATGGTCCAACCCGAGGCAACGAAGTGTTCGTTCCCTTAAGCTTTATTATCGGCGGGCCAGAAATGGCAGGTCAAGGCTGGCGCATGCTGGTTGAATGTTTGTCTGTAGGCCGCGGCATTACCTTGCCGTCAAACTCTGCCGGTGGCGTAAAAACCGCCGCTGTGGCGACAGGAGCTTATGCGCGTATTCGCCGTCAATTTAAGTTACCGATTGGTAAGCTTGAAGGGATTGAAGAGCCAATGGCACGCATCGGCGGCAATGCCTATTTAATGGATGCGGTAACAACCTTAACCACAACCGCTATTGATTTAGGCGAAAAACCTTCGGTAATTTCTGCCATCGTTAAGTACCACTTGACTGACAGAATGCAAAAATGCGTTATCGATGCCATGGACATCCACGGCGGTAAAGGCGTGTGTTTAGGTGAAGGTAACTACCTAGGTCGCGGCTATCAAGCGGCACCTATCGCCATTACGGTTGAAGGGGCAAATATCTTAACCCGCTCGATGATCATCTACGGTCAAGGAGCTATTCGTTGCCATCCTTATGTATTGGCTGAAATGGAATCAGCATTTGATCCTGATGCAAACAAAGCACTAAACGATTTTGATTCGGCGTTATTTGGCCATATCGGCTTTACGATTAGTAACTTGGTGCGCAGCTTCTGGTTAGGTTTAACCTCAAGCCGATTCTCAAACAGTCCCTATAACGATAAAACCAAGCGTTACTACCAACAGATGAACCGCTTTAGCGCTAACTTGGCTTTATTGTCTGACTTAGCGATGGCGACATTGGGTGGGGGGCTTAAGCGTAAAGAGCGTATCTCTGCTCGCCTAGGGGATTTGTTGAGCCAGCTTTATTTAGCGTCAGCAACACTGAAACGCTATCAAGATGAAGGCCGCCAGAGCGAAGATTTAGTCTTAGTGCAATGGGCCGTTGAAGATTCATTGTACAAACTACAAGACTCGCTTGACGATCTATTAGACAACTTCCCTATGGGTTTAGGTCGCATATTACGCGTCATTATCTTCCCATTTGGTCGTCCACTTAAGCGTCCAAGTGATGTACTGGACCATAAAGTAGCTAAGATCATGCAAACACCTTGTGCCAGTCGTGATCGTTTAGGTAAAGGTCAATTTTGGACACCATCTGAGTTCAATGCTGTAGGCATTCAAGAGCAGACCTTTAAAGATATTCTAGCTTGTGAGCCGCTACACGATAAAATTTGTAAGGCATCGGGTAAGCGTCATCCTTTCATGTGGTTAGATAAGCTAGCCGCCGAAGGAAAAGCCTTAGGTATTCTCAGTGACGATGAGGTTGCTTTACTTGAACGCGCTGAAATTGGCCGGATGAAATCAATCAATGTCGATGATTTTGATCCTGCCGAGTTAAAAGCCCAGGTTGTCGCGTCAGCAGCCCAACATCAAGCCGCATAAATCGCTCTAGAAACGATTAACAGCAAAAAGCCCAAACGTGAGTTTGGGCTTTTTTGTTATTTATGTTTCACCCTAATTAAGTTGTTTGTTTGGCAACATAATTTATGCTAGTGCGACAAAGAAATCACATTGTAGGCATCTTAAGCATTTGAGTTATAAAAGATTGATTATTTGATGGCTAAGCGCCCAAATGGTTAAAGACTTAGGCTAAGCTTATCACTTACAACCTCAGCATCTCTTTGACAAACGGGATAGTCAATTTACGTTGATGAACTAACGACGCTTTATCTAATCTATCAAGCACATCAAATAAGGTACGTAAATCACGAGCTAGGCGGTTCAGTAAGAAACGACCGACATCTTCAGGCAACTGTAAACCACGCATCGCCGCTCGGCGTTGTAATGCCGCTAGCTTTTCATCATCAGCCATTGGCTGAACTTGGTAAGTCAAGCCCCACTGCATTCTAGAGATTAAATCGGGTAACACAAAGCCGCTATCGACGGCAGAGGCACTGGCACTGACCACCAATTTGCAATTTTTCTGCTCGGCTACACGGTTATACAGATCAAATAGACTCTCTTCCCATAAAGGGTGGCCGGCTATTGCATCAATATCGTCAATACAGACAAGGTCAACCTGCTCTAATCCTTCTAACAATTCGGTTGAGATACTGGCATGGATCCCCAATGGCAAATAGAAACTGTTGCGATTAAGTTCATTAGCACGGGCACAAGTCGCATGCATCAAATGGGTACGACCCGATTTTACCGGCCCCCATAGATAAACGGCCTTCTCCGCACTTCCATCAGCACAGTCTTGTAAACTTTGAATTAATTGATCGTTTCCGGCCGCAGGATAATAACTGTTAAACGTTTCATCATCAGGCAAATAAACGGGTAACGACAACTGTAATGGGGAATGGGATGCCACTAATTAAATCTCGATATCATTTGTTTGGTAAAAGAAAGGTTCCAAACATAATGGAACCCAGCTTACATTAATGACCAAGCCAAATATAGTTAATGGTCTCACTCTGTGATGGTGCTAACGGATCAGCACCGCCTACTGGCATAGGCGTTAACACAGACTGCGGTTTAATTCTTGATTCTAAACTGAGTAGACGGATAAGATCTTCTTTAGTACCAAATAGCGCTAAAGTAAACTGGGCTGCCCCGCCTTGTAAACGTGTTAACGAAACCTGTTTTACCGCACTGAGTTGAGTAAGATAGTTTTCAATATCAACCAGCTGTTTACGTTCAGTAATATCGATAAAAGTAAGTTGAGTACTGAGTGCTGCACCGCTGTCGGCAACCGCGTACTGGCTCACATAGTATTCGCTTATCGTTAAAAAAATCTGATTAAGAGCACTATCAATATCGGCAACCACTCCGGCGTCTTGTACCAATGGATTAAACAAAACACCGCTTTGAGTGCTTGGATACAATACCATCGAGTAATGAAATTGATTGTCTGCGGTAGGTTCAATCGAACTCATTATAAAATAATCAGTATTATAACGAGCAGATGCGTTAGCGATTGCATCGACAAATAAGCCTCGCACATCGCTGATGCTGACATTCATCGCATCATCAAGATCCATCATTGGCAACAAAACCGGCAGTCCACGAGCCTGAGCTAACTCATCGATATACGCTCGATTCTCTGACGTTGATGAGTCATTCAAAATGGCGCGTTGACCATCTTGCTGCAAGCTTAACCAGATGAGAGTGAGTGGACGCTGGCTTCCCCATACAGGCAACTGAGCATCACGAAGTAATTGGATTATTTTCTGATGATCGAAAGTCGCACGTAAATATTGCTGACCGTCGGTTTCTTGATACCCAAACTGACGAATAAGTGCGGTAGGATTGTTAAGTGCAGCAACAATACTCGGCGCTGATAAGGCACTTTTATTGCCGGTATTTTTAAGGATCACATTGTGTAATGCTTGTGCTAGGGCGTTATTTTTCGTTTTCGTGGTACGGTCTGCTACCTTGACAATACTCATATCAAGTTCAGTCACTTCTGCCGCAACGGCCATATGTGCAACCATCAAGATGATGGTGGTAAACAAACCATAGGTAAGACGCTTAAACATCTATATCAATACTTTAACCAAATACAATGGCTGCAGTGTAACACAGTTTGTGCGGTTCTTGCCTGCATCCCCCCTAACCCGAGGTGATTTTTTATTAATTTTTTTTAACCCAAAGCAAAATAATGTGACCGTAACTAATGCAAATGAAATGACTAAACGTTAAAATCGTTCGGTTTACCTAAAAAAAGAGAATGAAAATGAATCGTTTAGCAATTCCATTACAAGGCGCCCAGATGTTATTTGTCGCCTTCGGTGCACTGGTATTAATGCCGCTATTAACTGGCCTTGATACTAATGTCGCTTTATTTACAGCAGGCTTGGGCACCCTGTTGTTTCAACTCGTCACCCGACGACAAATCCCTATCTTCCTCGCTTCCTCTTTCGCTTTTATTGCGCCGATTCTTTATGGCGTACAAACGTGGGGGATCCCATCGACCATGGGCGGACTCATGGCGGCCGGTTGTGTTTACTTGATTCTGGCAAGTCTTGTCAAAGTACGTGGTGATGGTTTTATCAAGCGTTTATTGCCGCCAGTGGTCGTTGGGCCGGTCATCATTGTGATTGGCCTAGGATTGGCTCCTGTTGCGGTCAATATGGCTTTAGGTAAAAGCGGCGATGGTAGCCTAGTTTTGGTTGATGGCAGCGTAGCATTGATGATCTCGTTAGCATCGTTACTGTCTACCATCGCGGTAGCCATATTTGCCAAAGGCGTTGCCAAATTAATGCCGATTTTAGCTGGGATCATTGTGGGTTATTCTCTCAGTTTAGCCATGGGTATTGTTGATTTCACCCCAGTACACAACGCCAACTGGTTTGCTATCCCAAGCTTCGTTGCCCCCGAGTTTAACTGGCACGCCATCGCCTTTATGATCCCTGTGGCAATCGCCCCCGCGGTTGAACATATCGGAGATATTTTAGCGATTTCAAACGTTACTGGTAAAGATTACATGAAAAAGCCCGGCCTACATCGCACCTTAAGTGGTGACGGCATTGCCACCATCGCAGCATCTGCACTTGGTGGTCCACCAAATACGACATATTCAGAAGTCACGGGGGCGGTAACGCTTACCAAAAGTTTTAACCCCCGCATCATGACATGGACTGCCATCACCGCAATCACCTTAGCTTTTGTAGGTAAACTGGGAGCACTGATGCAAACGATCCCCATTCCAGTGATGGGCGGTATTATGTGTTTATTATTTGGTTCTATTGCGGCAGTTGGGCTTAACTCGCTTATCAAAAATCAGGTCGACATGGGCGAGCCGAGAAACCTGTGCATCGTAGGTGTTACTTTGGTCTTTGGTATTGGTGGCATGGCCTTTGGTATTGGGTCATTTAGCCTAACCGGTATTAGCCTATGTGGTATTGTCGCCATTACCATGAACTTATTACTGCCAGCGACTAAGCCAGAAGCAGCGCTTACCGAGTAACGCATCTACTAGACTAAAATTAAACATAAAAAAAGCCCTTCAATCGAAGGGCTTTTTTATTTAGTAGATGCCTAAGTTAACTATGATTTACTTAACGCCATATATCGCGTTTTAGCTAACAGCACTCGAGTAATGAGCAGACTTATGCGTCTTGGGCAGGGTATTTTGCCGCAGTTTCATTAATCAAAGTTTGCAACTCACCTTTTTGATACATTTCAGTCAAAATATCACAGCCACCGATAAGTTCGCCTTCAACCCATAACTGCGGGAAAGTAGGCCAATTCGCATACTTTGGCAGTTCTGCGCGGATATCGGGATGCTGTAAAATATCAACGTACGCAAATTGTGCACCGCAATTAATCATAAGCTGTGCCACCTGAGATGAAAATCCACAGCTAGGTAACTTAGGTGAACCTTTCATGTAAACGATGATTGGGTTTTCAGCAATCTGCTGTTTGATTTTTTCTACAGTTTCATTTGTTTGCATCTTCTTTCCTAAATATTGCAGCAAAGCTACTTAAACAATTTTGCCTATTGTACGTCAGGATGGCTAAGAACAAAAACCTACTTTTACCAAGGTTATTGCATAGAATAATTTAACGATTGAATTAATCGGTAAAATCAGCCAAACAATGATTCACATCACAATTTTATCAGGTAGAATGGCTAGCTGTGAGCAAACAGAAAAAAGACAATTGAATGTCAATGGAGAAAAAACATGGCTTTTGAATTACCAGCACTTCCTTATGCAAAAGACGCATTAGAGCCCCATATTTCCCAAGAAACGATTGAATACCATTATGGCAAGCATCACAACACTTATGTTGTGAAGCTAAACGGCCTAATTGAAGGTACTGAACTTGCCGAGAAAAGCCTAGAAGAGATCATCAAGACCTCTACTGGTGGTATTTTCAATAATGCGGCTCAAGTTTGGAACCACACTTTCTATTGGAACTGCCTATCGCCAAATGGCGGCGGCGCTGCCACTGGTGATATCGCAGCTGCTATAGATTCAGCCTTCGGCTCTTTCGATGCATTCAAAGCACAATTTACTGATTCTGCAGTGAACAACTTTGGTAGTGCATGGACTTGGTTAGTTAAAAAAGCTGATGGCTCTTTAGCTATTGTCAATACCAGCAATGCAGCGACACCATTAACAGAAGATGGTGTAACACCATTACTGACTGTTGATGTGTGGGAACACGCTTATTATATTGATTACCGTAATGTGCGCCCTGACTATCTTGCTCATTTCTGGGAGCTTGTGAACTGGGAATTTGTTAACAGCAACTTTGCTGCTTAATCAATAGTGTCACAATAAAAAGGAGCCTTAATGGCTCCTTTTTTGTTTTTAATCTAAGGACTTTTAAACAAATCATCGTCAGCCACATATGCAACAATTGCATTTGCAATGTTTTGTTATTGTTTTCATTATACTTTTTGCTACCCAACTCACATTTCCCGTCTATCATTAGGAATAGGTAACTGAAAATTCAGTTGCCCCTTAAGATCTATTGCTAGCTTCAGGGGGTGGGAAATGGGCATATTCGAGCATTATCAACAGCGCTATGAAAAGAAATTAGATGAAGAATATTCGCTACAAGAATTTTTAGCCATTTGCAAAGACGATCGTATTGCGTATGCATCGGCAGCCGAACGCCTGCTTATTGCAATCGGTGAGCCTGAGGTTATCGATACCTCAAAAGATTCAATTTTAAGCCGTATCTTTTCCAACCGTTTAATCTCCCGCTATCCTGCGTTTAAAGATTTTTTCGGTATGGAGGAGGCGATAGAACAGATAGTGGCCTATCTAAAACACTCGGCACAAGGTCTTGAAGAATCTAAACAGATCTTATATTTACTTGGGCCTGTAGGTGGTGGTAAATCATCCCTAGCAGAAAAGCTCAAATCATTAATGCAGCATGTACCTATTTACGTACTCAGTGCTAATGGAGTGCGTAGCCCAGTCAATGACCACCCATTTTGCTTATTCAACCCTGATGAAGATGCCGAGCTGCTCAAGAGCGAATATGACATTCCGGGGCGCTACCTCAAAACCATTATGTCGCCATGGGCCGTCAAGCGCCTCCATGAATTCGGCGGTGATATCTCACAATTTAAGGTGGTTAAAGTCTATCCTAACATTTTAGATCAGCTGGCCATTGCCAAAACAGAACCCGGCGATGAGAACAATCAGGATATCTCCTCACTCGTGGGTAAAGTCGATATTCGCCAACTCGAACATTTTGCCCAACACGATGCCGATGCTTACTCCTACTCGGGTGCACTGTGTCGAGCCAATCAAGGGTTGATGGAGTTCGTTGAGATGTTTAAAGCCCCTATAAAGGTGCTACATCCACTACTAACCGCTACCCAGGAAGGTAACTACAATGGTACTGAAGGGCTTTCAGCCCTGCCCTTCAACGGTATCATTTTAGCGCACTCCAACGAGTCAGAATGGACCACCTTTAGAAACAATAAAACTAACGAAGCGTTTTTAGACCGCGTCTATATTGTTAAAGTCCCCTACTGTCTGCGGGTGTCTGAAGAGATTCAAATCTATAAAAAATTGCTATTCAACTCTGAGTTATCACAAGCCCCATGTGCTCCCTATACTTTGGAGCTACTGGCTCAATTTAGCGTATTGTCACGTATTAAAACACCTGATAACTCATCGATATACTCAAAAATGAGAGTCTATGATGGTGAGAGCTTAAAGGATACAGATCCCAAAGCTAAATCTTATCAGGAATACCGCGATTACGCTGGTGTCGACGAGGGTATGCAAGGATTATCGACCCGCTTCGCCTTTAAGATTCTCTCTAAAGTATTTAACTTCGATCACAGTGAAATTGCCGCCAATCCGGTGCACCTATTTTATGTGCTCGAGCGACAAATCGAACAAGAGCAATTTCCTAACGAAACGGCAGAACGATACCTAGAGTTCTTAAAAGGCTACTTAACCCCTAAATATGTTGAATTTATTGGTAAAGAAATTCAAACGGCCTATTTAGAGTCCTATTCAGAATATGGTCAAAATATTTTCGACCGTTACGTCACCTATGCGGATTTTTGGATCCAAGATCAAGAATATAGAGACCCAGAAACCGGGCAACTGTTTGACCGAGCCGCCCTTAATGCTGAGCTCGAAAAGATTGAGAAACCAGCGGGGATCAGTAATCCAAAAGATTTTCGCAATGAGATTGTGAATTTTGTATTACGAGCCAGAGCTAACAATGAAGGCTCTAACCCACTATGGACCAGCTATGAAAAGCTGCGCACTGTTATTGAAAAGAAAATGTTCTCCAATACTGAAGATCTGTTACCGGTTATCTCTTTTAATGCCAAAACATCGACCGACGATCAGCGTAAACACGATGATTTCGTTAATCGAATGATGGAGAAAGGCTATACCAAGAAGCAAGTAAGACTGTTATCAGAATGGTATCTGCGCGTGCGTAAATCATCTTGATAATATTAGGTGGGGAGATCTCTCCCCACGCGTTGTTTGGAGGTGCGCATGGCTAATTTTATTGACAGGCGATTGAATGCTAAGGGAAAAAGCACAGTCAATCGGCAACGATTTATCAATCGTTATAAGCAACAAATTAAAAAAGCGGTCAGCGATGCTGTGACCAAGCGCAGTGTTACCGATATAGACAAAGGCGAAGAAATTGCTATCCCTACTCGAGATATTAGCGAGCCCACTTTTCATCAAGGCCGTGGTGGTGTAAAAGAGCGGGTCCACCCGGGTAACGACCAATTTGCTCGAGGAGATAAAATTGAACGCCCGCCCAAAGGACAAGGTCAAGGCGGAGGACAAGGTGATGCATCTGACTCGGGGGAAGGACAAGATGATTTTGTGTTTCAAATATCTAAAGATGAATATTTGGAGTTGTTGTTTGAAGATCTTGAACTGCCGAACTTACAAAATAATCGCCTCAATAAACTGGTAGAGTACCAAACCTATCGTGCGGGCTTCACTAATGATGGCGTACCAGCCAATATCAATATAGTACGTTCACTGCGTTCCTCATTGGCACGGCGCATTGCCATGTCATCATCAAAAAAAGCCCTGTTAACCGAGCTTCAAGCAGAGTTAGAAGCGTTGGAGCAAACACCGGGTTCTGAAGCTGAAAAGATCATTAACTTACAGCAGCAAATTGCCGAATTAGAGGCCCAAATTGCCCGAGTGCCGTTTATCGATACCTTCGATTTACGCTTCAACAACTATGCAAAACGTGAAGTACCCTCAAGTCAGGCGGTGATGTTTTGTTTAATGGACGTATCAGGCTCCATGGACCAAGCCACCAAGGATATGGCAAAGCGTTTCTACATTTTACTCTACCTGTTTCTCACTCGAACCTATAAAAACCTAGACGTAGTCTATATTCGGCATCACACCCAAGCCAAAGAGGTAGACGAGCATGAATTTTTTTATTCACAAGAAACTGGAGGTACTATAGTGTCCAGTGCACTTAAATTAATGCACGACATTCAACAACAACGTTATCCTGAAAATGAATGGAACATCTATGCTGCTCAAGCATCGGATGGCGACAATTGGGCCGATGATTCACCAGCCTGTCGTCATATATTAGAAAAAAAACTACTCCCCGTTGTGCGCTACTTCAGCTACATCGAAATTACCAATCGCGCCCACCAAACTTTATGGCGTGAGTATGAAGCGTTGCAAACAACTCACGATAATATTGCAGTTCAGCACATTAGACAAGCTGAAGATATCTACCCAGTGTTTAGAGAACTGTTTAAGAAACAAGCGGTTTAAGGGGGCGATTATGAATTCAAAACGCAGCAAGAGATTAGATGATGGCCCCGATTGGACATTCGATTTGTTGCAATCGTATCTAACGGAAATCGAACGGGTCGCGGCTCATTATCGACTCGACACCTACCCTAACCAAATTGAAGTGATCACCGCCGAACAGATGATGGATGCCTACGCTGGTATCGGCATGCCTATCGGTTATACTCACTGGTCATTTGGTAAAAAATTTATCGAAACTGAACAAGGTTACAAACGTGGACAAATGGGATTGGCGTATGAAATCGTTATCAATTCCGATCCTTGTATCGCTTATTTAATGGAAGAAAACACCATCACCATGCAAGCCTTAGTGATGGCCCATGCTAATTTTGGCCATAACAGCTTCTTCAAAGGTAACTATCTGTTTAAAACCTGGACCGATGCCAGTTCCATCATAGATTATTTAGTTTTTGCAAAGAATTATATCCGCGAATGTGAAGAGCGTTACGGCACCGAGCAGGTTGAGCTCATCATCGACTCCTGCCATGCCTTGATGAACTATGGCGTTGATCGCTATAAACGACCTAGCGAGATCTCATTAAAAGAAGAAAAGGTTCGCCAAAAAGAACGTGAGGAATACCTACAAAGCCAAGTCAATGACTTATGGCGAACCATTCCATTAATGCCCGCCGCTGACAAAACGCAATCAGACAATCATTTCCCCGCCGAGCCTCAAGAAAACATTCTCTATTTCATTGAGAAAAATGCCCCCTTGCTAGAGTCTTGGCAGCGTGAGATTGTCCGTATCGTCAGAAAAATGAGTCAATATTTTTATCCACAGAAACAAACCCAAGTCATGAATGAAGGCTGGGCGACCTTCTGGCACTACACCATTTTGAATCACCTCTATGACGACAATCTCGTCAGCGATCGCTTTATGATGGAGTTTTTAAAAAACCACACTAACGTTATCGCGCAGCCCAGTTATAACAGTCCTTATTACAGCGGCATCAATCCTTATGCGCTGGGTTTTAATATGTTTGTGGATATACGGCGTATTTGTGAGTCACCAACCGAAGAAGATAAACGTTGGTTCCCTGAAATAGCGGGGAGTAATTGGCTCGATACCCTACACTTTGCAATGCAAAACTTTAAAGATGAAAGTTTTATCAGTCAGTACCTATCACCAAATATCATTCGCCAATTTAAACTGTTTAGTATTCTCGATAACGACCAAAAAAACTACCTTCATGTCTCAGCCATTCATGATGACCAAGGCTACCATGACATCCGACAAATGTTGTCACAGCAATATAACTTGTCCAATATTGAACCCAATATTCAGGTACAAAATGTCGCGATATCAGGCGATCGTTCCTTAGTGCTAAGGTACATTCCCATCAACCGAATTCCTTTGGGTGATAGCTGTAAAGAGGTCGTTAAACATCTACACCGTTTATGGGGATTTTCAGTGACATTAGAAGAACTAACAGAACAAGGTGACACAAGGATCATCGTAACTTGCCCTGACAAACAGGCAGAGTTAGATCAAATATAAGCAATTTCAGCCATAAAAAAAGCGCCAAATAGGCGCTTTTTCTTATTCAATCTCACATTAAGCGAAAGTGAAATCCACGTGCTCGATAAGAGGCTTAAACGCGTGACGTTGCATAGCTTGAACACGAACCTTAACTTCTTTACCATCTAAAACGATAGTGATGTCAGAAGTATAGAAATCAGCATTCGCTTGAATGTTGATGATATCTTTGTGTTCGAATTCAATAGAAACAGGTTCTTTACCCGCACCATAGATAACAGCAGGAACTTTACCAGCATGACGTAGGCGGCGGCTCGAACCTTTCCCTATTTCAGTACGGGCTTGTGCGGTAATTGCGTAAGACATAATTTACTCACTTAATATAATAAAGTTTTAGGTGATCATCGCTTTCGACCAACGATGACCTCATTTAAAGCGAGCGAATACTAGCATACCCCAGACTACGACACAAACACTTGTTAAGCCCCTTGGTATTACCAAGTTCTTACCGGTCCAGTATCCACATGTACAAAACCAGAATTAGGGTAAAAGCCCACACCACCTAACTTTAAAGACACCGCCGCATCACGCAAATCTTTCAAGTTAACATCAGGAACCGCAATATCCATTGCCATTCCCTTCATGTGGTAACTCTTCTTTGCTACACCATTACTCTTTTGCGCGAGCATGTGATTAGTTTTCGGTGAACGATAACCTGAAATGACATGATATTCATGCTGATCATCAATATTTAACGTCTGTTTAAGCAAATAAAGTAGATCGAATAATCGCTTATCCATTGGAGCCACTTCATTTTGCCTATGATCTCGCAAAATATGATTAAAATCTGTGAGAGTATTATCCTGATAACTCCCATCAATCCAATAGCTTCCTTGCCCCTTTTCCCCTGTATGTCTGTTATAAAAGCTCAAGCTACGTACGCCTTTAGTGGAACGACTCGCTTTTACTTTAGGAGACACCATCGAAAACATTGCTACACCACCTAGGCCTAACAACAACTGCCTACGTGAAGGACACACTATTGACATTAATACCACCGTTCATTATTTACACAAAAACAGCGCACAAATTAAACGATTTTAATGGTGAGATCAAGCTAATGTTTTTTCTACAGCCCTTTATTCATCAGGGTTTGGGGAGTTATAGGCCTGTAGTTCCGCAATGATATTTTGATTTTTCTTATATATATCATCTCTAAACTGGGCAATATTGTGCTCATCAAGCCAAGAGGTCCAATAAACAAGATGAACAGGTAATTTATCATCGAAGGCGAACCATTGCGTTTTTGTTCGCTCAATTTGCATGTCAACCCAGGTCTGTTTATCACGCACTAAGTTAGATGCTATCCAGTTAGCCAACTGTTCGACTTTTTCAACACGAATACAACCTGAAGATAACGCCCTATCGCTGCGCGCAAAAAGGGCTTTATCCTGAGTATCATGTAAATAGACGCTATATTGATTTGGAAAATACAACTTATAGCGACCTAAGGTGTTATTAACACCTGGCTTTTGCACTAAACGATAAGGGAAATGCCCTCTAGCAAGATCTCGCCACTCTTCATCGCTTTTTACCACTAATTCCTCAGAATAATTAAACGCTTCAAAATTATGTTGATTAATATAGCCACCATCTTGGCGAACTTTAGGCAGTAGATCGTATTTGAGTAAACGCCTTGGCACTCGCCAGCTGGGATTGATAACTAAATTGCTTATCTCCCCCTGTATAACGGGTGTAGGCCGATAAGGCTTACCCACAATCACCTTAGAGTGCAGTACGGTTTGATTATCATCTACCAAAACTAAATCATAAGCCGGAATATTGATCAGCAGATACCGCTTACCTATCTTGCTCATATATTTTGCGCGATTAACAAAATTGACTGCCAGCAACCTAGCACGATTTATCGGTGTTACATTGAGCCATCGCAGCGTTGCAGGTCCAATAATGGCATCGGGATTGAGCCCATGACGCTCTTGGAAAGTTAATATTGCGCGGCGTAAATTGTCATCGTAAACGTCGTTGGATTGATAAGACTCAGAATGATTGACCGGCGTGGATGGTGTTGATGTTGATGTTGATGTTGGTGCAGAACTTAACAAACCACGGTATTCTGACCCCACCTTACCTGTCTGTGTATTTTGACTTTCCTTACCTTCACTCATGTCTTGCATGGCATGGTCTTGGGTAACATTGCCCTTATCGATATCTTGCTCATCATAATCACCTAACCATCTTAGACGATCAACAATGGCACTAATATCAGGGTGGCTATCACCAGGTTTTAACCACCCATTGGGTTCTATCCTTGTCCAGGGCTGCACCTTCGCTAACCACAACAGATAGCGAATACGGTTGTTTACAGGCAAAAAACCTTCAACATTTGGCTCAAGCGCTAACACGGCGGTATAGGGATCGTCATCATTAACCAAATAGGGGGCGATAGCGGTGATGCCATTATGCTGCCAAAATTGCGCGACTGAATCTTTTACCTGATAAAAATCATCAACAGATAAAGGTTCATTTGCCGTTAATATCCGCTGATATCGCAAGAAGCGTTCATTCGACTCAATTAGAGAGATCAACTGCACTTGCTGTAACAACGCTGAAGTTGCGGCTTCCATTCTGGTCTCAGAGACAGCTGTAGACATCCCCCACAGCAAGACAATTACCGTAACTATACTTCGCATCATAATCCCTCCTCGAGTAATTATGGCGCAAATGCACGCGAGTAATGGCACACATAAAGACAGATTTTGTATAAGCTAACCGTTTATCCAAACTAAATCGCTAAATAACCTGATACTGAAATAAAGTTGACCAACATAGTTTCTCGATACCTTAACCCATTAGCATCATTAGCATCAGTATTTTACTATCTGCTTCACTGTGTGATTATGATGCTATAGGGTGTGGACGGAGACTAAAGACGATTTAATTAGCTTGTGCATAATAATCGATTAAGGTTTGCGGACAAGCTCACAGGCAATGGCAGATCTGAGACATATCAATAAACAACAGAAACAAAAAGGCCTCAACTAAGTTGAGGCCTTTTTGTCATCTTAAGATGGTACCCGTGGCCAGACTTGAACTGGCACGCTTATTCAGCGAGGGATTTTAAATCCCTTGTGTCTACCGATTCCACCACACGGGCAATGTGTGCGTTTTATCGCTATTGCGCTAAAACTTAAAGTGGAGGCGCGACCCGGAGTCGAACCGAGATCGACGGATTTGCAATCCGCAGCATAGCCATTCTGCCATCGCGCCAAATTGAATGCCCAATTTACGGTGTAAATTGGAGCGACATATCGGGTTCGAACCGATGACCTATACCTTGGCAAGGTATCGCTCTACCAACTGAGCTAATGTCGCATCATTCTTTGCTACATTTATTTTTAAACTTAATTTAAATCTTGTTCAACTTAAGTTTAATTAACAATGTTGCTTTGTTATCTAGGTTAAGCTTTAGTTGCTTCCCCTTGACTTCGGAATCGAATTCTACCGATTTTAGTTCCAGTGTCAACGCACTATTTTACAATTTGATGTCGTTTGCACACTAAGTGATCGCATTGCGTTCTAATTGTTCGATTCGTCGGTTAAATCGCCCCAGGCCGCCATAATATAGCTAACCATGGACCAAAATGTCAGAATCGCAGCGACATAAAACAGCGCAATGGCGGTATAAGTCAAAAAGTCATTCGGACGCCAGATCAAACCGACAATGGCCACCATCTGGGCCGCGGTTTTGTACTTACCAATCCATGACACGGCAACCGAGCCCCGCTTACCAATTTCGGCCATCCATTCTCGCAACGCAGAAATCACAATTTCACGGCCAATCATAAAGAGTGCCGGTAAGGTTAACCAAATATGGTTATATTCAGCCACCAACATCACTAAAGCAGTGGTCACCATGATCTTATCGGCAACGGGATCGAGAAAAGCGCCAAACCGGGTCGACTGTTGCAATTTTCTGGCAGCATAACCATCCAGCGCATCTGTGACGGCAGCTAACCAGAACACAAAAGCAGCCGCAAAGGGCGACCAGCTATAAGGAACATAAAAAAGAACTACAAAAACAGGCAGTAAAACTAGCCTGAACAGCGTAAGTGCTATCGGTACATTAAACGGCATGACGAAACCAATTATCTAAAAGCAGCGCCAATCTTGCCTTAATTTTGTTACCCTCGCAATGCATCATGTATTGTTTGCGCCATTTCTAAGCTAATACCTGGGACTTTTGCTAATTCAGCCACACTTGCGCCTTTCACTTGCTGAAGTCCCCCTAAATATTGCAATAAGGCCTTACGCCGTTTGGGTCCAACGCCAGCAATAGACTCGAGTGTTGAAGTGTTACGTGTTTTTTGGCGTTTGTTTCTATGGCCTGTGATCGCAAACCTGTGTGACTCATCACGAATATGCTGGATCAAATGCAGTGCTCCCGAGTCAGCAGGCAGATGAAACGCTAGCTCATTTTCACCATAAATAAGGGTCTCTAAACCGGGCTTACGCCCTTCCCCTTTGGCAATGCCAATCAATGTCGGAGCAATATCTAACTGAGCAAATTTCTCATCGACGACGTGCTGGGCGATTCTGAGCTGGCCAATACCGCCATCAATAAATAAAATATCGGGAATTTTGCCATTAGCATCGATTTTATCGAACCGTCGACTAATTGCTTGCTTCATTGCCGCATAATCATCACCAGGAGTGATCCCCTTGATATTATAGCGGCGATACTCTGACTTATTGGGCCCTTCACGATTAAACACCACACAAGAGGCCACCGTACTCTCCCCCATGGTGTGGCTTATATCGAAGCATTCCATACGACGGATCGGATTCGACAGTTCTAATGCCTCTTCGAGTAACAGGAATCGCTGCTCTATGGTATTTTGCTGAGATAACCGCGTTTCAACCGCATTTTTTGCATTGGTATCGGCAATGCGTAAGAAACTGGCCCGTTCACTGCGCACCTTGGTCTTAATCGTCACGCTTTTAGCGAGCGCTTGTTCAATCGCTTGCTCCAACTCATGGATATCATCAAAGTCATGGCTAACGATGATCTCTTTTGGCAACGTGCGTTGACTGTCGAAATTAAGATAAAACTGCAGCATAAAGGCGCGTAGAACCTCATCGAGTTCGGTCTTATCTGGTACGGCGGGATAGTAACTGCGACTCCCAAAAATTTTACCGCCGCGAATAAACAATAAATGAAAACAAGCAACGCCAGAGGCAAAGTAGACCCCAATAACGTCCATATCTCCGCTGCCGCCCGACACCTCTTGTTGCTCGACAACCCGGCGCAGTGCACTTATCTGATCACGAAAACGCGCAGCAGCCTCATAATTAAGTGCTTGTGCCGCTTGTTCCATCTTACCTACCAGCGTTCCCATTACCTGCTGATCTCGCCCGCGTAAAAATAGGGTGGCAAGTTTAACCTGCTCTTGGTAATCCTCATCGGAGACTTTACCGACACAAGGGGCGCTGCAACGGCCAATTTGATACTGCAAACAGGGGCGGGACCGCGCCTTATAGTAGATATCGTCACATTGACGGATAGGAAATAACTTTTGCATCAAATGTAAGCTTTCTCTAACGGCGCCGCCATTAGGATATGGACCAAAATACTGGCCTCTCTCACGTTGAGGCCCACGATGATAGGCTAAACGAGGATGCTGATGCTGACTGAGAAAAATATAGGGATAAGATTTGTCATCTCGCAGCAGCACATTGTATTTTGGCATGTACTGCTTGATGTAATCATTTTCGAGAATCAGCGCATCCGTTTCGCTGTGCGTCAGCGTAACGTCAATATCATGGATATGCGAAACTAAGGCTTCGGTTTTGACATTGTTTAAATTTTTACGGAAATAGGAGCTAAGGCGTTTCTTAAGATCTTTAGCCTTTCCCACGTAAATAACGGTCCCCTGAGCATCATACATACGATAGACACCAGGGGATGAGGAGACGGTCTTGAGAAAACGGGTCGAATCAAATGCAGAGATAGTCATACCTAAACGCTTGTTGGGCTGGAGTAATTAAAACTGGCCTGTATCCAACATCTTATAACGAATGGCTAAGCGGGTTAGTTCAACATCGCCATTGATCCCCAACTTATCAAACAGGCGATAGCGGTAGCTGTTGACGGTTTTAGGACTTAAATTGAGTTGCTCAGAAATATCACTGACCTTCTCACCATTGGTGATCATCATCATGATCTGCAGTTCACGCTCAGATAAGCTTTTAAACGGGTTATCGTCCGTTTGGTTAAATTGACTCAAAGCCATCTGCTGAGCAATTTCGGGCGATAGATAACGCTGACCATGAGCCACTTGACGAATCGCTTGGATCACCTCAGGTGGCGTAGCGCCTTTAGTTAAATAGCCAGAAGCCCCAGCTTGCATCACTTTGGTGGGAAACGGATCTTCGGTATGAATAGTCAGCACAATAATTTTGGCATGGGATTGATAACGTAGGATCTTACGGGTCGCTTCGAGCCCGCCAATCCCCGGCATATTCATGTCCATCAAGATCACATCGGCTTCGTTATTACGACTCCACTGCACAGCAGACTCGCCATCACCTGCTTCACCCACCACCTTAATGCCACGCTCATCTTCGAGAATACGTCGAATGCCAGTTCTTACCAATTCATGATCATCAACCAAATATACAGATATCAACTTAAAATCTACCTTGTATAGCTAACACTAAACCGACATTGGTTTACGTACGATAACACCATGTAATTTATCCCAATTCACTTTAATAAGAAAGGATAAAATGAATACATCTAAGCCAATGAATTATAAGTAATCTATTTCAGTTATTTACCGTTCAAAAAATTAGCAAACCGCCAGTTACAAGCTAACGGTTGACTAACTAAAAACGACATTGCACTTGGCTCATAACGACTCCATCTGGGTCGGTACGAGCCAATGGCTTCACCAGTCAATCGCTTAAGCTACACCATGACAATTAAGATATTCGCACACCCCATTTCAAAGTATGGCCTACATAATGGGTTGTGTTATGCGATAGTATCGGCCGGAATATACACCCAACCTTGCATTAATACCCGAGCACTGCGACTCATGCTCACTTTTTCCACCTGCCACTCACCCGCTTGTTGCGTGGCACTCGCACCCACTTTTAGCGTGCCCGATGGATGACCAAAACGCACACTCGTGCGCGCCTGACCACCCGCTGCCAAATTCACTAAAGTACCGGGGATTGCCGCCGCAGTACCAATGGCCACCGCCGCGGTACCCATCATGGCATGGTGTAATTTACCCATAGACAGCGCACGAACTAACAGATCCACATCATGTATCGTCACCGTCTTACCACTCGATACGCTATGCTCTTGTGGCGGCGCGACAAAGGCGACCTTAGGGGTATGCTGACGAGTCTTAGCCTCATCAATCGATTGGATAAGCCCCATTTTTAAGGCGCCATATGCCCGAATGAGTTCAAACTTAGCCAACGCCGCAACATCACCATTAATCGCCTCTTGCAGCTCGGTGCCATCGTAGCCTAGATCCTGGGCATTTAAGAAAATAGTCGGAATACCGGCATTAATGAGGGTTACGGTAAAACACCCGACGCCCGGCACATCAAGCTCATCAACCACATTTCCCGTGGGCAACATGGCGCCCGCTTCATCGGCGGGATCGACAAACTCAACTAACACCTCAGCAGCTGGAAAAGTCACACCGTCGAGTTCAAAATCGCCCAACTCAAGTACTTCACCATCGCACATAGGCACATGCGCTATAATGGTTTTATGGATATTGGCCTGCCAAATACGCACCACTGCTATGCCATTTGCGGGGATCTTGTCTGGGTCAACTAAGCCTTGGGTAATAGCAAAAGCCCCCACCGCAGCCGTTAAGTTACCGCAATTCCCGCTCCAGTCGATAAAGGGTTTATCGATTGCCACTTGGCCAAAAAGATAGTCAACATCATGCTCTGGTTGACCGCTTTTAGCCAAAATCACGGTTTTACTGGTACTCGAAGTGGCTCCGCCCATGCCATCGGTATGTTTACCATAAGGATCTGGACTGCCGATCACCCGTAATAATAGTGCATCGCGCGCCGCGCCGGGCACTTGCGCCGCTTCAGGCAGATCGTTTAAAGCAAAAAACACCCCTTTACTGGTGCCGCCACGCATATAGGTCGCGGCAATTTTCATCTGTTTCATGGACATTCCTGTAATCGCGTTGGCGACGACATCAAACGCTAGTATGTCATCGCCAACTGAGGTCATTTAGGCCTTTTTAGCCTCGAGAAAATCTTGAGCAAAACGCTGTAATACGCCACCGGCTTGATAAACTAACACCTCATCGGCAGTATCTAATCGACATGTCACAGGCACCTCGATGCGCTCGCCATTTTGACGATGAATCACTAAGGTCAACTGGGCTCTGGGGGTCGGCTCACCGACAACATCGAAGGTTTCACTGCCATCAATACCATAGGTTTTACGACTCTCGCCGGGCTTAAATTCGAGCGGTAATACGCCCATACCCACGAGGTTAGTACGGTGGATCCGTTCAAAACCTTCGGCCACAATCGCTTCAACGCCAGCCAGTCGAACACCTTTGGCGGCCCAGTCTCGTGATGAGCCTTGACCATAATCGCCGCCCGCCACAATAATCAAGGGCTGCTTGCGCTCCATGTAGGTTTCAATCGCTTCCCACATACGCGTCACTTTGCCCTCGGGTTCGATACGAGTCAGTGAGCCTTGCTGTACTTCGCCGTTGACCACGGCCATCTCATTGATGAGTTTGGGATTAGCAAACGTGGCTCGCTGCGCCGTAAGGTGATCGCCGCGGTGGGTGGCGTAGGAGTTAAAGTCCACCTCAGGCAAGCCCATTTTAGTTAAGTATTCCCCGGCGGCACTGCTGGCTAAAATGGCGTTGGATGGCGATAGGTGGTCGGTTGTGATGTTGTCGCCCAGCACCGCCAGTGGACGCATACCTTTGAGGCTACGCTCCCCTGCTAACGCCCCTTCCCAGTAAGGTGGACGACGAATATAGGTGCTTTGCGCACGCCAATCATACAGTGGGCTAACTTGCTCACCATAATCCACGGCTATATCAAACATCGGCGTGTAGATCTCTCTAAACTGCTCGGGTTTGACGCTGGCTTTCACAATGGCATCGATCTCGTCATCAGTTGGCCAGATATCTTTAAGGCGCACGGGCTCGCCTGATTGATCAACCCCGAGGATATCCTGTTCAATATCGAATCGAATCGTGCCTGCAATCGCATATGCCACCACCAGCGGCGGCGACGCCAAAAAGGCCTGCTTAGCATAGGGGTGGATGCGGCCATCGAAGTTACGGTTGCCCGACAATACCGCGGTGGCATATAAGTCTCTGTCGATCACTTCTTGCTGAATAACAGGGTCTAATGCCCCGCTCATGCCATTACAAGTGGTGCAGGCAAAGCCGACGATGCCAAAACCCAATTGCTCAAGTTCTGGTAATAAGTTGGCATCTTTCAGGTAAAGCTCTGCCACTTTAGAGCCAGGAGCAAAGGAGGATTTCACCCAAGGTTTGCGTGTTAAGCCCAATTCATTGGCTTTTTTCGCTAATAAGCCTGCCGCAATCACGTTACGTGGGTTACTGGTGTTGGTGCAGCTGGTGATGGCGGCAATGATCACCGCGCCATCAGGCATCAAGCCTGCTTCATTTTCGACGGTACCAGAGATCCCTTTTGCGGCAAGGTCACTGGTTGCCACGCGCCGATGCGGGTTTGACGGCCCGGCGATATTTCGCACCACACTGGAGAGATCGAAGCTCAGCACACGCTCATACTCGGCGCCTTGCATGCCATCGGCCCAAAGTCCCGTGTGCTTGGCGTAATTTTCGACCAGCTTCACTTGCTCGCTATCACGGCCGGTGATCGTCAGATAATCGATGGTCTGCTCGTCGATATAAAACATGCCGGCAGAGGCGCCAAATTCGGGCGTCATGTTAGAGATGGTCGCGCGATCGCCTAAGGTTAAATTGGCCGCGCCTTCACCGAAAAACTCTAAATAGGCGGAAACCACCTTTTGCTCACGTAAAAACTCGGTTAATGCCAGTACTATATCGGTTGCGGTAATACCACTTTGGCGCTTACCAGTTAACTCGACACCAATAATATCGGGTAGGCGCATATAAGATGGACGGCCAAGCATCACGTTTTCAGCTTCCAGTCCGCCCACACCTATGGCGATAACCCCTAGTGCATCGACGTGTGGAGTGTGACTGTCGGTGCCCACTAAGGTGTCAGGAAAAGCCACACCGTCGCGCGTTTGGATAACCGGCGACATTTTTTCTAGGTTGATTTGATGCATGATGCCGTTACCGGGCTGAATCACATCCACGTTTTTAAAGGCTTTTTTGGTCCAGTTGATAAAGTGAAATCTGTCTTCATTCCGGCGATCTTCAATGGCCCGGTTTTTGGCAAACGCATCTTTATCGAAACCGGCATGCTCGACGGCAAGCGAATGGTCGACAATTAATTGTGTCGGTACCATAGGGTTGACCTCGGCAGGATCGCCGCCTTTTTCAGCGATGGCATCGCGAAGCCCTGCCAAATCGACCAGTGCGGTTTGCCCCAGAATGTCGTGACACACGACCCGAGCAGGATACCAAGGAAAATCAAGATCGCGTTTGCGCTCAATCAATTGAGATAGCGCATCGTCAAGCATGGCGGGATCACATCGTCTCACCAAGTTTTCGGCAAGCACTTTAGCGGTGTACGGCAGTTTATCGTAGGCGCCAGGGCTTAACGCCTCAACGGCACTGCGAGTGTCAAAATAGTCAAACGATGTTCCGGGAAAGGGTTTACGGTGTGTTGTATTCATAACGTCATCCACAGATTTTACGTGCACGCCATGTCGATACTCACCTTGATGGCCCAATGACATAGGTTAAGGCGATGTCGTCTATTGGCATACAGCGCAGCATAACGACCGAAATACTGCGCTAAAAATGAAGTAGCAAGCGGCGATAAGCCAAGCTCACAGAGCCACTTATCGCCATAATGTTTAACCTTAATTGCTTAGATTATCGCTCGCCGATAGGCACTACTTTACGCGGCTCGGCACCGACATAGTCGGCGCTTGGGCGAATAATGCGATTATTAGCGCGCTGCTCCATCACGTGCGCCGCCCAGCCAGTTAAGCGTGAACAGACAAATATTGGGGTGAATAACTTGGTCGGGATCCCCATAAAGTGATACGCCGATGCATGGAAAAAATCGGCATTACAAAATAGCTTCTTGGTGTCCCACATAAACTCTTCACATGCCACCGAAATGTCGTACAGCGAAGTATCGCCAAACTCATGGGCTAACTTTTCAGACCACGCTTTGATGATCACGTTGCGAGGATCAGAAGTGCGATAAATCGCATGGCCAAACCCCATGATTTTCTCTTTGCGCTCTAGCATGCCAGCCATCTTAATTTTCGCATCTTCTGGTGAGCTAAATTGTTGGATCATCTCCATCGCCGCTTCATTAGCCCCGCCATGCAGTGGACCGCGCAGCGAGCCTATAGCGCCAGTAATACAGGAGAACATGTCAGACAAGGTTGAGGCACAAACGCGGGCGGTAAAGGTCGATGCATTAAACTCATGCTCAGCATATAAAATCAGTGATACATCCATTACGCGGCGATGCTGCTCCGATGGTGCCTTACCATTAAGCAGCTTAAGAAAATGGCCCGCGAGTGAGTCTTCATCGGTTGTGCACTCAATATCGACGCCATCATGGCTGTAGCGATACCAGTAACACATAATCGCAGGAAACGCCGCCAGTAAACGATTGGCTGCATTATATTGCTGGGTAAAATCGACTTCTGGTTCAAGATTGCCCAAAAATGAGCACCCAGTGCGCATCACATCCATCGGGTGGGCGTCACGAGGAATTCGCTGAAATACCTCTTTTAATGCCTGCGGCAGATCACGCAGTGACATTAGCTCATTTTTATAACCATCGAGCTGTGCGGCAGTGGGCAGTTCGCCATTAAATAGCAGGTAAGCCACCTCTTCAAACGTGGCATTCTCAGCCAGATCCGCCACATCATAACCACAGTAGGTCAAGCCAGAGCCAGATTTACCCACTGTACATAACGCTGTTTCACCAGCACTTTGGCCACGCAGACCTGCACCACTTAACTTTTTATCAACCATAATGTGTTCCTTTTTGGAATCTAAATTATTTATTCGCCAAGCAGCACGCTTGGCGCGTAGGGTTTTATACTGTCCTTAATTGAGCAACCTCTCAGCGATTAGCTGTACAGCTCAAGCCACACTATTTATTTTTACCTTCGGCAAATAAGCTATCTAACTTTTGTTCGTAATCGTGATAACCCAGATAATCATAAAGCGCCATACGCGTTTGCATCGTATCGAGTACCGCCTTTTGATCGCCATCGCGTAAAATCGCGGTGTAGACATTTTCTGCCGCTTTGTTCATTGCTCTAAAGGCACTTAACGGGTAGAGCACCATGTCCACACCCCACTCACTAAGCTGGGCTTTGTTCCATAATTCGGTTTGACCAAACTCGGTAATGTTCGCTAATAATGGCGCATCGATGGCACTGGCAAATGCGCGATAATGGGCTTCGGTTTGCACCGCTTCGGCAAAAATACCGTCGGCGCCAGCGGCAATATAGGCCTTAGCACGTGCAATCGCCGCCTCTAACCCTTCTTGAGCAAACGCATCGGTGCGAGCCATGATAAAAAAGTCGGGATCGGTGCGCGCATCGACTGCCGCCTTAATGCGGTCAACCATCTCTTCGGTCGAGACAATCTCTTTGTTGGGGCGATGACCACAGCGCTTTTGCGCCACTTGATCTTCCATATGTACCGCTGCAGCACCGGCCTTTTCCATATCGCGAATCGTTTTAGCAATATTAAATGCCCCGCCCCAGCCAGTATCGATATCCACCAGTAAGGGCAAGGCGCAAGCTGAGGTGATGCGCTGCACATCAACCAGTACATCATTGAGCGATGTCATGCCTAAATCTGGCAAACCATAAGAGGCGTTAGCCACGCCACCACCAGAGAGGTAAATGGCTTGATGGCCAATTTGCTCTGCCATCATCGCGGAATAGGCGTTTATTGTGCCTACAATTTGCAGTGGCTTATTTTTTGCCAGTGCCTCACGGAACTTCTTTCCTGCGCTCATGCTTAATTCCTCTTGTGTTTACTCTATGCAAGTTTGTTTTGAATATTGTTTTTTGAATACATGATGTGGCGCCGCATTAATATCTCGGCCAGCTCTTCATCACGGTTAGCGATAGCCTTAACAATATGCTTATGCTCATCAAATGCCGTTGTGACTCGCGGCCCCGCCATGCCCAGTTGTACCCGATACATGCGCACCAGATGATAAATGCCATCGAACAGCATAGAGATAAGGTGTTTATTCTTACTGCCCAAGATAATGCGATAGTGAAAGTCCACATCACCCGCTTCCTGATAATAAGACTCTCCCTCTTTAACATCTTTAAAATGGCTTTGTAGCAAGGCTTCAAGTTCACCAATTTCAGCATCAGTCATATGCTTGGCCGCCAACCGCGCCGCCATCCCCTCGAGTGACTCTCTAATCTGGTACAATTCAGATAGTCCCGCAGCGGATAACGCTACCACTCGCGCCCCTACATTTGCCTTACGCTCGACAATATGGCTCGACTCCAAACGATTTATCGCCTCACGGATCACCGCGCGGCTGACGCCGTAGGTTGTCGACAATTCAGTTTCACTCAGCTTAGCGCCCGCTGCGATCACTCCTTCGACAATATCCTGCCTTAATTGATAAAAGGTTTTATCTGCCGCGGTAACGGGTTGTAGGGGTTGAAATGTCATCTCTAAGGTTAGCCTGCTGAATTATCACGTTGTCGACAATATAGCTTTGAAGGATTAAGCATTCAACCCAAAGCGACCATATTGTCGACAAAAACGTTAATAGTTAGACTAAAGTTGTAATCAAACTGTGACGATTACCGTGGTTGGATCTAGCTAAGCTGCGCCTTAATAGCGCATCAAAGTTAATCGCAATAAATTAACAATGGGGAAAAGTCGATCCCAAGGGAAAGATTCATCTGTCTCGAATAGTAAACGGTGCGATCCATGGAGCTGTTGCTGGCATTACTTTATTGTCGATAGAAAGTATGTTCAGATCAATGAACGTGCCGATCAATTAATAATGAGCCTTTTACAGGTCAATCTGGTGGGTACAAAGGGATAGTTACGGCTAGCCTAAAGTGTCATTTAAGATCCCGGCCTCAACCAGCGTGAACTCTCGCGCCACTATCGCTTTTTATCTCGCGTATTATCGTCAGCCTGTCAGTCGCAAAGGGGCATTTGCCTTTTGCGATAATGCCAACAATTGTGGCTTGATGACCCCTACGAACTGTAAATAGCCTTGCTGGCCCTTCGGACACCGCCACTGACAATCTTGATCTGCTATAGACTTATCAGGCTTAAACTGTAATAACGGGAGCTGTGGTCTGATTGCCGCCTGCTTTTTTTCGCTTGCACGCATTGGCTAAAAAGCCTAAGTGGCGAACTCGCATCACACCTTTAGGCAACACATGTAATAGATAGCGGCGAATAAACTCTTTAGCATCAAGTCGCATCACTTTGCGTTTATTGCCGTCTGCATAGTCTGTGTAACTAAAGCTAACACTCTCAGCTGTGACCGCCTTAATTCTCGACTCATGTAGTATGCCTTTACGGGTATAGCGCCCCAGATATTTCCCCCTGTGGCTGCACGCCTTAAATACGCTTTGCTGTACACACACCACGCTTTACTCATTAATGCCTCTACTTCAGGGAGTTCAAGTTCACGCGCCCAGAATGAAAACAAGCCACACATTATAAAACAACTGATCCCTTCCACTATTTCACTTCATCAACATAACGAATAAAATCATTAATTCGTGTTTGATGGTCACGTGTTTGATGGTCAATAGACTTAATGATTCTCTTGAGTGTGCCAGCGACATCAATATTGCGAATGACTGCTTCTGCCCTATCACGAGTCAACAAAGACACTTTAATATCAAAAGGGAAGCCTTTATCGTGTAACGACTTGGCTAAAAAGATACGTGTGAAGTACACATTAATGGGGGCTCTATATAAGGTACATTGTCTGAGTCAATCCTCTCGGAAAGCATCTCAAACGCCAAAAACAAAAAAAGCCGTTGATAATCAACGGCTTTTCTCACATTTAATGTGGCGGAGAGATAGGGATTTGAACCCTAGATGGGCTATAAACCCATGCCGGTTTTCAAGACCGGTGCATTCGACCACTCTGCCATCTCTCCGAACGCCGGCAATACTATAAGCATAGCGTTAAGATGTAAACCCAAATTCGTAAAATTCGTGCCACTTGTCGAAGAAATATACCGTACTACTTTTTGCCCCTGCATCTGTTGCTCATAATTCATCGGTATATGGCAAAATAACGAAACTTAATAGGGCGGCATCAAAATTGTGCTAACATCTGAGCATGTTTAAATAATACTCTCCAATATGAACGCGAATCCAATTGCTCCAGCTTCTCTTTCACCCAATTTTGCTATCCCATCTATTGCTAATATCGTTGCTACTCATCAAGCAAGACTGCTAGGCCAGTCTCGAACGCTCGACGCTTTCTCCCTGTTAGCCAGTACGACCGATCAGCATATGTATTTAGCCGATCAAAGTGGGATTGATAGAAAACGATTTATTCAAGCCTTGGTTGAAAGTCAGCCGCTTCATTCGGTGCAATATTTAAACCGCATAGCCCAAGATGGCCAACAAGCGCCTCAAACTAAAAGCACCCTTGTGTGGCAAGCCGAGCCAGGTGAAGATAACCTCAGTACTACCACGCACCGTTATCGCTACCTCAGTGGCAATATTAAACGCCGCGACTTGATTGGCCACATCAGTAGTCTTGATCCACAGCATTATCACCCTGGTGCCTTTGCTGATTGCCGTTACCTGTTTATCTGCGCTGAATCATTATGGAAACGCGAGGGCTTATGGGAGTTAGTGCTACAGACCATAGATCGCGCAGAATATGACATTCATTCTAATTGGCCCGCTATTGCACTTAACTGCAAAATTATTTTAGTCGGCAGTAGTGCGCTCTATAGCGTCTCTTATATTGAAGAGCGCCTGTTTGCCAGCCACTTCCCCCTATTAGGCGAATTAGTCAATGAACTGAGCCTGCCTGAATTTTCTGAACAAGATTACCTGCAATGGTTGGTCACATTAGCCGATGATAAAGGGATAACCTTAACGCAATCGGCATTGGCACCGTTATTTAACTTCAGTTCACGACTGGCGGACCATCAGCAACATCTGAGCTTGTTAACGACTCCTTTGCTCCAGTTGATGGAGCAAGCCTGTGCATACAGCCAGAGCCGAGAGTTAACCGGTGCTGCAATAACGCATGCGCTGGCGCAACAAACCCTGCGCCATAACGCCTCTCAAACGCTGTCAGCACAAAGTTTTGATGATAACTTTATTAATCTGCCGACCAACGGCACCATGATTGGTCAAATAAACGGCCTAACCGTATTGGATGCCGCCGAGTATTGCTACGGCGAGCCGGCTCGCATTACCGCGTCGGTACATTATGGTGACGGTGAGGTAGCCGATATTGAACGTAAATCTGAGCTAGGCGGTAATATTCACGCAAAAGGTTTAATGATCCTCTCCTCTTGCCTGTACCGTATTTTCGGTAAAGATGCGCCACTGCATTTAAATGCTAATATTGTGTTTGAACAGTCTTATCAAGAAATTGATGGCGACAGCGCCTCATTAGCCGAATACTGTGCCTTAATGTCAGCTATTGCTGAACATCCAATTGAGCAAGGTATTGCAGCCACTGGTGCAATTGACCAATTTGGTCAAGTACAGGCCATCGGCGGCGTTAATGAAAAAATTGAAGGCTTTTTTGCCCTTTGTCAACGCCGTGGACTCACAGGCACCCAAGGCGTTATTTTGCCAAAATCTAATGTGCAACAACTGAATTTACACCAAGATGTGATTGATGCTATTGATAAAAAACAATTTCACTTGTACCAAGTTGAACACATTGATGAAGCCGTAACCATACTGATGAAGATGCCAGCCGGGATCCCTGATGACAATGGCCAGTTTCCAGAAGACACCTTGTATCGCTTAGTGCAAGACCGCTTAGAAGGCTTAGCGGGTTATCCAGACGAAGAAGACTCATTTTTTGCTAAGTGGCTCGCGAAACTCAAACTTTCTAGCTGATCGGAGTTGTTTAGCTTACACGTGTTCGCTAACCTTGGCAGCTCAAATTGCGGAGTGAAGTAAATAATGAATAGAGCAAACAGTTTTAACAAAGATGAATTAGTGGCTTGCGGTCACGGTACGTTATTTGGCGCCAACTCTCCTCGCCTACCTATAGACAATATGTTGATGATTGACCGCATTACCAAAATTAATGCCGATGGTGGCGAATTTGGCAAAGGTGAGATTGTTGCCGAATTGGATATTGACCCTTCTCTTTGGTTTTTTGACTGTCACTTTCAAACCGATCCCGTAATGCCAGGCTGTTTAGGGCTTGATGCTATGTGGCAATTAGTTGGCTTTTTCCTCGGTTGGGAAGGCGCTGAAGGTAAAGGACGTGCGCTCGGTGTGGGTGAAGTTAAATTTACTGGCCAAGTCTTACCTGATGCCAAAAAGGTCACTTATAAGTTAACCATTAAGCGTAAAGTGTATCGTAAGCTTGTGATGGGTATTGCCGATGCGGTAATGGAAGTGGATGGTCGTGAAATCTATTCAGCTAAAGATCTAAAGGTGGGTATCTTCTCTGATACGTCGACTTTTTAATCGACTCATCTCCTTATCAGCATCAGCTTGATATAAAAATGCCCTCTATAACATAGAGGGCAACTTTCAATCACACTGCTAATTATTTATTAAACAGTCCACTAAGACGTCCATCAACGCCTTCGCGCCAGCCTCCTAACCAATGCGACTTCGAGTCTAATGTTGAATAAGGACAATTCTCTTTAGAGCGGCCTCCTATTCCTGCCTTAAATCCTTTTGAAAAAGCTCTATCTAGACGATCTCGTTTTTGTCTTTTCATGCAAGCATCCTCTGTTCGAAAATCCATGAGGCCAAAGCCTCATGGATACAAATAGAACTTTTTGCAGCTGAGATCAATCAAAAAAGTCGCTTTTTGGTCGGTTATTTTTTAAGCTCATGAGTTGCTTGTTTAAAAAAAATCGAGGCATATGCCTCGATTGATATTTCAATTTGTTCTAAGAACAAACATTAAACTTTACGACGTCTAAACCAGAGTAAAGGTAAGGTTAAAAGCCACATAAAACTGGCTCCGCCTTTGCGCTCATAGTTAGCATTACCTGAATTGTCACTCTCTTTTACTGTACAAGCAGTACCTGAATTAGACGGCTGCATAACAACCATGCGCGGAATAAAGGCGGTCACAGGTTGACCATCGGCATTAAGTAAGAATAATGGCTTACCATTGTCACCAATCACCAAGTCACCGTTACTATCGAACTGGTAAGAGGGTTTACGAATAAATGCCGTACCGACAATGGTACCGTCTTCGTTGATGCTGTTGGCTTCAACAATACGAATTTCACTTTCGTAAAAGAGTACATCGCCATTACCGTCGGTCACTTCAACTTTATTGCGTGTCCAATCACCATTACCTTCTTGGGTGTAACCTTTTGACTCGCACACCAATAGCTCGTTAAGGTCGTAAAACTCATCGCTGTTTTTATCGAACAAGAAACCAGACTTTAATCTTGGCTTCTCTTTCTCGCTGGTGGCTTCAATATAACCCACGACTTGATCTTTATTATTAATATCTCTTGGACGCGAACTGCGATCGGAGATGCCTTGATAAAAATCGTTTGGAGTGACGAACGTCGGTGATGCTTGATTGGTATCGACATAGAAGAATTTATCGCGTGAATAGCCTTCTATATATTGCTTATAGCTACCCACTAGGATGCCATTATCATTAATATCATAGGCAATCGAAGAGAGCTGATCGTCCGTCATCTTAACCCAATGATATTGATAGGTGCCGTTGCTGTCTTTTTTCCAGTAGGCGGCATCAAATGCCAGTTTATCAGTATCGTTATTACGATAAACATGTGAGCGCCCTGCCACTGTGCCGTCATTATTAATCCCTAGACCTTGAGCAGTAAATACCACATCTGAAGTCGAGGTTAATCCCAGAGGCAATTCGGTTGGCGTCACGCCGCTATCATCAAGCTGCCATACCATAGCGCGAGTTTGGTACAAAATACGACGAAAGCCGCTAGCATCAGGATATTGATTAAGCTGCACACAAACATCGACAGGATAAACTTCGCCAGTAATACATGCATTGAGGCGTTCAATACTACTGTTAGCAAGGGCTGTACTGCCGTAGCCTGTTACCTGATTATTATCATTAATCGCCGCAGCAACAGAGACACCACCGACAACAACATCAGTGTCATCTTTGGTGTAAGTGGTATAAGGCGGGGCTATCGCAATATCTGTTCCGTCGGCTTTTTTAACAAAAGCGCGCTCTTCAAATTCGCGGTAATACCAATATTCTTGCCCAGCAGTCTGGCCGGTATAAGCCACTTTTTGTTCTGGCCCGGTGTAGCTGCCCACACGTAAGCCCGCATTATTGATACCATAATAAGAGGCATTAATTGAATTGACCGTCTCGGGATTATCTTCTGGTGCTCTGGTACCAAATACCGAGTCAAATATCGGTAACCAGCTGCCTGTAGCGCCATTTCCCTCTGCGATAAAGGTGAAGTTATTCGCTTCAATAGGCGCATTTATCGAGTAAGTGACGAGCTGCTCAGGAGAAATGCCATCTTCAATATCTATGATGCTGTTATCGTCATCATTGACTTCCAGCTTTTTCTTACCCTGCGAGATACCCACCAACTGGTTTTGTTGGTTAACAAACATGCCATAACCGTTAATCGTCGAGGCTAAGGTACCATTAAGATCATAATCTTCAATATTTTGAATTTCATAAACGGGTGCGGCAGACACTGTCTGTAATGCACTGACAACACCGACCGCCACTAATGATAAGGCGCTATTAAACTTCAACTTCATTCACTAATTTCCTATTATTTTTATCGTTTATTTTAGCGCTTCTAGCTCTTCCCAACGCTCGAAACAAACTTCTAACTGCTGCTCTCGCTCTGCCAGTTCGCTTAAACGACTGCTCACGACATCTTGTGCTTGAGCATAAAAATCCGGTTCACTAATTTGCGATTGTAAGGCTTCAATCTCAGCCTCTAATTGCTCCATTTTAGCGGGTAAACCTTCGAGTTCTCGTTGTAGCTTATACGATAACTTTTTCTCAGGTTTAACCACAGGCTTAGCCTCAGCGGCTTGAGCAACTTTGGGTTGGACAGCCACTGGCGTCACTGGTTCCTCAGAATAAAATTTTGCGCCTTGCGACACCGCATCTTGATAACCACCAACGTATTCGCTCCAACCGCCATTGCCGGTGAACCACCATGAACTGGTCACAGTGTTATCGATAAATGCACGGTCGTGGCTGACCAACAACAAGGTGCCTTGATAATCAGTTAGCAAAGACTCTAACAATTCAAGCGTCTCAATATCAAGATCGTTCGTTGGCTCATCGAGAATAATTAAGTTTGCTGGCCGCAGCAATAGTCGCGCTAACAGCAAACGATTTTTTTCGCCGCCCGACAATGCTTTAACTGGCGTACGGGCGCGCATGGGCGAAAACAGGAAATCTTGTAGATAGCTTAAAATATGCCTATCTTGGCCATTGATAGTGACGGTTTTCTTGCCTTCACCGACGTTTTCTTCAACCGTTTTCTCTGGGTCTAATGCTTCGCGGTACTGGTCAAAATATGCCACCTCAAGCTTGGTGCCGACTTTAATCTCGCCAGACTGAGGGGTCAATTGACCAATCAATAGCTTAATTAACGTCGACTTACCACACCCATTGGGGCCAATTAACGCGATACGATCGCCACGCATCACACTGGTGGAAAAGTTCTTAACCAAATTTTTATCGGGTAAGTTGTAATTTAAGTCATTAACCTCAAATACCAACTTGCCTGAACGTTCGGTATCAGCCACGGCCATCTTGGCGCCACCTTGGCGATTGATCCGCTCCATTCGCTCCATACGTAACGCTTTTAACGCTCTAACCCGGCCTTCGTTGCGGGTTCGACGTGCTTTAACGCCTTGACGGATCCAAGTTTCTTCATCGGCTAACTTTTTATCAAACTGGGCGTTTTTCTCGCTTTCGACGCGCAACCATTCGGCTTTGCCGTCGAGATACGCCTGATAATTCCCCGGCCATGATGTGACCACGCCACGATCTAAATCGACAATCCGTGTTGCCATGCGTTGAATAAAGCCACGGTCATGACTGATAAACACGATAGCGCCGCGATAGTTGAGTAAAAAGGCTTCTAGCCACTCAATGGTATCGATATCTAAATGGTTGGTCGGCTCATCGAGTAATAACAGATCGGGCTCACTGACCAAGGCTCGTGCTAAGGCCACTTTGCGCTGCCAACCACCAGATAAACTCATCAGGCTCGCATCGGCATCGAGACCCAAGAGTTCGCACGTTTGGTTAATTCTTGAGTCTAGCTGCCAGCCATTAAGGTGGTCGATATCCTCTTGCAAACGCTCCATCTGTTTAAGCATGCGCTCCATTTCATCGGCAGAAGCACTTGCAACATCATGGGAAAGCTGATGATAACGCTCTAATTTTTCACCAACTTCTTGTAAACCCGCTGCAATATAAGCATATACAGTTCCCTGCTCTGCTTTAGGAGGATCTTGTTGTAAGCGGCTGACCTTAATATCGGTGGCAATGTTAAATTCGCCTTCATCAAGCAGCACTTCACCACACAGCACTTTCATCAAACTCGATTTACCAGCCCCGTTACGGCCAACAATACAGACCCGCTCTCCAGGCTCTATGGTAAAGTCAGCATTTTGTAGTAATGGTGTGTAACCGTAGGCTAATGAGCCATTGTTAATACGAACCAGACTCAATTTACGCTCCTATAAACTGTTTTAATTGTGGGATATCGAACGGCCAATTTAATTGGGCTTGCGTATCGGCACGCAAGAAAACAGGTATACGGGTGCCGTATTCCTGGGCTAATTCGTCGCTATCACAGATATCTTGCTTAACATAATCGATCCCTAAGGTATCAATTAATGCTTGTGCCTGTTCACACAGATGGCAAGCATCGGTGTGAAACAGGGTAAATAAAATACGATTAGGCATGGGTAATAAGCCAGGTATTGTGGATCTGAGGATTGCGTTTGTAATCCATAGGTAAGGTCTGGTTATCGATATTAGTCACCACTAAGCCGAGCTCAGCAAGCGCCTCACTTTCCATCTTAAACTTACGCTTATTGTTAGAGAAGATGATCTCACCCTTTGGGTTAAGCAGCTTCACTAACCCACTGAGCAAACTCACGTGGTCACGCTGCACATCGAATGAATCTTCCATGCGTTTAGAGTTAGAAAACGTCGGTGGATCGATAAAAATCAGATCGTACTTCTCTTGGCAATCAGCAATCCACTGTAAGCAATCGCTTTGAATAAACTGATATTGACGCCCAGATAGCCCATTTAAAGCAAAGTTATCTTGAGCCCAGCTCAAATAGGTATTTGACATATCCACAGTCGTGACCGACTTAGCCCCACCAAGTGCGGCATGTACCGATGCAGAGCCTGTGTAGGCAAATAAATTTAATACCGAACGCCCTTTTGACTTTTCGCCCACTAATTTACGGGTTAAACGGTGATCGAGGAACAAGCCTGTATCTAGGTAATCCTTCAGGTTTAACTTAAACTTAGCCCCATACTCTGTGGTAACCAGTTCCAATTTTTTAGCATCAAGCTTTTGATACTGATTGGTGCCTTTTTGACGCTCACGCGTCTTAAGAATAATCTTATTTGGATCGACCCCAATGGCATTAGGCAGCACTAACAATATATCGGTCAAACGGCGCTTAGTAACCGATTCTGGTATATCTTTAGGCGCTGAGTATTCTTGGATAACCACGTAATCTAGGTATTTATCTACTGCCACATTATATTCAGGAATATCGGCATCATATAAACGATAGCTATCGATACCTTCGCGCTGAGCCCACTTACTTAATTGCTTAAAGTTCTTTTTGATTCGGTTGGCAAAAGAGGTGGCCACTTCGCTAATCTCACCGCCTTGGGCCAACACTTGGCTCGGTTCGATACGACGGGTGCTTTCGGCATGCAGTGTATATAAGTTAAAGGCACACTCTAACGCGCCATTGAACATTTTCATCTGTTTATCGGCTTTAAGTTTAAGCGCCGAGAGTAATTCAATGTCGCTGTTGAGCACGGCGATTTTCCAGCCACCGAATTCACTCTTAAATTTGTCACCTAATTGATAATACAGCTGCAGCAGTGAGGTGACTGTGCCCAAACGCTCACCATAAGGTGGGTTGGTGATAACAAAACCTGTGGCAACAGGAGGCGTCACATCAAGCGCATTAGAAACGGAAAACTCAATTAACCCAGCAACGCCTGCATTTTCAGCATTACGTTTTGCCAGTGCCACCAGGCGCGAGTCGATGTCTGAACCAAAGAATTTAATTTGACAACGGCTGATACCCAGCGATGCACGCGCTTTGGCTTCATCCATCAAACCTTGCCACACACCGTCTTGATGACGTAACCATTTTTGAAAACCAAATTTAGCGCGATAAAGCGCAGGCGCGACGTCACAGGCCATCATCGCCGCTTCAATCAAAATCGTACCGCTACCACAGAAAGGATCGAGCACATCTTGCGGTGCCTCTTTCCAACCACTGCGCACTAGCATATTCGCCGCGAGGTTTTCTTTTAATGGCGCTTCCCCTGTGGTGGCACGGTAGCCACGCTGATGCAGTGCTGGACCAGAGAAATTGATCCCTAGCGTCACCTGACCACGGCGATAATGAGCATCAATCTTAAAGTCAGCATCGACGCGAGATACGTTCGGACGTTCACAGCCATCGTCGCGAAAGCGATCCACTACCGCATCTTTAACCTTTAAAGCACCAAACTGGGAGTTTTTGATAAAGCCGCCCACACCATGGAAATCGATGCTAAAGCTACTCTTATTTGAAAAGTGCGTCTGCCAATCGACACAATATGCTGCATTATAAAGCTGCTCGGGCGTTTCACACGGGCCTTTGTAAATGACTAAAATAATACGGCTGGCAAGACGAGACCATAAGGTAATACGGTAAGCCAATTCCAGTGGTGCAGAAAAATACACCCCCGCAACACTTTCTTTAACGTCATTAGCACCAAGCTCGATTAATTCGAGCGATAATGCGTATTCATAGCCTCGTGGGGCTGCAGCAAAAAAATTCAACATGGATAAATAGACACACTTCAAAAATCAATTCGACATTATACCTTGTCCAACCACTAAAAGATAAAAAGTTCTAACTATAGCTAGACATAAATTCCGCGATACGCTTAATAAGCCTGCACAATGCCGCTTTAATGAACGTCTAACAAGATATAACCGATTACCCCTTGCAATGACACCTTGGTATCGATATAGTTCGCCCCGCTTTGAGGCACACCTAGTTACTCAGTAATTAAGCATGTTGACTAAGCAATTCTGTAGTAGCGGAATTAAAATGCTACAGCGTTTGATACATACGGACGCGGGATGGAGCAGTATGGTAGCTCGTCGGGCTCATAACCCGAAGGTCGTCGGTTCAAATCCGGCTCCCGCAACCAATTCTTGAGTAGCAGAATTAAAACACTA
>NZ_QPQT01000007.1 GCF_003605125.1 Shewanella algidipiscicola
ATAGGCAAGGTGTGTAAGCGTTGTGAGGCGTTGAGCTAACTTGTACTAATGACCCGTGAGGCTTAACCATACAACCCAAAAGGGTTTCGAGTTAATGGTTAACTTTAGCGAAAGAATACCGCCACTTGATTTAGTGTGACTCAATTTAAAACAGCTTTCTAAATTTATAATTTTGGTTAATTACGCAGGTAATTGTTTGGCTGACAAAGCCGTAACGAGCGAAGCGCGGAGTGTACTTTAGTACATGAGCACTGTAGCGAGGAAACAATGCCGTCAGACGGACAATTAACCAGTAAGAATTTGTCTGGAAACCATAGCATTGTGGTACCACCTGATCCCATCCCGAACTCAGAAGTGAAACGCAATCGCGCCGATGGTAGTGTGGGGTCTCCCCATGTGAGAGTAGGTCATTTCCAGACGCCTAATACGATAAAGCCCGTTGCTAATGCAACGGGCTTTTTTCGTTTAACCGCTATTGAAATTATCACTCGAAAATGGGGAAATAAAAAGTCCGAACGTAGTGAGGTTCAAAACCATGTGGAGGTCGATAAATGTTCCAGACAATATCGACACTTCCGCCATCCTTGGCGGTCGTAGGGGGCAGCGTCTGCGCTTATTCAGCGCAGCTTGATGCTGGAGCTGAACGCGGAGAGCTAGCTCGAAGCTGACTATGATAAGACGCCTAATGCTCTTGCAAGAGAGTCGATAAAGCCCGTTGCTAACGCCGCGGGCTTTTTGGTATATGAGTTTGCCAAACTTAGCCTGAGTATCGGCTAGAGAGATTTAGATGATATTGATTACTTGATTATGCTTGGCGGCTAAGCGGGAGGTATTCACTTTGATACAAGCCCAATATCGATAGATACAGGGCTTGTTAAGCCTCATAGGGCAAGTAGCTTATCTATGATGGGGGCATTAGCCGCAGGAAAGTCATAGTGTTGTAACTCACCTAAGTCTGCCCACTCTATTGGTTGTCCTTCAAGGCCTCTAGGCTCTCCAGAGAAGCTGTTTACTATATGGATATCGAGTAGGACTTGTTTGTCGGGATAATCGTGAGCAATTGTCATTAGAGGCGTTGTATCGCTAACAGTAATATTAACCTCTTCTTGCAACTCTCGGATTAGTGCTTGTGATGTTGTTTCATTATTTTCAACTTTACCACCTGGAAATTCCCATTTTCCACCTTGATGAAGATGGTCTGGGCGTTTAGCTAGCAGTACCTGATTGGTGGTATTCATAACAACGCCAACGGCGACATGTACTCGTTTCATCGGTTAGTTGTCCTTGAAAAAGTCTGCTTCATCATACCCGAGTGCATCTAAGGACTCAGCATCGAACTCAGGTTTCACTGGAATGGCGTGTTTCTCTGACGCCCAGTCGCCAAGATCAATAAGCTTGCAGCGCTCACTGCAGAAAGGTTTAAATTTAGATGTTGCAGTCCACTCTACTTGGGCTTTGCAGGTCGGGCAGTTTACTACAGTTGGCATAAAAGCTCCCATTGTCGCTTTGGTGATTTATACGAATCCGATTAATCAGTCGAACGCTTAATTAATTGAATTGGCATTAAGCTCAATGGTAATCAGTTTAGCGACAGGTTGCCAACATAAAGTCGATGGTTTGGTCTGAATGTTTTTGTTGCTCAAATCCAACGAAATGGATTGCGTAACGATTGCGATTACCGCTAATGGTGGGGTAACAGCCTTGTGCGGCATCGAGTTTAACTCTGATAAGTGATAATGCCTGCTCACTATTGCCTTGGTAAAATCCAGCAATGGCGGTTTCATCGGTGTAATGGGTGGTTTGACGAGTTAATTCAAGTAGCAGTTTGATGGGGGTGAGCAAGCAGTCGAAGTGGGCTATCCAAGTTCGATATTCCTGCAGGCGAACATCGAAGGGTTTTGCTAACCAAAAATGCAGTTGGGGTAAGTCAAAGTTGCAACAGGCACCTGGCATGCCAAATCGTTGTCTTAGTGCTGACAAGAAGCGGTCTTGTTTGAGTATTTGTCCGGGACGTTGGTAGTGGATTAAATATTTTCTGGCATCTTTTAGTCTATCGATAAGGTCAGTGAGCTGTTGTTTATCGGTGTTATTTTGATTTTGCCAGTGAGTTAATTGTTGCAGTTGTTTATCGATATCTTTAATAATTTCAATTTGATAATCACAGCGCTCTGTGAGTTCACACAAGGAGAATAGCGGATAAAAGCACCGATGTTGGTGGTCTTGAACTAGGTTACTCTGCAACTGATTGGCAAGATACTCGAGCCGTAAATAGCTGCGGGTTTTCTCATTGAGTGGCTGTTCATAGATCAATTTATTCATGACATTATCGGGTGCGACCGGCTAGTGTTAGGTATTTATTATGTAATACAGCTACCTTGCCTTTTAATGCTGATATCGTTCCTTGATTGTCGATGACATCATCAGCTTTTGACAGTTTCTCGGCTCTACTGGCCTGACTGTTTATTATATTTTGGACTTGTTCTGCACTGACCGCATCGCGCTCGATGGTCCGCTTGGTTTGTAGTTCAGGTGAAATATCAACCACTAAAGTGCAATTGACTAAGCTATCTAAACCATTCTCAAATAGCAAGGGCACAACTAAAATAGCGTAGGGTGAGTCAGCTTTTTCTAATTGCGACAGCATTTCTGCCCTAATGAGTGGATGCAAAAGGGCATTAAGCCATTCACGATCGGCAGTATTACTAAAAATACGTTGCCTTAATGCTGCACGGTTAAGCTCGCCATTATCCAATAAGATGGTTTCGCCAAAGTGTTCGACTATTTTGGCTAATCCTTCACTGTCTTTGGCGACCACTTCTCGGCTGACGATGTCGGCATCAACCAAGGTGATCCCCAATTCGGCAAACAGGTTGGCCACGGTCGTTTTTCCACTGCCAATCCCCCCGGTTAATCCGACAACAAAATTTGACATGGCTGGCTCTTAAACTCTCAAAGTAGTGTTATAGACAAAGGTCGAGGGTTATAGGGTCGCTAAATAAGCGTTGACTATCTGCTCGCCCCATAACATGGCAATCCACCCAGCGATGGCAATATATGGGCCAAACGGAATGGGGTTACCCGAGTTGATTTTCTTATTGACTATCATCGCGATGCCAACCACAGCCCCGACAACTGATGATAACAATATGATCAAAGGTAGCAACTGCCAACCTAACCAGGCACCGAATACGGCTAGCAGTTTAAAATCACCGTAGCCCATGCCTTCCTTACCTGTGAGTAACTTAAAGCCCCAAAAGACACTCCACAGGCTCAAGTAACCCGCGGCGGCACCAATGATGGCATCGGTGCTTGTGGCAAAGGTGCCATTGAGGTTAATGAGTAAACCTAACCAGAGTAGCGGTAAGGTGATTTGGTCGGGCAGTAGCATCTCGTCGAGATCGATAAAGGTTAGCGTTAGCAGGGCGAAAGTGAGCAATGTTGCCAAGGCAAATTGCCAGCTGGGACCAAAATGCAGGGCTAAATAAGCGATAGCAACGCCGGTAATTGCTTCAATTACCGGGTAGCGAGGTGAAATCGGCATGCTGCAACTGGCGCAGCGACCTCTAAGCATTAACCAGCCCACTATGGGAAGGTTATGCCAAGGTTTAATCGTGGTATTGCATTTGGGGCAAGCCGAGCCGGGGACTATCAAATTGTATTTGGCCGGAAAGGCATCGATAGGGGCGTCGAGTTTATCGGCGATAGGGGCAATCAGGGCTTGATGATATTCCTTGAGGTATTGGTTGCATTCTTGCTGCCACTCGCGCTTCATCATCACAGGTAAACGGTGGATCACCACATTGAGAAAGCTACCAATAGTGGCGGCAAAGACAAAACTGATGGCGGCAAACAGCCAAGGGTGCTGCGCCATTAAATCGATAAACTGAGTCATTATTGTACTTATCTTGTTGATGCTAACTAGTTACTAAAAATGGCATCTTCTATGCCAAAGTCGCCGGCCAATAGCTCATTTAACCAATGGCTTATTTAAATAGTCGCTTTAAATGCAATTGATTAACGAACTTCATTCAAGGGTTAGCCTACCACATTACCCATTTCGAAGATGGGTAAATACATGCCAACAATCAAGCCACCCACCACGGTACCTATCACCACCATCATGACGGGTTCGATAAGGCTAGATAGACCATCGACGGCATCATCCACCTGCATTTCGTAGATATTAGCCACCTTATTAAGCATCTCATCGAGGCCGCCAGACTCTTCACCAATCATCACCATCTGGATCAACATATCGGGAAATAGCCCTGTTGTACGCATGGCAACGTTCATCTGCATGCCCGACATCACCTCTTGGCGCACCTTTAATAGGGCTTTGCGATAGACATAGTTGCCCGATGCCCCAGCGGCCGACTCTAAGCCATCGATCAATGGCACACCAGCGGCAAAGGTGGTGGCTAAGGTTCTGGCAAAGCGTGCCATGGCGCCTTTATGCAAAATGTCGCCAATGGCCGGGATCTTTAATACTGCTTCGTCGACACGATTACGAAAGGACTCAGAGGTTAAGTGGGCGCGTTTGAATGCCCATACCCCAACAATGATGGCGATGACAAAGAAATACCATGAGCCTTGTAACCAGCGAGACAGACCAATAATTAATTGGGTAAAGGCGGGCAGCTCGGCGCCAAAACCATTAAAGATCTCTTCAAACTGAGGCACCACAAAGAGCAGCAATAACGAGGTGACCAAAATAGCGACTATCACTACAGCAGCCGGGTAAAACATGGCTTTTTTGATTTTAGACTTGAGTGCCTCGGCTTTTTCGCGGTAAGTGGCGATTCTGTCAAACACCGCATCGAGAGAGCCCGAGTGCTCGCCTGCGGCCACAAGGTCGACATACAGGTCGTCGAAATATTTGCGGTGGGGTTTGAGTGAGTCCGACAGCGGGATCCCCGACTGCACATCGGCAACGATAGTGGCGAGTAGCTCGCGCATCTTCGGCTTTTCGTGGCCGCGGCCGAGCATCTCCAAGGTGGTCACTATGGGCACGCCGGCGGCCAACATGGTGGCAATCTGGCGGGTCATCATGGCGATATCCATGGCGGTGATCTTAGGGTCGCGTTTAAATAACGATTCGGCTTTTTTCTTAACGACTTTGGGGTTTACCCCTTGAGACTTTAGCTGGGCTTTGATTTCGGCAGCCGAGGTGCCGCGTAGTTCGCCACCGGTTTTTTTGCCATCACGATTGGTGCCTTTCCATTCGAAGGTAACGACCTTTGGCTGTGCCTTGGCCGCTTTTGGCTTTTTGCTTTTCGATGGGCTTTTTGACTTAGCAAGTGATGCGGTGGCCATGGTGTGTCCTTAACTCGTAAGTATTAAGTATTGAGCTGTATGTATTAAGTTGTAAGTCTTAGGCTGTAAGTTGCCAATCACTTATTGTTTTGGGCTAGAAGCTGGTCACACGGTTAATTTCGGCAATGCTGGTGACGCCGGCAATCACCTTACGTAGGCCAGAATCGCGCAGATCGCGCATGCCTTGCTCCTTGGCTTGGGTGGCAATTTGCAGTGAATTACCGCCTTCCATGATGGTGCGGGCAATTTCATCTGACATTTTCATCACCTCATAAATACCGACGCGGCCTTTATAGCCACCAGAGCAGAGGTCGCAGCCCACAGGCTTATACACGGTAAAGCCCTCATCGATTTGCAGTTGGGTAAAGCCAAGTTTTAATAGCTCGTGTTCGGGCACCTCTTCAGGCAAGCGGCACTCGGTGTATAGGCGTCTGGCTAGGCGCTGGGCAATAATCAGGTTAACCGAGCTGGCGATGTTATAGCCAGGCACGCCCATATTGAGCAAGCGGGTTAAGGTTTCGGCCGCCGAGTTAGTGTGCAGGGTCGAGAGCACTAAGTGGCCGGTTTGCGCCGCCTTGATGGCAATTTCGGCGGTTTCGAGATCGCGAATTTCCCCTACCATCACCACATCGGGGTCTTGGCGTAAAAATGAGCGCAGCGCCGAGGCGAAGGTGAGGCCAGCTTTGAGGTTGATGTGAACCTGATTGACCCCCTCTAAGTTAATCTCGACCGGATCTTCGGCGGTGGAGATATTGCGCTCTTCGGTGTTGAGAATATTCAATCCGGTATAGAGGGAGACGGTTTTACCCGAGCCTGTGGGGCCGGTGACTAAGATCATCCCTTGGGGTTTAGCCAGCATCTGCTCATACAGCTCGCGCTGATCGTCTTCGTAGCCGAGCTTTTCGATGCCCAGCTGCGCCGAGGATGAGTCTAAGATACGCATTACGATTTTTTCGCCCCAGATGGTGGGCAGGGTGCTCACCCGAAAATCGATAGATTTAGTGCGCGACAGCTTCATCTTGATGCGGCCATCTTGGGGCACGCGGCGCTCGGCAATATCCAGCTTTGACATCACCTTGAGGCGCGCCGAGATGCGGCCCGAGAGATTCACCGGTGGCTCGGAGACTTGATGCAATATGCCGTCGACCCGAAAACGGATGCGGTAGCGTTTCTCGTAAGGCTCAAAGTGTAAGTCCGACGCCCCTTTACGTATGGCGTCGGTCAAAATTTTATTGATATAGATAACAATGGGCGCATCGTCACTAGCATCCCCCGTCGGCTCATCATTATGCTTGTCGGTATCGGTTATTTCGATGCCCGAGAGGGAGTCGGTATCTATGCCGTCTAAATCCAGCGCGGAGATATCCTCTTCGAGCACTTTTTCTAGCGCCTTGGTGAGTTTGTCATCTTCGACTAATATCGCCTCGGCGTGCAGCCCGGCGCTAAACTGAAAGTCTTCTAGGGCAGCAATATTGGTGGGATCTGAGGTACCAATATAGAGGCGGTTACCGCGCTTAAACAGCGGCAGGCAGCGGTGTTTCTCTATGAGTTTACGATTGAGAAAGTCTTCGGGGATGCTGCTAATATCGAATTCATTCAGGTCTAGTAGCGGCGAGCCATATTCTTCATAACAGAGCTCGGCAATTTCACGAGCGGAGATCAGCTTATCTGCTACGATAGTGGAAACCAGTGATTGTTTAGATTGACGAGATTTGGTTATCGCAGCAGAAATTTGCTCTTCTGATAGAAGTTTTTTTCTTATGAAAAGTGTTGATAAACCTAAATGTAAGCCTGTTGTGGGCATCTTTTTCTCATAAGGTCATTGGAAGCCAATTAAGTGTGAGTGAATCAGATAATCTAATCACTCACACTATAAGAGTTTACGGTATGATATTGATACTATGTGGTTGGAAGCCCTGCACCTTTTTTACAAAGAGGAAGCTCAGTATCTGAGCCTTTAGCTCCATTTGTCATTGCATAAGATACCCCGCCGCTAGGCGTGAATGTTGCTGTTAAAACACACTTTTCCTCAGTCCAAACTAAAGATAGATCTGCTCCAGGATTTTGTGCATATGTATTACCTGAACCTGTTGTAAACTTTTTATTTGCACCAATTTCATTAGCAATAGCATCACAGCCAATTCCTGTCTGAACACATGTTTGGATTTTCTGAGTGAATGCCGTAACACCTTTCATAGCTGCACCACCTTGGGCAGATGTAACGTAATCCCTGTAAGCAGGCAGTGCGATGGCGGCTAGAATACCGATGATTGCGACTACGATCATCAATTCGATTAGGGTGAAACCCTTAGCGTTGTTGATTTGTTGGTTCAATTGGATACCTTTCATTGTTACGCTCTCCGTTGGACGATAATGTTATCTTATTGTTTAGTAATTGTTTGCTATGCTTATTGTTTTCTATCCAATTAACTACTATCAGGTTATTAGTTAATAGCTGATAGGTCATTGGCTTATCAATTGCCATTAACTTGAGGATTTGGCAGCAATGATGCCGATGTTATCCTAGGTTAAGGTAGCGCATTAATAAGTTGTACAACATTGCTGGTGTACCGTATGTCGTTTGGGTAGTTTTACCCACTGCCCACTGCCCACTGCCCACTGCCCGCCACCCACTTTTACTCACTTTAGCAGTGAACCAGTAAGCAGTTTAAGTTACAGCCACCTAGTTAACCTGGTGTTAACTTAGTCTTAACCTAGGTAGCTAGTGTGCAATGTAACACCTTGGTTTCAACAATAAAGATAAATGTTAGTTTACTTAACTCAACTTATCTGTTTGTTTAGCCTGTTGGGTGGCGTATCTTCTGCAATACTAGCCCATTTTCGTCATATTCATCATTTCGACTGAGTATTTAGTCTAGCTTGGTAGAGAGCTGGCTGAAATGGCTGGCTCACCTGCTGTCAAAGTTAGTACAAAGTTAACTGGAATGGAACTACCAATGACAACAAAGTACTAATTTTGCGATAAATTTGTCTAATGCTGGGGTGTTTTTGAAAAAACAGTTCTAACATAATTTTGTCGCTATCTAAATAAATGGCACATTTCACCCATTAGTCAAAAAAATGTTGTTTACCAAGTGAGGAGACTCGCTATGAGCTTGACTATTGCAGCCAAATTATTGTCAGTCGTAAGTTTTACGTGGGTGCTCTTGATGACTTATTTATAGGGGGTTGCCTGTGGTTTTAGGTGACGATAATGGGCTTGAGTGATTTAGCCTTGGTTGTGTGTTGGGCTGCATGCCAGTAGCAACCTATTATTATCTTTTTTGTTACATTTTTGGGTGTGTGACGGTTTTTTGGGGTCATTAGCGCTTATAACATAGTGCTTAAAATTAGGTGCTTATAAATAGCGCTAATAAATAGTGCTTAAAATTAGGCGAGCTTGCATGAGGTCGTGTACTAGGCTTGGTGATTAGGTCGGTTTTAGTCATTAGCCGTACAGCATGGACTGCCTCCTCTGCTTTATCTTTTTAAGGATGGTTGTGATTAAGCCGAGCCGCTGGTGATGCGGCTCGATAAGTCAGATAGATGAGGTGCTAGCGTATGGCCTTGAGCGGCACCTCATGCTTATGGTGTAAGACTGATGACCTTGAGGGCGAGTCGGTTGGGGCTAATCTTTCAGCCTTAACGATAGGTCGAGCGCTTTAAGGTGTTTAGTGAGCGCGCCGACTGAGATGTAGTCGACACCTGTGCTGGCAAAGTCGCCGATGGTGTCTAAGGTGACGTTGCCCGATACTTCTAGCTTAGCGCGCTGGGCCTCAGGGTAGCGGTTATTAAGCTCGACCGCCTGTAACATCATGGTGACGTCGAAATTGTCTAACATCACGATATCGCTTTGGGCGTCTAAGGCTTGGGTTAATTCGTCGAGACTTTCGACCTCAACCTCGACCAATTTATCGCTGGCCAATTGACGGGCGGCGTTAATCGCGTGAGCAATTGAGCCACAGGCCATGATGTGATTTTCTTTGATTAAAAAGGCATCGAATAACCCGATACGATGGTTTTGTCCGCCACCGCAGGTGACCGCGTATTTTTGGGCGGTGCGCAGCCCTGGGATGGTTTTGCGGGTGTCGAGTAGTTTACAGTGAGTGCCTGCGATTCTATCGACATAATGTTTTGTGAGGGTGGCCACGCCCGATAATGTTTGGATAAAGTTCATGGCGGTGCGCTCACCGGTCAAAATGGCACGCGCCGGGCCCGACAGTTCACACAATACTTGGTTGGGGACGAGTAGATCGCCGTCATCAACATGCCAATGGAGGGCGACTTCGCTGCCGAGCTGATTAAAGACTTGCTCTGCCCATGCCTTACCGCAAAATACTCCCTCTTCACGGGTGATGAGGGTGGCCTGTGCATAGCGATCGCTTGGGATCAGTTGGGCGGTAATATCGGCGCTGAGTTTTTCTTGGGCACTCAAATTGCTGTCGGCTTGGTAGCCTAAATCTTCTTCGAGGGCGATTTTAACCGCGAGTCTTATATCATTTTCCAACATGTTTCTGTCCTCTGTGAGTAGCAGTCTCTCGTGGCGGTTAGCGACCTGTGGTTAATTATCCCGTTTGTGGAGACATTAAGAGTGGCGTAAATGCCTTATGGCGTTGTGCCCGTATTGGCTGCTAGCACTGGTGTTTTGTATTGGAATGATAGCAAATATGAATCTGAAAAAGCAGCGTAAATTATAGATTGAGTTACCGCCCTTATCTATAACAAAACGCTTGTTAGCGGTGATAAGTGTTTATCACTGTGTATGGCGATGATTGTTGATGAGGTTTTATCGGTTAGCGGCGCCTTAACTAGCGAGGCGAGACAAATGCAGGTAAAGTGGATTTCACATTTTTTTTTGCTATTTTAGGCGGGTGAATTCGCAGCTATTGGCTTTTAAACTCAGCGATTAATGTTAACTATCGCTGGCGTAGGGCCGTACACCTACTTAGACAATATAAAGATAGGCAAATGGGCCGCATTCGAGGCAAGATGAGTAAACTAACAATGCAAGATGATGGCTGGGTCAGCCATGCAAGGCGCTGTGTATCGCCACACTTTAATCCGCGGCCTCATGGCGAGGTGAGCTTATTAGTGATCCACAACATTAGCTTACCTGCGGGTCAATTTGGTTTGCCTTATATTGACCAACTGTTTCAAGGCTGCATCGATGTGAGCGCTGACGACAGCTTTTGTGAGTTGGCCCAATTAACGGTATCGGCCCATTTTTTAATTCGCCGTGATGGGGAGTTAGTGCAGTATGTCAGCTGCGATGACAGGGCTTGGCATGCGGGCGTGTCGTGCTATGAGGGGCGCGAGGGGTGTAATGATTTTGCCATAGGGGTCGAGTTAGAGGGCACGGACGATATTGCCTATACCTATGCCCAATATGCGACATTACAACAATTAACCTTAGCCTTGTTTGACGCCTACCCTTTGCTCAATGGCGAGCGAATAGTAGGACACTGTGATATAGCGCCTGGGCGTAAAACTGATCCTGGTGGAAGTTTTGACTGGTCTAGGTATAAAAAGAGTCTACTCGGCTATGCCGATAAGACCATTGATTGACAAGGTAAGGAGACTGAGATGGCGCTGTTTTCGTTGTTGATAGCGATTATGATTGAGCGGTTAAAATTGTTGCCACAAGCTTGGCAGTTAGAGACCTTGTTGGCTTGGTATAACAAGGCTTTTTTTGGTGATAACTCGCTGAAAAATGAGCCCATGATGCTGCTGGCGCTGTTGTTACCCGCGGTGAGTGTACAGGTGTTGGCTTGGTTTGTTGAAGGGATGTTTTGGGGGCTTATTAGCTTACTGTTATGGGTGGCGGTGGCGATTTTATGCTTTAGTCATCTCAAGCAGCGGCAAGTCTTTAAGCAGTATATTCAAGCGGCGTGCCGAGGAGATGTACAAGCATGTTATCACTTTGCCGAGGCACTTGATCCCAGCACTAATCTCGATGCGATATCGGAAACTGACTTAGGTGCTAAGGTGGGTCAGACCGTGGCTTGGGTTAATTATCGTTTTTATGGTGCAGTGGCGCTGTATTTAATTTTCTGTGGGCCTGCTGGCGCCGTGCTTTATTGTACCGTGCGTTATTTTTTTGATGAGGCCGCTAGCCAAAAAATCCGCTTACCGCTGGTGGACTCGGCGTTGACCGTGCTTGATTGGCTGCCGAGTCGCTTGATCGCGTTTGGTTATGTTTTGAGCGGCCATTTTTCGGCTGCATTTAGTCGTTGGCGCCGCTTGGCGCTGCAATGGCGAATGCCTGCCAGAAGCGTGATAGCCGAAGTGGCCTTGGCTGCCGAAACTATCGAGGCCTCATCGGCGACGCCCATATGTGTGCAATCGACTATCTCTTTGCTGCAGTTGAGTAAACGAAATTTTATCCTGTTAGTCACGGGATTATCTTTGTTAACGATATTTGGCGTGGTGGCATAGCGCCACCGACTTACATCAGGATAGCGTGCGAGGGGGTTGACCTTGTTATTGGTAAATGGTCAGACCCCCTGCGGCAAAATATCAGCTATCCTCACAAATCCTGAGGCAACATGAAGCAGATCACGAACTAGACATCTCAAATGTGATTTGATAAAGTGCGCTCAGTCAATTAAATTGGTAAGACCAATTTACAATAGGAGCTGAGGCCCATATGGCTTATAGCAAAATCACCCAGCCAAAAATCTCTGACGTGATCATGGGTCAGTTGGAGCAGATGATCCTTGAGGGGAGTCTGCAACCGGGACAAAAATTACCGCCAGAGCGTGAATTGGCACTGCAATTTGAAGTCTCTCGACCCTCTCTTCGTGAAGCCATTCAAAAGTTAGAAGCAAAAGGATTGTTGCTCCGTCGTCAAGGCGGTGGCACTTATGTCAAAGAGCAACTTTGGCAGAGTTTGGCCGATCCTATTGTGGAGCTGATGCACAGCGATTCTGAGAGTCAATACGACCTACTCGAGTTTCGTCACGCCACTGAAGGCATGATGGCTTATTTTGCGGCGCTTCGGGGTACCGATGCGGATATGCAAAACATCAAACAAAAAATCCAAGCGGTAGAAGCCGCTCCGAATATTGAGGAGCAGGCCGAAGCGATCGTGTGTTTTTATCGCGCGGTTGCCGAGGCATCGCACAATGTGGCGATGCTACACTTGGTACTGAGTTTATCTCCCGTGCTGCATAAGAATGTGGCGCAAAACTTAGAGTTGCTTAAGCGTAGAGCTGACGCCTCTAAGATGGCAAATGAGCATCGGCGAGATTTACTTGCCGCTATCGTGCGCCGCGATCCCGAAGCAGCAAGAGAAGCCTCGAACGAACATTTAAGTTATATCGAGGAAGTGATGTTGTCTGTACGGGAAGAAGACAGTCGGTTGCAGCGTAGTCTGCGCCGCCTAAAAAGTGGCGTTTAGGCAGTTACTTTAAACGCCATTTTTTATCACTTAATTCATATTATTCATGTATATAGGGAAGGACTGCGAAATGTCTGAACATATGCTACAAGATTTAGATCCGTTAGAGACTCAAGAGTGGGTTGATTCACTGCAAGCTGTATTAGAGCAGGAAGGCCCAGAGCGTGCTCATTATCTGTTAGAAAAGCTAATTGATAAGGCGCGTCGTAACGGTACCCATCTACCTTATAAAGCGACGACCGCGTATTTAAATACGATTCCAGCTGGCCAAGAGCCACATATGCCGGGCAATCAAGAGATGGAGCGTCGTATTCGCGCTATCGTGCGCTGGAACGCTTTGGCTATGGTACTGCGCGGATCGAAAAAAGATCTTGAGCTAGGTGGTCACATTTCCAGTTTCGCCTCTAGTGCCACGATTTACGATGTGTGTTTTAACCATTTCTTCCGTGCGCCTAATGAAAAAGATGGCGGCGATTTGGTTTATTTCCAAGGTCATATTGCACCGGGTATCTACTCGCGTTCATTCCTTGAAGGGCGTATTACCGAAGATCAGATGAACAACTTCCGTCAAGAAGTTGATGGCAAAGGTCTCTCTTCATACCCACACCCTAAGTTGATGCCTGACTACTGGCAGTTCCCGACGGTTTCTATGGGTCTTGGTCCAATTCAAGCGATTTACCAAGCCCGTTACCTTAAGTATCTTACCGACCGTGGTCTGAAAGATTGCTCTGAGCAAACCGTATACTGCTTCTTGGGTGATGGTGAGTGTGATGAGCCTGAAACCTTAGGTGCCATCGGCCTTGCTGCCCGTGAAGAGCTGGATAACTTGGTGTTTATCGTTAACTGTAACTTACAGCGTCTCGATGGTCCTGTTCGTGGTAACGGTAAGATCATCCAAGAGCTTGAAGGTGAATTCCGCGGCGCAGGCTGGGAAGCGGTTAAAGTGATTTGGGGTCGCTACTGGGATCCACTATTGGCGCGTGACACTAGCGGCAAGCTACTGCAGTTGATGGAAGAAACCGTTGATGGTGAATACCAAAACTGTAAAGCCAAAGGCGGCGCGTATACGCGTGAGCACTTCTTTGGTAAGTACCCGGAGACTGCCGAGATGGTGGCTAACATGTCAGATGATGACATTTGGCGTCTAAATCGTGGTGGTCATGACCCTGTTAAGATTTTTGCTGCGCTGCAGCATGCTAAAAACACTAAGGGGCGTCCAACGGTTATCCTTGCTAAAACCGTAAAAGGTTATGGTATGGGTGATGCGGGTGAAGGTAAAAACATCGCCCACAACGTGAAGAAGATGGGTGTTGAATCACTTAAATATTTCCGCGATCGTTTCAATATTCCGATCCCTGATGACCAGTTAGAAGATATTCCTTTCTATCATCCAGGTGCCGATTCTGAAGAGGTTAAGTACCTCAAAGCGCGTCGTGAAGAGCTGCATGGAGCAATGCCTGCGCGTCGCTCTAAATTCTCAGAAGATCTAGAGGTGCCATCACTGAAGATTTTTGACTCGGTGCTTAAAGGCTCTAACGGCCGTGAAATTTCAAGCACCATGGCGTTTGTGCGTATTTTGACTGCACTGCTCAAAGACAAGAAGATCGGTAAGCGTATCGTGCCGATTATTCCTGATGAAGCGCGTACTTTTGGTATGGAAGGTCTGTTCCGTCAAGTGGGTATTTACGCACACGAAGGGCAGAAGTATATCCCACAAGACTCTGATCAAGTGGCTTACTACCGCGAAGATAAGTCGGGCCAAGTACTGCAAGAAGGGATTAACGAACTAGGTGCAATGTCATCTTGGGTCGCGGCGGCAACCAGTTATTCGGTTAACGACATGCCAACGATCCCTTTCTATATCTATTACTCTATGTTTGGTTTCCAACGTATTGGTGATATGGCATGGGCTGCGGGTGATATGCGTGCGCGTGGCTTTATGGTCGGTGGCACGTCAGGGCGTACCACGCTTAACGGCGAAGGTCTGCAGCATCAAGATGGTCACAGCCATGTATTAGCCAACACGATTCCAAACTGTATCTCTTATGATCCCACTTACGGTTATGAGATTGCGGTTGTGGTTCAAGATGGTATCCGTCGTATGTATGGCGAAAACCAAGAAGATATCTTCTACTACTTGACCACAATGAACGAAAACTACGTTCAGCCAGAAATGCCTGAAGGCGCAGAAGAGGGTATCGTTAAAGGTATCTACAAGCTTGAGTCCGTTTCGGGCAGCGGCAAGGGTAAGGTACAGCTTATGGGCTGTGGCACCATCTTTGAGCAAGTGCGTAAAGCGGCGCAAGCGCTGGCAAAAGATTTCGGTATTTCCTCTGATGTATTCAGCGTTACCAGCTTTAACGAGCTAACTCGCGACGGTCAAGCGGCAGAGCGTTACAACATGCTGCACCCAACCGAAACGCCTAAGCAAGCTTATATTAGCCAAGTGCTATCGAGTGATGCTCCTGCGATTGTGGCGACGGACTACATGAAGATATACGGCGAGCAACTGCGTGCTTATATCCCAACAGACTACAAAGTACTAGGTACTGACGGTTTCGGCCGCTCTGACAGTCGCGATAACTTACGTCATCACTTTGAAGTGGACGCCAAGTTTATTGTTATCGCTGCACTTAAGTCACTCGTTGACCGCAACGAATTGCCAGTGGATGTGTTGACTAAAGCGATTGCTGAATACGGCATCGACGTTGACAAGATCAACCCACAGTACGCGTAAGGGAACAGATAATGGCTGAATTAAAAGAAGTGTTAGTCCCCGATATTGGTGGGGATGAAGTACAAGTTATCGAGATCTGCGTTGCTGTCGGTGACAGTATCGAAGCAGAAGAGTCGATCATTACGGTAGAAAGCGATAAGGCGACCATGGATATTCCTGCGCCTTTCGCTGGCACCCTTGCTGAGCTGAAAGTGGCCGTAGGCGACACAGTGTCAGAAGGCACCTTGATTGCGATGATGAGCGCCGCGGGGGCAGAGACTGCAGCGCCTGCGCCAGCAGCAGAAACGCCAGCTCCAGCCGCACCTGCCGCTGAGCCGACGCCTGTAGCCGCGCCAGTTGCTGCAGCGCCATCGGCGTCACAGATTATTGAAGTGACCGTGCCCGATATCGGCGATGCGTCCGATGTGGATGTGATAGAAGTATTAGTGGCCGTGGGCGACAGTATCGATGTGGATACTGGGCTTATCACTCTTGAAACCGATAAAGCCACCATGGAGGTGCCTGCACCTGCTGCGGGTGTGGTGACTGAACTGAAAGTCGCTGTGGGCGATAAGGTGTCTCAAGGCTCGCTAGTATTGATGCTGCAAGTTGCTGGCGGTGAAGCCGCTGCACCTGCACCGGTTGCAGAGGCTGCTCCAGCGCCTGCGGCCGCGCAAGCAGCAACTAGGGTTGAAGTGAAAGAGATTGCCGTACCAGATATTGGCGATGCCGCTGATGTCGATGTGATTGAAGTGCTGGTGGCTGTGGGCGATATGATTGAAGCCGACCAAGGCCTTATCACGCTTGAAACCGACAAAGCGACCATGGAAGTGCCAGCGCCGTTTGCCGGTAAACTGGTATCGTTAACGGTGAAGGTGGGCGATAAAGTTTCTCAAGGTAGTGTTATCGCAACAGTTGAGACTCAGTCAGCTGCGCCAGCTGCAGCGCCTACACCAGCCGCAGCGCCTGCGCCAGTTGCCCCTGCGGCGCCAGCACAGGCTCCTACTGCACAGGCTCCTACTGCAAGTAAGCCGCCAGTACCGCATCACCCAAGTGCCGGTAGCACTCCTAATACAGGCGCGGTACATGCCTCACCTGCCGTGCGCCGTTTAGCGCGCGAATTTGGTGCCGACTTAAACTTGGTCACAGGGACTGGGCGTAAAGGACGTATTCTTAAGGAAGACGTACAAGCGTTTATCAAGTATGAGCTAAGCCGTCCAAAAGCCACCGCGGCGACAGCCGTTGCGGGTGGCGCTGGTGGGCTCAATGTGATTGCCGCGCCTAAGGTTGATTTTGCTAAGTTTGGCGAAGTGGAAGAAGTACCACTAAGCCGTATTCAGAAGATCTCGGGTCCAAACCTTCACCGTAACTGGGTCACGATTCCCCATGTGACACAGTTCGATGAGGCCGATATCACTGAGATGGAAGCGTTCCGTAAGCAGCAAAATGAGCTGGCGGCTAAGCAGAAGAGCGGCATCAAGATCACCCCATTGGTGTTTATGATGAAAGCCGTTGCTAAGACACTGCAACAGTTCCCGGTGTTCAACGCTAGCTTGAGCCCTGATGGCGAGTCGCTGATCAAGAAGAAGTATTACCACATTGGTGTGGCGGTCGATACGCCTAACGGCTTGGTCGTACCGGTTGTACGTGATGTCGATAAGAAAGGCATTCTTGAATTATCTGCCGAGCTGATGGAGATCTCTATCAAGGCCCGTGACGGTAAGCTAAAAGCGACCGACATGCAGGGCAGCTGTTTCACCATCTCTAGCCTCGGCGGTATTGGTGGTACGGCATTTACACCGATTGTGAATTACCCTGATGTGGCGATTCTTGGTGTGTCTAAGTCAGAGATTAAACCTAAGTGGAATGGTAAAGATTTCGAGCCTAAGTTAATGTTGCCGCTGTCTTTATCTTATGATCACCGCGTTATCGATGGCGCTATGGCTGCACGCTTCAGTGTGACGCTGTCAAGTATGCTGTCCGACATACGTACACTTATTTTGTAATGATTAAGGCTACTCAGGTTGAGTAGCCTTTTGTTTAACTCGTTGAAAGGTTAAAATGCGGCCACCTTACAAGAACATACGTTCAAAAGCTGGCGTCATATAGCGTTGGGCCGGAATTCCTCCCAACGGAATGAAAAAGAATAGAGGAAAGCATGAGTAACGAAATCAAAACTCAGGTAGTGGTATTAGGGGCGGGTCCTGCTGGCTATTCAGCGGCATTTCGTGCTGCCGATTTAGGGCTAGAGACTGTGATCGTTGAGCGTTTTAGCACCCTTGGTGGTGTTTGTCTAAACGTCGGCTGTATCCCATCAAAAGCACTGCTACACGTATCTAAAGTGATTGAAGAAGCGAAAGCGATTGCTAACCACGGTGTGGTGTTTGGCGAACCACAGATCGATCTTGATAAACTGCGTGAGTTTAAGCAAAGCGTCATCAGCCAGTTGACAGGAGGTCTTGGCGGCATGTCTAAGATGCGTAAAGTTGACGTCGTTAATGGCCTAGGTAAGTTTACTGGCCCTAACACGCTTGAAGTGGCCGGTGAAGATGGTGTTAAAGTGATTCACTTTGAAAAAGCCATTATCGCTGCGGGCTCTCGTCCAATCCAGCTCCCTTTTATTCCTCATGAAGATCCACGCATTTGGGATTCAACTGATGCGCTAGAGCTGAAAGAAGTGCCAGGTAAGTTGCTCGTTATGGGGGGCGGTATTATCGGTCTAGAGATGGGTACTGTGTACTCTTCACTGGGTAGCGAAATTGATGTAGTTGAGATGTTCGACCAAGTGATCCCTGCTGCCGATAAAGATATCGTGCGCGTGTACACTAAGAAAATTAAGAAGAAGTTTAACCTGATTCTTGAAACAAAAGTGACCGCAGTAGAAGCCAAAGAAGATGGTATCTATGTGTCAATGGAAGGCAAAAAAGCCCCGGCTGAGCCTGTTCGTTATGACGCTGTATTGGTTGCCATTGGTCGTACACCAAACGGTAAGTTAATCGACGCCGATAAAGCGGGTGTTAACATCGACGAGCGTGGCTTTATCAATGTGGATAAGCAGTTACGCACTAACGTGCCACACATCTTCGCTATTGGTGATATCGTCGGTCAACCTATGCTGGCTCACAAAGGTGTGCATGAAGGCCATGTTGCCGCTGAAGTGATTGCGGGCATGAAGCACTACTTCGATCCAAAAGTGATCCCATCAATTGCATACACTGACCCAGAAGTGGCTTGGGTAGGTGTTACCGAGAAAGAAGCTAAAGAGCAAGGCATTGCTTATGAAACAGCAACTTTCCCATGGGCTGCTAGTGGTCGTGCGATCGCTTCAGACTGCTCTGAAGGTATGACTAAGCTGATCTTTGATAAAGAGACTCACCGCGTTATTGGTGGTGCTATCGTGGGTGTTAACGGTGGCGAACTACTGGGTGAAATCGGCCTTGCAATCGAAATGGGTTGTGATGCAGAAGATTTGGCGCTGACTATTCATGCTCATCCAACCTTACATGAGTCAGTAGGTCTTGCTGCTGAAATTTATGAAGGTTCAATTACTGATTTGCCAAATCCAAAGGCAAAGAAGAAAAAATAACTGCAGTTATTAAAAAAAAGCGCTCATTGAGCGCTTTTTTTTTGCTAATCTAACTCTTACATTGTTTTATCATTTCCGTTACATGGGGTTAGTCGCGATAACAACTTGTCAATTATCATTAGCTAGCTTAATTGCTAAGCGGATTTGTTTTATTCATCTTGGGCTACTTTGGCGCTTGCTGTTGGCGTTTTTGTTTATAGGCAGTTTAGCCTTGCCGGTGCATGGCGATCAATTAGTGCAACGGGTGTTTAATGCTCATGATGGTTTGCATAACGCCAAGGTCAATGACATTAGTTTCGATAAGCATGGTTACACTTGGCTATCGACCGAAGAGGGCTTGTATCGTATAAGTAATACCAAGTCTCGCCGAATTGATAAGAATGTCGATGGTATCCGTTTGTCTGATGAGTTTATTGCGCTGACAGAACCGTTGAGTGATACCCATTTGTTGGTCAGTACTTATGCCAACACCTATCTGTACAATATGGTTAGCGATGAGTTTAGCCAGTTTGGTAGCCCAGTGTTATTTAGCCATGCCCGCCGCAGTGGTTTACTTGGTCTCTCCCAGCAAAACGATGGCAGTTATATGCTGCTCAATAACGTCGGTGAACTGTATCGTTTTGATTATCCTGCAATGACGCTGACCTTTATTAATGCGTTGCCCCACGACCCTGATTCAAAGTGGTTAGCATTATCAGTCGGTGAAAGTAACCAACTTATTCTGGCGAGAAAACGAGAGCTTCAGCTAAGAGATAGCTTAGGTATGCTCAAGGGCGTTTTTGCTTGGACTGAAGCTAATGGATTGATAAAAATCCTATTTGAAGACAACCAGCAGCGGGTATGGCTGGGGGCCAGCAGTGGTTTATACCGCGTCCATCCTGACACACTAACGGTCGAAAAAATAACCCAAGCATCATTTCATATCTCTGACATCAGTCAAGATAAGCAGGGATTCTTGTGGCTTGCTGGTCGTGACGAGCTGGTAAAGTGGCATCCAGATACGGGTGAAACTAACCCCTTGAATGCGCAGCTTAAGTCTGCTGCTGATCTTAACTATTTACATGCCATTGCGGTGGACAGTAATGATCTTATTTGGGTCGGTGGTTCGGGCAGCGAATTAGCGCTTGTGGCCGATACCGCCGAGTTTGTGCTTGAAAGCTATACACAGGAGCCGCCATATCTACTTGCCGATGATATGGTGTGGACCATCTTTAGCCAACGAGAGTGGCTATGGCTGGGGACAGATCAGGGGTTAATCGAGATCAATCGGCAGCAAGGCCAGAGTCATTTGATCCCTATTGCCGCGATGGAGGTCAATGACAGTGTTTATAACATTAAGCCGCTCGATGCGGTGCACCTACTGATAGGTACCACGAACGGTTTATTTATCTATAATCGCGATAATAAACAGGTTGTGCGTTTTGCACAGTGGACTGGTGGTCAATCTTCGCTTGAAAATAAGATTATCTACTTGGTGTACCACGATCCTTTGCTCACTCAGCGCTGGTGGTTTGTTACTGCAACAGGGCTGTTTTACTGGGATGAGGGCACTGATGAGGTGAGTCTCTTACCACGGCAAGATGTGGACGGTAAACGCTATCAAAGCTCGCTGCGAACCATTTACCGTGCCAGTGACGGAAAGTTATGGCTGGGGGGCGGCGATCAGTTTGGCTATATCGATAAGCTGGGGATCTATTACTCACGCAGTGATGTGATTGATGACGGTGAGCGAGCGGTCGATATTAGTTATATCAGCGAAGTGGAGCCAGGCCTGCTATGGCTGGGAACCTCGCCTAATGGCTTAATGGAATACCAACCTCAAACGGGACTGACTGAGCGGTTAACTCAGAATTGGCAGCTTGAATGTGGGTCGGTATATTTTATTGAACAACTGGCTGATTATCGCATTGTGGGTTGTAACAATTCGCTGATCCGCCAAACGTTGGCTAACGGTCAGCTCCTGGTTATCGAGAAACAAGACGGACTGTTGAACAATGAGCTGAATGATGGCGCTTCGTTTTATGAGCCTGGTGTTGGCTTATACATTGGCAGTCCCAACGGTGTCGAATTGATTGACGTGACTAAGCTGAGCAACCGTGTGGTCACCGATGGGATCATGCTGGAGTCGATGTCGATATTTTTTGATGGAGCCACCAAAAGAGCGCTCTTGCCTGAGCCTAATAGTGTCGTTGCGCCCGGTGCTCGCATGATTAGCTTTCAGTTAACCAGTTCAGATTTTCTGACCGATGCGCCCTTGCAGTTACAGTATCGTTTACGCCGCAATAACGGGCAGCCCCCCGCCAACTATGTGTTATTGCAGGGGCAATCTCAGGTCAATATTGCGGGATTATCTGCAGGTGTATATACCCTCGACATTCTTAGCGAGCAAAATGGTGTCTGGTCACAAACTCCGTTCTCCTACTCATTTAGCGTTGAAGACTATTGGTGGACCAGTGAGTGGTTTAAAGCCTTGATTTCGCTGGTTGCCATTGTGAGTGGATTATACTTTTTGATGGTGAGGCAGAAGCAATTATCGGCCTTTAAACGAGTCAACCGCGCGCTGCGTGAAAGCGAAGAACGCTTGCGTCAATCGCTGCGTGGCAGCGACTCAGAATTATGGGAATGGCATAGCGATACCGGGCTGTTTAATTTAGAAAATCGTGGCGGCAACTTTCCCTGCAGTGAGCAACGCTTGTTAATCAGTATCAAGGAGTTTCCTATTCATGACGAAGACCGTCCTCGAGTGATAAAGGCTTGGCAGCGGTTGCTAAATCAACAAGAGGTGCGCATCGATGTCGACTATCGTTATCTGCGGCTCGATGGGACTTGGGGCTGGACGCGTGTCAGTGGTCGGCCGCTTGAGTTTGATCCTGTTACTGGCGCCATTAAGAAAGTGGCAGGTATCTATAGCGATATTACTCAACAACGTCGCTTAGAAGATGACGTGAAGTTATTGGCCCAAGCCTTTAGCAATACTTCTGAGGGGGTGTTAATTCTTGATGCCGATGAACGGGTGAAAGTCTCTAATCGGGCAGCGCAAACCATATTGCAGGTGAGCAGTGAGGCGCTCATCGGGTGTAAGTTCTCTGCACTACTAAGTGATAATGACTTACCATCAAATATGCAGGCTGATAATCATTATATCCGGATTCTACTTCAGCAAGCGCTGACTTGGACTGGCGAGCATAGCTTTTATACCCCAGATAAAAAGATGTGTCCTGTATGGTTAAATTTGTCGACAATGACCAATGAGGTAGGCCGCGTTTCCCATTTTGTGGCCGTGTTCTCGGATATTTCTGAGCGCAAGCAAACTGAGGCAGAGCTACGCCGTTTAGCGAATTACGATGTGTTGACAGGGCTGCCTAACCGTACGCTGTTTTCCGCTCGGTTGGCACAAAGTATTCAACGCGCCGAAGCCAAAGATGAGACATTAGCGCTGGTCTTTCTTGATCTCGACCGATTTAAAAGCGTTAACGATTCTTACGGCCACAGCATGGGTGATGCGCTACTGATTGAAGCGGCTAAACGGCTGCAATCTTGTGTGTCTGATGAGCACACTCTGTGCCGCTTTGGTGGTGATGAATTCCTGATCTTACTGCGCAATGTTAATGATATTGATGCTATTAATCATCTGTGCGAATCGCTGATCCGCCAAATTGAGCTGCCGTTCGAACTCTATGGGCGGGAGTTTTTTATCTCAACCAGTATTGGCGTGAGCCTCTGGCCTGATGATACCAAGCAGGCGGAGACCTTGATTAAAAACGCCGATCAGGCGATGTATCATGCTAAGGAAGAGGGGCGAGGTAACTTTCAATATTATTCTGCCGAGCGTAATGCGCAATCCTTGTATCACCTCAAGCTTGAGGCCGATCTGCATAAGGCTATAGCCCGAGAGGAGTTTGAGCTGCACTATCAACCGCAGATTGATATGCTAAAAGATGACAGAGTGGTTGGCATGGAAGCGCTACTGCGCTGGCATCACCCCGAAGAGGGATATATTCGACCCGATATCTTTATTAAGGTCGCAGAGTCTTGTGGTTTGATTATCGATATCGATCGTTGGGTGCTAAAGCAGGCCTGTATGCAAGGGGCTCAATGGGCTAAGCGTTATGGCGATGAACTGCAGCTGTCTATCAATATTTCAGCGGTGCATTTCAGGCAGCCCGATTTTATTCAAGGGATTGAGCAGGCATTGCACACATCGGGGATGCCTGCGCACATGTTGGGGCTGGAGATCACCGAAGGGGTGTTGATGAAAGAGCTTCATATTGCCAAAGAGCACCTACAAGCCTTACGCATTTTAGGGATCGATGTTGCCATTGATGATTTTGGTACGGGTTACTCGTCGCTGGCTTATTTGCGTAGTTTTGATGTTAGCACCTTAAAAGTCGATCGCTCCTTCTTAATTGATATTGCTAATAATCCGGCCGATCAGGCCATCGTCAGTAGTATTATTGAGTTGGCGCGCAACCTGAAGTTAACGGTTGTTGCCGAAGGCGTGGAGACCAAAGCGCAACTTGAACAGGTCTTCAGTCGAGGTTGTTACATTATTCAAGGCTACTATTATGCTAAACCCATGGCGGTGCCAGAGTTTGAGGCGTATCTCAATGCGCAGCAGCACGCCGGTATTACCCAGTAATGTTATTGAGCAAACAGCAAACTTTTTAGTTTGTTAAGTTGTTTGCTAGACTGTATTTCCTTGTATCAACCATCTGAATAAAGACCCTATATGATACGTTTCTTGTTGCTATCTGTAACACTCTTTTATGGCGCTAACGCTCTGGCTGATGATGCTCGCCCCAAGGTGGGCCTAGTGCTCAGTGGCGGTGGTGCCAAAGGGGCTGCTCACGTGGCGGTGCTTAAAGTGCTCGAAGAGCAGCGAATCCCGGTTGATTTTGTGGCAGGCACCAGTATTGGTGCCTACGTCGGTGGCATGTATGCGCTGGGTTATAATGCTAGCGAAATTGAAGCTATCATGATGGGGGAAAATTGGAGCGATGGTTATTCCGATATCATCCCTCGTGAGGCGCTGAGTTATCGCGACAAGCAGCACAGAGATAGGTTTAATATTCCTATCAATGTGGGATACAGCGATAAAGAGGTGAAGATGCCCAACGGCTTGCTGCGCGGCCAGACCATGTCGATATTACTGCAACGCTCTACCGATTTAGTCCATAAATTTAACAGTTTCGATCAACTTGCCATTCCCTATCGGGCGGTTGCCACCGATTTAGAAACAAGCCTGCCAGTGGTGATGGATCACGGCAGTCTAGTCGATGCGATGCAGGCTTCGGCAACGGTTCCTGGCGCTCTACAAGCGGCGCAATACAATGGCAAAATGGTAGTCGATGGTGGCATAGCGAACAATATGCCTGTCGATGTGGTTAAGGCGATGGGGGCCGATATTGTGATTGCGGTCGATATTGGCTCATCTTTGGTTAAACGCGATCAGTTGGCCAGTACGGTTGCGGTATTGAATCAGCTATCGACCATGTTGACTAACGCCAGTACCGAGCGCCAAAAACAACTGCTGACAGAACAAGATATTCTAATACGCCCAGAGGTGGGCGAGCTCAGTACTACAGATTTCACCATCATGCCCGAGGCCTACCGCTTGGGGGGGGATGCGATAGCCTCGCAGCTGGATAAACTCAAAAGCTTGTCGATCAGTCCTGCAGCTTATCTTGCCTATCAGGCGGAAAAAGACGCGCAGCGATTAAGCTGGAACGCTAATATTCGTCAGCCCGTAGTGGCATTACGTTTTGAAAACAACTCTAAGGTCAGCACTAAATTATTACATGAAACCTTAGGGATAAAGGTGGGTGATGTTGTTGACAAAAAGACCTTAGAACAAGGGATTAGCAATATTTATGCGTTAGATAAGTTTGAGCGAGTCAACGCCGAATTTATCGATACCGATGCTGGCAGAATACTGGTGCTCAACACTCAAGCCAAATCTTGGGGGCCCAATTATTTTCAGCTTGGCTTTAGTTGGGAAGATGATTTCACCTTAGATTCGGTTGTGTCACTGGATGTGGCATATACCCTTACCGATCTGACTCAATACGGCGGCGAGTGGCGTAACGAATTACGCCTCGGGTTTGAGAAGCTACTCTCTAGCGAATTTTATTTGCCGCTCGACTCTGATCAACGTTATTTTGCCCGTACCGAACTCTCTTATGAACGTAAAGATTGGGATTTTTACCAAGAAAACAATCGTGTGTTGCAATTGAGCCAAACCAATTATCGCGCCGATCTGGGTATTGGTTTTAATTACGTCAATCAAGGGGCTATTGAGCTGGGCTTGACCGTCGAGCAAGGCTATTTAGAAAACGTGGCTCTGTTTGATGATTTAGATTACAACTCCTATGGTGGCTACCTGAAGTTTGGGTTTGATGACCTTGACAGTATTAACTTCCCCACGTCGGGTAATCGTCTGGAGCTGAATGTCTTCTACCGTAAAGATGAGAGCCCGCAACAGCTTTCTAGTAATCCGTCAGAGATATCCTTTCAGTTTGAGGGCAGTTGGCGTGGCGCCTTAAGTGTTAATAATCATGCCATTGTGGGGATAGCTTCGTTTGCAACTGTCGACAATGATGACCAGTTCAGTGTGCATGTTTCTGAACTAGGCGGCTTCCTTAATTTATCTGGCTATCATAAAAATGCGCTGGTTGGCCCACATAAGGTGTTTGGTGCATTTGTTTATCAATACGATCTTGGCCGCGATATGTTAGGGATGACAGATTACCCGCTCTACTTGGGGGCCAGTATTGAAGCGGGTAATGTCTGGTTGGCACGTGATGAAGTTAATTTTGGCGAATTGCTTTACGGAGGGAGCCTCTACTTTGGTACCGATACTTCGATGGGGCCGGCAGCCTTTGGCTTTGGTTGGGCCGATGACGGTGAAAAATCGGTGTTTTTATTCTTAGGTAAAAATTGGTAGCCCTTAATTAAGGTATATTTACTTAGCTTTTATCGCAGCCATATGTGGTAACCAAAGTGGTAGGTCAACGATTAAGTAAGAGCCCGCATCATTTGATGTGGGCTTTTTATCTCATAGGAGCTAACGGTCGCTTGCTTAAGTGATGGGCAAGCTACTGGGCACGCAATACCTGACTTACATAGTCACTTAACTGGGTCAAGTCATCCAGTTTCCGATGAGCCGCCGCCCATTTAGCCTGCGTCGCTTCATGATTTGCCGGTACCACCACAGTGTGCATATTGGCTGCGCGTGCGGCGATAAGGCCATTAAAAGAATCTTCCACGGCGATACACGATTGGGGGGGGACCTGTAACGCGGCTGCGCAATTAAGGTAAACCTCAGGGTGCGGTTTGCCAAAGGTGAGCGACTCGGCGCTGCAGATGGCATTAAAATAATGGCCTATATCCAGTTTTTGCAGTACGGCCTCGATGAGTGGCGATGATGAAGAGGTAGCTAAGCCAATTTTTAACGGCTTATCTTGGCAGGCTTGCAGAGCCGATATGGCGCCATGCATGGCTTCACCGCTGCGCAATATTCCTGCCGCAACCTGCTGCACAATGGCATTGGCAGTGGCTCGATTGTCATAGTCTGGCCAAGGGTGGCGTTGATACCAATAGTCGACCACTTGGTCGATACGCAATCCGGTGGTTTGTAGCGTGTCTTGCAGGCAAATAGGTAAACCTAATTGGCCAAATACACTGATTTCAGCCGCCTGCCAACTGGGCTCAGAGTCGATTAATACTCCGTCCATGTCGAAGATCACTGCCGCTACTTTGTTGTGGTTCATTGAGCCATTCCTGATGGTTATTTACGCATTGTCGATGGAATATTATGCGGATTTATGGGCTGAATACGACCGTTATGAATAAGTTCTTTAAAAAAAATTGCACATAAATGTGCCTTTTTAATGTGTTTATAATAAATTATTGTTAACCATTAAAGTATATATTTATCAGTTGGTTGGTGGTTGTTTCAAACTATCGTCTAATTTCATTTGTTTTATCACTGAGATAAATTGCCTTGTGCCCTAGAGAATCCCGGTAATTTCTCACTTCTCAGAGTGTGATCTGATTCATACTTTTGCAAAGCTGTAGTATAATGCGGCCGGAAATACGGGTTAAGCCTGCTTGACTGTTAACTTCAAAATGTTACTTCAAAATTGAAGACGTGCAGTTTCGCTGTTAGAACGCCAAACAAAGAGGAATGTTGCCGTGCTAGAAGCATATCGTAAACACGTCGCAGAACGTGCTGCAGAGGGCGTAGTCCCTAAGCCACTAGATGCCCATCAAGTGGCCGAGTTAATCGAATTAGTAAAAAATCCGCCAGCGGGTGAGCAAGAATTTATTCTTGACCTGCTAGAAAACCGAATTCCACCAGGTGTTGATGAAGCTGCATACGTTAAAGCAGGTTTTCTCGATGCACTTGCTAAAGGTGAAGTGACTTCACCTATCCTATCTTCAGCGCGCGCAGTTGAATTGCTTGGCACTATGCAAGGCGGCTACAACATCGAGCCACTGATCGCTCAGCTAGATAACGATGCTCAAGCGCCGTTAGCGGCAAAAGCCTTATCAAACACCCTACTGATGTTTGATGCCTATCATGATGTCGTTGAAAAAATGCAAGCGGGTAACGCTCACGCTAAGCAAGTGGTTGAGTCTTGGGCGAATGCAGAGTGGTTCTTGAACCGTCCAAAGCTGGCTGAAAAAGTGACCCTGACCGTATTCAAAGTGACTGGTGAAACCAACACCGATGACTTGTCTCCAGCGCCAGATGCATGGTCTCGTCCAGATATTCCATTGCACGCTTTAGCTATGCTAAAAAATGCCCGTGACGGTATCGTACCTGATGAACCAGGTGTTGTGGGCCCAATCAAAGAGATCGCAAGCCTTAAAGAGAAAGGCCATCCGCTCGTGTATGTGGGTGATGTTGTCGGTACCGGTTCTTCGCGTAAATCGGCCACTAACTCTGTGTTGTGGTTCATGGGCGATGATATTCCTTATGTGCCTAACAAGCGCGCTGGCGGTTTCTGCCTAGGCGGTAAAATTGCCCCAATTTTCTTTAACACCATGGAAGATGCTGGCGCTTTGCCTATCGAACTTGATGTTAACGAAATGAACATGGGTGATGTGATTGATATCTACCCATATCAAGGTGTGGTTAAGCGTCACGGCACTGACGAAGTAATTTCAGAATTCAAACTGAAAACCGAAGTCTTGTTAGATGAAGTGCGTGCTGGTGGACGTATTCCATTGATCATCGGCCGTGGCCTGACTGATCGTGCACGTGAAACACTAGGGTTACCTGCATCAGATATTTTTGTTCGTCCACAAGATGTGGTTGATTCTGGCAAGGGTTACACCCTAGCGCAGAAGATGGTTGGTAAGGCGTGTGGTGTTGCTGGTGTGCGTCCAAACCAATACTGCGAACCTAAGATGACTTCTGTGGGTTCTCAAGACACGACAGGTCCTATGACCCGTGATGAGCTGAAAGATTTGGCTTGTCTTGGCTTTAGCGCCGATTTGACCATGCAGTCTTTCTGTCACACCGCGGCTTATCCAAAGCCAGTTGACGTGAACACGCATCACACGCTGCCTGATTTCATCATGAACCGTGGCGGTGTATCACTGCGTCCAGGTGACGGGGTTATCCACTCGTGGTTAAACCGCATGCTATTGCCTGATACGGTTGGTACTGGTGGTGACTCGCATACCCGTTTCCCAATCGGTATCTCGTTCCCAGCAGGTTCTGGTCTAGTGGCGTTTGCTGCCGCGACAGGTGTCATGCCGCTGGATATGCCTGAATCTGTACTGGTACGCTTTAAAGGTGAGATGCAGCCCGGTATCACATTGCGTGACTTGGTACATGCTATTCCGCTCAAAGCTATCGAAATGGGCTTACTGACCGTTGAGAAGAAAGGCAAAATTAATGCTTTCTCTGGTCGAGTCCTTGAGATTGAAGGGCTTGAAAAGCTGAAAGTTGAGCAAGCGTTTGAGCTTTCTGATGCATCAGCCGAGCGTAGCGCTGCAGGTTGTACTATCAAGCTAGACAAAGAGCCAATCATCGAATATCTCAACTCTAACATCGTCATGTTGAAGTGGATGATTGCCGAAGGCTATGGCGATCGTCGTACTATCGAGCGTCGTATCACTGCGATGCAAGAGTGGCTAGCGAACCCAGTGTTGATGGAAGCCGACAGCGATGCAGAATACGCCGAAGTGATCGAAATCGATTTGAATGAGATCAAAGAGCCTATTTTATGTGCGCCAAACGATCCAGATGACGCTGTGCTATTGTCATCGGTTGCCGATACTAAGATTGACGAAGTCTTCGTCGGGTCTTGTATGACGAACATCGGCCATTTCCGCGCAACGGGTAAGATGCTGGATAAGTTTGCTAAAACCCTGCCAACGCGTTTGTGGATCGCGCCACCAACTAAGATGGACAGAGATCAACTAACAGAAGAAGGCTACTACGCTATCTTCGGTCGTGTTGGTGCGCGTATCGAGATCCCTGGTTGTTCATTGTGCATGGGTAACCAAGCGCGCGTAGCTGAAGGCGCAACTGTGGTATCGACCTCAACACGTAACTTCCCTAACCGTTTAGGTACGGGGGCTAACGTCTACTTAGCCTCTGCTGAGCTAGCGGCTGTAGCGGCGTTACTGGGTCGTCTGCCCAGCGTGACTGAGTACCAAGATTATGCCAAAGAGCTTGATGCCACTGCGGCAGACACTTATCGTTACCTGAATTTCGATAAGATTGAATCTTACACTCAGAAAGCCGGCGAAGTGATCTTCCAATCTGCGGTTTAAGTTAATCGATTCGATTAGGTAAACAGCAAAAAGGCCAGCTAATTAGCTGGCCTTTTTTAATGTGAGTAACATGCTGTTGAAATGTAATTTGTCACCTAAAACCCTGCTTATGCAGATTTGCGATGCAGCGCTTCTAGTAGTTGATCTTCTAGCTGAAAACGAGTTTCCATGGCATCACCAAGGGATGATAAATCATGGTCGAGTTGATACAGAACTTTGTCATCGTCGGCTTCGGTGTACTTGTCACTAAAGTCGAGGGCTAGATCGGTCGTCTCGTTGATCTTTGGCATCACCTCTTGAGTGAGGTTTTGGCTCGATTGCCCATTGTTGTCACAGGCGCTAACTAGGCGATCATAAACCTCAAAATGACCTTCTGATACGTAATCGACCAACAGATCGCAAAATTCTTTAACTGATTGAAAGTTGGGGAGTGATTTATCGTGAGACTCATAGGGAGGCAATCCGGCAACTTGGCAGTAATGGATCAGCAATTTACGCCGATGATTGAGCCATTGATCAATCAGTGAATTGGAGCCTCTCCATTTTTGTTCAGCTCTTTCCAATTGCTTTAGCATGACATTCCCCATCGATGTTGTTCTATGCCTTCTAATGTAGGTGACAAACGCAGCTTTGATCAACTCTTTTTTAGCGTAAACAGAGTCAAGCTGCATCTGGTCTAATCTGCTGGTTTTGTCTGTAAAACGAATGGGTGAGTAATAGGGGGACTGAAAATAAAATGCCCAGCGATAGAAATCTATCGCTGGGCGAGTAAAGGTATTGCGGGCTCGATGCGACGAGCTTCTTGATTGTTCTTGCTAGCGCAGACTTTTTATATCAAAGGCTTTGATGTGGCGCAACGTTTTTCTAACGAATTATGAACCTTTACCCCATAATCCATCGATAGTCTGGTGTAAAAATAAACAGCTAGACGATAAAAGTATAATCAAGCGGCGTTTGTCACATAAATGTACTGATGGAGGTTACTTTATTCACGTAAATGCTAAACTACTGTCCCAGCGGAAATCAATAAGCGTAGGAATAGAGCCCCATGGCAGAACTAAAAAATGATCGTTATTTGCGTGCCTTACTAAAACAACCTGTCGATAGAACTCCTGTCTGGATGATGCGTCAAGCTGGGCGTTATCTTCCAGAGTACAAAGCTACCCGCGCCGAAGCTGGTGACTTTATGTCTCTTTGTAAGAACCAAGATCTGGCCTGTGAGGTCACTCTTCAGCCGCTTCGTCGTTACGACTTAGATGCCGCAATCTTATTCTCTGATATTTTGACAGTGCCTGATGCTATGGGGCTTGGCCTCTATTTTGAAGCGGGCGAAGGCCCACGTTTCGAGCGTCCTACCGATACCATAGATTCCATTAAAAAGCTGTGCATTCCTGATCCAGAAGATGAACTGGGCTATGTGATGAATGCCGTAAGCACGATTCGTCGCGAGCTTAAAGGTGAAGTGCCGCTGATTGGTTTCTCTGGCTCGCCTTGGACATTGGCGACCTATATGGTTGAAGGTGGTTCAAGCAAGGCGTTCGAAAAAATTAAAAAAATGGCCTATGAAGAGCCAGCCACACTGCATATGTTGCTCGACAAGCTTGCCGATTCAGTCACCTTGTACCTTAATGCGCAAGTGGCTAACGGTGCCCAATCATTGATGATTTTCGATTCGTGGGGAGGTGCATTATCGCATCACGCCTACCGTGAATTCTCACTGCGTTACATGCAGAAGATTGTTGATGGACTGACGCGTCATGCCGATGGTCGTCAAGTGCCTGTGACCCTATTCACCAAAGGTGGTGGCTTGTGGTTAGAAGCGATGGCTGAAACGGGTTGTGACGCGCTAGGTCTTGACTGGACTGTAGATATTGGCGATGCGCGTCGCCGCGTGGGTGATAAAGTTGCCCTGCAAGGTAACATGGATCCTTCTGTGTTGTATGGTACTCCTGAGCGAATTCATCAAGAAGTGGATCAAATCTTAGCTTCTTACGGTGAAGGTACTGGCCATGTATTTAACCTTGGTCATGGTATTCACCAACATGTTGATCCTGAGCGTGCTGGTTCATTTATCAAGTCGGTGCATGCACTGTCTCCTCAATATCATAAGTAGTCAGTACTTGTGATGAGTCTGATTAAAAAGCCCGTTTAACGGGCTTTTTTTGATCTTATGGCGCGATAGAGAGATACAAAGGTATGTAGCTGGATGGGGCGCTTGGCGGATAAGCTTCATCTGTTCAGCTAGTTAGCGGCGAGATACATCATTTAATGCAACAGTTCTTACCAATATGGTCGCTTTGAGTATACGGTTGCCGTGAGTATATTTGGCGTGACTAATATAAAAATATAAAAGCTATTTAATCCTTTAGCTAAATAGAGTATTTTGCTTGCCGCATATGTATTGATGCGAATATGAATTAACACAGGATGGCTGTAGATAGATGCGTATTAGCAAAAAATTAGTGATTTTTGTTGTCGGATTTTGCTTGCCAGCCATGATTGCGATCACATTCTCCCTTAATCTGTGGTTCGACAACCGCGTCGAGCAGCTTAAACACGCCTCTATCGATGGTGAATTCGATAATATTGCCAGTCTAATCGATACTGAGCTTGAGCGTTTGGCGTTATTTACTCAGATATACGGTGTGCCCATTTCGGCATTAGATCGCCCCAGTCGTCAGCGTTTTGAGCAAGCTTGGCTCAATAGCGGATTAGCCGAGCATCGCAGTCTATTTTATTTGGATCAGGATAAAGATAAAGTAACCGCCTTCGCCTCCAGTGGCGGAGCCATAAATCACTTCGACTCCGGCAAATTACCCGTCTCATTGTTCGCATTAACTCAAGCTAAAACGGGCTTTTACCTGCAAGGGGATAAGGGCTTTATTATCAGTGTTGCCCCTGTTGATCCTAGCTTATCTATCGTCTTTGTCAGAGGGGTTGATGTTAGCCTGTTAAATCGCTATCAAGTTAATAATGCCTTGAGTCACTTGCAACTTGGTCGTGGCAAAGCCACGGGCCTTATACCCAACTATGCCGCCCTGTCACATCAACTGAACGTGCCTAGCCTGCTTGACGATGAAGCGCTGCATCTGTCGATAACTCTTTCCGATAGTGTCTTTAACGATATTCATCAACCACCGACCCAGATGCTTTATGGGGTCATCGGCCTGAGTGGCTTATTGCTGTTTTTGGGGTTTTTATGGCTTAGGGTGGGATTGGTGAGTCCTTTTAGGCAGTTGTTGACTGAATTAGCCAGTATCGATCCTGAGGCCAAGACTTATGAGCCAATACGAGGTGAAGGCTGTGAAGAGTTGGCTGGCATCGCCGAACAAGTGAATCATTTGATGGCACGTATCTTCCAGCAAAAAGAGCGCTCAAAAACCACCTTAGAGGCGATTGCCGAAGCGGTGATCCTCACCGATGTATCAGCCAAGGTTATCTACCTCAATCCTCAGGCTGAGCGTTTACTGCAGTGTGAGTCTAATACGGCGGTGGGCGAGAGTATCGAGCGACTGTTTAAGTTTGATAAGCAGATTAACCAAACCTTGTTTACTTTAATGCGAAGTGGCGTGAGTCAGCCCTTATTAAGTAAGGTTAAATGTTGTAATGATAATAGTAAGATTATGGAGCGCAGCATCAACAATTTGCGTGATCCACACAACCAGGTGATTGGCAGTGTGATTGTGCTGAGGGATATCACTCAAGAGGAGTTACTGAAACATCAATTAAGACGTAAGGCTAATTTTGATGGTATCACTTCGTTATTAAACCGTAGCGCCTTTGAAGAACGCGTAGTGAGTTTTGCCGCCGATGCAAAGATACTGGCAATGTGTTATTTCGATCTCGAACAATTTAAGTTGATCAACGATTCTTGTGGTCATAGCCAAGGCGATGTGATGCTTAATAGAGTCGCTAAAGCGATACAATCGAGTCTGACAGGGAATGTGTTAGTCGCTCGTCTGGGTGGCGACGAGTTTGGTTTAGCCCTTAAAGACAACACCCTGTTGCAGGTTGCCCAGCAAGTGAAACGCATTATGGATAATGTGGTCAAGTTGGTCATGGAGCACCAAGGATGCCAATACCGCGTAGGAATGAGTGCAGGGGTTGCGGTGGCGCGTTCGCCCTATATTTTACCGCTTGAGTTGCTCAAAGATGCCGATATTGCCTGTATTGCCGCTAAACGTAAGGGGAGTAATCAGGTGCATTTTTATGACAATAAAGACAAAGAGTTAACCTATCAGCGTAATGCACCCAAATGGGCGGTGAGAATTGCGCAGGCGATAGAACGTAATGAGTTAATTCTCTATTATCAGTCGATTAAAGGCATTAGTGGCAACGGCCAACATAAGCGCATGGAGATCCTACTGCGGATCCAAGAGCCCTGTGGGCGGATCTTGCCGCCTGCGCAATTTATTGAGGCTGCTGAGCGCTTTAAGCTAATGACTGAGGTTGATAAAGAGGTGATCCGCAAAACTTTCTTGTGGTTGTCTTCTCATCCAGAGCTATGGCCCGACCATAGTTTATCGATTAATTTATCGGGTAATAGCTTAGGCGCCGAAGGCATGGTCGATTATATCATCGCTCAGTTGCACCATTTTGCTATACCTAGCAGTTGCATCTGCTTTGAGATCACAGAAACCAGTGCGATTCAAAATCGCGATCGGGCGATGGAAATGCTGAACCGACTACGTAAACAAGGCTTTGCGTTTGCGCTCGACGATTTTGGAACCGGCTTCGCCTCCTATGGTTATCTGCGTGAGCTGCCAGTGAACTATGTAAAAATCGATGGCTGCTTTATCAAAACGTTGGCTACGAATGCCAAAGATTATGCTATCGTCAAATCGATTCATGATGTGTGTTGCGTAATGGGCATTGAGACGGTCGCCGAGTTTGTCGAAAATGAAGAGATCATCGAAAGGCTTGAGTCTATCGGCATTAACTATGCGCAAGGTTATGCCATAGGCCGCCCTCAAAGCCTAGATACTTATCTTGACTCGCGCCCGCAATTACAGCTAATCCAAGAGGCGGCAGCGCAGAACCGTTAAGTTGAGATACTTGTGCTTTGCTGCTAACTATGTGAGCTTAAGTCCATGTCGCTTAAGTGGTTAATTGATAGGGAGTGCGAAGATGCAAGGATTGACAGATAAAGTGGTGATCATTACCGGTGCGTCAGAAGGAATAGGGCGTGCATTGGCCAAAGCCATGGCACCATTGGGCTGTAAATTAGTATTAACCGCCCGTAATCAAGCCCGGCTGGATTCACTGGTACAAGAGTTAGCTCAGATGAGTCATCACACCCCCTTGGTGATCAGCGCCGATATTAGCTCACCCGACAGTTGCCAACATATCGTCGATAGTGCCATTAGCCATTTTGGTTATCTCGATATCGTGGTTAACAATGCGGGCATGACTATGTGGTCGCGCTTCGATGAGTTAGAGGACCTGACCATTCTTGCCAAGCTGATGACGGTCAATTATCTCGGTCCCGCCTATTTAACCCACAGCGCGTTACCCCATTTAAAAGCCAGCCAAGGGCAAGTGGTGGTGGTCTCTTCTGTGGCAGGTCTCACGGGGGTGCCAACCCGCAGCGGTTACAGTGCATCTAAGCATGCGGTGATGGGCTTTTTTGACTCTCTGCGTATTGAGTTAGCCGATGACAATGTGGCAGTGACTGTGATTTGCCCCGACTTTGTGGTGTCAGAAATCCATAAGCGGGCGCTCGATGGTCAAGGCACACCACTGGGGCGTAGCCCAATGCAGGAGTCTAAAATTATTAGCGCCGAGCAATGTGCGCAGATGATGTTACCTGCCATTGCTCAGCGTCAGCGCATGATGATCACCTCAATACGTGGTCGACTCGGTCGTTGGCTACGCCTGCTCGCGCCTAAGCTTATCGACAATATTGCTAAAAAAGCGATCGCCGCGGGCCATTAACCTTTTCATCGCTCACGTGAGAGAGGGATTTACTCCTGATCGTTTAAATGTTTGATGATGGCGCGCTCTGCATCGGCTTGGGTAGCGACATCATCGCGTGCGACAACTGGCGTGGTCGACCTTAAGCCGGTCATATCTTCTGCAATGTGTAGCCAGTCTGGATGCCAATAAAAGGACGTACCCGCAAGAGTGTTCCAGTGGTGTACGCCAGCTCTTTCGCCATTATAAATAAGATCGCCAATTGAATATGTCATCATTATTCCCTGATTTAGTTTAAAACTCTCGAGTGAATATAGTGCACTTGGTAACAATATGCATGTGTGAACTAATTCACGTTTGTTAATTGTTTATCGGTGAATGAGTGGATAATAAAAAACCGGCCATGGCCGGTTTTTTAGCATACTAACTTACTGTTAGCTTTCGCGAGCGATGGCGCGGTAAGCGATATCGGTACGAAAATACACATCGTCCCAATGGATGGTATCCACTAAGGCGTATGCAGCACGCTGTGCCTCGGTGACAGTATTGCCCAGTGCGGTAGCGCATAGGACGCGCCCCCCATTGGTGACCACTTTACCCTCTCGCATGCAAGTGCCAGCATGGAACACTTTGGCGTTATTATCGCCAAGGCTTAAGCCTTCAATGACGTCATGCTTACGGTACGCATCGGGGTAACCGCCGGCAGCCATGACGACGCCAACGGCGGCGCGCGCGTCAAACTCTGCGGTCACGGTATCGAGTTCACCACGGGTAGCGGCTAAGCAAAGCTCAACTAAATCTGATTTAAGGCGCATCATGATAGGTTGAGTTTCTGGGTCGCCAAAACGGCAGTTGTATTCAAGCACCTTAGCGCTACCGTCGGGTGAGATCATCAGGCCTGCGTAAAGGAAACCAGTGTAAACATTGCCTTCAGCGGCCATGCCATCAACAGTTGGGCGGATAACATTAGCGATTGTCCAGTCGTGCACCGCTTGGGTCACCACTGGCGCGGGAGAATAGGCACCCATACCGCCAGTATTCGGGCCATTATCGCCATTGTCACGGGCTTTATGATCTTGACTGGTGGCCATAGCCAGAATGTTTTGCCCATCGACCATCACGATAAAGCTGGCTTCTTCACCCTGTAAAAACTCTTCGATAACGACACGTGAGCCTGCTTCGCCAAACATGTTGCCTGCGAGCATATCTTCAATGGCGGCATCGGCTTCGTTTTGGTCTTGGGCGATAATCACCCCTTTACCCGCTGCTAAGCCATCGGCCTTGATGACGATAGGGTAGCCAGTATTGGCGGTGACGTCAGCTACATACGCTTTGGCTGGCTCAATCTCGGTAAAGTTGGCATAAGCCGCAGTTGGAATGTTGTGGCGGGCTAAGAAATCTTTAGTGAAGGCTTTTGATGATTCGAGCTGCGCTGCGCCTTTCGTGGGGCCAAAAATAGCTAAACCCGCTTCGTTAAAGGCATCGACAACCCCCAAAGACAAGGGCACTTCTGGGCCAACGATAGTGAGCTCAATGTTATTGGACTGAGCAAACTCAACTAATGCGTTAATCTCTTCAACGTTAATGGCGACGTTTTCTAGTTTAGGCTCTAAAGCCGTGCCTGCGTTACCTGGTGCAACGAAGATGGTGTCAACGTGTGCTGATTGAGCGGCTTTCCACGCTAATGCATGTTCACGTCCGCCGCCACCAATAATTAATACTTTCATGTTCTTACCTTTTATAGCTGCGCCATTTCCCTTCTCTGTATCAAGCATGCCTGTGTATAGGTATATTCTTACCTATAACACTGCGCATGCTTTGACCTAGAGAAAATGGTTTGCGCTAAACGTTAAAAATGAATGTGGTTAATCCGCGAATTAAGTCGTTTTTAACTTACTTCGCGCCAACAAATTAATGACGGAAGTGACGCATACCTGTAAATACCATCGCCATGCCGTGCTCATCGGCCGCTTGGATGATCTCTTCGTCACGAATCGATCCGCCTGGCTGGATGATACAGCTGATCCCCGCGGCCGCTGCGGCATCAATACCATCGCGGAAGGGGAAAAACGCATCCGATGCCATGACCGAGCCTACCACTTCGAGGTTTTCGTCGGCGGCTTTAATGCCTGCCACTTTGGCACTGTAGACACGGCTCATTTGGCCGGCGCCGACGCCAATGGTCATGCTGTTCTTGGCGTAGACAATGGCGTTCGATTTAACAAACTTAGCCACTTTCCAGCAGAACATGAGATCTTTCATCTCCGCTTCGGTCGGCTGACGCTTCGAGACCACTTTAACATCGGCTTGGCTAACCATGCCTTGGTCACGATCTTGCAGCAGCAAGCCACCGTTGACACGCTTGTAGTCTAGGCTGGTGGTCTTAGTGTTCCACTGGCCGCACTCTAGCAGGCGCACATTGGCTTTAGCGGCAACGACGTCGCGGGCGGCTTGGCTCACACTTGGGGCGATAATCACTTCCACAAACTGGCGCTCAACGATCGCGCTAGCGGTGGCGGCGTCAAGCTCACCATTAAAGGCGATGATGCCACCAAAGGCTGAGGTGGGGTCGGTTTGATACGCGCGGTTATAAGCATCGAGCAGATCGCTACCAATCGCCACTCCGCATGGGTTAGCGTGCTTAACGATAACGCAGGCGGGCTCGTCAAACTCTTTCACGCACTCAAGTGCCGCGTCGGTGTCTGCGATATTGTTGTACGACAGCGCCTTACCTTGTAGCTGTACTGCGCTAGCGACTGAGGCTTCATCGATATTCAGATCCACATAGAACGCCGCGCTCTGATGGCTGTTTTCACCGTAGCGAAGATCTTGTTTCTTCAGCAGTTGGGTGTTGTAAGTGCGCGGGAACTTAGAGTCAGCGTGGCATTCATCTGTGCTGTGTGCAGGTACCATAGTACCGAAGTAGTTGGCAATCATGCCGTCATAGGCCGCGGTGTGCTCAAATGCGGCGATGGCCAAATCGAAACGGGTTTCAAGCGTGGTGCTACCGTTATTGGCTTGCATCTCGGCAATCACGCGGTCGTAGTCGCACGCGTTGACAACAATAGTGGTGTCTTTGTGGTTTTTAGCGGTCGAGCGCACCATGGTGGGGCCGCCAATATCGATGTTTTCTACCGCATCGGCTAGGGTGCAGCCTGCTTGGGCAACGGTGTTGGCAAAGGGGTAGAGGTTAACGGCAACTAAGTCGATTGGCTTGATGGCATTTTGTTCCATGACCAGCTCATCGATACCACGGCGTGCTAAGATGCCGCCGTGCACTTTGGGGTGCAAGGTTTTTACGCGCCCGTCCATGATCTCTGGGTGACCTGTGTAGTCGGAGACCTCAATGACAGGCACACCGTTGTCTGCCAGAAGGGCAGCGGTACCGCCAGTAGAGAGCAGCTCAACACCTTGAGCATGCAAGGCTTTTGCAAACTCGAGAATTCCGGTTTTATCAGAAACGCTTAACAGCGCGCGACGAATAGGTCTGGCATTATTCATTTTGGGTACAGGGTCCAGTAGTTATTTTTAAGGATCTTTCGGAAAACATTACAGTGCCTTAGTTAGTGCCTTGCTCTGCTTTCCAAAAGTCCCTCAATCTATTGTTACTGTCCATCGCGGCGCGCGTATTTTATCGTAAAACGCTGTGCCATGCTGTTTTTTTCTGCACGATTTCACAATACGCCTAAGCGAACAAGCATCTTGACTGTAAATCCGCATAATAACCCTTGACCTTAGATTTAACTCTAAGGTTTATACTTAGTGCCATCGACAATGATGCCAACGTGTTTGGGTGAGTTATGTATCGAATAGGTGAATTAGCAAAGCTGTGTGAGGTAAAAACTGACACACTGCGATTTTATGAAAAGCATGGTTTGTTATCGCCGTTGATGCGAACCGAATCAGGCTATCGTATGTATACCGAAGAGGATGCAGAGCGGTTACGTTTTATCCTGCGGGCCAAGGCGGTGGGATTCACGCTGGCGGAGATAGCTGAGCTGTTGTCGATTGACTTGGATAAGTCCAATTGGGCGTGCGCCGATGTCAAAGGGATGGTGGATATCAAGTTAGCTCAGGTGAGCGCCAAAATCGCCGAGCTTAATCATTTTCAGGTGTCGCTTAAGCGCTTATCCGATGCCTGTTGCGGCGGCCCTGAAAGCGCCGAACATTGTTCAATATTAGAAGCGCTAGAATCAAACTCTGCTGAAGTAAAGCGTGAAAACCATACTCATCAGCATCAAAATAACCCAAATAAAGCAAGCTGTAAGCGTAAGGGCTAGTTATGTTATTAAGTCATTTTATCGATCTGTTTTTAGAGTCAGCCCCTTGGTTGCTACTGGGATTAGTGTTGGCAGGCATGTTAAAGATGTTTGTGCCTATGACATGGATGCAACGACAGCTAGGGGGCCATGGCTTTAAAACCACCGTCAAGGCGGCGGTGCTGGGCGCGCCTTTACCCTTATGTTCTTGTGGAGTGATCCCCGCCGCAGTAGGGCTGCGCCGCTCTGGCGCGTCGAAGGCGGCGACCACCTCATTTTTAGTCTCGACCCCTGAAACCGGCATAGATTCTGTCAGCGTATCTTATGTCTTGCTTGGGCCATTTATGGCGATTGTCAGACCGATTGCCGCTATTGCCAGCGCCATTGTCGCAGGCTTGTTAGTTGGCCGTGATGATGACCAAGTAGCGCCTGCAACCTCAGTGTCAGACAAGGACGCGGCAACCGCGAGCTGCTGTAGCAGTGATAAAGCCGAGGTCGTGGTGGCGTCTTGTTGTAGTAGCAAAGCTGCCACGCCCGTAAAAAGTGGCGGTGGTGCTAGTCAAGGGAATAAGCCGCTCATCATGCGCCCATTAGGTGAAAGTGCTCGTATGATGGCAATGTCGCCTCAAGGCGCTACGCAAGTGGCTAGCCTTAAGCCAGTCGCTGCCAGCGCCAGCTGTTGTAGCGACAAGGCTGCCGCTAAAATTGAGTCTGCATCGAGCTGTTGCAGCACGGAGAATAAGGATGAGACTGCTGAAAGTTGCTGCGCCTCGACCCAAGATATCGCCAGCGAGCTTAAAGGCACCTCGGTGATCGCCAGAATGGGCAAAGGGCTGCACTATGCCGCCACCGATTTGATTCGCGATACCACCCTTTGGCTGTTGATCGGTTTGTTTTTTGCGGCCTTAGTGCAAACCTATGTTCCAGGCGATTTTATGGCGAAATGGGGCGATGGACTGCTTGCCATGTTGGTGATGGTGCTGATCTCTGTGCCTATGTATATCTGCGCTACGGCATCGACGCCGATTGCTGCAGGGCTATTACTTGCTGGGGTGTCACCCGGCGCGGTATTGGTGTTTATGCTCGCCGGCCCTGCGACTAATATCGCCACCTTAGGGGTTGTCGCTAAAGAGTTGGGTAAGCGTGCCTTATATGGTTATCTGGGCGGCGTACTCGGTGTAGCCTTAGTCTCTGGGGTGATAGTTAATTACCTTGTTGATACCTTTGGTTTTGAGGTGATGCCGCAAGTGGGTGAGCAGCACAGCCTATTACCCGATGCCGTTGTGTACACCTCTGGCGTTGTGCTAGCGATATTGATGTTAAAGGTACTGCTGGAAAAGCTGCCTAAAAACTGGTGGCGCCGTGATTGCTGCTCATAACACGGGGTAAGCTAGCTTAACTGTCGTAGATCGGATTTGAAATTAATTATCAGCCAAAAGGCACTCAATGAGTGCCTTTTTTATGGGTAACACAGAGTGTTGCTTAACTGGCTGGTACAAAATCCATGGGGATATTGCGTTCGGTTACCGCGGCTTGGGTGACGCTGACCTCCTGTTCATCGGCATGAATAAAGAAGGGGGATTGTGGATCGTCTGGGTTGTTGCTCGACTCCGGATCATCATTTTGGGCTAAACAGGTGTAACCTAAGCTGTAACTGTCGGCAGCGACAAAACCAAATTCATATTGGTAACCGATAACTGTCTCTGTGTCATCTAGTATGGCTTGTACACGCGAGGAGGCGATAGGCGCCACTTGAGCTGGAATGAGCCCTGCATCAGGGCGGAAATCGCTCATCTGCGCCAATGGCGTATCGGCTGGGTAAAGGTAAACGGCTTGATTAAAGGTAGAGCCCTCGGCGGCGGTTTCACAGGCTGTCACGGTATCGGGACTGATTTGACCACGAATCGCGCCCACTTCGGCATTATTAACCAATTGCACCGAGGTTGGTTTGAGTGTCCAGTAGGCTTTATTGCCGTGGGGCGCCTGTAGTCCTTTAGCCAGATCGAATTCGGCGACAAACAGGTTGTTGCCAGCGGCGATAGTAAAGGCTTTATTAAAAAATAGTCGCCCTGTATCTGGCTCGTCGGCGCCAACACCGCCGCAAGTGCCATTGCTGTTAGTCGTTAATCCTGCAATCCCATCGATGGTTTGTACATAGGAGCTATCTTCATTGGCAACTTCACTGTTTTCCATGTAGATACACATTTGGTATTCACCGACGGGAACCGATTGGCCACTGACCAATGTGGCTGTCTCTTGGCCTTGAACGGTAAGTAAGTCGACCATTTTGAGCTCGCCGTTATCCGATACATCAAATGACAGTGACTGCCCATTACCTTTGAGCACGACTTGTTTAAAGGCGATATTGACAACTTGAGCATCGGCAGGGTTATCGGACACGCCAAGACTAAAGCTGCCTGATAGTGCTGGGTCAGGGGCGTCATTGCTATCGCTGCCGCCACAAGCGGTGAGGACACTGGTCAGTGCGATGGCCATTAACGATGTAGAATACTTCATAGATCACCTGTTCATCATGTGTAGAGTGAATGTAAAAGGGGTTAATTCACGCCGCTAAGTGAGGTGAACGACGTATATAGATACATTATAGACACACTTAGTTGTCATTCTTAAGGTTGAGACATTAACAATAGGGGTGTATGAACCAGAATTAATTTAGTTAGGGGGAATATGGATAGATTATTTACCCATTAAGAGTGATGAGTCTTGGTAGGAAGCAGCTTGTGGGTTAACTATAAAGGGTTGTAAATCAAGCGGCTTTAAATTGAGTTGCTCAAATTAAAGCCGCCGTCGCTATTTAATCACTCAAACCGTTAGTTTGTAAATTCAGCATTGTGGTAGACGTTTTGCACGTCGTCACAATCTTCTAGCGCCGCTAGAAACTTCTCGAATTGCGCGATCACTTCAGGATCGGTCACCTCTGTCATGGTTTGCGGCACGAAAGTGATCTCTTCCACTTCAAATTCGATATCGGGTAGTGCTTCGTTTAAGGCGGTTTTAGCTTTGAAAAATTCGGTATGAGGAGCAAAAACACTGACCATGCCGTCTTCGACTTCAATATCGCTAACATCCACATCGGCCATCATCAGTAGTTCTAAAATGGCTTCTTCATCGTCACCTTTAAAGACAAATACCGCTTGGTGATCAAACATATGACCAACCGTGCCTGGGCCGCCTAACTTGGCGTCATTTTTAACAAAGGCTTGTCTCACCTCGGTGAAAGTGCGCTTACCGTTATCGGTTAAACAGTCGACGATGACCATGGCGCCACCCGGGCCGAAGCCTTCATAACGGGCTGTTTCATAGTCTTCACCGCCGCCGCCACGGGCTTTTTCGATGGCACGATCTATCACGTGAGCCGGAACCTGATCTTTTTTAGCCTTAGCGATCATTTGACGCAGTGCTAAGTTGCCATCTGGATCGAAACCACCATTTTTTGCGCAAACATAGAGCTCTTTGCCGTAGCGAGAGTACAGTCTAGTTTTTTGCCCAGCCGTTTTGGCCATAGATTCTTTGCGATTTTGGTATGCTCTTCCCATCTTGATCTATCTCTTTAAGCTAAAAAAATTGGCCCAATGTTAGCAGTTTTATTGGCATTTTTGCAGACTTGGATAATGAATTTATCAAAACAGCGCTAAGTATCACTATTGCGAGGTTTTTTGTTCTGGCCGGTTAATGAAATCGGGGATCTCTAATATCGCCTCAACTCGGGCGGCAAACAGGGCGTGATAACGGCACTTGGTCGTGTGTGGCCTCGAGTCGATAATTGCCATCTCAGCGATGCGATAGCCTTTAATAGAGACCGACTCGTGGCGCCGTTCAAATCGATAACGGGCACTTAAGGTGACAAATATCATTGCCTCATAAGGCTGGTGATGAGTAGACTGCTAAATCAATTTAATCAAGAGTTCGTTATCAATGGTGCAGTGGCAAGAATATGGGTTTTCAGCGCTTAGCGTAAAGCAGTTATATGAGCTAATTAAGCTCAGGATCGATGTGTTTGTGGTAGAGCAGCATTGCCCTTATCCCGAGCTCGATGGCAAAGACACGCTACCCCAGACTCGCCATCTGTTAGGGATTGATGAACATGGCGCGCTGGTAGCTTATGCCCGTATTTTAGCGCCGGGCGTGAGTTATGCCGATAGCAGTATTGGCCGCGTGGTGGTCGCCCGTTGCGCGCGTGGAGCCGGGCTTGCCGAGTCACTAATGCACAGGGCGATAGCCATTGCCCAAGCGCAATGGCCGCAGGCCAATATCCAAATCGGTGCGCAGCAGTATCTCAGTGGTTTTTATCAACGCATGGGATTCACCCCTGTCTCGGATGTGTATCTCGAAGACGGTATACCACATGTCGATATGCTATTAAGCTAAGCCGCCAGCATAATGGCCAGTCATAAAAAAGGAGCACCTTGATGGTGCTCCTTTTTTTGAGATAAACGCCATAGGCGCTAAAGGCATATTGAATAATAAGCCTTAGTCTCGAAGTCGGATCCTTGGATTGTCGTCAACTTCACCGCGGCTATCTATGGTCGATAGTTGGTGCTGCTGGGCGATAATCGCTAACGGACCCGAAGGCAAATGGCGAACAAACAACAGTCGATAACCAAACCGAAGCAGGTTATAAAGGGCCATTTTTTGCTCTGCGCTCATAGAGTTCCAATGCTCATCATGATGCAGGCTAGTCCTTCGCCTGTCTTGCAGTTGTTGTGCTATTTGCATGTTATTATCTTTACGTATGAAGGCTGATGCAGCCAATTAATCCCGTGCAACCCCTTATCTTGGCGGTTATCACTATCGACTAATGGGTCGATTGGAGCAGTCTAAAGTGAATTGGCTGTGTAAAAATTGCACGAGATCAAAGTCGGTGCAAGATCATGCGACTAGGTTGAGTAATTATGAAATCGCTCACGTTTTATTCCGTTTTTTGAGGCCGTAAGATGCTCCAGTATATCGAACCTGTGTTTCGACCACCGTCAGAGTGGAAATCATTAATTTTACAAGTGACCAATGGCTGTAGTTGGAATCGTTGCAGTTTTTGCGACATGTATACTGCACCGCAAAAGCAGTTTAAGGCGCAAAAACTCGAGCTGATTGAAGCTGATATCCTTAAAGTAAAGCAAAGTGGTGTTGCGGTATCACGGGTTTTCCTTGCCGATGGTGATGCAATGGCACTGCCTTTTAAACGTTTAGAGGCGATCTGTTTGTTGATCCGTGAACACTTACCTCAAGTCACTAGGATAAGCAGTTATTGCCTACCGCGTAACCTTTCTAATAAGACTGATGAGCAACTCGCTCGGCTTAAATCGTTGGGGTTGAGTCTATTGTATGTGGGCTGTGAAAGTGGCGATGACCAAGTGTTAGCGCATATTGAAAAAGGCGAAACCTTCGAATCATCACTGATGCATTGAGCAAAATACGTCGTGCCGGCATGAAATCGTCAGTCATGATATTAAATGGTTTGGGCGGGGTGACGCTTTCTCAACAGCATGCGGTTAACTCGGCTAAATTGATGAATGCGGCGCAACCAGATTATTTATCAACCTTAGTCGTGACCTTACCTTTGGGGGCGCAGAGAATGGACAGTCGATTTGACGGGCATTTTGAGCTGCCCGATCAGTTGGGATTACTGCGTGAAATGCACACCTTGCTGAGTCATCTTGAGTTAGATAAAACTATTTTTCGCTCTGATCATGCCTCAAATTATTTGGTGCTCAAAGGGGTATTAGGCAAAGATAAAGCCATGTTACTCGCGCAGGTCGAACAGGCATTACAGGGGATGATCCCACTGCGGCATGAATGGCAGCGAGGCCTGTAAGGCCAGTGATTAGCCTACAGGCAATGCTAGGATTTAGCCTACCTTTCTACATGGATCTCACGAACCGGGCAGGGAACTTCAATGCCGGCCTGCTTAAGAGCATGAATTAAATCCAGATTTACTTGGTATTTCTTTTGGTGGTAATGGGCTGTGGCAACCCAATAACGCACACCTATTTCCAGCCCTATGCTATTAAAACCATTGATGCCGATTTGTGGTGCGGCCTGCTGGCTAACATGTTCGCTGCGCTCTAACACCTGACGTATGATGGCAATGACTTGGTCTACGTCACTGTTGTAGTTGATATTAAAGTGGTTATTAACCAATTTGTTTTCAAACGAGTTATGCAGTATTTCACCGACAATATGTTTGTTGGGAATGCTGATCACCTCACCCTCTTCATTGGTCAGCAGGGTTAAGCCAAGATGGATGTTCTTGACGACACCACTGACCCCTTTAATTTCAATCGTATTACCTACCACAAAAGGGCGAGTCACAATAATAGTGACGCCAGCAGCGTAATTGGCCAGCATGCCTTGCAAGGCCAGCCCAGCGCCTAAGGACGCCGCGCCGATGGCGGCGACCATGGGGGTGATACTGATCCCTAGCTTGCCCAGCGCAATGATCCCCACCATCACCACTATGATGATCCGCACTAAGTTAGAGACAAAGTTGCTTAGGGTGATATCGATATGATGTTTTTCAAATTGCTTAGCGACTAAGTTAGACACCTTGTTAGCCACCCACAGCCCAAGCAGAAAGACCAGCAGTGCACCAACGAGCTGAAAACTGTATTTGACCAGAAATTCGGTCAACATGTTGTAGACATTCTGCAGCTGAGCAAGCTCCTGCTCTAAACCATTCTCATTCATAAGGTTGTTCCTGACACTGTGGCAACAAATAATCGTTAAGGTTACTTAATTTTCAAGAGTTTGATAATCACTATCTGCTTAAATCACTCTATTGGCTTAATGCGTGATTGAGGTCAAGCTATGGGCATCATTTTCTAAGCGGAGCACTGGGTTAAGTTATAGTTCAACGAGGACAAATTGATAAATGGTTTAATTAAGGAGCGATATGAAAGCGTTAGTATTAGTGTTAAGTTTGCTGGCATCGGTTAGTGCCCAAGCGGCGACTCTAGTCGTGGGAGACAGCCTAAATACAGTTGAGCTACAAGATCAGCATGAGCAAACCTTGGTGGTAGATCAAAACACCCGCATCGTGCTGTTTAGCCGAGGCATGAAGGGCGGTGACATCATTAAGGCGGCGCTGGAGTCACTACCGCAGACGGAGCAAGCAGAAGGGCTCGTTTATGTCGCCGATATTAGTGGCATGCCATCACTCATCGCCAAGTTTGTCGCCATACCACAAATGCAGGATCTGCCTTTTCAAATCGCCTTAGACCGGGAAGGGCAAGTAACGCAGCAGTGGCTGGGTAATAAAGACAGTGCAACGGTTATGCACCTGCAACAGCTCAAGATTGTTGCCATGACTCAAGTGGACACGCCTGAAGCGCTAGTGGCTGCGATAAAATAGTTCATTACATCTTGCCTCGGTTATCTTGATGTTGCGCAGTGTTGGGTAAGACTAACGCCGCGCAGCTCATATCATATCTCCATCATGGCCTGTTTGGTGCTGCTCGTTTGTGCATGGCGTGATTGGCTGAGTTTTACCTCCTCGTTTACCATCACCCCTTATTGAATAAAAAGTTATCTTTGGAGCATTAAAATTCATTGCTATTAGGGCTGAAATAGCGTTTACTGCGGATGATTTTTTAATCAGTTTAACTCACGCTATTTTATGCTGCTATGGAGATACTGGCGCGATGAGCCAATTTCAATCTATTGATGTTAATGATTATTATGACTCTGAGACATTTGAGCGTATTAAATCGTTTGCCCAAGATAAGCCCACACCATTTGTGGTCATTGATACTCAGATTGTTGCCAAGCAATATCAGGCAATGGTGGATAACTTTCCATACGCCAGTATTTACTATGCGGTTAAGGCCAATCCCGCGCCGCAAGTGTTAACCCTGCTGCGTGACAAAGGCGCCAATTTTGATATTGCCTCAATTTACGAGCTCGATATGGTTACTGAGCTTGGTGTGAGCTGCGATAGAGTAAGCTATGGCAATACCATCAAGAAGCGCGCCGATGTGCGGGCGTTTTTTGCTCGTGGTGTACGTATGTTTGCCTCAGATTCAGAAGCCGATCTACGGATGTTAGCCGAAGAGGCGCCGGGGGCGCGCGTTTATGTGCGGATTTTAACTGAGGGCACTCATACTGCCGACTGGCCTTTATCACGTAAATTTGGCTGTCAAAATGAGATGGCCTATGACCTGCTCGTGCTGGCTAAGGCATTGGGGCTTGAACCCTACGGGATCTCGTTTCATGTGGGATCGCAGCAACGTGACATTGGCGCATGGGATTCGGCGATTGGTAAAGTCAAAAGCATCTTCGATCGCCTCAGTGAGGAGCACGGTATTATCCTCAAGATGATTAATCTTGGTGGTGGTTTTCCGGCTAACTATATCGATAAAACCAATCCGCTGGAAACCTATGCCGAGCAGATAACGCACTTTTTGCAGGAAGATTTTGGCGATAACTTGCCAGAAATTATTATAGAGCCCGGTCGTTCGCTGTTGTCTAACGCTGGGGTATTAGTATCAGAGGTGGTGTTGATCAGTAAGAAGTCACACACAGCGTTGGAGCGTTGGGTCTTTACCGATGTTGGTAAATTTTCTGGCTTGATTGAAACCATGGATGAAGCGATAAAGTTTCCTATCTATTGTGAGCGTCAGGGCGAACTGGATAAATGTGTAATTGCAGGGCCGACCTGTGACAGTGCCGATATCATGTATGAGCATTACCATTATGGCTTGCCCAGTGATTTAGCCATCGGCGATCGTCTCTATTGGCTCAGTGCTGGCGCCTATACCACCACTTATTCGGCGGTATGTTTTAACGGTTTCCCACCGCTAAAAGACTATTATTTATAGGTGTCGCTATTGATAATCCCTCAATGTTAGCGATACAGAACAGTGGCGAGCCTTACGTGTTAATGCTCGCCAAACCATTAGCAACTAAGGTATTGATTGGTCCAATCAGTAAACCGTAAGGAGGCTTTAGCGTCTCTGGCAGTGTATGTGAATCAATCACTTTGCCTTGTTATGTGCAAGGTGTACAAGCCACAGCCTACAACCGTTAGCCACAGGCTCCCACCTTTTGCCGCAAACGGCATTACCTCTTTGGCTGATATTTATCGGCACTGTTTTTTATTGGTACATTTTTTATTTTAAATTAATAGCTTAATCGTTATGATTGTCGTTTTCTAACCCACTCAATCAGTGGTGATTAAATCTGCAAGCGTGCTGGAAAGGTAGCTGCCAACTGCTATATTTGCTGTTGTTGTGGTGTAAATGGTTTTGTAAATCGATTACGGCAAAAGATCGAACTGCTAGCAAGCAAAGTGTGATCGAGTTAACCTTACTGGCTTACGTACTAGGTTAAAGTCCGATTTAACAGAATTTTATAATCAAAACTGAAAGGGGTTTTCATAATGTCAGATGTATTTCATTTAGGCCTGACCAAAGAGATGTTGCAAGGTGCAACACTTGCCATCGTCCCGGGTGATCCTGAGCGTGTTAAGCGTATTGCCGAATTAATGGATCAACCTACATTTCTTGCTAGCCACCGTGAATATACCAGCTACCTAGCCTATATCGATGGTAAACCCGTCGTTATTTGTTCAACTGGGATTGGTGGTCCATCAACCTCAATTGCGGTTGAAGAGCTGGCCCAGTTGGGGGTTGATACCTTCTTACGTGTCGGAACTACAGGTGCAATTCAGCCCCATGTTAATGTTGGCGATGTCATTGTGACTCAGGCCTCGGTTCGTCTGGATGGTGCTAGCTTACATTTTGCTCCTATGGAGTTTCCTGCGGTCGCGAACTTCGAATGTACTACGGCGATGGTTGCTGCCACGCGTGAAGCGGGCATCGAGCCACACATCGGCATAACGGCCTCTTCTGATACTTTCTATCCAGGTCAAGAGCGTTACGACACTGTGAGTGGCCGGGTTACCAGTCGTTTTGCTGGCTCAATGAAAGAGTGGCAAGCGATGGGGGTATTAAACTATGAGATGGAATCATCGACACTATTTACCATGTGTGCGAGTCAAGGGTGGCGAGCAGGTTGTATTGCGGGCGTTATCGTTAACCGCACTCAGCAAGAGATCCCTGATGAAGCGACTATGAAAAAGACTGAAACCAGTGCCGTGTCGATTGTGGTCGCAACCGCGAAGAAGTTGTTGGCATAAACTGCTGACATCATGCGTGACATGGGTGTTGGCGTCAGTTTAGATGAGTCTTAATGTGAGTCTTTGCGGCCAATGATGTTGTTAGGGGCTCTCATTGCCACCTTGTGTGATGATATGTAAATAAAAGGCGCCCAGTGGCGCCTTTTTGATATTTATTTTTTGGTCAGCTCTTTAGCGGCAGGTTAACCACACAAGGCTTAACTCATGTTGGGCCTAGAAGTGATATTTAGCGATCACTGAATAGGTATTTTGATCTACGCCTTTAACGCCATATTTATTTTGCCAGTAGTCATACTCGACGCCGACAAACAGTTGGTTTTTATTGTGTTCACCAAAGATCACCGCGCCAAGATCGTACTTAACCTGTGGGTTAAAGTGGAAGTTCTCTTCATAGCCTTGGTTATCGGCAGAAAAGACCCAATCGATATAGCCATCGAATACGATATTGCTATTCCCCACGGGGAAATCCATTCTAAAGGCTGGAGTGACTTGCCAACCATCACTTAGGTTACCACTGCTGAGCGCGTCACGGCGGTAGGTATTAATATTGAAATAGGTAAAGTAAGGCACTGCGATATCCATGCCGATACCATACAAGAAACTGGTGACTGGGCCTTCACCTTCTTCAAGCATAAATGCCCAAGAGAGATCGGTTATTGGACCAAAGTCTATTGATTGGCCACTGATCTTGCTAGCGCTTAAGCGTGTTGAAATTTCACCATAAGTGGTGTCGTTTTCAGACAGGTTTGAGCCGTTAAAATAGGTAACATCTTGGAACGCAAACCAATCACCGTAGATCCATGCGCCTGCAGTTTCGAAAGTGACTGTCGTTTGTCTGTCCGAAGCGGCAAGATCATAATCATTACCGTGCAGTGCCGTCACACTCATATCCCACCACTGCACGACATCATTAGCCATAGCAGGTTGTGCAGCCAATAGGGCGAGAGCAAGCCAACTCTTTTTCATCAATCTTCACCTTGTGTTGATTTTTTTATTCGGACGTAATTTAAAACAGTCCTGAGGTTATTTAGGTTATGGTGATGCAGTTTGATCGCCGTAACCCTTTAGTGGCGGCAAGTATAAATGATTTCTTTAAGCGGCCAAAACACTAAACAATGCGCAGGGCTAATAAATATCGACTCTGTGGTAAAGACCTCGATTTACTGCTAAAAGGCATGACATAATATGTCGCCTGCAGCGAGTAGAGCTGCTATAGTCAAGTCTTAATACTCTTATTTCAGGGGGAAATATGGTGTTGTCAAATCCGTTGATGATATGGATAGTGATCGGTATCGTGTTGATGTTAGCTGAGATTGTCTTACCCGGTGGAATTGTTATTTTATTGGGGGCTGCCTGTTTGGTGGTGGCTGGGGCGTTAGCCGTTGGCTGGGTTGAAGGCTTAGTGCAAGCGTTCACCTTGTGGTTTATTGCCTCTATGGTGTTACTGTTAGGCTTTCGTCACGTCACACAAAAGTTGGTCGGCGGTGATTCACATATTGATAATACCGATGAGGAGATGGATTTATATAATCAAACCGCGATAGTTAAAACGGTGATTGGTCCCGCACAGATACGTGGGAGAGTTGAATTTCAGGGGAGTGAGTGGCCAGCGTTAGGCGATGGCAGCGAGATCCCTGTGGGGGCAACTGTCAGAGTGATATGTCGTGAAAATATCGCCTTGGTGGTTGAACCAATATCAGAGTAATAGCGATAAGCTATGTAAAGGATGGAATCTATGTTTGTATTTACCTTAGTGGTGTTATTTGTTTTTTTTATTTTATATAAATTGCTGTTGATCGTGCCGATGCGTGAGGTCAATGTGATTGAACGTTTAGGCAAATTTAGGGTGGTGTTGCAACCTGGGTTTCATTTTTTGATCCCCTTCTTCGACCGGGTTGCTTACAAGCATGACACCCGAGAGCAAGTACTCGATGTACCACCGCAAAGCTGTATCTCAAAAGATAATACCCAACTAGAAGTTGATGGACTGGTGTATCTCAAGGTGATGGACGGGAGACTGGCCAGTTATGGTATAGAAGATTATCGCCGCGCCGCAGTCAACTTAGCCCAAACCACCATGCGCTCAGAGATTGGTAAGTTAAGTTTAAGTCAGACCTTTTCTGAACGTGACAGCCTCAATGAATCAATCGTGCGTGAGATAGATAAAGCGTCCGATCCTTGGGGGATCAAGGTGCTGCGTTATGAAATTAAAAATATTACCCCCTCCTTTAAAGTGATCCACACCCTCGAAAAGCAGATGGAAGCTGAGCGCCGTAAGCGCGCCGAGATAACCTTAGCCAATGCCGAAAAAGCCGCGATGATTAACCTGTCTCAAGGTGAGCGCCAAGAAGCGATTAATATTTCAGAAGGACAAAAGCAGAAACGCATCAATGAAGCCCAGGGTACGGCACAAGAGATCGCCATTATTGCCAGAGCTAAAGCCGAAGCCATGACTCAGGTGTCTCAAGCCCTTGCGTTAGAGGGAGGCAACGAAGCGATGAATATGCAGCTTAAAGAGCAGTTTATTGTGCAGGTTGGCAAAATACTTAATAAGGCCGATATTTCGGTGGTTCCCGCCGAGCTGGCGAAATTGGAAGGTTTCTTCGAAGGGATGGAGCAAGTGACCCAAGCGGTTGGACAAGCAAAAGGAGAGCGCTCATGATTGCAGGTGTAGACACAGACTTGATTGTCATGGGGATTTGGGGATTAATTTTTGCGATTTTCGTGATCAAGTTATTCCAATCTATTCGCTTGGTGCCCACCAAGTCGGCATGTGTGGTTGAACGTTTAGGTAAGTATCACTCGACGCTCGATGCTGGCTTTCATGCCTTAGTGCCCTTTGTCGATAAAGTGGCTTATGTTCATGATCTTAAGGAGGAGACCATAGATGTACCGCCCCAAGAGTGTTTCTCTAGCGATGAAGTCAATGTGGAAGTCGATGGGGTTATCTACATCTCGGTAATCGATCCGGTAAAGGCCAGTTATGGGGTAACAGATTATCGCTACGCCGCCATTCAACTTGCGCAAACCACCACGCGCTCTGTGATAGGTACCTTAGATTTAGACCGCACTTTTGAAGAGCGTGATGTGATCAGCGCTAAAGTGGTCGAGGTGTTAGATCAAGCGGGCGCCACATGGGGAATTCGGGTGCACCGCTATGAGATCAAAAATATTACACCACCAGAAACCGTGAAGAATGCCATGGAGATGCAGGTCAACGCCGAGCGTGAGCGCCGTGCACTATTGGCAAAAAGTGAGGGTGATAAACAGAGTAAAATTAATCGCTCTGAAGGTATTAAAGCGGAAACCATTAACCATTCAGAAGGTGAAATGCAGCGCCGCATAAACGAAGCCGAGGGTAAAGCTGAAGAGATCTTAGCCATCGCCAAGGCAACTGCCGAGTCGATTGAACGTATCGCCCAGGTGATCTCAGCGCCGGGGGGTAAAAACGTGGTGCGTATGCAGCTGGGTGCCCAATACCTACAGCAGTTTGATGGTCTAAGCCAGAATGCCAGCAAGATAGTGTTGCCGGGCAATATGATGGACTTTGAGCATTGGATGGACAGCATGGGACTGGAAGAGAGTAAAGATTAAGTAGCCCATTGAACGGCAAAACCGGTGCCATGGCGCCGGTTTTTTTTATGCCTGCATCGCAATGCGTTAAAAGCCACGCAGCGTATGACCTAGGCGCCGGCTCCTGTTATACTGCCTGCCTGATTTTTTGGAGGCAAGAATGGACGTATCTTCTTTACTTGACGGCTTAAACGATAAGCAGCGCGAAGCCGTTAGCGCACCACAATCTAGCATGTTGGTGTTAGCGGGCGCGGGCAGTGGTAAAACACGCGTATTGACCCACCGCATCGCTTGGTTGATGCATCATGAGCAGCAGAGCCCCTATTCTATTCTTGCGGTCACCTTTACCAACAAAGCCGCTGCCGAGATGCGTGAGCGGGTAGAGAAGGTGAGTGGCAGTAATATGGGCCGCATGTGGATAGGCACCTTCCACGGCCTAGCTCATCGTTTGCTGCGCACCCATTATCAAGACGCTAACTTGCCTCAAAGTTTCCAAATTCTTGATTCTGACGATCAGCTGCGCTTGATTAAACGTATTTTAAAAAGCCTTAACCTTGATGAAAAACAGTACCCTCCGCGTCAAGCTCAGGGCTACATCAATGGTAAAAAAGATCAAGGTTTGCGCCCCAAGCATATCGATACCACGGGTTTTCCTATCGAGCAAAATCTGCTGAAGATCTATCAGGTATACCAAGAGTCTTGCGACCGTGCTGGACTGGTGGACTTTGCCGAGATCTTGCTACGGGCTCATGAGCTGTGGCTCAATAAACCGCATATTTTAGAGCACTATCAAGCGCGTTTTAAAAATATCCTTGTGGACGAGTTCCAAGATACCAACGCCATTCAATATGCGTGGATCCGCGTGCTAGCGGGTAACAGCGCCAATGTGATGATTGTTGGTGATGATGATCAGTCCATTTATGGCTGGCGCGGCGCGCAGGTCGAAAATCTGCATAAGTTCTTAGATGATTTCCCCGACGCGAAAACCATACGCCTAGAGCAGAATTACCGCTCCAGCGCCAATATTTTGAACGCCTCGAACGAGCTGATCGCCAACAACCCAGATAGACTCGGTAAAAAGCTGTGGACCGAAGATAAAGCCGGTGAGCAGATTGGGCTTTACTGCGCCTTTAACGAAATGGATGAGGCGCGCTTTATTGTGGGCCGTATCATGGACTGGCAAGACATGGGCGGCAATTTAAGCGATTGCGCGATCCTTTATCGCTCCAACGCCCAATCACGGGTGCTTGAGGAAGCCTTGCTGCATAAAGGGATGGCTTACCGTATTTATGGCGGTTTGCGCTTCTTCGAACGCCAAGAAATTAAAGATGCCATGGGGTATCTGCGGCTCATCAGCAACAAAAATGATGATGCCGCTTTTGAACGTGTCATTAACACGCCCGCTCGCGGTATAGGGGGGCGCACTCTGGATATTTTACGCTCGACGGCGCGTCAGCAAGAGTTAACCCTGTGGCAGACCTGCTTGTCGGTGCTCGATGAGAAGTTGCTCAGTGGCCGAGCGGCAAATGCGGTGCGTGGCTTTATGGATCTTATCGTTAACTTGCAACAAGATACCGAATCGCAATCTTTGCACCGTATGACAGATCATGTGATCCAAGCTTCTGGCCTCAAAGCCATGTATGAAGCCGAAAAGGGTGAGAAGGCCCGTGCTCGAGTAGAAAACTTGGATGAGTTAGTGACCGCGGCGCGCACCTTTGTGATGCCAGAAGATCTGGAAGATATGGGTGAACTCAACGCCTTCTTGTCCCATGCGGCGCTCGAAGCGGGCGAAGGCCAAGCCGATGCCTTTACCGATGCGGTGCAATTGATGACGCTGCATTCGGCCAAAGGACTTGAGTTTCCACTGGTGTTTATGGCGGGCGTCGAGGAGGGGATTTTCCCCAGCCAAATGGCGATGGATGAGGGCGACAGGCTCGATGAAGAGCGCCGCCTTTGTTATGTGGGCATGACCCGCGCCATGAAGCAGCTCTATATTACCTATGCCGAATCACGGCGCATCTATGGCCGAGAAAACTTTGCCCGACCGTCACGGTTTATCAAAGAGATCCCCAGTGAATATGTGCAAGAAATTCGCTTAAAGGCACAGGTAACGGCACCGACTAATCGGTTTAGTAACCGAATCAACGATGCCATTAGCGAGAGTCGCAATCGCCCTGTAAGAGCGGTTGCTGGCCATGAATCTGGTTTTAGTATTGGTCAACGGGTGATGCATTTTAAGTTTGGTGAAGGCAAGGTTATCGATCTTGAGGGCAATGGAGATCAAGCGGTTATTGAAGTGAACTTCGACGATGTCGGCCGTAAACGGCTTAAAATCGCCTTTGCTCGTTTAGAAAAGGTATAGCCATGGGTGGTACAAATGGCTTGAAAGTGGTCGTATGTCAGTCATAATGTCAACCATATTGACCTCAGATCACAGGCCAAGCGGTGTTTAAGGGAGCCTTATCAGATGAACTTACGGGATAAAATTAACGCCTATTTGCGTCTTGCACGCATGGATCGGCCCATCGGTACCTTGTTGCTGCTATGGCCTTGTTTAATGGCCCTTGTACTAGCGGCTGGTGGCATGCCAGATACTAAAGTACTGATTATTTTTATTATTGGCGTGGTAGTGATGCGTGCGTGTGGCTGCATCATCAATGATTATGCCGATCGTAATATCGATTCTTACGTCGAGCGCACTAAATCACGACCTTTAGTCAGTGGTGAGGTATCAGTGAAAGAGGCCCTGTGGCTATTTGTGGCATTAGGCTTGTTAGCTTTTGGTTTAGTCTTGATGCTTAATCCATTGGTGGTGCAACTGTCTGTGGTAGGGATTATTCTGACCATCATCTACCCCTTTACCAAGCGCTTTACCAACATGCCGCAAATGTTCCTTGGTGTGGTGTGGAGCTGGTCAATTCCCATGGCTTATGCGGCGCAAACGGGTGAGGTGCCAGCAGAAGCCTGGTGGTTATTTGCGGCCAATTGGTGTTGGACCGTTGCCTACGACACTATGTATGCCATGGTCGATCGTGATGATGATTTGAAAGTAGGCATTAAATCGACGGCGATTTTATTTGGCCGTTTTGATCGTCAGATAATCGGTTTGTTTCAGTTAGCCGCCCTTGGTTGTTTTATTATGGCGGGCTTAAGTGCACAACGTGGTTTAGTCTTTGGTTTAGGCATTATCACCTTTGTCGGCTTTAGTCTGTATCAGCAAAAGCTGATTTATGGCCGCGAGCGCGCGCCCTGTTTTAAAGCTTTTTTAAATAATAACTGGGCGGGGTTAAGCCTGTTTATGGCATTGGGTATCGATTATCTAATCTAAATGGGTTAAGCGTGTTGCGCTAACGGTCACAGATGCAAGTCGAGATGATTAACAACAGAAGCCAGTGACATTATCACTGGTTTTTTTGTTAATCGTATAAGTGCAGCTCATACTAGACCAACTAGCTCGCTTGTTGTAGCTGCAGATCTCCATTCAAATTCGCAGCCTCAATAGCAGACTTAAACTGCTGCGGATTATCCAGCACTATGTCGATTTGGCTAACTGACTCTGTTAACTGCCCCATTGCGCCCATATAGACTTGAGGAGATGTAAACATAATTCGCGTATTGCTTTTCCCTCTGCCGAAACTCAGATCCTGCTTGTCTCGCTGTGCACTGCCATCGAGTAATTCCACACCTGCAATACGATTTAATTCAACAACTAGCATTCCCCAAATGCCATTATTTAGCACCAGCTTGTCATCGATGAGATAACAACTATAGTGCCGCGCAATTCGGTGGTTTGCACAAAGTACCACGACACTATAGGCGATAAACCCAGCAGAAAAGAGTGCGGCGAGTTCACTCCAATCGACTAAGGCTAGGTAACAACAAGTCGCGGCAGCAACCAAACCTGTGATCAGTGACAACAGATGCCAGCGACTCGATGATAATGAGGTGATATGCGCAATAGCCCTTGCATGATGACGAGAGAAATAAGCTATGGCGTAATACCAGCTGGCAGGCTCGGTCGCTAGCATGTATCCCAAGGTGAGTTTCTTATCATCTTGGACTTGCGGCTTATCTACAGGCTTGTTCGTTGTAAGCGATGCTTGAGGCTGATTTGTGCCATATTGGCTTATCACAGTGAGTCTCGGATCGCCTTTGGCCGATCTCGCTTGCCACAGTCCCCTCGCAATACTCACGATTAGATACAGTTCAATCGCGAGTAACACGGCAATAATAGGAAAGCGCAACCAGGCGATAAACTCAAAGTAACTCGCGATCTCAGCCGGGAAACCAAGCCGAGCCATCAGGCTGCTAAGACTAAAAATGATAAGTAGTTTCCATAACTTTTGACCACCCACTTTGATAATGGCAAACCAATAGCCAAGTGGTAAAACAAGGAAGTAGATAACAGAAAATACACTTAGCCGAATCAGTGCACTAGGTTCATCTAAACTCGCGGGAAGATATGTAAAACCAAGGCTGTAAGCCACAACGACGGATAACAGAAACAACAAACGATATTTAACACTTCGCCTCATAAAGGCTCCCTGTGTAATGTTACCTATTTGTAAGCAACATATGGAGTTAAGACGCTAGTCTCAAGCTAAAAATTGTAACTAAAGTCATTTAAGACGAAGATTTTTATATGAAATTAACTCTGTAACAGGGTTAAGTTGACGAAGATTTCTTGTCATTCTCTGCTTTTTGCTTTATTAAGTCGGCAATTTGGGCAGATAACACAGCTATCTCAGTTCGGATCTGATCGCGTCGCTTTTCGGCCGCGTCACTTTTATCGTTAGCTAAGGCCTTAAGCTCTTGCTGAAGCTCTTGTATCTTCTCTTTGCGCTGTTCAATCAGCTCATCAAGGGAAGGTTTATGGGGTTTCTCGCTGGCAGCCGCTTGCTGAGTTTCTTGCATCTCATTCACTTTGGCGTGCAGTGAACCACCAAGTTCACTCGCCAATGCTTCGCGACCTTCACTAGAGATAGAAATCTGACTGCTTTCCTGACTGGACACCGTTACAGCTGAGGCAGCCGTCTCTTTCGCAACTACAGTTAATCGGCTCAAACTTGTTGGGCCAAGGCTTTGCTGATTTATCCCTTGAATGTTCATACTGCGCCTTCTTTAACGAGCAACTTGTGCTGAGTGATATTAATATCCATTGCTTCTATTCATCGGCAAATTACAAAAATGGTTTAGTTAATTGGCGACAATCTTTTCAGCAATCAGCAAAATTGCGGCTCAGACCAGATAATTAACCCCTAACGCGACAAGATGAATAAGTCATTATGGGGATACCTGTAATGACTTTATGGGTGCGGTATATGGTGGGGACAAGAGGCATTTATCTGTGTAATGAGCCAATTGAGAAATTCGCGGCAGGATAATGGCATAATAGCTCATGAATGATAGTGCAAAAAAACTGCGCCGAGAGCGGCAGTAGCGTGGGGGTAGTCTAAGCTTATGTGAAGAGTTATTGGTGAAATCATCAGCTACACATGAGTAAAAATTGTTGTTGGATGTGATAGTGACGATGAGGTTATGCAGGAGATTTTCATGCTTAACACAGACGTTGCATTTGAGGTAGGACAGTGGCAAAACTATGAGCTAGCGCTATTGCTGACCGCGGGGGCGATAGTATTATTTTGGCTCGGGGTATCCTTGTTTAAACGTCGTGGGATTGGGTCCTGGGTTGTGGTGCTATCTCTTAGCAGTGGGTTGATCACATTGTGTTTTTTCAGTAGAACAGACGCAATGGTGTTACAGCAGATTTTATTGCAAGGACAGAAAATTGAAGTGGTCAATGGGGAGTTAAACTATGGTGAATATCATTTTCCCTATATGGCGAAACATGAAATAGATTACCGTGAAATCCACCTCGATAAACGTACTATTAAACTCTATCACTCAGGCCACTTACCCAGTGCTCGCTGTTACCGAGGCTTTTATAGCCATAATCTTATTAACGCGAATAGTAGTGTGCGTCTCTATATCCATTGGGTTGATAGACCATATCAGTACCGTCAGCAAGACTATATCCTCAGGGCGCCCTGTATCTTAAAGATTGAGCAATTACATGATAAGGCCCGAGTGGCCGTTGCTAGCAATTAACGCTGCAGGCTCGCTACCCTCTGTAATAGGTAATCCGACTACGAGCCGGCAAAAAAAAGCCAGTTGATATAAGCAACTGGCTTTTTGACGTTATCGACACTGAGCTTATCAGCTATTATCGCCTTCTTTTAGCCACTGAGCGGCACGTTTGGCAAAGTAAGTTAAAATGCCATCGGCGCCCGCGCGTTTAAAGCACAGTAGTGATTCCATTACGATGGCTTTTTCGGCTAACCAACCATTTTCAATGGCAGCCATATGCATGGCATATTCACCACTCACTTGGTAAGCGAAGGTCGGCACTGCGAGTTCACGCTTAACGCGGGTGACGATATCTAAATAAGGCATACCAGGTTTTACCATCACCATATCGGCGCCTTCTTGAATATCGAGGGCGACCTCATGAAGCGCTTCATCGCTGTTAGCGGGGTCCATCTGGTAGCTGTGCTTGTTGCCACCCTTTAGGTTACCAGCCGAGCCGACGGCGTCACGGAATGGGCCGTAGTAGCTCGATGAGTACTTAGCCGAGTAGGCCATGATTTGCGTATTAATGTGACCAGCTTCTTCAAGCGCTTTGCGGATAGCGCCAATGCGGCCATCCATCATATCAGATGGGGCAACGATATCGGCACCGGCTTCGGCATGTGACAGCGCCTGCTTAACTAAGATCTCGGTAGTGATATCGTTAAGAATATAACCCTCTTCATCTATGATGCCGTCTTGTCCGTGGGTGGTAAATGGATCGAGGGCAACGTCGGTCATCACACCTAATTGAGGAAACGCTTCTTTAAGCGCACGCACGGCGCGTTGGGCTAACGCATCGGCGTTATAGGCCTCTTCCGCCATTAAGGTTTTTTTCTCGGCGGGCGTTACGGGAAACAGTGCCACAAGCGGAATACCTAGCTCGACTAGCTCTTCAGCTTCTTTCAAAAGTAAATCAATTGAATAGCGCTCAACACCAGGCATTGATTCTACCTTTTCAGTGCGGTTATTCCCCTCGAGCACGAACATTGGGTAGATTAAGTCGTTAACCGAAAGTTGATTTTCGGCCATTAAACGGCGACTAAAATCATGTTTACGCATGCGGCGCATTCTGCGCTGAGGGAAAGCACTGGTAATGATGTTCACATTCGACTCCTAATTTAGGGTTACGGACTGCAATGAATTGTAGGATTTGAGTTGGCGATTGTGCCAAGTCGTCACGGATAAAGCTAAGTCTTTTCTACTGTTCGATATCTACCGTATAAATACAGACACGATTACGGCCACTATTTTTAGCATGGTAGAGCGCCTTATCTGCACGTTCGACCAAGGTGTTGACCTGTTGGTCGTCGACAATTACCTCGGCATACACCCCAACACTAATCGTAAGCGGAATGGCATTGGCCCCCCAACTTAGCGGTAGCTGAAATACGGTTACTCTTATTAATTCAGCGACTTTTTCGGCGCCATCAATAGAGGTATTGGGCAGTATCATAGCAAATTCTTCACCGCCAAAACGTGATACTAGATCACTTGGGCGCCTTAACTTTTGTTTTAACGCTTGGGCTATCTGTTTCAGTGCTTGGTCGCCCGCGAGATGTCCATAAGTATCGTTAATGGCTTTAAAACGGTCGATATCGATCATCAAGACGCTGAGCGGCGTTTGCTGACGGCGACTGAGACGGCCTTCAGCTTGTAAACGTTTTTCAAATGCGGCGCGATTTTTCACTCCGGTGAGGCTGTCGACAGTATTTTGTTCGGTTAGCTTTTGATTGGCCTCATTAAGCTCACGAAGGGCTATTTCGAGTTCTAAAGTGCGCTCTTGCACCATCTGCTCGAGTTTTTCATTGCTGTTGGCTTCGGCTTGAAGGGCTTCTTCTTTTGCCTGGCGAATACGTCTGGATTGCTCTAATGCTTGATGTTGTATTTTTAGCTTAGTTTTACGCTCATCATTGTAGCGCAGTGCTAACACTGCTGTCATAAAGAGGATTTCAAAGTTCAGCCCGATGAGCATCGGCGTTTGTGGCAGCATAGGTAGATATACTATTCCTAAGTACATCATGGCGGTAATGAATGAGCCTATCAACATACCCGACCACGCAAAGGTGTAGAGCTTGGCTAGCTTATGCCCTTGCAAGCTGAGCATAACCGCTATCACCATTAGCAACAGGCTGACGATAAGCACCGCGAGGATATCGACGGTTAAGGCGAGTGGGTAACGGATAAATGGTATCAGTAACGTCAGTATCAATGTGCTAGTAGCACTGTAGCGACACAGTTTTAACATCAACAGGTTATTATCTCTAAGCTGCAGTACTCTTTCGGAGAACAGCAACATAAAAGTAATGCCGATAGGGATAAGTAACGGGATGATAGCTTCTTGCACTGTAGGCCAGTCGGGCCATAAGTAACGTGCAGGCAGACCATGCAGCGTTGCGACCAGTAGAGTCACAGTCAACACATAACCCGCATAAAGGCTGTAACTGGGCGAGCGCGATATGATGCCTATAAACAGGCTTAATAGGCCGATGGCAAGCAAGGCACCAAGCTGTAATCCTTGGTATAAGGATTGGCTTTCAGTGGTTCTGATCATCCCATTAGAGGATTTAAGGGTTAGGGGGACACTCGCGCTGCCCTGTGTTTCGATACGCAGATAAAAGGTGTGTACCTGATCTGGCGCTAAATTAAACGAATGCACAAACTGGTTATGCACCATAGGGCGTAAAGAAAAGGGGTACGCATCCCCCATCTCTAGATGGACTGTCTGCTCTGCGTTAGGCTGATGATATAGGTAGATTTTATCTAAATGCGGATTACCTATGGTTAAGTAACGCTTAATTTTCTCACCCGTCGCATTGTATAAGCTGAACTTTATCCAAAAAGGCTTAACCGCTAATGCTTGATTAAAAATGGGATCTATCTTTTTCCAGCGACTTGGATTGAGCGATTGAATATCGTCTAGCCGTTGGAGCTTGTCATCTTGCACATAATAGAGCCATGGCGATAGGTCGATGATATCGTCATCGCCGACAGGCAACAAAGTGTGAGCTACGCTACTGGTTGAGAGGCAGCATAATATGAGAATGATGAGCAGAGGGTTAAAATGCTTCATAATTCGCCTGCAAATCAAAAAAAGCACAAGTGTTGGCGTAGACTTGGGCGGCGAACTCATTAGCTGGCTGGCCTCTTAGTTGGGCAACATATTGGCTAATATAGGGCAGATATTGCGGCAGGTTTTTACTCGACTTAGGCTTGGGGCGCATGCTACGCGGCAGCAAATAAGGACTATCGGTTTCGAGCATGATTCGTTCCGCTGGAATATCGCCAACCAAGGAGGCCAATTCCGTCCCGCGCCGCTCGTCACACACCCAGCCTGTGATGCCAAGGTGCAGGTCGAGTTCAATATAGCGTTCTAGGCTGTGCCTATCACCCGTAAAGCAATGCAATAAGGCACCTTTAAGCTGAGGGCGATACTCTTTGAGGATCTCGACAAAATCATGGTGGGCATCGCGCTCATGCATTAATACAGGCATATTGAGGTCAACCGCCAGCGCCAGTTGCTTAGCAAAGGCGCTGCGCTGCATGGGTCGCGGCGAGAAATCGCGATTATAGTCTAAGCCACACTCGCCGATGGCTACTACGGCCGGATGTTGGGCTAGCTGGCGTAAGCGAGTAGAGCTGTTCGCATCCCACTCACTGGCGTGATGTGGATGCACCCCAGCAGTGGTCAAAAGCGCCTCAGGGTAGCGCTGCGCGCAATCAATGGCTTGCTGACTTTCCTCTAGGCTACTGCCAATGACAATGAGTGGCGAGACCCCTTGTGCCGCCGCAGCGTGTATCACGTTATCGATATCATTTTCTAATGCACTGCCAACTAAGTTAACAGCGATATCTATATGGCTTGGCATTAGTTAATTCGTTTAACCCTAATCGTGGTGTTGCTGCCCTCTTTACCGAGCAGAAAAGAGCCTAGCGCCGCTCGTTCAATTTGTACTTTATCGCCGCTAGATACTCGAAAGCGACGGCTGTCGATCTGTTTCCATTGCTGGCCATTTTCGAAGCTGAACTTTAACGTGCCATAGGGATCTTTATCGACCTGTTTGACCGTTAGCCACATGGCATCAATTTGTTCTTGTTTGACTACTTTACCAAAGTTTTCTTGAGCCGACTCTGTCAGTGTAGTTTGAGCGGTTTCTGTTTGCGATGCAGCAACCTCTGCGGTATGGGTAGGCACTTCATTTACATCAGTAGAGACTTGTTTCGCGGCGCGATTCATCGCTTGTGCCGCAAGGGTGTCATAACAGATTAGCCGTTCAAGTTTATCGGTTTTGGCTGCACATTGGGCAAGTTGTTCTTCAATATCGGCAACGGCGTGAAGAGAAAGCAATAGGCTTGAAAGTGTTATCCAGCGTAAACCATGGGTAAAACGAGAGGTCATGAAAAAGCTCCTTTTTATTATGAACGCTAAGCAAACGAGACTCTCAAAAACGAACAGCTACCCGAATTGGATAGCTGTTCATGTAAGCCATTAACCAAGCGCTGTGGCTAGATTATTCCGCTTGTGTTTGCTCATCATCTTCTTCTGTGTCCTTTTTACTGTAGAAACGGGCCGCAAGCAATCCCCCTTCGAACAATATTAACATCGGAATCGCTAACATGGTTTGCGAGATAATGTCGGGTGGGGTCAATAACATGCCGATAATAAAGGCACCCACCACAATATAGGGACGTTTGGCTTTGAGCTCTTCAGGTGTGGTCACTCCCGCCCAGCAAAGCAGGATCACCGCAATAGGGATTTCGAAGGCTAAACCAAAGGCAAAAAACAGCTTAAGCACGAAACTCAGATAACTACTGATATCGGTAGCTACTTGCACCCCCTCAGGGGCAACACTGGTAAAGAAACCAAATACCACAGGGAATACAATGTAATAGGTAAAGGCTATCCCTAAATAAAACAGTAATGTACTGCTGGTGAGCAGTGGCACCATTAGGCGTTTTTCGTGCTTGTACAAACCTGGAGCAATAAATGACCAGATTTGAAATAGCACATAGGGGATGGCGATAAAGAACGCCAGCACTAAGGTTAATTTAAACGGAGCGAAGAAGGGCGCGGCCACATCTGTTGCGATCATGCTACTGGTGTCTGGTAGCACATCCATCAGAGGCGTTGCCATATAATGATAGATATCGTTCGCCCAGTAGACTAGGCAAATAAACACCAAAAGCACACTACCAATCGCTTTAAGTAACTTGTTACGTAACTCAAGCAGATGGCTAATTAACGGTTGCTGTTGCGACATGGACTACCCGTCAGATTTATCTGTTGAAGTGCTGCCTTTGGCTGTACCTGTCGTCTTAGGGGTTGAGTCACTGCTGGCACTGTCTGTGCTACTCGGTTTCTCTTCTACCTGATAAGGACGATTAACAGATTGGGCTGCTTCTTTTAATTGATCGATTGAATCCTGTAATTCAGGCGAAAGATTCTTTAGCCCTTGGCTTTCAGCCTTCTTCAGGTCTGAATGCAGTTGCTCTATTTTAAGCTCTTGCTCGAGCTCATCTTTTACTGAATTGGCCATGCGCTTCATGGCGCGGATCCAGCCACTAATTGAGCGTACTGCAACCGGAAGCCTTTCAGGGCCAAGAACCACTAGCCCCAAAATACCGATCAACAGTAACTCCATAAAGCCGATACCGTCGAACATAAGGATTTACGCCTGTTCTTTGTCCTTGGGCTCAGTCTTTTTTTCATCAGCCTGAGCGGTTTTTTCTGCAGAGGTGTTTTCTGCAGCAGTTTTTTCTTCTAGTGCTTTCTTTTCATCTTCAGAAGACATGGCGTTTTTGAAGCCTTTTACTGCACCACCTAGATCGCCGCCAAGTGAGCGTAATTTCTTCGTGCCAAACAGTAAAACTACGATTAAAGCAATGATAAGGAGTTGCCAAATACTAATGCCACCCATGTAACGTTCCTCTTTAATTTAACTCTTTAGTAAGACTGGTTCTATTATGAACCTTTGGTTATTTAGTGCTAGCTAAAATTTGCGATTCTTTGGTCTAGATCGCCATCCGAATAACCATAATATGGCCCCGATCCCGATAGACCCGTAAGAGGCCCATAGTGTAGCGTTTTGTGCGAACAAAATAGTGCCACAGATCACTAAAACTGCCGATGTCACTAAAAGGTAGTTACTTTTGTGGGCTTTTTGCTGTTGTTTTAAGTAGCGTTCTAGGAGTAAATTTTGGCTGTTTACGAAATTTTTACCCATTTTAAGATTATCGTAAATTAGCTCTGGCAGTTCCGGCAATTTATCGGCCCAGTAGGGGAACTCTTTTTTAATTTTTTTGGCCATGCCGATGGGGCCAATTTGCTCGGCCATCCAGCCTTCGAGAAACGGCTTGGCCGTTTTCCATAAGTCCAGCTGCGGATAGAGCTGGCGCCCAAGTCCTTCAATATAAAGTAAGGTTTTTTCAAGCAGCACCAATTGTGGCTGCACCACCATATCGAAGCGGCGTGCGGTTCTAAATAGTTCTAGCAGCACATGGCCAAAGGAGATTTCGTCCAGTGGTTTATTAAACATCGGCTCACACACCACTTTAATGGCTTGCTCGAAGGCGACGATATCGGTATCGGCAGAAACCCAGCCTGATTCGATATAGAGCTGGGCAATACGGGTATAATCACGGTTGAAGAAGGCGAGGAAGTTCTCGGCTAGGTAACGCTTATCTTGTTCGGTTAAGGTGCCCATAATGCCGCAATCTAGGCCGATATAGAAAGGATCTTCCGGGTGTTCAGTGCTAATAAAGATGTTGCCCGGGTGCATGTCTGCGTGGAAAAAGTTATCGCGAAACACTTGGGTGAAAAATAGCTCAACGCCGCGTTCGGCCAGTAACTTAAGGTTGGTGCCTTGGGCTTCTAACGCGGCCTTGTCTGATACTGGAATACCATAGATGCGTTCCATGACGATTAAGCGTGTAAAGCAAAACTCTTCATACATAAATGGCACATACAGTGAGCCAGAGTCGAGAAAGTTATTGCGTAGCTTAATGGCGTTAAGCGCTTCCAATTTTAGGTTTAATTCGCCTTCAATCGTGGTGCGATAATCCTCTACCACTTCGGCCGGACGTAAGCGATTACCTTGGCCTAACAGAGTTTCTAAAAACTGAGCGCTCTGGCTCATTAATTGAAGATCGGCATGCACTTGCGCTTCAACATTGGGCCTGAGTACCTTGAGTACCACTTCGGCACCGCTCGATTTTAATTTGGCGGTATGCACCTGAGAAATCGACGCCGATGCCAAAGGCACATCGTCAAAATCGTCAAAGTAGGTTTCAATGGGGGCGCCCAGTTCGGCCTCAATTTGAGCTTTTGCCACTGAAGAGTCGAAAGGCGGCACGCGATCTTGCAGCATGGCCAGTTCTTCGGCCCATTCATCACTGAGCAGATCACGGCGAGTCGACAGCATCTGGCCAAATTTAATGTAAACCGGCCCCAGCTCTTGCATAGCCAGTTTGAGGCGTTCACCACCCACTTTGTCTTTATGTTTGTTGCGTAACCAGAAAAAGCTGCAGCGCAGCAGTCTAAAATACCAAGGCTTTAGCTTTGATGGGATAAGCTCATCTAGGCCGTAATTGAGTGCAATTTTAATGACTTGGTATGCGCGCCGAATGCTTTTGACTGTCATTTTGTCTTGTGAGTCCTGGTTATGAGTCGTTCGATCCTTTGGTTTAAGACATCAGTATCGTTTTTAAGCTCATCGATTCTATCACTAAAATGAATAAATTCGATTTTGTGTGGACTGAGGCGATACTCTTCGACAACGAGCTGGCCGACATGGTCGCGGCTCTTATTAAATATGTCCGCGAGCCCTTGTCTGAGTTGTTTGGCGCCTTGTTGCAACATATGGGTTGGCGCATCGCCAATCCATTTTGACAGAGGCTCAGCAAAATCAAACTCTACCTGTTGCATGAAGTGGCTAAAACTTTGCAGTAGATTGAGATCGCCTTCGAGTTTGAGTTTATCTTGTTTAATCAACTCGGTGAGATTAGCGCCTTCGGTGAGGCGATACAGAGTGGTGATGTCAACTTCAACCTGAGTGGTAATCTCATCATCATATTGACTAAAGACTTGGATCTCTTTGGCAAATAACAGGTAAATGGGCCAGCTAAGTTGGGTCAATTGTATGCACAGCACCTTGCCATGCAGCGTATGCTGTTTGGCATACGCTTGCGGGGACTGTTTGACAGCTTGCTGTAATGCGGTTTCAATTGCCGCGCTAAGCAGCAATACAATGTCACGTTTCATGCGTTACCTAGTCGGCTGAAGCAAAAGGGGAAAGATTAAAACTTATAGCCTTTGTGCAGCGCCACAATACCGTCGGTCATGTTGGTGTATTCAACCTGTTCGAAACCGGCATCGATCATCATGCTCTTCAGGGTCTCTTGATCAGGGTGCATACGGATTGACTCGGCTAAGTACTCATAGCTTCCCGCATCTTTAGTGATCAAGTCACCCATCTTAGGTAAGATTTTAAAGCTATACAGATCATACAGCTTACGCATCACTTCATGTTTAGGTTTAGAAAACTCAAGTACCAACAGCTTTCCACCTGGCTTTAATACCCGCAGCATAGAGCGGATAGCCGCATCTTTATCGGTCACATTACGTAGGCCAAAAGCGATGGTGATAATATCAAAATAATTATCTGGAAACGGTAATGCTTCGGCATTGGCTTGCACGTAGTTTACGTTACCCACAACGCCACGGTTTCGCAGCTTATCACGGCCAACCTTGAGCATGGACTCGTTAATATCGGCAAGGATCACCTGGCCTTTATTACCCACGATGTGGGAGAACTTGGCAGTAAGATCGCCCGTGCCGCCGGCAAGGTCCAATACTTTCATACCTGGACGCGCACCCGCACTCTCTATGGTTAAGCGCTTCCAAAGACGATGAATACCAAAGGACATGACATCATTCATAATGTCGTACTTGGCTGCGACTGAGTGAAAAACGTCGGCCACAAGGTCCGCTTTTTTCTCTGCTTCTACCGTCTTATAACCGAAATGGGTATTGTTGGGTGAGCCCTCTGACATTTATTGTATTCCTGTGCTTCGCTACTGTTATGGCGAGTGTAAGTGAATGATGCTCATTGCAGAATCATTCATCTGTGACTCTGTGATCGATGTTAATAATCCATGTGCCGATTTTATAAAAATGCGCGTTGGCGCAGAGTTTAAAAAATTGAACGCCGCATTACATCATAATATTAGCCATAAGCCAAATTCCCCAGAGCCAATTACCCTATGGGTTGCCTCGCTATTCGTCCCTGCATGTAGGCATAGATCAGTTCGCTAATACTTTGACCTGTTTCCCTGCGTCCAGCATCGCTGCCAGCGTTATGACAACTCGGGGCGGCTTCGGCCAAATGCAAATAACAGGCGTTGGTGCGCAGCCCTATTTGATTAACGTAATAGAGAGCGTCCAGTAGCGGGATCCCTGCTGCCGTTGAAGCGCTGCTGGGCATATTAATGATGGCATCCATATCCAGCTCAACCGCCACGGGTGAACCGCTGTCGTTAAGTTGGGTGACTATCTCATCGATGGCCTGTTTGAGGCTCAGTTCTTGGCGCACCCAGATGGCCTGCAGGGTATGCCACTTGCCGCCAAAGGCGCTGAGTTGGTCTAAAGTTTGTTGGCTATTTTTGAGCTCATGCATGCCCAGTACATGGTAGTAACCCAGTGCGCCACTGGCTGCGGCGTAACTGAATCCATTACCGCTGTGGCGGCCTTCTCTAGGGCGAAAGTCGGCATGCGGGTCGAGGTTGACGGCGGCGATCGGGCGCTTCATCACTTGCTTGCTCGCCATCAAGAGTCCGTAGGCGTTGTTATGGCCGCCACCAATCACGATAGGTTCTAAGCCGGCGGCAATGATGCTGCTGACGATATGGATCACTCGCTCATCGAGGTGCTCAACATGCGCTCTTAATGTTTGGGTGGTTGCGCTTGCGGGCAGTTGCAAATCGTGAGTATTAACTTGCCCAAGCACCATACACTGCTTAGCGTCGAAAAATTGATTTGATTGCAGATTACACCATTGGCTCATGGTTGCTTCGAACGCATCAACCGCGCCGCCACGACCAAGGTTGGCTCGCGGGCCGATATCTTCGCCTATCCCTAAGATGACAAATCGCACACCTTGTTGTTTGGCATCGGCTAATGCGGTGTTTAATGGCGTGTCGCCATCGTAACAATACAGGGCTTGTCCTAGCTTGGTTTCGCCTTCACGAACATGGGTGAAGGTGCTGCACAGTTGGCGGGTAAAGGGGAGCAGTGTTGGCATGGTCATGGCCCTATATTATTGTTGATGCCTCAATTGTACTATTGTGGCCCACAAACCTAGCGGCTGGCAATTGTGCGTAAATGCAGGAGACCGCGCCAGAGTCGCTTGACGCGTTGGGCTTAACCGTTGTTGCTCGGGCTATTGAGAAGTGGCGCCAGTTTGAGCAGCTCGGCAACATTATTGGCTCCCAATTTGCTCATCATTTTTGCTCGGTGCACCTCAATGGTGCGCAGGGCGACGCACAGCTGGTTGGCCATCTGTTTATTGGTGTGGCCGGCGATGACTAATTTGAAAATTTGGGTTTCTCGCTCAGACAAGGTGTCGATAAGCTGTTGGTGGCGAAGCTTCCAATGTTGGCGTTCACTGTAGTGCAAGCCTTTAGCGATAGACTCGGATAACGCCGCGCCTTGGACGGGCTTTTGGAAAAAGTCGAACGCCCCATTTTTAAACGCATCGACCGCCATCGGCACATCGCCATGGCCGGTGAGAAAAATCACTGCCAGCGGGCTTCTGACTTGGTGTAATAAGCGCTGCACCTGTGGCCCGCTCATCGAGGGCATTTTGGCATCTAAAATCACGCAGCCGGGCTGGGTCAGATCGACACTGGACAGAAAGTCATCGCCAGCGTTAAAGCTGGTTATCTCATAGCCATACCCCACCATTAAAAAACTGATCGCATCGATGATCGCTTCATCATCGTCGACAAGATACACGGGACTAGACGAGGGTGTTGGCACGGCGGTTCCTTTATTGAGTTTTGATAACTATTTGGCAGCGATGACTATGATTGATATCGCAGATGCGGCCATTTAGCCAACTATTTTAGGTAAAGCATGAGGCGCATCACGTGGCGATCTGCTATCGATACCGTAAGCTGTGCTAAGCGTATCGATTGAGGAGCATTGTGTGTATAAATACCTACTGCATGCATTGGCTGTGTGTTGCTTATTGAGTAGTTTATTCTGTTGTTCTGCCCATGTTTTTGCCCAGCCGCAACAGCTATATGTCGGCGTGTTGGCTAACTGGGGGCATCAACAAGCCATGGAGCGCTGGACGCCCATGATGACCTATTTAAATCAACAGGTACCCGGCACGCAATTTCATGTATTTCCGGGTAATTTTGAAGCCTTAAATCTTGCTATGGAGCTAGGGCAGATCCAGTTTATTATCACTAACCCGGGGCAATATCTGTATCTGTCGAACCAGTATCCGCTGTCTTGGTTAGCCACCATGCGCTCTCGGCGGCATAACGGCAGCACTACGGCTATCGGCTCGGCCATTGTGGTGAAAGCCGAAAGTGATTATCGCACCTTGTATGATTTAAAAGATAAAATCATCGCTGCCAGCGATCCCCATGCATTAGGCGGTTATCAGGCGACCGCAGGATTAATGCATAAATTAGGCATGGATGCTGACCACTATTTTGGCCAAGTTAAGTTTGTTGGCTTTCCGCTCGATCCCTTGTTGTATCAAGTGAGGGACGGCCATGTCGATGCCGCGATCACCCCCTTGTGTACGCTTGAGGATATGGTGGCGCGCGGCTTGTTAAATCCTGCCGATTTTAGAGTGCTTAACCCGAGTCGTCCCGAAGGGTATGACTGCCAGTGCAGCACTAAGCTCTATCCTAATTGGTCGTTTGCGACCAATGAAAGTGTCGATATTAATCTTAGCCAACAAATTAGTCAGGCATTAATGGCATTACCAGCCGAGCATCCGGCCGCAGTGAGCGGCCAACTAATGGGCTGGACGTCGCCCATTAGTCAGCTAGCCGTTATCCAACTGTATGGTGACTTACATGTGATCTCGCAGGAAAAAAGCCGTTTAAACGCCCTGCAAACTTGGCTCAATGAAAATCGCCATTGGGGCATCTTGGCTGTGGTCATTTTTTTAGTGGCGACGGTATATCACTTGTGGATCGAGTACCGTTTTCACCAAAAAAGTGAGTCATTGGTCAGCACAGAGCGACAATTAAAGCAGCAAGCTATTGCGTTAGAGCGGCTGCAAAGCGCCTCTATGATTGGCGAAATTGGCGCGGGGCTGGCTCATGAGATCAACCAGCCTATTGCGGCCATCACCAGTTATAGCGAGGGCGGCATCATGCGCATGCAAGGCGGGCAATTGACTGAGGCGGAAGCCACCATAGACTTGCTGCAAAAAATTCATAAGCAGTCGACCCGTGCGGGGGAAGTGGTGCACAGGATCCGGGGTCTACTCAAGCGCAAAGAGGCGGTGATGGATGATGTGAACATTCTCACTCTGGTGGATGAGAGCCTGTCTCTGCTGCGTTTAGAGTTGATGCGCCGCGATATCGAGGTGGTCAAAGAGATCAGCGGTGAGCCGTTTTTTATTAGTGCCGATCGCGTCGGTCTGCTGCAAGTATTGATTAACCTGATTAAAAACAGTATCGATGCCATTGCCGAGCGTCCCGATGATACAGGGCGAGGGCAGATCATAATTACGCTGCAGTTTCATGAACACCAAGTAGATGTACTGGTGATCGATAATGGCCCTGGATTGACGCAACAGGCCGCCACCGTGATGGCAACGTTTTTTACCACCAAAACCGAAGGGTTAGGCTTAGGATTAGCCATCTGTAATGAGGTGATAAAAGAGCATAACGGCGGTTTCACACTAGAAAATCGTGACGATGGCCATAGCGGATGCGTGGCTAAAATCGCGCTAAAGCGTAGAGGGTGCCAACAAGCGGTGCAGATTTAACGGTTAGTGACTCATCTGCTTTCGATAAAACAGGATCGAAGTAATGGATTGTTTTTCATTGCTTTATTTACATGCGTCGCACGAATACTATTCGATATGTGGTTTACCACACTATACAAAATTAGCGCTGTGTGTTGGTGAAATTATCGACTATGAAGTCGATCACAAACTGACCTGTCAGTGGTTCGATATGTGGTATACCACAATGTGCAACCACTCCTCCCTTGGTAACAATGGTGAAAACCGAATGACATCTGATGGTGTTCTCCCACGCAATTAATCGGGATGAGATACCAGCTTAGGTCTGTCGGTATCATTGTTAATTGGGAGAGAAATCATGAAACTTGATCGGCGTACCTTTATTAAAGGGGCTGGTGCTGGGACCGCAGGTTGCGTATTTGCGACTTTGCCGGGCTCATTAGCAGCGCTAGGGCAAACGGGGTTAAGCGGCAGTGCAGAATCGGTCGCCAGTATCTGTGAGATGTGCTCGACAAGATGCCCCATTTCGGCGCGAGTCGTGAATGGTAAAAACGTCTCCATATTGGGCAACAAGAAAGCCAAGTCTTTTGGTGGCGCAGTCTGTGCGCGTGGCGGCGCAGGCCATAGTCAGCTGTACGACAAACAACGTATCGTTAAACCGCTCAAGCGGGTGGGTGAGCGCGGTGAAGGCAAGTGGGCCGAAATCGAATGGGATGAAGCTTATGCCATCATTGCCGAAAACCTCAATAAGATAAAAGCCCAGCACGGCGCCGAATCGGTGGCATTTTCCTCTAAGTCTGGCTCACTTTCGGGTCACCTTTTTCATCTGGCTAAGGCTTTCGGTAGCCCAAACACCTTTACCCACGCCTCTACGTGTCCGGCCGGTTATGTGGTGGCTGCCAAGGCGATTTTTGGGGGCAAAGTCAAACGTGATTTAAGTAACTCTAAATACATCATTAACTTTGGTCATAACCTGTATGAAGGCATCAATATGTCTGAGACGCGGGGCATGATGAATGCACAAATGGAGAAGGGCGCCAAGCTGGTGGTGTTTGAGCCTCGCTTCTCGATTGTGGCCGATAAAGCCGACGAATGGTACGCCATCAAGCCGGGCACCGACGTTGCGGTAGCGTTGGCGATTTGCCACACCCTTATTGAAGACGATCTGTATGATAAGGCTTTTGTCGCCCAGTACGTTGCTGGTTTCGACGCGTTTGCGCAAGAGGTTAAAGCCTACACGCCTGAATGGGCCGAATCGGTCAGTGATGTGCCCGCTGAAGATATTCGTCGTATTACGCATGAATATGCCGCCGCAGCGCCTCATGCCGTAGTGGACTTTGGCCACCGCTCTTCATTTACCACCGAAGAGTTTGAGATGCGCCGCGCCCTTTATGCCGCCAACGTGTTAATTGGTAATATCGAGCGTAAAGGGGGGCTTTATTTTGGTAAGAAAGCCTCTAAGTACAATAAGTTTGCTGGTGAAAAAGTAGCGCCCACCTTGGCGAAACCTGGGGTAGAGGGGATGCCTTCTATCGATGCCAAGCGTATCGATATGGTCGATGATCAATATGCCTTATTGTGGTCATCGGGGGGGATCTACCAAACGATCTTAGATGCCACATTAGAGGCCAAGCCTTATCAGCTGCATGGCTGGGTGATGAGCCGTACCAATCCGATGCAGACCATGACTGACAGAGCACGCATTGTTGAGACCATGCAAAAGCTCGATTTTATCGTCGCCTGCGATATCTACATCAGTGAAAGCGCCGCTTATGCCGATATTTTCCTGCCTGAATCGACCTACCTTGAGCGTGATGAGGAGATTGTCGATAAGTCGGGTAAAAACCCCGCTTACTACGTGCGTCAACGTGTGGTCGACACCATAGGCGACACTAAACCCAGCTGGATGATTTGGAAGGAGTTAGCCAATCAGCTCGGGCAAGGGCTGTACTTCCCTTGGGATAACATGGAAACCTTGCAGCTGTTTCAAGTCGATAAAGATGCGGCGCTGCTCAACACCATTAAACGTGATGGTTGGGTCAGCTATGGTAAGCCCTTGATGCTGCGTGAACGGGAGATGGTCAAGACCTTTACCGATACCTACCCCAATGCTAAAGCGGTCGATGATGATGGCACTTATGCCAGCCAGCTAAGCTTTAAAACCCCGTCTGGCAAGATTGAGCTGAGCTCAGATAAAGTGGAGCAAATGGCGCCAGGGCGGGGGGTTATCCGTTATCGCGAAGTGACCATGAAGAAGGCCGACGAGCTGTTTTTCATCCAAGGAAAAGTTGCGGTGCACACCAATGCGGGCACGCAAAATGTCCCTATGCTGGCTAATCTAATGTCGGATAATGCGGTATGGATCCATCCCATCACGGCGGGCTTATTGAACATTGCCAACGGTGACGCGATTCGCATCTATAACGCGACTGGCAGCGAAGAGGGGCATGCCTTGGTCACGCCGGGTATTCGTCCCGATACCGTGTTTGCCTATATGGGCTGTGGTTCTAAAAACAAAGAGCTAGCCCGCGCCACGGGTAAAGGCGTGCATTGTGGCAACCTACTTCCTCATATTACCTCTCCGGTTACGGGTATGAATTTACATACCACCGGGGTCAAAATTGCCAAGCTGTAATCGGAGTTCATTATGACTAAACGTTATGTTCTTGTGCACGATGAAAATAAGTGCATTGGCTGCCAAGCCTGTAATGTGGCCTGCCGCAGTGAAAATAATGTGCCTGAGTCGGTGACCCGGCTTCAGGTACGCATCGAGGGGCCTTACGGTAACTTTCCTCATCTGCATTTTAAATACAATCGCGTCTCTTGTGAGCAGTGTGAAAACGCGCCATGCGTCAAGGTGTGTCCTACGGGCGCGGCTTACGTTAACGCCGATGGCATTGTCTCAATAAATGAAAACAAGTGTGTCGGCTGCCTCTATTGTGTTGCCGCTTGCCCCTACAAGGTGCGCTTTATTAATCCGGAAACTCGGGTGCCAGACAAGTGTGATTTTTGTAAGGAGACGCGCCTTGCTCGTGGTGAAGACCCTGCCTGTGTCAGTGTTTGCCCAACCCAAGCCTTAGTGTTTGGCGATGCCAATGATCTGAATTCAGAGGTTCGCAAGGTGTTAGATACTAAGCCGCATTATCAGCAAAAGGTGAATCTTGGCACAGAGCCAAGGGTCTATCGCATTCCTAGCCGTAAAGGGGGGATTAAAGCATGAACAATATTTGGGGCTCCATGGAGCAATATGATCCAGTCGTCTGGAACTGGATAATCGCAGTCTACCTGTTTATGGCAGGCTTATCGGCAGGTTCTATGTTAGTGGCGATAGGGCTTAAATGGTACAAGCAGAGCCGAGGGCTACCCACTGATGGCTTGCCTGTGATTAAGGCCGCGGCGGTGATAGGGCCAGTGGCTATCTGTTTGGGCATGGCGTTATTGGTGCTGGATTTGACTAAACCGTTTGAGTTTTATCATATCTTACTCAATTACAACTTAACGTCTGTGATGGCATGGGGGGTTATCGCCCTGTTGATTTACATTCCTTTGGTGTTTGTGTTTGCGGCGCTAGTGTTTGAAAAGCAGGTGCTGCACTACGCTCCTTGGTTAGCGGGCATCTTGTCGGTCTGCCGTCAGGTTGAAGGCAGTTTGAATAAGCTGATTTTTGCGCTGGCACTCGGCGTTGGGGTCTACACCGGATTTTTGCTGTCGGCGATGATCAGCTATCCGATCCTCAATACTGCAGTGTTACCGGCGCTGTTCTTAGCTTCGGCGCTCTCGGTCGGTTCGGCTGGTAATATTTTGGTAGCAACGCTGTTTTTCAGTAAGAAAGAGTCTGACTGTATCGAGCAGGTGCACCGTATCGAGTACCCTGTCGCGTTTAATGAGGCGCTCTGTTTAGTGCTGCTGTTTGTCGGGCTTAACTTTTCCGGTCCTGCCGCGCAGGCGGCGACGGCGGCTATCACTACCGGGACTTGGGCAAGCGTCTTTTGGATTGGCGTGGTGGGCTTAGGGCTAGGTGTGCCTGTGCTCGCCAGCTCGCTGGCACCGAAGGCGTGGCGACACAGTAAAGGTTTTTTAATTACCGTGTCTTGTAGCACGATTCTTGGGGTGTTGGCCTTGCGGCACTTCGTGGTCTATGCGGGACAAAGCTATATTAGTTAATGGGCCATGTTACTTGGGTTAACTTATCGCGTTAGCCCAAATTGTGGCTGCGACTAAGTATTTAATCGTTAAATTAAAAAAGGATGATGACCCTGTAGGGCATCATCCTTTTTTCTGCTTAGCATCTGTGCTGTTAAGTTAGCGTACGTGACTTTTACTTATGTGACTTTTTGCTTACGTAACTTATGCTACCTACGTGGCGGGCGCCGATATTCAATACGCAGCCTTGTTATGGCTGTAATGGGAGTTTGTCTGGCAAGCTCAAACGGTTGTCAGAGGCTTAATCGATATCTAATGGCTCTGGCGACAAAATAATCCCTGTGTTGTCTGCATACAGGTGATCGGCAGGTAAGAAGGTTACGCCACCAAAGTTAACTGGTACTTCGAGCTCGCCTACACCATGGCCATCGGCGCCAACTGGGATAGAGGCAATGGCCTGAATGCCAATATCGAGATCTTCCAGCGCATCAACATCACGTACCGAACCGTAAATGACAATGCCTTCCCAGTTATTAGCGACCGCAATTTCTGCGATTGAGGCATCGAGTAGGGCGCGGCGTAATGAACCACCACCATCAACCAGCAACACCTTGCCTTCGCCATCTTGCTGCAGAACTTCTGCGATTAAGCCATTGTCCTCGAAGCATTTGATGGTGCTAATTGAACCGCCAAAAGAGCTACAACCACCGTAATTACTGAACATGGGTTCGACGACATCGACCATATCAATGTAAGTGTCACAAAGTTCTGAGGTGTTGTATTCCATAAGTCATACTCCTGTAGAAAGGCATTTTGCTTGGATAAATCAGCAACATATTAGTACCAGCCAGTATATAAGGGATTCTTAAAAAGAAAAGCGTTATCAATCACGCAATTGTCGATAAAACCAGCTTTCATGCCAGTTGGTGTAATGTTTCTATCATTGGTGGTAAAACATACTGAAAACATGACCCACCTCATTAAATAACGTATTTTTATTACACATTGTGTATGGTTTTGCTAATATAGCTGCAGTAATTGATAACGTTAATTTAACTTGCTTTAGGGGCATGGATCCCCCAGTTCGCTTACGGATGGTATAGGGTCTTAAGAAGGTGCCTTATGGAAGTTTCAAACACAATTGAATTAATTGGCTATTCTGCGTCATTAATGGTGGCAATATCATTAATGATGAAGGACATCGTTTGGCTAAGAACGCTTAACTTTGCTGGCTGTACACTGTTCGTGATCTACGGCACTTACATCTCTGCATGGCCTGTTGCAGGTATGAACGCTTTTGTCGCTTGTATCAATATCTACCATTTAATCAAAATTGCTCGTAGTAAATCGCAGCTAAATGTCGCGAAAAACGCCTGAGCCCGGCACGTACCAACCTGAGCTCAACTCCTCGGGTTGGTTCTCGTTTGATTGACTAATCCGCCTCCTATCTCTGGTGTGGCCTGAGCCGATACTTAATTCATTCTAGTCGCGCCTTTCTTGTTGCAAGCTTCATGTGTTCGCCCCCTTTATCAGGTATTTTTTAATCGCACTATTACTGAAGGATTATCAGGCGTCTTACTGATAACCGCAGTCTCAAACTCACTTTGCTTGTTTTGGGGGGAGCAGTGCTTTCCCTAGATGGGCCGAATATCATCTTGAAGCTGCTGTACAGATATCAAATTGACTTGTTATTGCTTTGTTATATTATCCTTAGGTGCAATCGTTGTTTCATCTTCCCCAAGAACAAGAAAAAGGATTCGCTCATGGCAGAGCAAGGCACTAAACCTTATCGGTTTACTATACGTGTCACCGTAGTGAGTATTTTTGTCTTTGCTACCCTATGTACTGCCTTGATTGCAATAGGATTACAATATTATTTTAGCGAACGTCTGGCGACAGAGTCGGCGCTTAAACTCTATAATAGCAGTGCCCGTAGTACCAGTGAACACTTGGCGTATTTGGATAGGAGTATCATAAATACAACCAAACTATTGGCGAGTTTCTCGTCGCTAGAAACGGATGAGGGATTGTCAGCCGAGGCGCTGAGTATCTTTTCCAAACTGATGCAAACCTCCCCTTTTATTTGTGCTATCTACATTGGGCTCGACGACGGTGATCTGTATGAGCTCATTAATCTCAATACAAATGCTGCCGTGCGCGAACAGCTTAGTGCTGGCCACTTAGACCGCTGGGCCTTAATCAAGATCCACACTCATGCCAGTGGTGAGCGACGACGTGAAATTGCTTATTTTGATGCCGAGTTTAATCTTAGGGTCAGCCATTTTGATGTCAGTGACTATGATGCGACTAATCGCCCTTGGTATATTAATGCAACTGATAAGGAGGTCTATAAGACTGAGCCCTATCTATTTCAGACACTACAAGCACCAGGACTCACTTATTCTATTAAGTTACCAGGTAATGGTACCGTATTGGGAGTCGACATTGCCCTATCTAGCCTAGAGGAACACTTAGTGCTACAAGGCCAGACTCACGGGCTGGATGGCGAGCAAGAGGTGTTTGTGTATAAAGCCACAGGTGAGCTTATCGCCTCTAATCAAGCTGCTGAAAACGAATTTAAACTCCCAGCAGGGCCACAATTAACACTTACGGATGAACAAAAAGCGTTTATTACGCGCTCGCCAGTATTAAGAGCGTCGAATGAAACCGATTGGCCGCCGATAGACTTTGCTATTGCCGGAGAACCGCAAGGATACAGCATAGATATGCTTAATCTGGTAGCTGCAATGACGGGGCTGCAGATTGAATATAGTAATGGTATTAGCTGGGCTGAGTTATTTGAGCAGTTTAAACGCGGTGAACTTGATCTATTGCATTCGGTGTTAAACAACGAACAAAATGAAAACTTAGGTTTATTTAGCCAACCCTTTTTACCCTTACCTTTTGCTATTGTCACTCGCCCCAATCATCAAGTGTTTAGCCGTATAGAACAGCTCGAAGGGCATAAGCTGGCGATTCCCCGTGGTTGGTCAGTTATTCCCATTATTCAGCGTTATTTTCCACAAATTGAGGTGGTTGAATACGACTCAACTCTAGCGGTTTTGCAAGCCGTAGCCCAAGGCGAGGTGTTTGCTGCATTAGATAACAGTGTGGTGCTGCACTATACCGCTAAGCTTTTCTTTATTGATGGTGTGCAGTTTCATGAGGATATTGATTTTGCCCCCGCGAATGTCAATCCCGGCTTGAGTATTGTCGTACATCCCAGTGATGAAGTATTACTGGAAATCATCAACTTAGCCTTGGCAAACATCACATCTGAGCAAGTTAGTGCATTAGAGCAAAAGTGGTTCGGTGATGGCATGGAGGCGTCATCGAACCTGCAACAGGGGGCCGTTCCTTATAAGTTGTTAATAGATATAGCTAATAATCCGAGTGAACAGCAACAGCTCAAGCTTTATAGCATCAATGGTGAAGAGCGATATGTCTATGTGGCTCCCATGCATAACAGTCGCACCGAAACGGAATATTTTGCCATCGTGGTACCTAAGCTGGTCTTGCTATCGACTAGTCAAGAAAGGGTGAAAAAGTCGATTATGATCACCGGCATATGCATGTTGCTAGTGCTGCCATTATCTTGGTTATTTGCCTCACCGATCATTAATCCGATTAAACAGTTAGCACTTGAAAACCTTAAGGTAAAAAATCGCCAATACAGTGAAGTCGCTAAGGTGAATTGTTATATCGTCGAGATTGATGAGTTGGCCGATTCAATGGTAGATATGTCTGATTCGATTAGGCAGCACGAGCAGAATCAAAAGCAATTAATGGAATCATTTATCAAGCTTATCGCTCAGGCTATCGATGATAAATCCCCCTATACCGCCGGGCACTGTAACCGTGTACCCGAGCTTGGTTTGATGCTGGCGGATCAGGCCGTGGCGTCGCAACAGCCCCCCTTTGATACGTTTGAATTTAATAATGAAGAAGAGCATACCGAGTTTAGAATGGCAGCCTGGTTGCATGACTGCGGCAAGATCACCACACCAGAGCATATTGTCGATAAAGGCAGTAAGTTGGAGGTGATCTACAACCGAATTCACGAGGTGCGTATGCGCTTTGAAGTGCTGTGGCGTGACGCCCAAATAAGCTACCATCAACAGTTGGCGCAACAACCAGAGAACAGAGAACAACTGCAAGCCGAGTTAGCGCAAAAGTGGCAAACCCTTAACCAAGACTTTGAGTTTATTGCCAATGCTAACGTGGGTGGCGAGTTTATGGAGCAAGCCCATATCGATAGATTGCAGCAATTGGCTAAAATCACTTGGGTGCGCCATTTCGACGACAGGCTGGGGCTGTCGCCCATTGAAGAGCTCAATTATCCCAAGTCGCCAGAAGTGCTACCTGTGACAGAGTCGCTATTAAGTGATAAACCTCAGCATATTATTCGTCGCGATTTTCCGGTGCATTTCGATAAAAAGTTTGGCATTAAGATGACGGTGCCAGAGCATCTGTATAACCAAGGTGAGCTGTACAACTTAGCCATTTCTCGAGGCACCTTAACCGCTGAAGATCGCTTTAAGATTAATGAACATATTACTAGCACCATTAAGATGCTAGAAAGTTTACCTTTTCCTCCCGAACTGGCGCGGGTGCCGCGTTATGCTTCGACTCACCACGAAACACTTAAAGGCACTGGGTATCCGCGTAAGTTGACGGCTGAGCAGCTATCGACCCCAGAGCGTATTTTGGTGTTAGCCGATATTTTTGAAGCCTTAACCGCGGCCGATAGACCCTATAAAAAGGCCAAGCCCATTAGTGTGGCCATCGATATTTTGCATAAAATGGTCTTGGATGACCATGTCGACAGAGATCTGTTTGAGTTGTTTTTAACCAGTGGGGTTTATCTTGACTACGCAAATAAATTTCTCGACCCGAGTCAAATCGATACGGTGGATATTGAGCAGTACCTTAATCGAACGGCGTGATTATGGTTGGATGGAGAATTATGGTTGGGATAATCGGAGCAGAACAGCTGCTCACCGTGCACCTATGAGGCTAGATTATTTGTCCGTTAAATTGGGCAGCAGTGAGTGCTCTAAATAATCGATGGGCTGCGCGCCTTGGACAAAACCATCGTCGGCCAGTATCCGCTTGAGTAAGGGTATATTAGTGTTAATCCCTTGGATAACCAGTTCATTTAAGGCAACACGCATACGGGTAATGGCGCAGTTGCGTGAGCTACCCCAAGTGATGAGCTTACCTATCATAGCATCGTAATAGGGCGGCACCTGGTAACCTTGATAAAGATGCGAGTCCCAGCGAACCCCAAGGCCGCCAGGAAGGGTCAGTGCTGTGATGGTGCCGGGTGATGGGGTAAAGTTAACAGGATCTTCAGCGTTAATACGACACTCAATAGCATGCCCATGGCATTGTATTTGTGCTTGGCGCATGCCAAGAGGCTGATCTGCGGCGATACGCAGCTGCTCGGCGACCAAGTCGAGATGGGTCACCATCTCTGTTACCGTATGCTCTACCTGCAAGCGGGTATTCATCTCCATAAAGAAAAATTCACCCTCTTGGTAAAGAAACTCTATGGTGCCAACGCCCTCATAGCCTATGGCTTGGCAAGCCTTGATACAGCGTTGACCGATAGTATCGCGCTGCTCATCGGTTAACCCTAATGCCGGCGCTTCCTCTATCACCTTTTGCTGGGCACGTTGCATCGAGCAGTCGCGCTCGCCTAAAGACAGCGCATTGCCCTGCTTATCGCATATGACTTGCACCTCGATATGGCGCGGCTGGCTTAAGTATTTCTCTAGATAGACGCCGGCATTGCCAAACGTGGCTTCGGCCTCTCCTTGAGTTAAGACTATGGTGCTTAGCAGCTCGCTGGCATCGTTAACGATGCGCATCCCTTTTCCGCCACCACCGGCGGTAGCTTTGACCATAACCGGATAGCCGATAGCGTCGGCCAGAGCCAAATTGGCGGACGCATCATCGCCCAACAGGCCATCAGAGCCGGGAATAGTCGGTAATCCTGCCGCTTTCATGGCGGCAATGGCGCTGACCTTATCCCCCATTAGGCGGATAGTGTCACTGCGTGGGCCGATAAACACAAAGCCACTGGCGGTCACTTGCTCGGCAAAGGTGGCGCTTTCGGATAAGAAGCCATAACCAGGGTGGATGGCATCGGCATGGGTGAGTGCGGCAGCGGCCAGTATTGCTTGACTGTTTAGATAACTTTGGCTCGATGGGGCGGCGCCAATACACAGGCTTTCATCGGCAAGGGTGACATGCAAGGCGCCTTTGTCGGCGCGTGAGTGAACACTCACTGTGGCGATACCAAAGTGCTGGCAGGCGCGGATGATCCTTACGGCGATTTCGCCGCGATTGGCGATAAGCACTTTGTTAAACGGGCGCGATGCTGCCATGGCAGAGCTTACTCGATAACCATTAAGGGTTGATCAAACTCAACGGCGTCACCGCTGTTGCATAAAATCGCCTTCACTACGCCAGCATGTTGGGCTTGTATTTGGTTCATCATTTTCATTGCCTCAATAATGCAGACGGCATCACCTTGCTCGACCCTTTGCCCCACTTTGACTAAAGGCTTGGCGTCTGGCGAAGGCGATAAATAGAAGGTGCCCACCATAGGGGACACCAGCAGATCTTCCTCGGCATAGTCGAGTGGCTTAGTCGACTCTGGGTTGGTTGTATCTTCTTTGTCGTCGGTGGTTTGGCCAAATGCTTTGGCCGCTACGGTATTGGTGTAGCTCAGATCGCGGCAGATACGAATCGACTCTTCGGCATTTTTAATTTCCAGCTCCGAGATATCAGAGGCTTGCACTAGGGCGATCAGTTTTTTAATTTTACGAATATCCATAGGCTTGTCTCTTGAGTATTAGTGAGCTGCTTTGATACGGCTGATGGCCGAGCGCAGTGCAAATTGATAACCCATTTCACCCAAGCCACAGATCACCCCAACGGCTTTGTCTGAAAAGTAGGAGTGATGTCGAAACGGTTCGCGGGCATGCACATTCGACAGGTGCACCTCGATAAAGGGGATAGCCACTCCCAGTAGTGCGTCTCTAAGTGCGACACTGGTGTGGGTAAAGGCCGCCGGATTGATAATAATGAACTGGGCATCGCTGGCATGAATGGCATCGATCAGTTCATGTTCGGCATTGGATTGAATATGTTGCAGTTGCACCGCTTCTGCTTGGGCCATTTGGGTCAACTGTTCGACAATCTGGCTTAAAGTGTGATGACCATAATGGCCGGGTTCTCGACGACCTAATAGGTTTAGATTAGGGCCATTGACTAACAATATTTTCGCCTGATTACTCATGCAACATACCTTTAGGAGTGAGCCGCAGCGCGGCGCGCAGATGCTCATTTTTAATAGATAACTGCAAGTTAGCATAATTTAGCGCTATTTTGTCGCCGCAATTTAAATTTCATCATCAGCCTGCGTAGAGGCCGATGTTTGCATCAAGCATTATCGCCTATGCTGCGACAAAGAGTGGCGGTTACTGCTATTGGTGTGGAGGGGGAACCCTTATCGACCCCTTATTTAGTCGAGGCGAACAACGAGGCTGGCAATGATTCGTGATTAACAGATAAGACAGAGAAACGATGGGTTTCTCTGTCTTAGGTATTTGGTGCGTCGGCTAAATATAGCGCCGTGCTATGTTAAAAAAAGTATTTATATTGCAGCTGCAATGTGCGCGGTGCGCCCATGGTTTCAATGGGGTATTCTGCTCGGTGGCCGTGTTTAAAAATACTCTGCGGCACTTCGCTATCAAATAGGTTGTCAATGGTGAGCTGCAATTGCTGGTTTTGTTTGGCTGATAACCAGGTTTGCAGGCCAATATTGGTAAGCATATAGTCACCGGCAGTGAGGCCATAATCTAAGAACTCTCCGACATATTGGCCGCTCACCCAGAGTGTCACATCATCGTTCATCTCGTAGTTTAGCTTGGCAAAACCTGTGTATTTGGGGACTCGCTCAATTTGCTGGCCATTATCTTTGCGCTCGGCATGGGCATAGCCAGCGCTGAGTTCCATTAACCATTTCGCTGAAAAGGCTTTGACCAAGTGAATATCTATCCCATAGCTTTCGACACGGCCATTAAGGTTGCTGTAGGTAAACTGGGTGTCACTGAGCGCGCGTTGCTCTATGAGGTTATCAATATTACGCCAAAAACTATCGACGGTTAATGAGATATCACCTTGATAATTAAACCCAATATTAATACTTTCACTGGTTTCTGCTACTAAGTCAGGATTACCCAAGGTACCCAGCTGTTGATAGAGTTCTGAAGCGGTTGGCTGGCGATAACCATTGCCAAGATTGGCCTTCAGTTGTAATTGTGACGTTATATCGTGAGTTAACGCGATACTGCCAACCCAGATAGATTCGTCATTGACCAGTTTATTGACTCGTGCTCCCAGTGATAGCTGGGTATCGGGCAGGCTGCTTAGCTTAGGTTGGTATTGACTAAATAGTGCATAAGTACGGTCAGTTGGCGTGGTGAAGTGCATGACCTCGTCAGCGCCTTCAAATTGTTCATACTGGCCTCCCAAAATCCACTGACTCCCAGCTTGAGTGTGATAGTTAGCGGAGACGAGCGCGCCATAATCTTTAAAGCCCCAATATTGATCCCAGTAGGGCACATCGACCTTGCCGTCAGCCTCTTTGGTGATTTCACTATAGTGAGAGTCCCAGTGTTGGTAGCTTAACTTGGTTTGTAATAGCAATTGGTCTGACACTTGGAGTTGCCAATCGGCATAGGCGAGCGTCTGTTTGCGATCATTTTCACTCAAAATAGCGTTGTAAGCTAAAGGACGTTCGAGTAAGCCGTCATTATATTGCGCAAAAATAGTCAGTTGCTGGGCATCGCTGATGGACCATTTAATTTTTGCATTGAGGTTATTCATACGATAACCCCGCTCTTTGTCTAAGGCTGCCGTTGGTGAGTATTCCTCATCGGGCCAAAGTGCGTAGCCTTCTGATTGGCTTGAACTGGCGGCTAAGCTAATTTGGAGATCATTGATTTCGCTGCTGACGAACGCTGATAGATCATAACTGGGCAGCGTATCAGCCACTAAGCTAACTTCACCGCGATCATCATGTTGATAGCTTTTGGTGATGATGTTGATGATCCCCGCAATGGCTTCCGAGCCGTGGATCACGCTTTGGGCACCTTTAATCACTTCGATGCGCTCAATTATCATGGGGTTAATACTGTCGGTATAGGTTGAGCCATAAAGCCGATTATTGAGTCGATTACCGTCAAGTAACCAGAGGATGTCTTGCGGGCGACTGCCTTGCAATGCATAGTCGGTATCGGTATGGCGACCCGCTCGGCCGTTAGCGAATAAACCCGGTACAAACTGGCTGAGGACCTTGTTGATATCGACCGCCCCAGCGGCTTGGATCATCTCACTACTGATAATGGTGACATCGCTACCCAGGGTAACATTTTGGTAGGTGCCGTCATCTTGATATTGCACACCGTGAACGGTGATTTTTTCGATATCATCAGCGAAAGCGGCGTTGTTTACAGCTAATAACGTTAAAGCTAATCCCCATGTTTTCAAATACATTACTCATTCCTTTTGGGTACGCGGTTATGTTTTTGTGACCTAAGTTAACGGTGTGTATTATATGTTTGAGCGGGGATAATTTTGCGAGCTAGATCAATTATATCGGCGATAGTATGAAAAATATTATAAAAGTATTACTCGTTCGATATGAATATCGCTGGCAATATAATGTACTTAATTAAATGGCTGAATCATTTATTAATGAGTGAAAAGGGATTGATATTAAGCTTGAATATGCTTGATGAATTATTATCGCCAGCCGCTGGCTAAGCTTGGTCGATGGGCATTAAAGGTGGGTTATATTAGTCATACTTAGCCATTTAAGAATGGCTAAGGTATTAATGGGGGAATGTAATACTTTAGGCTTAATATAAGGCGAGTTAAACGATACCCGTGCGGCTTAAGCGTGCCACCTTGACGCCTTTAAGCACTGCGATTCGATTCACTATGCTGTTGAGTTCACTGGCTTGCCCTTTGATAATAATGGTTTCTAGGCAGTTATGGTGGTCAATATGAACATGAGTACTACATAAAACATGAATTAAATTATTGTGCTGTATCTCAAGCAGTTTTTCAGTTAATCCTCTTTGGTGATGATCAAATACCAGCGTGAGCACGCCCACGACATCTTCTTTGCTACTATTCCACTGTTTATCAACCAGCCTATCGCGAAATAGATCTCTTATATATTCAGAACGAGAAAGATATCCGCGCTCTAATTGATCTTCTTCAATCTCTTCAAATTGAGATTTAGGCATGGAAACGGTAAAGCGGATCGTGTCGTTAGGCATAAGTTAAATTCTATAAAGCTTAATTACTGTGAGTATCCTACAGATATAAAAAGGATGCAAAAATATAAAATTGATCTAAGTCAACGATAGTATTAAAGATCTGTTTTTAGGATGATTTTTAGGCAAACACCCGCTAGTATGACGAATATTTCAATAGTGTTACGCGCTTGGGCTGAATGTTTATGAGACGGTTAATCTTGCTGCTGTTGTGTGGTTGCTTCGCTTGCCTCTCAGTGGCTGCGACGGATAGGGAAGAGGCTGCCACTGGCAGGGTATTGACACTCGCCTTAGGGGCCGAGCCCGACGCGGGGTTCGATCCTATCTTAGGCTGGGGTAAATATAACCGACCGCTGTTTCAGTCGACACTGTTGCGGCGCAATAAACAACTTGAGCTGGTGGGCGACTTGGCAACTTCGTGGACCTTATCAGCCGATCGCTTAACCTGGCAAGTCTCGCTACGAAAAGGGGTTAACTTTAGCGATGGCACAAGGCTTACGGCTGAAGATATTAAGTTTACCTTCGATATTGCCAAGCAAATTGCCTCAATACACGATCTCACTAATCTAGAGAAGGTTGAGGTGGTATCAGATGGAGAGCTCAGGTTTCACCTGCAGCAGGCCGACATCACTTTTATCGATAACTTTGTCAGTTTAGCGATTGTGCCTAAAGCAAGTTATGGTCCGCGATATGGCTTAGCACCTGTTGGCTCGGGGCCGCTCAAGTTTGTTCGCTGGGATCGCAATCAACAGCTCATCATGGTCCCCAATCCATATTATTACGGACAAAAGCTGCAATTTAAAAAAGTGGTGGTCATTTTTAGTGATGAAGATAGCCGCTACTCTCGGCTGCGCGTCGGTCAGTTAGACCTTAGCGCGATAGCACCGCGCTATGCGCAGTTACTCCCGCCGACATATCGGCTATGGCGTATCGACAGTGTCGATAACCGCGGCATTGCTTGGCCTATGCTGCCTAAGCAGGGCAATAACATAGGTAATGATGTTAGCTCAGATCTGGCGATCCGCACCGCTATCGACTTAGTCATTGATCGTCAGGTGTTAGTTGAGCAACTGCTAGAGGGCCATGCGACACCGGCTTATTCGATTGCCGATGGATTGCCTTGGGGGCCAGTCGCTCAAGCCCATGAACCTCAAGTCGATCCCGAGGTCGCTATTGCACTGCTTGAGAAAAATGGATGGCAATTACAAGGTGGTATACGCCAGCGCGATGGCGTTAAGGCGTCGATGACGCTTTATTATTTGGCAGGTGACACAGTGCGCCAACAATTAGCCTTGGCGGTAGCGCAAATGGTCAAACCGCTAGGCATCCAAATCACTCCCGTCGGTAAAAGTTGGGAGGCCATCTATAAACAGATGCATCAACAGCCGGTGTTATTTGGTTTTGGAAGCCACTCGGCAACCGAAGTGAGGGGCGTGCATCACAGTCAATATCGAGGCCAAGGCTATTTTAATTCAGGCTATTACAGTAATCCTGAAGTGGATAACGCATTAGATGAGGCCCAGCATGCACTTTCGTGGCAAGCCTCATTGCCGTATTGGCAAAGCGCGCAGCAATTCATTGCCCAAGATAAACCTTGGACTTGGCTGGTTAACCTTAAACATCTTTATGCGGCCAATGTCTGTCTTGATCTGGATTCGCCCGGAATTGAGGCCCATGGTCACGGCTGGCCATTAGCCAATAATATCGAGCATTGGCGCTGGCAATGCCCCAACTGATGCCCACCCATAGCTATGCCATCTTAAGTGCTGGTTTTCGGCTGGTATTACTGCTGATTTTGGTGGTATTACTGGCCTATCTTCTGCTGAGCTGGACACCGATAGATCCGCTGAACGCCTATTTAGGTGGCAATGTCTTTGGCATTTCTGAGCCACAAAAGGCCTTGCTCGCCCAGCAGTTATCACTGGATCAAAGTGTGGGCCAGCGTCTACTGCATTGGTTATCTGGATTAGCGCGAGGCGATCTCGGCTTTTCTACCCTTTATCAGCAGCCCGTATCAAGCGTTATCGCCACCCATTTACCTCTATCGCTACTGCTCATTGGTCTTAGCTGGGTAGGATCGTTGGTGCTCGGTTATCTGCTGGGGTTACTGGCGGGTATTTATCAAGACAGTTGGCTCGATAAGGCGGTGCAGCGGTTTTCATGGTTGATGGTATGCATGCCCTCTTTTTGGTTAGCCATGCTGTTTATCAGCCTATTTTCAATTGCCTTACAGCTCACCCCCGTGTGCTGCGCTGCGCCAATTGGTATGACTTTTTCTGAACAATCTGTGCTCAGTATGTTGCATCATCTGCTATTGCCTGTCGCTACCCTGACGGTGGTGAGCATGGCGCCAATAGTGTTGCACACCCGAGAGAAGGTGATTGACGTGCTGCAGTCTGATTATGTGCAGTATTCTCTGGCGCATGGGGATAGCCTGTTGAAGGTGGTGCGCTTTCATGTGATCCGTAACAGTCTATTACCGGCAATTGTGTTGCAATTTGCGACCTTTGCAGAGCTGTTTGGTGGCTCGCTGATTGCCGAAACTGTGTTTAGTTTTCCCGGATTAGGCGCCAGTATGGTGAAGGCAGGTTTAGCCAGTGACACCGACTTACTCATGGGCTGCACCTTAATTTCGGCATTGATGGTCTTTAGCGGTAACCTTATTGCCACTGTGTTATCACGCTACTTTATTCAGGAGGCTGGGGATGCGTGATCTACTGCGTCAGCCCAGTTTTATGGCCGCGCTTGCCTTACTATGCGGGTTGGTTGGGCTGGCCTTACTCTGGCCTTGGCAGGGGGCAGAGCTCGATTTACTCAATAAATATCAAGCGCCTTCACTACATCATCTGTTTGGCACCGACTGGCTCGGCAGAGATCTGTTTAGTCGCAGTCAACAGGCGCTGGCACAGAGCCTGTATGTGGGCGGGCTTGCGGTATTGCTGAGCAGTGTGTTGTCCTTGATGATGGCGATGCTTGCCATGCTACATCGCGCCGCCGCGTGGATGGTCGATCTGCTGGTGGATCTGTTTATGTCACTCCCCCACCTCTTGCTGTTAATTCTCTTATCGTTAGCCTTTGGCGGTGCAGAGTTCGGCTTAGTGGTGGCGGTTGCATTAAGTCACTGGCCTAAACTCACGCGATTACTGCGCTTTGAAATGAAACAGGTGCAGTCAGCCCCCTATTATCAGTTAGCGAAACAGTTTGGTACTTCACCTTGGCAAAGGTTACGGCGTCACATGTTGCCGCATATCTTGCCTCAGTGGTGGATAGGCGGCTTGCTGCTGTTTCCTCATGCGCTTACCCATATGGCGGCGTTAACCTTTTTAGGTTTTGGTCTTAATCCTGACTCGCCATCCATGGGCGCCTTGTTAGCTCAGGCATCGCAATATGCGTTAACCGGACATTGGTGGTTTGCCCTGTGCCCTGGTTTACTCTTACTCAGTTGCTTGCTGCTCTTGTCTTATGTTGCGCAGCGTCTGCTGCTCGGTTTACGTCAGGGGCCGCAAACTCACCTTGAAGGAGTGGTTAAATGTTAACTGTCGAAGGGCTTAGTATTCAATCCGATGCTGTCTCTCTATTGTCGCCGTTAAGCTTTTCGCTCAAGCAAGGTGAGGTGCTTGGTGTGATAGGCGCGAGCGGTAGCGGTAAAAGTCTATTGGCACAGGCGTTGATGGGGCAGGTTCCGCCCGGCTTTAAATTAGGTGGCAAGGTTATCAGTCAGCAAGGCGCTCGGCGCGCATTGGCGGCGCAGTCGGCCTCTGTGTTAGATCCGCTGCGATTAATCGGGTCACAATTGCGTTATGCCGCGCAGCGATTAGGCAAACGTGCCTCGACGCGTCGACACTATTTTAAGCTTGGCGGCAATATTACTGAGCGTTATCGGCACCAGCTCTCTGGTGGTATGGCAAAGCGCGCCTTGATGGCGCAGGCTTGCTGGCAATCGAGCGAGATTATGATTGCCGATGAGCCCTGCTGCGGACTCGACGTCGAAGCGGCACTGGCGATATACCAACATTTAGCGATGCTTGCTCGCGATGAACAATTGGGTGTCATGGTGATTAGCCATAATTTGAGGCAATTATTGCCTATTGCCGACAGAGTGTTAGTGCTGCGCGATGGGCGCGCCGTGGAAATGACCACCCCAGCGCATATTCGTGCAGGGGCGTGTGATGAGTATACGCACCGCTTTTGGACGGCACTGCCAGAACATTGGGAGTCAGAACGTGTTGCGGTTGCATAAGGGCTATGTGCGCCGAGGCGAGCAGTTAATCACATTTCCAGACATCGAGCTTAAGCGCGGCGAAATAGTGGGGGTATCAGGCCCCAGCGGTGTGGGCAAATCCACTTTAGCGGGCATGCTTGCGGGGATAATACCTATGCAAGCTGAGCTGCACTCATTGCCAAGGCGCGCGCGGGGTAAACCTAATCCGGTGCAGTGGCTTATTCAGCAGGGGGAGTTTGCATTTAATCCCAGATTAACCCTTAAAACCGCGTTAGATGAGAGCTGGCAATGTGACGATTACCTGCCGCTGCTCAAGGATTATGGTCTGGATGCCTCTTGGTTAACAAGACGGCCAAATCAGTTATCCGGCGGTCAGTTACAACGCTTTAATTTGATCCGGGCATTAGTGCCCACTACGCAGTTTCTTATCTGTGATGAGGTAACGGCGCATCTCGATACCATCACCCAAGCCGAGTTTTGGCAGCACTTATTAGCCACGGCAAATAAGCGCAACTTAGGCGTGTTGGTGATCTCCCACGATCCCTACCTGCTCGAAGCGATTTGTGATCACATAGTGACTTGGTAAAGCGCCGTCAACGGCAGGCGTTATGCTTAATCGCGAGGCTTTCCTTGACGTAGTGCCTTGGTGGCGCCGCGCTGTTTTTTGGCCTCGATACGCCGTTTCTGGCTGCCTTTGGTGGGTTTGGTGGCGATACGCTTTTTAGCGGTATGGCCAACGCTAGCGACTAAGCTGATAAATTGTTCCAGTGCGGTTTGACGATTAGCATCTTGGCTGCGGCTAGCTTGACACTTAATAATGATTTTGCCGCTTTTGGTAATACGATGATCAGCTTTAGCCAGTAAGCGTTGCTGATAAAGTTCGGGGAGCGAGGATTGGCGAATATCGAAAATAAGCTGGGCAGCGGTAGAAACTTTATTGAGGTGCTGTCCTCCAGCGCCACTGGAGCGGATAAATTGCCATTCAAGTTCATGGTCTTGTAGTTCAATTCGATTGCTGATTTTTATCATGCAGGCTCTTTAATGGTGATTATTTGATATAGACAGGTATCATTGCACTGACCAAATAAGGCAAAATGGTCAACTTATTCTTGCACCGTCGCGGAGTCCCAATATGTTATGTCAAATCGCTGATATCACCAATGGGGTGATCAGTTTATTTGCTAGCGGTCGGTTATCGACAAAAGATTATTGCCAGTTAATCGCCCCCATTATCGAAAAATACCAAGCCGAGTCAGGTAAAGTCTGTCTGTATATCGAAGCCGACGTACTGCTCGAAGGCTGGGAGAGCCAGTCATTATCAGGTGTTGGCGAGGTTCAATTACCTAGGTTCGATGCGCTAGTCTTAGTGGGCGGCCCTGATTGGTTTGGTAATGCGGTGCGCCTAATGGGGCCGTTTATGCAAGGCGAGGTCGCGTGGTATCCGCTCGAGCAAAAGCCATTGGCCATTGAATGGATAACCGCCAAATTAAGTTGCCCATTAACTCAATAAGTCATTTAGGCTACACTGGCTGTTGGAAATAAGCCCAAGCGCAACACAGCGTTATAGTGAATATTGAAGGAAATCCTATGTTAGCCATGAAATCTCCAGTCCTTAAGTGCGCCACATTAGCGCTGTTTACGTTGACACTCTTGTCAGGCTGCGCGCCAGAAGTGGGTAGCGAAAAATGGTGTAAGCAGATGGAGGATAAGCCTAAAGGTGATTGGACCGCTAATGAAGCCGCCGATTACGCCAAGCATTGCGTCTTTAAATAATCGCTCAGTCTCGGGTTATCGACAACAAGTGTGACGCCGACAATACTTTAGTTAGGTGAGGTATTGTCAGCGTTGAACAAATCATTACAATGCCTGTCTAATAGCTATTCATTTGATTTTTTTAGCTTTAATTTTAAGGGTGTCTGTGAGTCGTTTCTTCCAGCTCGTTATCCAAAAGATCGCATTGATGATGATCGCTATCGTGGCGCTGCAGTTTGCAGTGGCTAACTTTGGCGTGCATCAATTGCACTTAGGGGATCGCCAGGAGGAGAGTAAAAACCACCCCCATTTGCAGTTTACTGCCCAGGTAGTCAGCCTATCTCAATGTGTCGATTGCCAATGTGCGTTCGATTCACCTGAGCTAGACAAGCATCAACCCACGGCCCACCATCAACATCAGATCAGCAAAACCGAGACCCAAACTTTCGACCTCTGCCTAGATTGCCAGTGCCACGGTGGTCATGCGACCCTATTATCGCAAGTGATTACTGTGCCATCGCTGCCAGTGTCTGATGCGCCAAAGAACTTAGCTCACCATTACTTCCCGCCCGAGCAACAAGCCGCTTATCGCCCCCCTATAGTGTAATTCTGTTAGCCCCTATTCTTCTGTAGCTCATGGCCGTCTTAGCAATAAGGCTGCGGCTTATGCTATGGCGTTTTATCGGATCATATTCAGCTCATTAACGCTGTGACGCTTTATGTGCTGGAGATTGACACCCTGTTTAGCTGCCCCGCTTTGACCTTGCGTGGATGGGCGCCATATGGCGCGGTGGCTGGATCGAATGTTCAATACTAGGAATTGCGATGCAAAAAAGTATTATCGCGGCGCTACTTCTGGCCAGCTGTAGTGGCTCAGTTGTGCATGCCCTGCCCAGTGGGGCGCAAAGTTTTGCGCCCGCGTTGGCGCAAATCAATAACAGTACTCCCCCTTTTCAGGCTTGGTTACCAGAGTTGTTGCAGCAGTTTAATCAACTGCCACAGATCAAGGCACAGCAAGCCAAGCTCAAGCAGGCTGAGTTAATGATGTTGGCGGCCGACAACGCCGTCTATAACCCCGCGTTAGATGTCAGCTATGAAGATGGCGTAGATCAGACCTATGGCATAGGGATAAGCCAAACCTTAGATTGGGGCGATAAACGCGGCGCCGCAACGCGCACCGCCATGTTGCAAGCTGAAATATTGCGCTCTGACGTTGCACTAAGTCGCAGTCAGGCGTTGGCTGAATTGCTCTTGGCTATTGTCGAGCAAAGACGGCAGGGCAAGATCTTGCATTTCCAAATGCAGCAGCTCGATGCGGCTCAGCGGCAACTCACTATTGCCAAGCAGCAGTTGCAGGCAGGGCTGTTGTCACAAGCTGAACATCAACTTATCCAACTTGAACTGGCAAGCCGCGCCGCAGAGCATGCCATGGTTGAGCAAGAGGCGATCGCGGCTGACGCTAAGGTGTTGATGCTCATGGGGACCGCCTCGGTTGCCTTTAATGACTTTATTACTGCGCTCAGTGTCGATGACTCGCGTTATGTGATCCGCTCAGAGGTCACGCCCGAGCTGCCGGCACTCAAGGGGGCATATCAACAAGTGCTGCTCGCCAAATGGGCCACAGAGCAAGTGAAGGCCGATACTGCCGCCGATCCCACCATCAGTTTTGGCGCCGAACGCGAAGGTGACGACAATAAGTTTACCTTGGGCCTGTCGGTGCCATTACACCTGCGCAATAACTACCGCGACACCCATGCTGTTGCCAGCAGTGAAGTGGCGGTGGCTGAGCAAAATTACCTGGCCCAGGTGCGTGTCATCAGCCAACAGCAACAGCTATTTCAACTCAGCTTTCCGCGATTACAACAACGTTATGAGCAGTGGCGCCAATTGGTGCTGAGTTCCAGTGCCGGTATTGCCGATGCGTTAGGTCAGCAATGGCAGGCTGGTGACATTAGCACCAGTGATTACCTGCAGAGCCAGCGCCAATTGGCCAGTAGTTATCTGGCTGGCTTGTCATTGGAGTCGGCCTTGTATCAAGCTTGGCTCGATTGGATGGGGGCTAGCGGCCAGTTAGAGCACTATTTAACAGCGCAATTGAGTCTGCCCGCGCACGCTAAAGCATCGAAGTGAATTTAGGACGACATAACATGAATAAGCAAATTAATAGGATCCAAGGCGTGACGTTAAGCGCAAGGCTAATTAAGGCCGCACAGTTACTATCAATCACCACACTATTAGGCTTGTCAGCCAGCGCGTTTGCCAGTGACAGCCATGATCACGGCGCAGCCAGCGACCTCGAGCGTCCACATGACGCCAGCGAAGTGGGGCACGACCACCAAAGCGAGCTGCCAGAGCATCGCGAGGCCGATAACGCCCATGGTCATGATGAGGACGAAGCCGAGCATAGCGATGGCATTGTACTTAGCGCCGCCCAGCGTGAGCTTGCCGGTATTAAGGTGGTATCGCTCTCTAAACAAAGTTTTAGTTTAGAGGCGGTGGCAACGGCCACCTTAGTCGTGGACCGCAATCGCACTATCACCTTGGCGCCACAACTTGAGGTGCGGGTGCTTAAGCGGCATGTGGTGCCTGGCCAAGAAGTGCAGCAAGGGCAGCCCATTTTGACCCTAGGCGGCGCCGCCGTGGCCAAGGCGCAGGCGGAGTATATCAATGCCGCCGCCGAGTGGAGCCGAGTACAACGCATGAGCCAAAGCGCCGTCAGTGCCAGCCGTCGCTTACAGGCGCAGGTGGACGCCGAGCTTAAGCGGGCGACCCTCGAGGCGTTGAAAATGACGGATGGGCAAATTAAGGCGCTTGCGTCTCGTCCAGACACCATTGGCCGCTACCAACTGTTAGCGCCAATAGCGGGGCGCGTACAGCAAGATGTGGCCATGTTAGGTCAAGTTTTTGCTGGCGGCACCGCCTTGATGCAGCTTACCGATGAGTCACACCTCTGGGTCGAGGCTCAAGTGACGCCGACTCAGGCTGAAAAAGTGCAGGTGGGCAGTAGTGTGCTGGTGAAAGTTGGGCCCCATAGCATAGAGGCGCAGATCATCGGCCGCTCCCATGAGCTCAATAGCGTCACGCGCACCGAGCAGATTTTGGTGGCATTCGATAATCCTGGCCATGTATTGCATGCCGGGCAATTTGCCGAAATTTATCTGGCTGACAATAGCGTTAGCGGCGTGGTGCTGCCCGATGCAGCCCTGACCCGAGGCGGGGATGGTGACTGGCAAGTGTTTGTCGCCACGGATGAGGGGTTCGAGGCGCGAGAAGTTGAGGTGGTTGAGCGTCAACGGGGCATGAACTTAGTGCGTGGCTTAAGTCCTGATACTCAGGTGGTGATTTCGGGGGCCTTTTTCTTAGCGTCCGAACAGGCCAAGTCGGGCTTCGATATCCATAATCATTAAGGGATCCTCGCTATGCTACAAAAATTAATCGATACGGCGATAGCCAATCGTCTGCTGGTGCTGTTGGCGCTGCTAGGAATCATTGTCGCTAGTGTGGTGGTACTGCCTAAGCTCAATCTCGACGCCTTTCCCGATGTGACCAATGTGCAGGTGACGGTCAATACCGCAGCCGAAGGCTTAGCCGCCGAAGAGGTGGAAAAACTAATAAGTTACCCCGTCGAGTCGGCGATGTACGCCTTGCCTGCGGTTACCGAGGTGCGCTCGTTGTCGCGTACGGGCTTGTCCATTGTGACCGTGGTGTTTGATGAAGGCACGGATATCTATTTTGCTCGCCAGCAAGTGTTTGAGCAGTTGCAAGCGGCCAGAGAGATGATCCCTAGCGGAGTCGGAGTGCCCGAAATTGGCCCCAACACCTCGGGATTAGGGCAAATTTATCAATACATTTTGCGCGCCGAACCCGGTTCTGGCATCGATGCCTATGAGCTGAGAAGCCTGAATGATTACTTAGTGAAACTGCTGATGATGCCCGTGGCTGGAGTGACCGATGTGCTCTCCTTTGGCGGTGAAGTACGGCAATATCAAGTGCAGATAGAGCCCAACAAACTGCGCAGTTACGGCCTTGATATGGCTCAGGTAACCGCTGCGCTTGAGAGCAACAACCGCAATGCCGGTGGCTGGTTTATGGACCAAGGCCAAGAGCAACTGGTGGTGCGCGGTTACGGCATGTTGCCCGCGGGCGATGCGGGTCTCAAAGCCATTGCGCAAATCCCCCTGACCGAAGTCGCGGGAACCCCAGTTCGGATAAGTGATATTGCCAAGGTGGATTACGGCAGTGAAATACGGGTGGGGGCGGTCACCATGACGCGCCGTGATGACGCTGGGCAAGCGCAACACTTAGGCGAAGTGGTGGCTGGCGTGGTGTTAAAACGGATGGGAGCCAATACCAAGGCGACCATAGATGATATTGCTGCGCGACGCGCGCTAATCGAGCAGGCTTTGCCCGATGGCGTGTCGTTTGAGGTGTTTTACGATCAGGCAGATTTAGTGGCGCAAGCGGTCAACACAGTGCGCGATGCCCTGCTAATGGCCTTCGTGTTTATTGTGGTGATTTTAGCGCTGTTTCTGGTCAATCTGCGCGCTACCTTGCTGGTGCTGTTGTCTATTCCTGTGTCGATTGGTCTGGCGCTAATGGTGATGGCTTACTTTGGCATGTCGGCCAATTTAATGTCACTAGGCGGCTTGGCTGTGGCGATAGGTATGCTGGTCGATGGCTCAGTGGTGATGGTGGAGAACATCTTTAAACATCTTACTCAGCCAGATAGAGGTCATTTAGCCAAAGCACAGGCTAGAGCTGGAGGTGAGCGTGATCCGTACCATGCCGATCAAGACGATCTTAGTGAAGGTGAGGGGAGCGAAGGCGCGGGTAGCGGTATTGGCATCAGGGTCATGTTGGCGGCAAAAGAGGTGTGCCGACCGATCTTTTTTGCGACCGCCATTATTATTGTGGTCTTTGCACCGCTGTTTGCCTTAGAAGGGGTTGAGGGCAAGCTGTTTCAGCCGATGGCGGTCAGCATCATCTTAGCGATGATATCGGCCTTGGTGGTGGCCTTGATTGTGGTGCCTGCACTGGCGGTATTCTTGTTTAAACGGGGTGTCACCCCCAGACAAAGCGCGTTGCTTAAACCGATTGAATCCCTCTATCGCAAGTTGCTCACCGTCACCATGGCGCGCCCTAAAGTAGTGGGATTAACCGCGATACTGATGCTTGCCTTTAGCATGGCGCTACTGCCTAGGCTAGGCACAGAGTTTGTGCCCGAATTAGAGGAGGGCACCATTAATCTGCGCGTTACCTTGGCACCCACTGCCAGCTTAAGCACTTCACTTGATGTCGCGCCTAAGCTCGAAAAAATCTTAATGCAATTTCCTGAGGTGGAATATGCGCTAAGCCGTATTGGCGCGGCGGAGCTGGGCGGTGATCCTGAGCCTGTCAATAATATCGAGATCTATATTGGTCTCAAGCCGCTGGAGCAGTGGCAATCGGCGAGCGATCGCTTTGCCCTGCAGCGGCTAATGGAGCAAAAGCTGAGCGTCTATCCGGGTCTGCTGTTTACCTTCTCGCAGCCTATTGCCACTCGCGTAGATGAGTTGTTGTCTGGGGTGAAGGCGCAACTTGCTATCAAGCTGTTCGGCCCAGATTTAGCGGTATTGTCGCAAAAAGGGCAGCAACTGAGTGATTTGGTGATGCAGATCCCCGGCGCGGTCGATGTGTCGCTGGAGCAAGTCTCTGGTGAGGCCCAGTTGGTGGTGCGTCCTAAGCGTGACGTGTTAGCCCGTTACGGCATCAGTGTCGATGAGGTGATGAGCCTTGTGAGCCAAGGAGTGGGCGGCGTGAGTGCTGGGCAGGTGATCGATGGCAACGCCAGATATGATATCAATGTGCGTTTGGCCGCCGAGTACCGCAGTGCGCCCGATGTGCTGCGGGATCTGCTGCTTAATGGGGCGAATGGTGCGACCGTGCGACTTGGCGAGGTGGCCGATGTGTTGATTGAGATGGCGCCGCCCAATATCCGCCGCGATGATGTGCAGCGCCGCGTCGTGGTACAAGCTAACGTATCGGGACGCGATATGGGCTCGGTTGTTAATGATATTTATGCCATAGTGCCCCAAGCCGAGTTGCCACCAGGCTACACCGTCGTGGTGGGTGGGCAGTATGAAAACCAGCAGCGCGCGCAGCAAAAACTGATGCTGGTGGTGCCTATCTCTATTGGGTTGATCGCCTTGCTGCTCTATTTCTCATTTGGCTCTATTAAGCAGGTGGGGCTAATTATGGCTAACGTGCCACTGGCCTTGATCGGCGGTATCGTGGCGCTTTACTTAAGCGGCACTTACCTGTCGGTGCCAAGCTCGATTGGGTTTATCACCCTATTTGGGGTGGCCGTGCTTAATGGTGTGGTATTGGTGGATGCCATTAATCAGCGCCGCGCAGCGGGTGAGCCGCTGTATACCTGTGTGTATGAAGGTACCGTCGGGCGGCTGCGTCCGGTATTGATGACGGCACTGACCTCGGCGTTAGGCCTCATTCCTATTCTGCTCTCTAGTGGCGTAGGTAGTGAGATTCAACAGCCACTGGCCGTAGTGATCATTGGCGGCCTATTTAGCTCGACCGCACTGACACTGCTGGTGCTGCCGACCCTGTATCGCTGGTTGTATCGAGACGACAAGGCGTCACAAGGTTAGAGCGGTGTGAGTAAACCTTATGGTTTCCATTGGGCCAAGGATGGCCCGATTGATATAGGCGTTTAATGGGTCACCCTGAGTAAGGTTTTGCGTTGACAGTCATAGTGTTATTGAATAGATTAACTTATTAATCAGTACGCTAAATTAAGGATGATTGATGTACGCTTCGCTTCGACAGCTCGCTGGTATGCTCTGTTTGATTGCCTCTTTTAATACCTTTGCCGTCACCCAATGGGTTGATTTTGAACTTATCAATGGCCACATCAATTTGCCAGTGAGCATTAATGGCATAGCAGGCCGTGCCATTTTGGATAGTGGCGCTCAAGTCAATGCGATTAACACAAGCTTTATTAATCGCCATGGTTTTGAGTTCGATAAAGGCGGCAAGATTAATATTCAAGGGGTGTTCAGCACTGAGAAACGCCAGCTCTATAATAATGTCCCTGTGACTTTGTTTGGGGCAACCATCGAGTTTGATCAGTTAGCGAGTCTGCGTATTGGCCATCATGAGGTGCAGTTGTTACTCGGTGCGGGTCTATTAGATAAGTTTATATTTCAGATTGATTACCCCAATAGCCGGATGAGATTATTCGAAAGAGGCAGTGTGGATTTAGCTAAACTCGAAAATATACCGATGCAGATAGACAGAGGAACGGGGCAACCAATTGTTCGAGTTGAGCTTAATGGTGATGGCGATGAAAACCCTTGGCTTGTCCTCGATACCGGTAATGCAGGCGGACTATTTTTAAAGCGCATGTTAGTAACGGACAATAACTGGCTTGAGCTTTACGGTTCTCAGTCGGGGGTCACAGGTGGTGCCAATAGCATTGCTCTGGTCGATAGCTTTCGGTTGCCTAAGATGAAGTTTGGGCCATACACAGTTGAAAATGTCTTAGTGACAGTACCAGGAGAGGGGCAAACAGAATCGGTTTCGGGTCGCAGTAACAGTGGAGGGTCTCGTATCAAGGGTAAAAACATCAAGGGGCTGGTGGGCTATGATGTACTGAAACACTTTGTGTTAACCATAGACTATAAGTCGGGCCATATGCATATAGGCTTACCCGAAGACTCATAATCAGCTTTCTGGGATTTCGATAATAAGGGCATAGGATCGCATCATCTGTGCCCTTTTTTGTGGCTTTATTTTATGCCTGTCGCGGCGAGATTAAATACCGACTTTTATCACCACTTTCCTTACCGCTTTAGGTGTAGCCGATGTTCCCGGCATATGCATGTCTTGTGGGAAAAACAGCGCAAACATGCCGGCTTTTAAGGGGATAAAGGCGGCATCTGCTTTATTGGATTCATAATCAAACTCGGCGTAATCATGTTTGTCGAAGTAGGGTTTTGCTGGAGTCTGATCCGCCAGAGGCAGATAACCAAACTCCTCTTCACCACTGACCACATATTGCACGTCGATGTAACGGCGATGCACCTCAAAAGATTCTTGTTCTCTGGGTTTGGTTTCATAGTCATTAACGATGACAAACAGATCTTTGCCCTCGAGCTCATAGGTGCCCACCTCGGCTTGAGTAAAGTCGGTCTCGACTAAGTGTTGCAGCGCTTTGGCCAATCTTGGGCTCAGTGAGGTATACAGGGCAATGTTATTTAAGCTATCTACTATCATGACGGTTACGCAAACAAGTTAATTGAAGCGTTAGTTTAGCAAGCTTGGCTGTTAGTGGGATAGCGTTTGTTGTGGCTCGGGGGGTGGGATATCGCACGAGGCCCTAAAATCTTGCCACCACTGCACATGTCGGCGCATCTGCTGTTTGAGTTGCGCGGGCAGGGCATGGCGCTGTTCGGAGAAATGATGCTCGATATAGCCTTGATAAACACTGCCATCAAACAGGCGCTGCATCGGCTGACTTAAGCGGTAATGCAGTTGGTTTAATTGAGATAGATAAGCCTGAGTTTGCCCAAGATAATATTTGTGAAACAAGTTTTGCAATATCTCTTGTTGCCGATTGGCGTGGCCAAGGCGGCAGGCGGCGAGCGTTTGATGGTTAAATAGGTAGTCATTGATTGCTGTTAGTTGAGATACGCTCAATGCAAGTGAGCGCAGATATTGGTTGAGCAGTGGTTGGCGATGAAAAATCGCTAGTGTTTGCTCTAAATTGTCTATTTCAATCTGGTGCCACGAGTGAGCGACGATCTGCTCTTTGATGTTGTTGAGCTGGCTCAGTGCACTTTCAAACTCCACTCGTCCGCTGTGCATCTCATTTAGGGGCAGTGAGTCGTAACCGATAAACAGTCGTTTCTTAATGCTGGTATCGCGCGTTAACATCTGCCTAAACATTGTGAGTGCCTGTTGCTGTTTTTGTTCAAGCCCTAATGTCAGTGTGTGGATGAGATCAGCATCGTCTAATGTTTCAATGCACTTGGGGGCAAGTTGGATAAAACGAATATGGTAGATCAGTCGCTGACTCGGCGGTGCCACTTTACCTAAAGCGCTATTGCGCTCGGCAATCAGTTGGCCAAGCGCGCAGTGATTAAGCTTAAGTGTTTGTAAAATAGAGAGGGTTTTGGTGTCTGCTTCATAAACTGTGGCCTTGGGTAAGACCATGGGAGTCAATGGTGCGCCTAGATAGGGCTGATTGAGTACGGTCTCGAGCCGCTTGCTGTAATCTTGCCATATGGCATCGGCATCTTGCCTAGGCTGGCAGCCCACAGTGAACAGACTAAGTAACGCCAGTAAGACTGTGACTCTGGCGACGCGCTGGGTTAAAAAGAACATCTGTTTAGGCCAGCTGTGAATGAGGTTGTGGGCTCGTGCTTGGGTGTCACTTGAGTCGCTTCCTTTTTTGTTGCTGCGCTGATGGTTTATCATGCCATGGTAATACGTTGCCTTAGCTCAAAGGGTTCACTCGTAACAATAACCTATTTTTATCAGGTGGTTAGCGCTCGGCTTGGCCTAGGGCTGTTACTATACACCTATATTCTATCTCTTATTTACAGGCCATTTTAGATAAATGCTGGCTGCCCACTGTCGCGATATTTTATTATCATAGCCAACTTCATAGACTCCTTAGGATAAGGAGTACGTTGATGGCATTCAAAAAGGAAAATAACGTGTCTCAATTACGGTTTTTAGCCGGCTCCAGTGCCTATCGCACTATTGCCGAACATGGGCTTGATCCCGCGCTGTTTACTCGTGTGCTAGCGGCGTCTGGCGGCCCCAAATGGATTGGGATTGCTGGGCTAGACAAAACCCTGTTTACGCAATTTTTCAAGGCCAGACAGACACCGCTATACACCTTAGGTGCATCGTCGGGGGCGTGGCGTCTCGCCTGCTTGGCGCAGCACGATCCGCTCGCGGCCTATGCTCGGCTCGAACAACATTATATTGAGCAGCGTTATGATGTTAAGCCGACGCCTGTTGAGGTATCCCGCCAGATACAAACCATTATCAAGGCAATTTTAGGCGATAATGCTGGGCAAGATATTGTCGATAACCCAATGATTAAAAGCCATTTTATTGCTTGTAAGGCGCGACATTTAAATCGCCTGCCCAGTCGGTTGGCTCTTGGGACTGGGCTTGCCACGACGGCGTTAACCAATCTGCTTAGTCGTAAGAGCCTGGGGTTGCATTTTCAGCGTATGGTTTTTGGTAATGCGGCGGCGAAATCGCCCTTTTTACACTTAACCGATCTGCCCACTAAGCACCTCGCATTGACCGCAACTAACTTGGCGCAAGTGTTACTGGCTACAGGTTCGATTCCCTTAGTGTTGGCTCCGGTGACGCACATAGCGGGCGCACCACAAGGGCATTATTATGATGGCGGTATTACCGATTATCATTTTGATTTGGCGATAGAAGATAGTGAGGGACTAACCTTGTACCCCCATTTTTATAGCCAGATATTACCAGGCTGGTTTGATAAATCTTTGCCTTGGCGTCGTGCTCGGCAAAACTATCATAATGCGCTGATCTTGGTGCCGAGCGAGGCCTACATTCGTCAACTACCCTATGGTAAATTGCCCGACAGAAATGACTTTAATCGCCTATCTAGCAATGAGCGAATTCGGTATTGGCAGCAGGTTTTAGCGGCCAGTGACGTGTTGGCCGATGACTTTAATAAGGTTTTGAAAAGTGGTGATATTATGCGGTTTATTGAGCCATTTTAATGATTAATGTTAAGGGGCGTGAAACCAAATCTGTTCAAGTCAGGTCTAATCATTAACGGAAGAAATAGTGAGATTGGCATGGTCTAGCCAATGCAATAATGACGTATAAAGCAGTAATGACAGCAACTGCTACACTTTATTATTATTGCTCCTAGTCAGCCGTTTGCAGCCTTCATTATGCTCGGTTTTGCAAACATCGACCAAGGGGGAGGAGGCTGCTATGTTAACGCAAGAAATGGCACTAATCATTCGTGATGAATTGTTATTACCCGCTGGCAGAGTCGAGATCCGAGTGGCAGGGCCATCTGGATTAAGCCTGATAGCTGAGGTACTTAAAGGGCATTATGCTTTAGCCTTTGGCATGGCAAAAACCGACAGCATCCCTCCTTGTTACACCATCGCGACCCAATGTGAGATTATCGACTTCAACCTACTCGATGACGGTTGTTTGGGGGTTGTACTCGAAGGTCAACAAAGAGTAAAAATCTTATCGGCCAGCCAGCGTAAAGACGGCAACTGGATAGCCCTCACCTTAGGCTGCCACAACTGGCAACAAGAACCCATTAAAGGTGAATTTGAGTTGATCAGCGCCGCATTAGAGCAGTTTTATCGCGTGAATCCAGCCTTGTTTGAGCTTTACTCCGATCTGCATCTTGAAGACGCCAGCTGGGTGAGCCAGCGCTGGTTAGAGGTACTGCCGCTGTATAACCGCGACAAGCAAGTGTTAGTTAATCAGCCTGACTGCCACAAAACCATGGACTTTGTGCTTGAGCTGATTAAATCACATGCCAACCATAACATTTAATCACTACTTGGCTTAGATAGCGCCCCTTGGCGCTATCTTTGTTATTATGGCGCCCATTTTGATTTATTGGCCAGCATCATGGTTCGCGCATCCCAAGCCTCATATATCGTACTTCCTGACCATCCTTCGGCGCCCGCCACCGTGGTGGAATTTTTAATGACGCGTTTTTCACAAGTTTCCGCTCAAGAATGGCAATCACGGGTGCGTCAAGGGAAGGTGCATTGGCTAGATGGACAGCCTATCGAGCTCGATAGCGCCTATCGGCCCAAGCAACGTGTGTATTATTATCGCGAGGTGGCCCAAGAGCCCCGCATTCCCTTTAGTGAGTCGATACTGTATCAAGATGAGCGTATTATCATCGCCCATAAACCGCACTTTTTAGCGCTGCATCCCAGTGGGCAGTTTATTAATGAATGTTTAGTCAATCGGCTGCGAATCGCTACCCAAGTGCCGCAGTTAGTCCCAGCGCACAGGCTCGATAGGGCTACGGCGGGCATAGTGCTGTTGATTAAACAGCCTGAGTATCGCGACGCCTACCATGGCCTATTTCGTGATGGCGCGATCACTAAAACCTACCAAGCCTTGGCATCCTTAACCCCAGCATTGGCGCGCCAATATAGCGATGGTCAGTTAGCGAGCCCCTTGCGCTGGACGGTAAAAAACCGTCTGGTGAAAAGTGAGCCATCATTTATGATGCAGGTGACTGATGGAGAGGCCAATAGCCATTCGGAGGTGGCCTTGGTTGAGGTGCAAAAGGGGATGGGGCGATTTGAACTGTCGCCCATTACGGGCAAAACCCATCAGCTTAGAGTGCATATGCACAGCTTAGGCATGCCCATTTGTAATGACAGATGTTATCCCTCTTTATTGCCAAAGGCGGCGGATAACTTTGCTCAGCCGTTAAAGCTGCTGGCTCAGCGGCTGCAGTTTAGCGATCCTATTAGTGGTCGGCATATCGATATTCAATTGGCCGATTTACCCTTTAGTGAAGCCATTATCAAAGGATGATAACAAGGTCACAGGGCTGTTAGCTGTGGCGCGGCAATCCGTTTATCTTGTCTGCCTTGGTGGTTTAAATTCGGTTTCGCTCATGTCGGCATGCAGCACGCTAATACGCTCTGGTGCGCCATTATCAGCAAATGTCACTAAGCCAATGCCGCTTTTATTCACCAGCCGTTGGCTGTTAACGCCGTTAGGGCGCCTACCGCGAATTGACATGCGTTTGCGTTTTGTCAGCCAGTTTAAAGGTGAAAAGTGGCCATACAACCACCCATTGAATTTATCAAACAGGGGCAATAGCTTCTCCGGAAACTGATTTTTAATGCCGCTGCAGGTGATTTGATAGATATTAGGGCTCATAGAACGAAAGCGAATGCCAATATCGTAGGCAAAAGAGTAGTGCACATCGCCCGATAGGATCACAAACTGCTCGGGGGTTTTGCGGTGCAAAAAGATGCTCAGCAAGGTGTTGGCAGTGCCTGGGTGGGCCATCCAGTTTTCGGCATCGACCAGCAGCGACGCGCCTATCCAGGTGGCGGTGCGTTGTACGGCTTCAATTAATTTAACCCCGAAGATAGGTGCGGCCGATACAATAATCACCTTGTCTTGCCCCACCAGTTGCTGCTGCATCTCCATCAGGGCTTCCCAGTCCATTAAGCCTGAAGGCTTGGCTAGGTTAGACTCGCTGCGCCAGCGTTGGGTGCGGGTATCGAGTACCATGAGTTTAGGGCTGGTATTGAGGTGGTAATGCCACTGGTCAAAGTGCAGTAGTGTATCGATGAGCTCATCGTGTTGACTCTCTGTGGGTGAGGCTAAAAATGCACTCAGTTGAGGCACTATGTCGGCTTTAAATTTATCCGGTTGATTGCCTATCCCTTGAAACAGGGTGTAGCCAATTAAGCCGTTGCCTATGATCCGCTTAGAGAAAGGGTGACCATAGGCCGCTTGCTCCCACTTTGCGGTGAGATTCCAATCGTCGGTGATGTCATGGTCATCGAAGATCATATAAGTGGGCAGGTGTGCCAACAGGCGCCTGACCTGAGTTAAGCCCGCTTTAAACTCGAGTAGATGAAGCCATTCTCGTTGCCATCTAGCGCTATTGGCTGGCGACAAGCCGTTAACTTGCTTAGGAATATCCATTAAGGCCCATAATTCGGGTGACCAAGACAGCAGATAGATAGCGATCACCTCGGCCAAGCTGGTGAGGTGATTTTCGGCGATCGACGAGGTAAAAATGGGGTGATTAATATACCAACGGCTGATGGCGGTTGCCGCAGGATATTCGGTGCGTGGCAATATGTTTTTGTGGCGTTGGTACATAGACGCCGGCTGGTAGCTTATGTGCTTGCTGTCGGTCAGCAAAGCTTGCTGGAACTGCTCATCGCGCAGCCCCAGCAGTTCGATGGTCTTGCCGATGGCATATAACATGGGGCCTGCGACATCATCGAGGTAGACTTGATCGCCACTGAGCATTAACAGTGCAGGTCGCGAGGTCGCACTGTTGTCTGTGGCCATCAGGGTATCGGCAGCCACTAAGCTGTCACCGCTATAGTGATGCGGGTTGCGACAAGAGCCGTGTAATAGCTTATGTATAACAGGTTTTACCACAAATTGCGGTGCCTGTTGCTGCGGATAATGTAGCTGCTTAACTCCACTAAATAGGTCGCCATCGGTGGGAGTGGAAACACCATATTCAATCAGCTGTTCGCTGGGATTGAGCTCAGGTTTGCAGAGATGGATAATATATTGATAGGCGTGTTCGCCCAACTTAAATTGAGTGACCTCGTCGGTTGCAAGCGGATATTCCACCTCTGCCAATGTCAGCGTCAGTGCGGATAAGGGCTTGCTGGCGACAAACAGTAAACAGATATTATCGCTATCGCAGTGGCGCAGCATCGGACCGGCCAAGAGTAAGGGGAGCGTGACTGCCATGTTAAGCTTGCCTCAATCGATTGTGACCTTTAGATGTGCGCATTTCACCTCTTAATCGGCTGGTGTTATTAGGTTTATGTTCTCATCAGGCGGCATTATTTTACCAGTGTGCAGTGCATCAGGCGGCATTATTTTACCAGTGTGCAGTGCATCGGTGTGGCGTTATAGCCCCATGTGATACTTGCTTGACCGTGATGTTCCCATAATTGCTCATTCCTACCTTGGTAGCGAGCCCCGCTGCCGCTAGGCTGAATGGTCATCAAGGAGGAGCTATCGCCCAATTCGGCAATTAGACTTGGTGGTTGGGTGTCAAAATAGGTAACCACCACCTCTTTGGCAGGGGTATCATCACAGCGATAAAACACCGGCCCTGTAGACTCAACTAAGCGATATCTTGCTTGTAGTTCTACCATGCGAGTCTGGTAGTTGTCGATAACACATTGTTTTTTATCTGTACTCTTCCAGCAATCATCACGACCTTTGATAAAACCGCGTTGCTCGGCCTTGAGTATCGGAGGCTGTTGATCGTGTGCTTTAACTAATGCCTGAGCGTAAATGCTGGCTAATTGTCTATCCAACGCAGCGAGTGTTTCATCTTGGCAGATCAGGCTTTCGATGCTGCTTAATGTCGGGGTGGTGCAATCATAGCTGGGTGTGGTATTGCCGCTTAGGCTGGGCTCACTTGGTTCAACTGGAGCGGTGGCACAACCGCCAACTGCGACTAATAATAGGGCGTAGCTCAGCGGCTTAGTATTGAACACTTGTGTTAGTGGCATTAGTGGCTCCTCATTTCAGGGCGGGTCTAATATCAGATTGAGGCTTGAGAATATCGCGTCAGTGGCGACCCAGCAAATGTTTAACATTAACCTTGTTTTATGAGCATGTTAGCTAGGGCCTGTTGATCTTTGCTGGTTGAATGTTGTTCGAGACAAAAACGTGTTAATCGAGGCGAGTGGATTGCAGCCTAGTCATCTAAGCAAAATTCACTTAACAAAGAGTAAAACGTTTTTAGCCGAACCCTTCGGGCAGCGTTTGTTGGGTCTTTTTACTGCGTTCTCAGCTTTTTATGTAGAATAACGACACCACAAAGCTTCTGCCTTGTATCAATACCCAGCAACTCGCTGCAAAAGCAACTTTGAAAGATCAACAGGCCCTAAGTGTTTTATCTTTTTGTTAAATTGGGCATCATACTACCAGTGCTGATAGGTAAGCTGTGGAGGCCAAAGTGAAGATCCGTATCTTGTTAAATGGAAAAAAAGCTCAGTTAGCGCCATTGCGAGTGGCGATCGACACATTACGCGAGCAGCATGATATTGAGGTGCGCGTGACTTATGAGGCTGGCGATATGGCGCGCTTAGTCGATGAGGCCATTGGCGATAATTGCCAACGACTGGTCGCCGCTGGTGGCGATGGCACAATCAATGAGGTGGCCGATGCGCTGCTAACTCACCCTAAAGCTTCACGTCCAGCACTGGCGATTTTGCCCCTAGGCACAGCCAATGACTTTGCCGCCGCGTGTACCATTCCTGATGAGCCAGAGGCTGCGCTGGAGCTGGCACTCAGTGCCGATGCTTTTTGGATCGATGCGATTAAAGCTAACGACACCCATTTGATCAATATCGCCAGTGGTGGTTTTGGTGCGCAAGTGACCTCGACGACGCCGGCGGCGTTAAAAAACTTTCTTGGTGGCGGAGCCTATACCTTATCTGGGCTGATCCAAGCGTTGAGCTTTAAACCCTATGAGGGCGAATTTATTATTGATGGTCAGAGCGCTTCACAGCAGTTGTTATTGGGCGCCGTGTGTAATGGCCGTCAGGCGGGCGGTGGGCAAGTGTTAGCGCCCAATGCCTATATTAACGATGGTTTACTCGATTTAGTCGCCTTGCATGATTTCCCTCTAGAGGCTTTATCACAGGTGATTGATGAATTTCGCCAGCCCAAAGACGATAATCAATATGCGATATATGCTCAAAACACGGCGGCACGTTGGCGCGCAAAGTCACCAATGCCAATTAACCTCGATGGTGAGCCTATCACCACTAGCGATATCACCTTCGAAGTGGTACCTAATGCCATCAAGATGGTGCTCAGTGCCGACTGCCCTATGCTTAAACCCGGTAGTGAGCCCGCTTAAGTGAACTTTAGGGTGTGAATGCCAAGCTCCACTTGATGTGGCTCGATTATCTGAGGTGTTTTTTTGCCTTGAAGGTGGCAGTTAAGCTCACACCTTTGAGGATTAACTGTGCGATAAGTGGCTTAAACGCGTTAAAATAGCCCTTATAGATTGACGCAATGTCGCCGTGCGGCGGCCACCTCAGCTAAGGAACTCAAGTGCCCTCTCTAGCCAGCTCACGATACCGAGCCGCCGATCAACTGGCGTTGCTGCGGATGATGGGTCTCGTACTCAAACTGTGTTTAACCTTTGCTTTGGCCGATACCTTTGGGTTATCGCTGCACAGCCCGGCGCTTAATTTGGCGTTGATCATCGAGGGGCTCTACCTCGGTTTTACTTTCTACCTAAGAAAACAGTTATTTAATAGTGATGCGGGGCTGTTCATTGCCTTGCTTATCGACACCTTGCTGTGGATCACTTGGCTCTATTTTTCTGGTGGCGCGACCAATGCGTTTATCTCACTCTTGCTGTTGCCCATCGCGATAGCCGCGGTCTTGTTACCCAAATGGGCACCTTGGGCGCTGGCCTTGTTATCGACCTTAGCGTACAGCGCCATGTTATTCACTCTGCCTCAAGGAGAGATGCAGCACCACGGCATGGACATGAGTTCACACTACTTAGGCATGTGGTTTAATTTTGTTATCTCTTCGCTGGTACTCACCACCAGTGTGGCATTTTTGGCTCAACGTTTGCGGCGTCAAGACGCCGAGCTGGCCTATATGCGAGAAGCACAGCTGCGCCAAGAGCGATTACTGGCGCTAGGCACAGCCTCGGCGCAAATGGCGCATCAACTCGCCACACCTCTAGCGAGTCTGCGACTGTTGGTCGACGAATTACATGACGAATCCACAGGTAGCCAGATGACGCTCGATGAGATGCAAACGGCCCTTAATGTGTGTGATGTCACCCTAGCCGAGTTGCGCTTGGCGACCGATTCGATACGTGAAGGTGAATTTAACTATATTTCAATCAATAAGTTAATAGAAACCTTGCAACAGCAAGTCCGCTTGCTGCTACCCAGCATAGAGCTGGTCATCTCGACGATAGATTGCGGCGATGAGCAACTGCGCGCCGATGCCAGTTTGCTGCCGGCGCTGCTGGCATTAATAGAAAATGGTGCGCGAGCGAGCGAAGAAGTGGGCGGTCCAGCGCGCGTAGAGCTGTCATTGCAATGTCAGTTTGATGAATTAGTGGTGGCGGTGCGTGATTTTGGCCCCGGGATCCCCAGTTCGTTGCTGACCCAATTGGGGCATAAGATCATCGATAAACCCAAAGGCATGGGGGTGGCTTTGCTGCTCAGCCATGCCAGTTTTGAGCGTCTCGGTGGCCGCTTAATTTTTGGCAGTCATCTCGATGGTGGGGCGATTGCACAGGTATATCTTCCGCTACCGGAGGCGCAATGAAACGTTTATTAATTATCGAAGATGATCGCAGTTTGGCGGCTATTTTAGCGCGGCGCATGAGTAAGCATGAGTTTGAATGCCGTCAGTCTCATGATGCGACAGAAGCCCTATTGTGTGCCCGCGAGTTTAAACCTAGCCATATCTTGCTCGATATGAAATTGGCCGAAGGCAATGGCTTGGCTTTAATCTCGCCATTAAGGCGATCTTTGCCCGATGTGGTGATGGTATTGTTAACGGGGTACGCCAGTATCGCTACCGCGGTGGAAGCCATTCGCTTAGGCGCCGATAACTATTTAGCCAAGCCAACGGATACCCAAACCTTATTGAATGTGCTCAATAATAGCGCGTCAGCGCTCACCGAGGAGGGCGTCGATGAGGCGCCTTTGAGCACGAAACGGCTGGAGTGGGAACATATTCAGCAGGTGCTCACGGCCAACAAGGGCAATGTGTCGGCCACGGCGCGGCAGCTGGGCATGCATAGACGCACCTTGCAACGTAAATTACTTAAAAAGCCCGTGAGCAGTTGAGTCTATATCGGCCTGACTACTTCTTAGTGCCGCAGTATTAACCCACTGTAAAAATGGAAAAGCTTGGATTTCGCTGCGCTTGGCGTCAAAGGCTGTGATTACGTGGCGATGTAAGCTAAAAAATCCCCGGCATCTTACGATGTCGGGGAAGGGAAGTGCAGTGGAATGGTCCCTAAAATGATAATAACGATGTTAAAAAGTGCAGCTTTGAGCAATCACTTATCGCTCGCATTGCCTCTTAAAAGCGATATTCACCTATCAGCCAGGCGTTGATACCTGTGCCGGGCATACGTTCACCTAGCGCTAATTGACTGTTGGCTACTCGGTTATAGCCACCAAGGTGTTCTTGGTACTCGGTGTCAAACAGGTTATTTACGCCCGCCTTAACCAGCCAGATGTCGGCATCATAAGCCAGCGATAAGTTGACTAAACCATAACCTGAGGTTTGCATCTCCTGCTGGGTGCTAGACACCTTATGTTGCGCGCTGACTCCTAGCGCTTCAATGCGAGCTAACCATGCTCCTCGTTGGTAGTTTAGGCCAACCGTGATGTTTGGCGGGGCGATGCGATACAGGCTATCGTCGATATCACGGCGCTCTCCCCTAACATAGCTGGCTAACATATCGAGCTGAAGCTGGTCATTGAGCCGGTAGCGGGCGCTAATGTCCATACCGTAGAGCTGGGCATCGACGTTGGCAAATTGCAATGGGTGGCTGTCGCCCATCATTTGTGCGGCCATGATCACCGCTTTATCGGTGGCATTAATCCCTTGAATATAATCATCAATGCGTTGCCAAAACAGCCTTGGACTCAGTTGCAGACGGTTGTCTTGATAGTCGGCGCCAAGCTCCAATTGATAGGCGGTTTCTAAGGATAAATCCATCTGACCGACATAGGTGCGCCCATCGGCGAGTCCCCCCGTTGATTGCATCGGCACCCATAAATAACGCTGCTGATAGCTGGCACTGTCTTGCTTGCGCGCCGCCGCAACAATCCAGCTCAGCGACTCATCCACTTGATAGCGGCCATTAACGACGAGGTCGACACCCGTTTGCGATTGAGAGCGGTCGGCTGCATTGTATCTGTCCATCAACACCTTGATGGCAGGCATACTCGCCGCCATTGAGTGATTAACCGCATCGGCATCGGTTTGGTAGTGCTTGACTCGTAATCCCAGTTGCCAGTTCCATTGATCGATATCTTGTTGCCACTGGGCAAAGGCGCTGATGGTGTTATCGGTAACGCCATTGAAGTTATCGACCTTGAACATCGGTTTGGTGGGATCGGTGATCACCGAGTCATGCTGGCTCCATTGCGTATCGAGGCCGAATAGCCAAGCAGCTTTGGCTATCGATACTGAACCGTCGATACTTTTGCTGTCGGCATTGTTATAGCGGGCACTGGCGGTGTCATTTTTCACCCGCTCGCTAAAGTTGTCCATGCCATGACGCGCATCGCTGTAAGCGAGATGCCAGTTGATGTCCCAATTATTGAGCAGGTGTTGCCCCTCAAGTTTGACCCTGTCGGTGCGGATAAAATCGATATCCATAGGTAAGGCTGGGGTCCCGGCATTGGTGGTTTCTAGATGTTGATAGCCGATGGCTATCGACTCATCGTCAAAGCCCTTATCGCTAAGGTTAAAGCGATATTGGCCGCCTACAATCGCCTTATCGTAGGTGGTTGGGGCGATGTCGATACCCGCGCCAGTTTGTTGATTGGCATTGGCTTGCATAGCATCGCCATACAGTAGCAGTGCCTGTTGCTCTGTGCCGAAGTTGGTTTTCGCTCCAAGGTGCGCTTGCTCTCCATTATGTTGATATCGGGCGGCCACTTTACCGCTAAATTCATCGAAGCGTGCCTGTGATTCAACCACTTTAACGCTGCCCCCAAGGGTGTTGGTGCCAGCCGACACCGGGGCTATACCACGACTCATCTCCAGACGTTCACTATTGACTAGGCTCGCATAGCTCAAAGGGGTATCCATGGCATTAGGGCCGGCTCCTGCTAATGTGACGCCGTTAACCTGGGTATTGACTCTGTCGCCAAATAGGCCGCGATATTGGGCTATTCCTGTCAATGGCCCGTTGCCATTGACGGCTGCGCCAGGCAACTGGCTCAACAAGCTACTAATGTCGGCGACGGGCACGTTAGCCTCACGGGAAATGGTGCTGTCATCTGTTAGGTGACTGCCACTGACTTCAATAATTTCAAACGCCGCTTGGTTGGCCACCACCGGCGTGGCCAACAGACTGCTAATGGCGAGTGCTAAATAAGAGTGTCGTAAGGTGATCATATGCTGTTGATATTCACTGGTAATTTATTTTTGTGGCGTTATTGTCTCAGCGAGTCTTAAGACTGACAAAGGTAAATCGCCAGAGTGCGACAAGGTGTCGCAGTTAGCGCTCAGTACCAGAGGAAAACGTCACCTCAAGCATAAGCTTTTAGGGGGAAATTATGTGCAGCATAAAACTTGTGTAAATTGTGTTTAAGCTGCGAGTTGCTTGAGACTTGCCATAGAAGTATGTGCAGGTCATGAGCTAAGCGATTCAAACGTATGTTTGTTTTATTAAGCGCATGCCGTTGCGGTTATTTAGCAGAAAGTGATATTAAATTTAACTTTTTCGCGACAGATTTATGGCTGTGGTTTATCAGTTTTATGTCAGACTGATGGGTTTATGCTATTTAAAATCAATGTCTTGCTGTTTGTGGTGAATGGTGGGTTATTATTTTCGGTCTATTGATATGACCAATAAACAGGCTTGACAGTCAAACGGATCACGCCTTTAATCGGCTTTGTGTGTTTAATAAATAAAACACTTTATTGGTTTTATTGTGCTGCCAAATGCTTAATTAGCGTTAGGCATCTTTCTAATTGAGTTATGACAATATTTGGTATGCATCATGGAAAATGAACGTAATAACAGATTTTACCCGCTAGAAGCGCAAACTGAGGACGTGATTGCGCAGCACTGTTTACCTGCGATGCCAGAAGGGCATGAGGGCGACAACGAAGAGGAGGTGTGTTTCGTATTGGGTTACAATTAGCGAGCACTCGGCGTTGAGTTGTAGGTAAAATAAAAACAGCGGCAATACCTAGGTATGCCGCTGTGATTAATATTGCTCATTATCTGTTTGCGAGTCGCTGTGCTGTAAATGTCTATTCAGCAATTATGCATTCGCCAACCAATAATCAGCTAAATATTAGTCAACGGCAACCATGACGTTGCTCGCCTTGATCACCGCATAAGCTTCGCCGCCAACGGTTAGGCCCAATTGCTCGCAAGATCGTTTAGTAACCACTGATGTGATCTCAACACCTGGAGCTAATTCGATAACCACTTCGTTGTTAACTGAGCCTTCATCTATCGATTTAATTTTGCCGGTAAGTGTGTTGCGTGCACTGATCTTCATTAATTATTATTCCTGTAAGTCATACTAAAGAGTTAGATTCTAACGTGTTTAGCGATTGTTGTTAACCGTAAAACAGACTAGCACTTAGGTAAAATTTACCCTTTAACAGGCTTAGCCTTTAGTCGGCTGCGCACCAAATAGATGATCTGCGGCATCAAAGAGGCGGCAATCATCCCCAGCATCAATAGATATTGGTATGGGCTAAAGCGCTCGCCCAGCAAGAACATGCCCGCCACTATCCCCGCAATCGGATTGGCAATGCCACCAAAGGTAAAATCGACCACGCTCATGCGTTGCAGCAGCCATACATACATGCTGTAACCCAGTACAGTATTGAGTAACACTATCCAAAGGAGTCCCAGCACATTATTGCTGGTCAGCTGGCTCAGCGCTAAGGCATAGCTGTGAGGCGCCATAAAGGCATGGACTGCTGTTATCAAAGAGAGAATTACGCCGCCCAATAGCAGTTGCCAAGTTAAAATAGTCCACCAATGAATGCGCCCACCCAGAGCCTTAGTGATAGTGCTTCCCACAATAATACAACCAATGGCCGCGAGCATAGCCACAAGGCCGATAGGGTTTAAGCTAATGGCATTAGGGTCAAACAGCAACCAAGCCAAGCCTATTAAGATAGAGCCAAACAAGGCCTGTATTTTACTGGGGCGTTGTTTATTGACTACCCAGTGAAACAACATGGCAAATACCGGAACGCTGACCATGCCGACCCCTGAAATGGCCGAGGGCAATGTCAGTGCCATCACAAAAATTAAGCTGAAAAACAGCGCAATATTGATCACGCCCAGCTTGAGCAAAATAGACCAATCTTGCCTTTGCGGTAGGCTAGGTTTTATCGCCAGTAAGATAAGCCCCGCTGGCAATGCACGTATCGCACCCAATAATAGTGGCGGCCAATCGGGCAGGCTAAATTGGGTCACCGCATAAGTCGTGCCCCAGAAAAACGCTGGGATCATCGCAAGCAGCACATTCATTTTTATCTCCAGTTTAAGTATCTTAATGTAAAGATATATCAGTGTGCGGCTTAATGTCGCGATTGTAAAGTATCTCTATGTAAAATATCTTTGCGTTAAAATATTTTTGCCGTTATCTTGGCATAATCGATATAGTCGCAGCTGTGGTAGTCTTAACTGCCGCCGTGCGATCCCTGATATACAGCAATACCTTGGGAGCCATAGATGAATCATTCTGTTACCGACGGCGTCGACAAAGTCGTAGCGCAATGGGCCAGTGAAAAGCCACAGTTAGAGACCATGCCAATGGCTATTATAGGGCGGATGATGCGCTTATATAAACACCTAGAGGCAGAGATAACCGCCTGTCACAAAGGCTTTGGCTTAACCCAGGGCGAGTTTGATGTGCTGGCTACCTTGCGCCGCAGTGGCGCGCCTTTTAGCTTAACGCCATCGGCATTACTCGATTCAATGATGCTCACTTCTGGCGCCATGACTAATCGACTCGATAAGCTTGAGCAAAAAGGGCTGATCAGCCGAGTTCACAGCCAGCAAGATCGTCGCAGTGTGACTGTGGCACTCACCGATGTGGGTTTGAGTCTTATCGATATCGCCATAGAGGCTCATGTGGCAGTACAGCAGCAATCGATGCAAGGCCTATCTTCCCAAGAGCGCGCTGCACTCAATGATATATTTAAACAATGGCTGACTCAGTTTGAACCTTAATGGCTAATGCGAGATCATCCAAAACCTATTGGTCGTTTGGGTCAAGGCTTTTGCCTTGACTGGCTGTCCTTAAAAGCTGTACGGCGTGAGTTACGCTAAGCCCTTTTATTTTAAATAGACTTCGTACATTATTCTGCCACTTGCCAGCTATACTTTAGATCATATAAATAGGGGCGATAACATAGTGTGTAACTGTTTAAATCTGCCCTAAAGACTCGCGATTTAAGGGATTATTATGCAGATGACATTAGAGTTTTTTGGTGCAACCCAAGAGGTGACAGGCTCTTGTCACCTACTGACGATTGATGGACGCCAAGTGTTACTCGATTGCGGCATGATCCAAGGGGGTAAGCAAGACGCATTGCGTAACCACGACCCCTTTGCTTTCGATGCCAGCCAAGTCCATGCCGTGGTACTAAGCCATGCCCATATAGACCATTCAGGTCGACTACCTTTATTAGTTAAGTCCGGCTTTAAAGGTCCTATCTTTACTCACAAGGCCACGGTTGAGCTGTGTGACATCATGCTCAGAGATGCGGCCATGTTGCAATTTCGCGATGCCGAGCGCATTAATAAACGCCGTGCTAAAAACCAGCTCGATCCCATTGAGCCCTTATTTACTGAGGAAGATGTGGCGCTGGTGATGCAGCAATTTGTGGCACTCGATTATGGCGAGTCGTGTGAGGTGGCGCCCCATGTTCGCCTCTGTTTGTCTGATGCGGGCCATATTTTAGGCTCGGCCATTGTCGAGTTGTGGTTAGGGCAAACCGCGGCGCAAAAAAAGCTAGTGTTCAGTGGTGATTTAGGGCGTGCCGGCATGCCGATTTTGCATGATCCCACTTTTATCGACAGCGCCGATTTAGTCTTAATGGAAAGCACCTATGGCGATCGCCTGCACCGCAGTTGGCCTGATACCCTAGCCGAACTTAAGGCGATATTTGCGAGTACGATAAAACGCAGTCGCGGCAATATTTTACTGCCAGCCTTCTCGGTGGGGCGTGCGCAAGAGTTGTTATACCTGTTTCATCTGTATGCCAAAGAGTGGGATCTATCACGGTGGCGCATCTGCTTAGACAGCCCGATGGCGATAAGAGCCACTCGAGTTTATGTCGAAAACTACAACTTAATGGATGAAGACTTTAAACGTTTCACCCGCCTCTCACCGGGACAGCATCCACTGCTGTCAAATGTCGACTTTATCGATAGCACAGAAGAGTCGATGGAGCTTAATCAGATCCATGAAGGCTTAATTATTATTGCCGGCAGTGGCATGTGTAATGGTGGGCGCATTCGCTGTCATTTGGCTCATAATTTAGCTAATAGCCTGTGTGATGTGATTATCTGCGGTTATCAAGCCATGGGCACGCCCGGACGTTTGTTGGTCGATGGTGCCGACAGCCTGACCATACATGGTAATCCGGTGCCCGTTAAAGCCAAACTGCATACCATAGGCGGCTTATCGGCCCATGCGGATCAAGCCGAACTGCTTAACTGGTATCGCCACTTTACGGGCACACCATCAGTGGTGCTGGTGCACGGTGAGTCAGAGGCACAAAAGGTGTTGCTCAGTACCTTGCAACAACTGGGTGAGTCGGCGCCTATCGAATCGGCCATTGCCGAGTATGCTAATTGTCTCGATCTGAACGCCTTACCCAAGTTAGTCTGGGTGAATTCACGCTAGTCCGCTGGCGTGAATAGAGATGCGCTGACATACTTTGCTAAATTGTTGGTTATTTGTTTGTTTTTGGGTTTGCTGGTAGCATATTGACTTTGCGTGTTTTTTTGTTGACTAAAATGGAGTGTGTGATGCGATTACCACTGGCTAAAGGATTTGTCATTGCGGCGTCGTTATTGTCTTGTTGTGCGTTAGCCCAGCGTCCTGAATTTTCAACCACAGCGGCAAAATCTGATTATGACTTTGCCAAAAATCCACCGGCTAAGGTTAGCTTTTCCCTTAAGCGCACCAGTCGTCATGATTTTTCGAAAACCACTGCGGCACACGCCGACTATGACTTTGCCGATAACAAGCGTTGTATCGATTGTGAAGGGGCGAGCATGTCGACTCCCCATGATTTGTCTAAGACTGAAGCGGCAAAATAAGTCTAATTTACCCTGTGGTTGGGTGATTACCTCATCTAAAGAGGGGCACCCAACGAGTGTTGGTGATTGAATGCTATTACTTGCTCGTTAGCGACTTATTTAGCTTGGGGCAGGTTTTTTCCGATACGATATGCGTCAATAACACCTATAAACCAGCTTATGACAAAGGCGAGGGTCGCTAAGGTAATAGCCATATCGTCACCATGGGCACCGGCTTGATTTATCTCTTGAAAAATCACCCCAAAATCCAGCGGTAGTTCTCCCGATAAAATGCGATCACTAATGGCTTGTGCCCGCTCAACGGCACGGTAAAGCAGATACACCAGTCCAGATAAGCTCACAACGGACAGCAGTGTGCCTGTGTTATAACGCTTTAAATAAAAATGACCACTGCCAGGGCAGATAAAGGCTGACATTAGGGCGGCAATAACAGCGTTATTCATGTTGTTCTCTTTTTTGGGGGATTAACTAACCCGAGCTCAGGTTAACTATTCTAAGTCGATACGTCTAAGGCTGATTTTTAAGTATTTGGCTTTGTTCACTAGCATAGGATCTGCATTGTTACCCTGCGCCGCTAGTTGGCTTTCTACACCCGCTAGCTCTTGTACTATCCAGCCGCGGATCATCACATAATAGCGCGAATCTGTACCATAGCGAACAAGGGGTTCAACCGATGTCAAAGAGGGCGAGTCTATTGCGTTAGCAATTGATTGCACCATGATCCCAAGCTGTTGTTGTGTCTGTTGTTGGTGCTGTAAGCTACCTTCACACCCCCATGCCACATTAATGCTTAAGGTTAATATCAGTAATAATACAGACTTCATCATGATTCCTTATTGGCGCGGATAGGCCGAATCTACCCTAAAACAAGAGCTGAAAATAGTGCAGTATTGTTGAGTGAAGATAGGCCACTTGATACTAATAGGTATTAGGTGTTATCAGTGGCCTAGATTTGACTGTTAGTTGTTATTGGCTCCTTGATCTATCCAATTTTTAATAACCTCAATTTGCTCCGTTGTTAACGCTCTACCTTCTCCTTGGGCCAACTTGTTGTCATGGTGGGGTGGCATCTGGATTTTAGTATCGACAAGGTGGTTAACGACTAAATAGAGCGAACTGGATACGGCACTTCCAGGCACAACAACAGGGCCAAACTTTGTGCCTTGCATGACTGATTCATAGTTGTCTAGTGCCAGCTTAGTTTGGGTTACGCCTTCACCAGAGCCTGAGTGGCAGCTAATACAAGCGTTGTTCAAAATAGGTTGAACCTGAGATGAAAAACTGACAGGACGTTCACAGCCTAATACGAACACAGATACGACAGCGGTGAGTGCTAGGCGAAATTTGAGGGAGCGACCACTACACATAACATCCTCCAGTAGCCTTGGTAACTATACGTTTTAAGTATAGCTCTTTGAAGCTGGAGTGGGGTTAATGAATGACACTTGTGAGTTGTGTATCGTCATCGTAAATTTTGCTTGCCGTTATAGGAAGCCCTGCTCATATTGAGCTGGGCGCGCCGGGAAACGTTGCGGGGTTAATGTTGTGGTAGTGACCTCCCGTTATTGTCTGGGTAGGCGATGCCAAATAACAAGGTGTAGGTCACTGGTAATACGATTAGCGTTAACACAGACGCAAACCCAAGACCAAAGATGATGGTGATCGCCATTGAGCCGAAGAAGGCATCCGATATCAGTGGCATCATCCTGAGCATAGTGGTGATAGCCGCCATCAATACGGGTCTGACACGACCAAGCACAATTCAATCCTGTTTCGTTACCCCAATGGCAGAATTTTCAACGGGGTGCCATTCGGCAAGGAGAAGACGCTCTCTGTGACAGGGAACTTATGCATCAACAACTTAGACGCTTGCTTGTAGGCGACACTGATGGGGCGAGGGATCGCTATGATGCCGCTTCCCCTCGCGCAAGAGAGCGTGGATAACGGTAATTTAGTCATGCTATTTGAAGATGTTGAGCCCTATGAAGGCAAGTGCTTCTTAGTCTATCCCTCGCGGCGTTTTATTAGCCTAGCCAGTCTACGTTTTATTGACTACATTATGACCGCGCTAGCAGCGTGTAATCACAATGGTGCCTGCGATCGCGAAGCAAAAACCAAAGGTGCACTAAAGCCTTTAAGCTAAACTGAGGTATCAATCAGCGCTAATTATGAGGCCAAATGGTGCAAGTAATTGTGCTTGTTGCCACTGGTTGATGATCACCCCTTCGAGCGGTACCACTCTAGGGTCGAGTCCTTCGAGCTCGACTCGGGTAAGGTTAGCGCCGCGCAGGTCAAAACTGCCCCATTGGTCGGCGGAAAACTCGCCGCCACTCAAATCGGCGCCACGCATGGATGCCCCGTTTAAATTCGCGCCGCGCCAGCGGTTATCAAATAGCTCACACTCCTCGAGTAGTATGCCATCAAAATTGCTATAGGCCAGATTGCAGCCCGTGATATAGCCACTGCAAAAATAGCTTTTTTGGGTGATGTAATTGGTAAAGCTGGCGCGATGAAAATCGGCGCCCTGCAGGTTGCTATCACGAAACTCAGCGCCAAAACAGCGGCTGCCTCTAAACAGACTCATGCTTAAGTTGCATTGTTTAAAGCTGGCATTAGTTAGGGTGGCGTAACTAAAATCACAGCCAAGTAGGTCGCCACTTTCCACAAACTGACAGCGCTCAAATTGACAATCGCTTAGATCGGCATGGTTAAATCTGCAGCGGTAGAAGTGGCAATCTCGATAGTGCTGTTGTTGTAAATCTTCGCCGCTAAAATCATGTTCGATAAACCATTGCTCGCAGATCGTTGTCATGTTAACTCCTAGGCATAAGGGGAGGCTGGCAGAGTGTTAATTTGGGGTGGGAATATTATTCACCTGACTCTTGCTCGGCTCGGTGATTTGTTTGGCCAAAATATAACAGGCGATGCCCATGATGGCATTGGTTATGGGCAATGCAAGCAATAATCCTTTTACACCGCCTAAATAAGAGCCTACCGCCGCAAAGGGCAAGAGTAATAAAAACAGGCGGCAGAGGTTAAGCAACAGCGAACTCATTGGCCTGTGGTAGGCATTGAGCGTAGTAGCAGTTAAAATTACCATCCCCAATGGGCCATAGGCGGCGGGCAAGGCGATAATATAAAATGTTAACCATTCAACAACTTGTGGATCGCTGCTAAACAGCTGTGCAATGGAGCTGGCCCAAAATAGGAGCGGTAAATAGAGTAAGGTCTGAAACACCAACACAAACTTCAGCGATAGCATCAACGCCTCACGTGCTCGTCCTCCTTGACCCGCGCCTAAGTTTTGCGCCACAAAGGGCACTAGGCTCGATGACAATGCCATGACGGCGATTAACAGTACCGATTCTAGACGTGTGCCTGCACCAAAGGCGGCCACGGCGCTATGGTCGATACGCGCTAGCATCGCCATAATCAGAGCATTGGCGAGCGGATTAAGCAGGTTCATCAGCGCCGCTGGCTGAGCAATATGCGCCAGTTGTTTCCAGTTACCACGCATGCGGGCGAGATTAAACTCGGCAAACTCAACCAAGTTGCGTTTGATGATAAGTAGATAGCCAGACAGCGACAGCGCCACTGCCCACGACACTAAGGTCGCAATCGCCGCCCCTTGTATTTCTAAGCGCGGAAATGGCCCCAGACCAAAAATAAGCAGCGGATCGAGGATCAGGTTGATTAATGCCGCCAGCGCCATTATTTTAGCCGGTGACTTGGTATCACCTGTGGCACGCAGCCCTTGGTTGCCCACCATTAACAGCACTAACAGTGGCGCGCCCAGATACCACAGCAACATATACTCTTTAATCAGAGGGAGGCTGGAATCATTGGCGCCCAGCAGGCTAAACAAAGGCACAATACACAGGCTGCCAACTAAGGCGAGCAAGGCGATTAATCCAAAGGTCAGCAGTAAGGCATCGTGCAAAAACACCTTGGCTTTATGGCTGTTACCACTGCCGATCAGGCGGCCCAAATTGGTCGCTACCCCAGCGCCAATGCCTATGGCGATACTGGAAATGACTAAGGTAACCGGAAAGGTAAAACTGATCGCCGCTAGGGCTTCGGTGCCTAACTGGCTGATAAAAAAGGTGTCCACTAGACTAAACCCAAGAATGGTTAAGATACCAATCAGGTTCGGGAGGCTCATATTTAGCAGTACACGACCGATAGGCTGGCTGAGCAGCCCGTGTCTGTCTCTCATTACGATGGATTGCCTAGATTACAGAAGGAGGGCAATTCTAGCAGGATTGACCGATTTTTAATAAAACCCAGTTAAAAAAATCAGATTTTTTTTTGTAAAGCCCTTGGATCTCGTCACACCTACCCCCATATATCCAATCATCACTCGGCATAACTACTTTGTGTCGTCTTTATTTGTAAACCGCCAACGTTTGTTGGGCAAGAAAATCATTAGGAGAGTCCATAGATGAATATTCGTCCATTACATGACCGTGTCATCGTTAAGCGTTCAGAAGTTGAAGCAAAATCCGCCGGTGGCATCGTACTCACAGGTAGTGCAGCCGAGCAATCAACTCGCGGTGTAGTCCTTGCAGTAGGCAATGGCCGAATTCTTGAAAACGGTACTGTTCAGCCACTTGACGTAAAAGTCGGCGACACAGTTATTTTCAACGAAGGTTATGGCGTGAAAAAAGAGAAGATCGACGGTGAAGAAGTCTTGATCCTATCTGAAGCAGATTTAATGGCTGTAGTGGAATAATCCACTAAGTTACTCACTATCCCAGTTAAACAAAAATTTTATTAAAGGATATTAACATGGCAGCTAAAGAAGTACTTTTTGGTAATGACGCACGCGTAAAAATGCTAGCCGGCGTAAACGTACTAGCCAACGCAGTTAAAGTTACCCTAGGCCCTAAAGGTCGTAACGTTGTTTTAGACAAAAGCTTCGGTTCACCACTTATCACTAAAGACGGTGTGTCAGTAGCAAAAGAGATCGAACTTGAAGACAAGTTCGAAAACATGGGCGCACAAATGGTGAAAGAAGTTGCTTCTAAAGCCAACGATGCAGCCGGTGACGGTACCACCACAGCAACTGTATTAGCGCAAGCGATTGTCACTGAAGGCCTAAAAGCCGTTGCAGCAGGCATGAACCCAATGGATCTTAAGCGTGGTATCGACAAAGCGGTTATCGCAGCCGTTGCCGAGCTTAAAAACCTATCTCAAGAGTGCAGCGACACTAAAGCGATTGCACAAGTAGGTACCATCTCTGCTAACTCTGACGAGTCAATCGGTGAAATCATCGCAACAGCGATGGAGCGCGTAGGTAAAGAAGGCGTTATCACTGTTGAAGAAGGTCAAGCACTCGAAAACGAACTTGACGTGGTTGAGGGTATGCAGTTTGACCGTGGCTACCTATCTCCATACTTCATCAACAAGCCAGAAACCGGCAGCGTAGAGCTAGAAAGCCCATACATCTTGTTGGTTGATAAGAAGATCTCTAACATCCGTGAATTGCTACCTATCCTTGAAGGTCTAGCGAAAACGGGTAAGCCTCTGCTTATCGTTGCAGAAGATGTTGAAGGCGAAGCACTAGCCACATTGGTTGTAAACAACATGCGCGGTATCGTTAAAGTGGCTGCTGTTAAAGCACCGGGTTTTGGTGACCGTCGTAAAGCAATGCTACAAGATATCGCTATCCTCACCGGCGGTACTGTCATTGCTGAAGAGATTGGCCTAGAGCTTGAAAAAGCCACCCTAGAAGACCTAGGTACAGCTAAGCGCGTTGTTATCACTAAAGATGACACCACCATTATCGACGGTAACGGTGAGCAAGAGCAGATCCAAGCTCGCGTAGCACAAATTAAAGTTCAAGCTGAAGAATCAACTTCTGACTACGACAAAGAGAAACTACAAGAGCGCATGGCTAAATTGGCCGGCGGTGTTGCAGTGATCAAAGTGGGCGCAGCCACCGAAGTTGAAATGAAAGAGAAAAAAGCTCGCGTAGAAGACGCACTACACGCGACCCGCGCCGCTGTTGAAGAAGGCGTAGTAGCAGGTGGTGGTGTTGCACTAGTACGTGTTGCTAGCAAGATTGGCGACGTAGAAGTGGCTAACGAAGATCAAAAGCACGGCGTGGTTATCGCCCTACGTGCTATGGAAGCGCCACTACGTCAAATCGCGACTAACGCAGGTGAAGAAGCGTCAGTTGTGGCTAACAACGTGAAAAACGGTACTGGTAACTACGGTTACAACGCAGGTAACGACACTTATGGTGACATGCTAGAGATGGGTATTCTTGACCCAACTAAAGTAACTCGTAGTGCGCTACAGTTTGCGTCATCTATCGCAGGCCTGATGATCACCACCGAAGCTATGGTTGGCGAATTGCCACAAGAAGCTGCTGCTGACATGGGCGGCATGGGTGGAATGGGTGGTATGGGCGGAATGGGCGGCATGATGTGATCCTAGCTGGTTAAAATCGTCTATAGCGGCGTTACCTTGCCACTCGTTTAAGAGAACTAAACGTCGTGGTAAGAAGCCTTGCTCTAAAACGATTTTTCCTGCGCTAGAACATCTGTTCCATAGGCCTGAGTTCTTAGGTCGCTAAGAATTACACCTAAAAATAAACCCCGATACTGTTAATAGTATCGGGGTTTTGTTTTATGTGCTTATTGCAAACTTTGTTTGACGAAAAGTCGTGGTGCTTCGTCCTATATTGGTATAAAGGCGGGTTGACGCCCAATGAACTAGAGCCTTTGTTCTGGTTAAGCTCTATGGTGGGCAATTTCAGTTGAGCACTCAGTGTTTCGTTAAACCGATCTGATGTTAGCTAATCTTTTGTATATCATCGAAGTCAGGTTATCATTGTAACTATCTAAATAGATGAATAATTATATACTTGGCGGTGTAATCCCCCATGTAACCTAAAGAGACATTCACATGAGAAAGATCATATTCGGTTTGGTTTTAATCGCTGTTACAGGTTGTTCAAGCAATGGTCTAACAACGCTGAAGCCAATGGATCCAAATTTTGAAAAAGAAATCGTGATGACAAACGATCCAGATCAAACCGCAAAAGTTAGAAGTATTGTTACTAACTGGATGGTCGATAATGGTTACAATGTGTCTAAAAAAACGGCAAGTCCAAATGCGCAGCTAGGCGATGATCAAGTCATGTTTGAATTCAACGCTAACTGGTGGTGGGACATGGCAACCTATATGCGTTACGTAAACTTAGATGTTACTGATAATAAAGGAAATAAGGTGGCTGAACTTGATTTCGATTCAGTAAGGTATGGTGGTATGGATAAGTTTGGCGATGCAGAAGAAAGATTAAATCTAATTATGGAAGTATTTTTCCAAAAGATTTCAGTACAAGATGCTGAACGTCAATTAGAGCATGGTAAAGATAGAAGTACTAAATCAGCACCGACCTGTGCTTACGACTGCTAGCAAATAATGGTTAGGAAAATAGTTTTGCTATCATAGAGGCCGTATAGTTTTCTGTGTAAAAAGGACGGGGTCAGCGATCAGTGTTACTTCACCACTCCGAATGCTTGAGAGCAGGAAACTAAACGTCGCGGTAAATCGCCTTGCTCTAACAAGATTTATCCCACGTAAAATACTCTGCTAGTCTAAAGCTTCACAGCCTGAAACCAAGTGAGTTAAATAGCGGAAAACAGTGCCACCCATCATTAACGGCATAAATTTTAACCTCCTACTAATGCTTGTTTTGAGCATTTAACAAGGCTGTAACCCGCGCTGAACATGGGGTTGGGCTGTTGCCTTACTGCCCATCTTGGTTTTATTTCATGCAAAAATATGTTAAGATGCCGCCCTTTTTTTACAGCCTCAGCCTTTACAACGTCATTAACGTGTCTTTGCAATAGACGAGGAAAACTTACCGGTTCAGTTCAAAAATGTGGTGCCAAACGGCTCCGCTTTGTAGCTGACGATGACAAAAGCGAATCCTTAATGTCGAATTTGACGCAATCTGTTGCTCGTAAATCAACAGATGAAAACTACCTTGCTACCCATCCCCCCGAACAAAGTGCTACATCAACCACGGTAAACGCCTTCTCCAGCCCTGTACTCTGGTTAAGTGGCGGCTTTCTCGTCCTATTTGTACTGCTTGCTGTTTTCGATACTCCGCTCCTGTCCAACATCGTTCAAGTTGGATTTTCAAGAGTCACCCAATGGTTTGGCCCATTCTGGCAAGTGCTGTTACTGGCTAACTTTATTATCGGTCTCTACTTAGCGTTTGCGCGTACTGGCGACGTTAAGCTAGGTAATCGCGAGACGCCTGAAATTGATACCTTTAAATGGTTGGCGATTGTGCTATGCACCCTGTTAGCCGGTGGTGGCGTTTTTTGGGCGGCCGCCGAGCCAATTGCCCATTTTGTCTCATCCCCCCCTTTTTACGGTGAAGCGCAAGGTCGAAGACTGGCGGTCAATGCCTTGTCGCAATCGTTCCTCCATTGGGGCTTCCTAGCATGGGCGATCCTCGGTAGCTTAGCGGCTATCGTATTGATGCACCTGCATTACGATAAAGGCTTGCCGCTACAGCCGCGTACTTTGCTGTATCCCATTTTTGGTGATAAAGCCCTTAATGGTTGGATTGGCACCTTAACTGACACCTTTTGTATTATTGCGGTTGCTGCGGGCACCATTGGCCCTATTGGTTTTCTTGGCTTGCAAATTAGCTATGCGCTCAATGCGCTATTTGGTGTGCAAGACACGCTTATCACCCAAAGCTTAGTGGTATTGTTTGCCATTGCTATGTATACCTTGTCGGCGTTGAGTGGCCTTAGCCGAGGTATTCAGTTGGTGAGTCGTTACAATATTATGTTGGCCGCAGCGCTCATCATCTTCATTCTATTATTTGGTCCTACTAGCTTTATTATTGATGGCTACATGCAAGGCATGGCGCGAATGGTGAATAACTTTGTGCCAATGTCTCTTTTTCGCGGTGATAGCGATTGGTTAGGTTGGTGGACGGTATTTTTCTGGGGCTGGTTTATTGGCTATGGTCCTATGATGGCGATCTTCATTGCGCGTATCTCTCGTGGGCGTACCATTCGCCAAATGATCTTATCCATCTCTATTATTGCGCCCTTGATCACTTGCTTTTGGTTTAGCATTGTCGGTGGTTCGGGGCTGGCGTTTGAACTGGCTGAGCCCGGCATTATTTCTACAGCATTTGAGGGCGGCAATTTGCCTGGGGCTTTACTGGCGATCAGTTCACAGCTGCCGATGCCATTGTTGACGGCGATACTGTTTTTAATCCTCACCACCACCTTTATCGTCACCACCGGTGATTCAATGACTTATACCATTAGTGTGGTGGTGACCGGTTCTACCGAGCCGAGTGGAGCCATGCGTGCGTTTTGGGGATTGTTGATGGGATTTGTTGCCATTGCATTGATCTCTATGGGATCTGGTGGGATCTCTGCGCTGCAATCCTTTATTGTGATCACCGCAGCGCCAGTGTCGTTTGTTCTGCTTCCTTCACTGTGGCAAGCGCCCAAAATGGCTAAAGCGATGGCGGAGCAACAATTTGGTAAGGCATCATTTGTCCCTGTAAAGGCAAACTAATCTTGATAGAAAGCTGAGTTAGCCTTGTATGTTAAAGCCCCGCGACTTAAAGGTCGCGGGGCTTTATTGTCTCTAAGGGCGCAGCGTAGCAATTTTAATCTCCACCTCAGGTTGCTTGATTACACTTGGTGGTTCAATTACCTACCATAGACAGTTAACAGCGGGGATTTATCATCATGGGGACACAAAATTCACAATCTAAGGGCCGTAAGCCCTGGGTGGCTATTGGGGTTGTTGTATCCATAGGGCTACTGCTTTGGTTGTTGTTAACCATCATGCCTAAGGGGTTTAAGACGACCCACGAGCAAATAGGTACAGGTAAGCCGGCGTTGGTGTTTGTCTATGATCCTAATCTCGCATCGAGTAACAGCCAGACTGAACAGATGAATGAGGCGCGTGCTCACCTTGGCGATAACGTCTTCTTTCTGCTGGCGAGAGCGGGTACGCCTGAGGGCGATCAGCTGATTGCTAGATACGGTGCCAGTCGAGCCGAACTCCTGTATTTCGATGCATCGGGCAAGTTGGTTAAAAGACAATTTGGAGTAGTGAGCGCCAATGAGCTAATGCAGTGGATGCGATAGCGGCAGTAATACGACAGCGCTTAATAAAGTGCTTGCATCTAGATCGCGTTAGTTAATCTCGTATTGTAAATCAAACCGTGGGCGCTTATATGGCGTCCACGTTGTCACTTATCTCATGTTGTTGCTACCTATAGCTTTAGGCTGGGCCAGCTAGGCTTGGCTATGCTCTTTTTACCCAGACGTTTTACTGAGTTTGTCACTGTCGATGAGCCAGTTTTTCACAATGTGCTAACATATTGTCATTATTACTGCGTGAGCGATTAGCGATTCCTTATTTTTATGGGTAATTTATTGCGGGATTATCATTAGCTTTGAAGAAAAATCTATTTTCTTTAGGAAACTCGCAAGTTTAGTAAGGTGTTGTATTCATTGGTCATGAATTCCTGATATAAATATCACTCACATTAATAACTGTGGGTTTGCGTTGGCATTCCAAGCAGTAGCAATCTTAATTCTTTGTATACCCTGGAGTACCACAATGAGCGCTGACATGACTCTCGAATGTTTTCTTTCCACCGTTGCCGCGCGTAACCCTAATCAACCTGAATTCTTGCAGGCTGTAACCGAAGTCTTAACCTCAATTTGGCCTTTTGTAGCAGCGCATCCTGAATATTTAGATAGCGGAATTTTAGAGCGTCTTGTGGAGCCTGAGCGATTAATTCAGTTTCGTGTTTCATGGGTCGATGACCAAGGCAAGGTGCAGGTGAACCGCGCATACCGAGTGCAGCATAGCTCGGCTATTGGGCCCTTTAAGGGGGGGATGCGTTTTCATCCGTCAGTTAATCCATCGGTACTTAAGTTTTTGGCTTTCGAACAAACCTTAAAAAATGCCCTCACCACACTGCCTATGGGCGGTGGTAAAGGGGGCAGTGATTTTGACCCTAAAGGAAAGAGCGAAGCCGAAGTCATGCGTTTCTGTCAGGCGCTCATGTTCGAGTTGCATCGTCATGTGGGCGCAGACACAGATGTGCCTGCCGGAGATATGGGAGTCGGTGCTCGTGAAGTGGGTTATATGAGCGGCATGATGAAAAAGTTAACCAATAGCGCCGAGTGTGTGTTTACGGGCAAGGGACTGTCGTTTGGGGGCAGCCTTATTCGTCCTGAGGCGACGGGTTACGGTCTGTTGTATTTTGTCGAGGCCATGCTCAGGGTCAACGGAGGCACACTCGAGGGCAAAACCGTGACGGTGTCTGGCTCGGGTAACGTGGCGCAGTACGCCATAGAGAAGGCGATGGAGATGGGCGCAAAAGTCATTACGGCGTCCGATTCTGGTGGAGTGGTATTCGATCCCGATGGGTTTACCCCTGAAAAACTCGCTAAGCTGATGGAGATTAAAAATCAGCGCCGCGGCCGCGTTGCAGATTACGCCTACGAAATGGGGCTGGAGTATGTTACCGATGCCACGCCATGGCAGTTTGCCACCGAAATAGCACTGCCTTGTGCGACACAAAATGAGTTAAATGCAGAGCACGCGGCCCTGTTGATCGACAATGGAGTGCAACTGGTTGCCGAAGGTGCCAACATGCCAAGTACGGCAGAAGCTATCGCCTTGCTGCATAAAGCCAAGGTGCTCTTTGCCCCAGGGAAGGCTGCTAATGCCGGTGGTGTTGCGGCCTCGGGCCTTGAGATGAGCCAAAATGCACTGCGCTTAAGTTGGACTCGTGAAAAGGTGGATATGCGTCTCTGTGACATTATGTATTCGATTCACGATACCTGTCAGCAATATGGCCGTGAAGGTGAGCATATTAATTATGAGTTAGGGGCTAACGTTGCAGGCTTTGTCAAAGTGGCCGATGCGATGAAGGCGCAAGGCGTGTGTTAAGGCATGGTCAACCGTGTCGCCACTGAGCGATTGGAGTTAAAACAACCGTTAGATGGCTCGCGTTACTTGCTGGCAGGTGAGCGTGGCCCGATAAGCAATTTGGTTGCCTAGCTGCTTAATAACAGGCCCTAGCAACTCTGTTAGGGGGCGCACCAGTCCCCTCATTTTCTCACTCCCTATTCTATCCGTTTAAGCTTGGTTTAAGTGTTAACCCCGATGATGCGAGGTGATAATAATGATGCTGAAAACCTATGAACTTTGATATCTTGTTAGTGTTCGCTAGCAATAAAATTAAAATAAATTGAAGGAGATAATGCGTGAAAAAAATCACCATGTTGCTGCTGTGCGTCTTGATGCCGGTGGCGAGTGCGTTTGCTGAGCCAAGTAAACCGCTGTCGGTCGATGTGTTGTGGCAACTGAGCCGCATAGGTAACCCGACGATTTCGCCAGATGGTCAATACATTATTGCGCCCGTCACCCAGTACGATGTGCCTGAGGATAAAGGCTCAACTCAGTTGTGGTTATTTAATCAAGACGGTAAAAGTCAGCGCGCCATTACGGCTAAAGGACTGCGTGTGAGTGAGCCGGTATTTTCGCCAGACAGCCGTACACTGGCCTTTATTAGCCAGCGTGACAAGGATGAAGTGGGCCAAGTGTATCTGTTACCACTCGATGGCCCGGGTGAAGCCCAGCGTTTAACCGATGTGCCCAGTGGGGTAAAAGGCCTGAAATGGGTCGGCAAACACCTCTACTTTATCAGTTCTATTTTTCCCGCTAAAAATTGGCAAGAGATAGCAGAGCAGCTCACCGTAGATAAAGATAATAAAGTCTCTGCACGGCAATGGAATGCGCTGCCCTATTCCAGCTTCGACCATTGGATTGATGAAGACCGTGAGGCACATGTATTTCGGATTGCGGCTAAGGGGGGCAGCGTCGAGGCTGTGACTCTGCCGTTAAATAAACAGCTTCCGCGTTCATCACAAAGTGCGGCAAGTTACGATATTGACCCTAGCGAAACTTGGATAGCCTTTAACGCCAATGGCTGGGACAACCAAGTTGATCCTAAAACCGATATTTTCCTTGCGAAAATTGGCAGTGGTAAGGTTGAAAATATCACCTCGGCCAATCAAGCGCCCGATACCAACCCTAGCTTCAGCCCTGACGGCAAAACGCTCGCGTTTACTCGTCAGTCTATTAATGGTTTTTATGCCGATACTGCCAAACTTACCTTGTTGGATCTCAAGCGGCGCAGTGAGAAGGTGTTAGCCGATAACTGGGATCGCTCGGTGACGCGCTTTGTCTGGACGCCAAACAGCAAAGGATTTTATGCCGCCATCGATGATGCGGCGACGCGGCGTATTTTTTACATTAATGCGAGCAATGGCAAAGTTAACGCCATTACCGATGCCACCAACTTTAGCCAACCGGCAATTGCCAATGATGGCACCTTAGTTGCGGCCAACGACAGCTTCCTGTATCCGGCGCAGTTGGTCAGCATTAACCCTAAAAACGGTAACCGCACCCGACTGGACCATTTCAATGATGACATCTTAGCCGATGTGGATATGGGCACCTATGAGTCAGTGACTTATAAAGGCTATGATAACCAAGACATTCAAATGTGGGTGCATTATCCCGCTGGGTTTGACCGTAGCAAGAAGTATCCGCTGATGATGTTAATTCATGGTGGTCCACACAATGCAATTTCTGATGGTTTCCATTACCGCTGGAATGCGCAAACCTTTGCCTCTTGGGGCTATGTTACTGCGTGGCCTAATTTCCACGGCTCTAACAGCTTTGGGCAAGACTTTGCCGACAGTATTAATCCCGATTGGAAAAATAAATCACTCGAAGATGTGCTCAAGGCGACCGAATGGTTTAAACAGCAGCCGTGGATAGATAGTGAGCGGTTAGTGGCGGGTGGCGCCAGTTATGGTGGTTATTTAACCTCGATTATTTTGGGACAAGAGCATCCGTTTAAGGCCTTGTTAATCCACGCCGCGGTGTACAACATGTATTCGCAATTGGCGGCAGATTTTGCGGTGCATAGTCCTCGTTTCGGTAATTACTGGGATAACCCAGAGATATACAAGGCGATTTCACCTCATTATGGCGCAGCTAACTTTAATACCCCCACCTTGGTTATCCACGGTCAGCTCGATTACCGCGTACCTGTGGGGCAAGGTTTTGAGTTGTTTAGAACGCTGCAGACCCGCGGCGTGGAGTCGCGGATGATCTATTTCCCTGACGAGAATCACTGGATCATGAAACCCAATAACTCCATCTATTGGTATAACCAAGTACAAGATTGGATGACTCGTTTTGCCGAGCCTGGTGCAAAGTAATATGGCTTAAGTGATATCACAGAGCTAAGCGCTAGTGTCTGTGAGGTTTCACTGACACAGCTTAAAAAGGCTGCCTAAATTGGCAGCCTTTTTTGTGTCATCATCGCTGGCGCTTAAGCTGAGTGTTAAGCGCAACCGATAATGGCTTATTGTTGTAGCTGAGCTTTGGCCGCTTCGACTTTAGCGAAGTCGAGCCCTAGCTCGTCTACGGCTTCTTTGATCAAGGCCGGATTTTGCATCACCATCGCCATCAGCTGTTGGAGCTTTTCGGGAGCGATGCCTAGCTGACCAATGGTGCCCATCGCCATGAGTGGGTTTTCGGTTAAGGTCTGAAACAGCTCATTGATCTTTTCGTCACTAACATTGTGTTCTTTTAAAATGGCAATAATTGGGTTCATCTTGATGCCTTTGTGTAAGTGTAAAAATAAATAGGCGCTAATTTTATCACACATCGGCAGGCTGAGTAGAATAGGGCGAATGAACCCAAGGCTTAGGTTGCAATGCTGCGGCGTCGATTCTAAGCTGGCAGTGGGCGATGTTTTCAATCTGAAGCATGAGTAAGGTGCAACCATGTCTGAGCAATTTATCTGTTGGCGATGCAAGCAGCCGTTAACGGCGGTGATTTTACCTATGTCGCGGCGTGAAGAGTGTTTGGCGTGTCATGCCGATCAGCACGTGTGTAAGATGTGTGTGTCCTTTGGCGATGCGGGCCGGGGCGACTGCAATGAAGTGCGCGCCGAGTGGATATCGGATCGCGAGCGGGCCAATTTTTGCGATTACTTTAAGCCGATAACGGCCAGCGACGCAGAGCAAAGTACAGCCCAGAGTGATAGTGATAACGCCAAAGCGCGGGCGCAGGCACAACTGGCCGCCTTGTTTAATGATGAGCCTGTAGCCACTCAGCCAGACGCTATCTCAGAATATAGCCCAGCGCATACATCTGAACGTAAACCTCAAGATAAACCATTAAGCGCCGTCGAACTTGCCGAACAGCAACTACGGGAGCTGCTGGGTGATTAGCCCTCTGCGCCACTGTGTACAGGGGCGTTAACTTGTCTGGCGCTATGATCACTGGAGTTAACCCAATAAGGCGCTCCACAGCAGGCGCACACCGACCAATACCATCAGGGCTAAAATGATCTGTTTAAATAGGCTTTCACTGACCTTGTCTTGCAGGCGTAATCCCAATCTTACCCCCAACCAGGCAACAGGGGCTAGTAGCATTGACCCCCATAAATTGGCGACGTTGATCTGCCCAAGCAGGCTATAAGGGATTAATTTGACCCCATTGACCACGGCGAAAAACATCACCGCAGTGGCGAGGTATTGGCTTTTTACTAAACGCTGCGGCAGCAGATAGGCATTTAACGGTGGCCCGCCAGCGTGGGCGACAAAACTGGTAAAGCCGGCGATGGTGCCACAGACTCGGCCAATAAAGGCGGACGGTTTATGCTCAAAACGGCCGCTCAGCAGCAAGCCATACACCCCAAATCCCAGCGATATTGCCCCTAAAATGCCGCGCAGGTATTGCTCGTTTAGATGATCAAACAGCAGATACCCTATTGCAATGCCGACAATGGCCGCAGGCAGTAAAATGGACAGTTGGCGGGCATTGTGTTTACCCCACCATGAACGAACGCTCAAAATATCCATATAAATTAATAGTGGAAGCATCACCGCCGTGGCGGCTAGGGGGCTGACAACCAAAGCCATTAAGGGCACCGTCAGTCCGCCCACGCCGCCGGCAAACCCCGACTTTGAGATGCCGGTCATTAATACGGCGGGTATCGCAACGAGCCAAAATAACGGATCTGTTAACACGTTTGCTCCTTGATGAGGTGACATACTGCTGGCGAGTATTGTGAAGGCGTAAGTCACCACATTGACAGTGATGGTTTCGCGCTTTTTGATATGCCATGAACATCTATAGTGCCATTGAATTAAGCTTTCACAACGGATTTTTTACTCTAGCGTCAATTGATTTACTTGTTTGCCAAGGCGTGTTTTATGACAGGGTTAAAGCCATGCCTAGATTGACGCCATCATCTCTGGCGCCATGCTCATCTATGGGGATATGCATAGCAGCGGTGGGCGATATTTAATGCGCTGGCGTAGTCTTGATATAGCTACTGATGATCTGCTGGTACAGCTCCTCTTGCTTGAGTTGACGCAGCTGCTCAGTAAATTGTAATCGAATTGCCTGCGGTACTCTGTCCTTAGCGAAGGCAAGGTAGGTTGGCACCACTTCTACCGGCACTGGCAGGATTTTAATCTGTTGCTGCAATCCCAATATATTAAGCTCGTGCAATATCGACAGCCGCGGCCCGATAATAATATCGATACGATTGTGGGCGAGTTTTAAGATATTTTGCCGCTGATCCGACACCATTTCTACCTTCTCAATCGCGCCACTGCGCAGTGCTTGTTGCCAGCGGTTGCCGTAGTGTGCGGCGCGCAGTGCGCCAAAACGGTAATGAGTGAGGCTGCTGAGATCGCCATTAAACTCAATGTCGGCATCATGCCTTACAAATAAACTCGTCACATCGTCGATAAGGCTTTCATCACTAAAGCTCAGTTGGATTTGTCGTTTCGGGGTACTGACGATAGAAAAAATGGCGTCGACTTTTTGCTGCTCCACCATCTTTATTGCGCGTGCAAACGGATAGAGCTGGGTGTCGGTGGAGATGCCCATGCGGGCAAAGACTGTGTTAACTATGTCGGTAGAGATCCCTTTAACCACACCGTTTTCTTGGTATTCAAGCGGTGGCATATTCAAGGTGGCTAATGATAGTGGCGTATCGGCAGATACTGATGCTGCCCACAAGGTGAGGGTTGCGGCAATGGCCTTAATAACACTAATGGGCATGATACACAGACTCCACTCACTGCAGCTAAATGAGAGTGAGTCGCCAAGTGTACTATCACTGTCATAGTAGGCGCGGATTGTAGTAAAGGAACTTAATTATCGCCTAACTTTTTTCACTGAATGTGATTGAGCTAACACTTATGTAGGGTCTTATCATCCAGAGGTTGATACAAGTTGTGATGTTTTATGGGTCATGTAAACGAGCCTGCGATGAGTGGAAACCAGCAAGATTTAACTGCGGGCATTAAGGTTAACCGGTACCTCAAAAGGCGCTGAATGCACCTTTTGGGGTGTAGATACCCTGTGAGTCGGCCAAGCTAATCGCCTAACAATCGAGCCTATTCGGCTTCTTCCAGTGAATAGGGGAGGGCTTGCAAGGTCAGTTGTGAGGCTTCATCGCCTGCGATACGTAATGTGGCATCGAGTTGGGTATCGTTAGCCAAGACCGCCGTCATTAGCACCTCTTGGCCGCGTTGCACCCACTCGATAATGGTTCCGGCGCGGCGATAAAGCGCATCCTCAAGGGCGATTTCAAGTTGGCTGTCGGCCGTTAATGGGCTAGATACCGTGCCACTGACAATATATAAGGCGCGCTTATTACCGCCACGGTACTTCATACGGGCAATGGTTTCTTGCCCCATGTAGCAGCCTTTATTAAAGCTGATGCCGTCGATGGCCTGCAGATTACACATTTGCGGCACAAATTGCCCTTGATGTGCGGCGCCAAGGTTGGGGTAACCTGCGGCGATTTCGAGCGCTTGCCATGCACTGGCATCATACACGGCTTGTGGCAACTGGCTTATTAATGTGTCGGCTGCGCTCTGCTTTAGCACGATAATATGACGGCCAGCATCATGTAAAATCACGCCATTATCGATAGGGGTCAGTTCGCTATTTAACGCGCCAAATTGCTGGTTTAACCAGTCAGTGGCTTGCTCGCCGCTCACGCCAAGCAGTAACCAGTCTGCACTAGCATCACTCAGCTCCGCCTTGCTAAATACCGCATATTTTTGCAGTTGTGGCAGATCCATCGCCAAGGTATCGCGAGGCATCATCATGATCAAAGCGTCACCCATGCTGAAGGTTCTGAAGCTGGCCAGCATCTTACCTTTTGGGTCGCAGTGAGCTCCCCAGCGCCATTGTTCAGCGCCCAGCGAGCTAATATCTGTGGTGACTTGGCCGTGGATAAAGCTGCGGCCTTGCTCACCCGTAACGGCAATTAAGCCTAGGTGGGTAAGATGCGAAAAGAACAGCTCTGGGGATTGTCCGTTTAAAGGCCAGGTTGGCTGAGAAGTTGACACTGTCATGAGATAGTCCAAGAAATAAACGAATAAGAGCCACGATTGTACCGTTAATCATCGTTGGCGCAAAGGTGGTTAAGCGAAACTTACAGCAAACAATAAAGCCCCATGATGTTGATCATAGGGCTTTATTCATTTAAGTGCATAACTCAAGGCTATCAGTACAGTAAGCGTGTTCTGATGGTGCCTTCAATCGCTTTCATCTCTTCGAGTGCTTCGTCGGCTTGATCTGAATTCACTTCCATTACCACATAACCAATTTCAGCCGTGGTTTGCAGGTACTGGGCGGCGATGTTGATGCCTTTTTCTGCAAACGCTTGGTTAATCTTGATCAAGATACCGGGACGGTTATGGTGAATGTGCAACAGACGCGATGCATCTTTGTGCTGGGCCAGCGACACTTCAGGGAAGTTAACTGCGGTCATGGTTGAACCGTTATCAGAGTACTTGGCCAGTTTGCCAGCCACTTCGATACCGATATTCTCTTGCGCTTCTTGGGTGCTACCGCCAACGTGTGGGGTTAGCAACACATTGTCTAAACCGCGCAGTGGGCTGATAAACTCATCATCATTCGATTTAGGTTCAACCGGGAACACGTCGATAGCCGCCCCAGCAAGGCGCTCGCTACGAATTGCTTGAGCTAGGGCATCAATATCGACAACCGTACCGCGCGAAGCGTTGATCAATATGCTGCCTTGGCGCATACAAGCAAGCTCTGCTTCGGCGATCATATCTTTGGTTTGTGGGGTTTCTGGTACATGCAAGCTCACCACATCGGCTAGGGCCAATAGCTGCTCAAGCGAGTGGATTTGCTGCGCATTACCCAGTGGCAATTTATCTTCGATGTCGAAGAACACGACGCGCATACCTAAGGTCTCGGCCAAGATACCCAGCTGAGTACCAATGTGGCCGTAGCCGATAACGCCTAAGGTTTTACCGCGGGCTTCATAGCTGCCAGCAGCGCTTTTGAGCCAACCGCCACGGTGGGCGATAGCATTACGCTGTGGGATACCACGCAATAGCATGATGATCTCACCCAATACCAACTCTGCGACGCTGCGCGTGTTAGAGAAAGGCGCGTTAAAAACCGGGATCCCCAGTTTTTCGGCCGTGGCGAGATCAACCTGATTGGTCCCAATACAGAAGCAACCAATGCTGACTAATTTATCAGCGTGCTTAAGTACGGTTTCAGTCAGTTGGGTACGGGAGCGAATACCAACGAAATGAGCATCTTTAATCGAGGCCAATAGCTCCTCTTCTCCTAGTGATGCCTTATGGTATTCAATATTGCTGTAGCCGGCGCGTTTGAACACATCTACCGCAGATTGATGGACGCCTTCCAACAGCAGGATCTTAATTTTATCCTTGTCTAGCGAGTGTTTCGCCATGATTTGGGTACCCTCTTTATCGGTTGTTGCTATATATTGGTCATTATTTGGTTGTTGACAGCTAAAGCCCTCTCAAAATAACACTATTCTGAGTCAGTGTGGAGGGCTAGATGGCTAAAGTCATTATTTTGATATTAAAACAATATCATCTAAGGAGTTCCAATTTTGAATAAAAGTATTATCTGGCTCATCATTTTTTTCGCTGTCTTCATCTGGTCGGCGATTGAGCCAAAAGATACCTTTACATGGTTTTTGGAAGTGCTGCCAGCACTAATCGCGCTGCCCGTATTGTATTTTACGCGTAAGCGCTTCCCATTAACATCATTAGCTTACGGTTTGATTCTGATCCATGCGGTTATTTTAATGGTGGGCGGCCATTACACTTATGCCCAAGTTCCGTTGTTTGATTGGGTCGCCGAGGTGATGGGCAGTGATCGCAATAATTATGACAAAGTCGGCCATTTAGCCCAAGGCTTTATTCCAGCATTGTTGGCCAGAGAAGTGCTGCTGCGTAATGAAGTATTAAAGCCCGGGGCTTGGTGTGGCTTTTTAGTCTGCTGTTTTGCCTTAGCCTTATCGGCATTTTATGAGCTTATCGAATGGTGGGTGGCGGTCTTGACTGGTGAAAATGCCGAGGCGTTTTTGGGCACCCAAGGGTATGTGTGGGATACCCAGTCGGATATGGCGATGGCGTTGCTGGGGGCAATTGTCAGTGTGCTGCTGTTATCACCTTGGCATAATCGTCTGCTGCAACAGTTTACCCCGACTCGCTAAGCTGTTTGATATTTCAGGTGAACGATTAACTAAACCACCACGACTGAGCTCGGGTGTTGGCCTCAGCCGTGGTGGTTTAGCCTATCTCATTTAAGCGCATCTTATTTTGTCGGCTACTAAGGTTTTTTATGCCTTTGGTGCGGCGAAGCTACTGATTTGTATTGATTGCCTTTGCTTTGATTTTAGTTTGTTGGTATTTTATTTTTTTGCTTAATTTTCTTGAACCTATGAATACGTTACCCGTGTGACTGCCTAGGGTGATGGAGATGTTGTAATCGATAGGCCTATGCGGATGAGACGATAAACGGCAACTACTGAGTCTTAGTTATCGACTTAGTGATCTTAGTCAGCCATCTTGGTTGCAAAAATTCAAGTCGGTAATACTCAGTACAGCATAAGCCGACACGAATCTGGAACTGCATTGATATTCTTACTGGCAGTATCAGCTCAAGAGGTTTGCTCGATATCAATCGAGTTGGCGAAATCTAAATCAAGGAGGATTTGATGGATAAAATTGACGAGCTAGTATTTTTACATCAAGTATCGAGTCCATGTGAGCTAGGAATATGGGCGCAGTCACTCGGATTAAGGGTGCGGATTGTACATCAGATCGATGAGCTTGAGCCCGATCCACAACGCAATAGTTTCTATTTTATTGCTCAACAAGGCGCCGCTGTCGATAAGGATGGTATGCCGCTGATTGTGCCTCACTTACTGCCTTATGTGCCGCTGGCATTATATCTGGTCGATCGCCATGCTATCGACGCCGAAGTGGCATTATTGCAAGGTGTACAAGGATTATTGTTTAGCGATGATCGACAAGATCTGCAACTCATAGGTCTACATGAAATGCTTCGCGATGAACTTTGGTACGACAGAACTTTATTATCGAAAGTGCTGCGTCGCTTTATCAACCCCCAACAAAGTTCGCAATCTTTAGATCAAGAAACGGTTAGCGCACTGCAAAAGCTAACGGATCGTGAACGCACGATCATCAAATTGGTCTCCAGTGGTGCTCGCAATAAAGAGATCGCCGCCCACCTGTTTATCAGTGAACACACGGTGAAAGCACATATCTCGTCGATTTTTCGTAAGACCCAGTCGCGCAACCGTGTCGAACTACTGCGTTGGTCACAGGCGAACGCCGCCTATTTTGAGTGTTGTTGACTAACGGCAAGGAGCTTTCTTTATATGCATGGTGAGTGGTTGTTGCTCACTCTTTATGCCGCTATGCACAACTCTATTACCGCGAGTATGGTCTGAAAACGCTAAAATGACGTAATTAATTTACCAAAGTGGGGTATATTGATCGTTATTTTGTCTTTTATAGACGGTTTTTACTTGTCGCTAGAAAGCGATATTAATGGTGTGATTGTTTGTTTTTTGGTTTCATTTGTTTTATTAAGGTTTGCTTTTGGTTATTTTGGTTTTCACCTTGTTTTAAGTTTGGTGTTTAAAAGTCGCTTTTTACCTGACTTTTGGTTACCTGTCTCGCCTATCTCCAATAATGTTTTTTTCTATGATGTCGGATGCTTGTCAGGCTGATATAGCTCGATACACTGCTACCACATAATAAAATTAGTGGTTAAAAATGTATGGAAGTTTTCATCAGTTTATTAGGTATGCTTGCCTTAATGGGCTTAGCGGTATTATTTTCGGAGCGTCGCAGTGCCATTAACCCGCGCACCGTCTTAGGCGCGCTGGCGTTCCAAGTCGCATTTGGCGCGTTTGTGATGTATGCCCCTATAGGTCAAAGCATGCTCGATAGCGCCTCAAACGGCGTAATGCATGTGATCAACTATGGTAATGAAGGCTTAACCTTTGTGTTTGGTGATTTGGCCAAATTCAGCGTGGGCTTTATCTTCTTTATCAATGTGTTGTGTATTGTGGTGTTTATCAGTTCGCTGATTGCCGTGCTGTACTACTTAGGTGTGATGCAGTTGGTGATTGGCCTAATTGGTGGTGCCCTGTCTAAGTTATTGGGTAGCAGCCGCGCCGAATCACTATCGGCCACCGCGAATATTTTTGTTGGTCCCATTGAAGCGCCTTCGATGGTGCGTCCATTTGTGAAGCACATGACTCGCTCTGAGTTGTTTGCTGTGATGACAGGTGGCCTAGCTTCGGTTGCTGGCGGCACCATGATTGGTTATATCCAGATGGGGGTCGATGTTAAATATGTACTGACCGCTGCCTTTATGACCGCACCCGCTGGCCTATTGTTTGCCAAGTTGATGTGGCCAGAAACAGAAACGCCGATCAACGACATCAAAAAAGTGATGGACGAGCAGGAAGATAAGCCTGCAAACGTACTCGATGCTGCAGCCAGTGGCGCAGCAATGGGGATGCAACAGGTACTCAACGTGGCTGCCTTATTAATGGCCTTCGTCGGGTTAATTGCGCTACTTAATGGCTTGATTGGTGGCATGGGGAGCTGGTTTGGTTATGGCGACCTCACCATGCAAGCCATCTTGGGTTATTTGTTATCGCCTTTAGCTTGGATCATGGGGGTGCCTTGGAGCGAGGCGACCCAAGCGGCATCATTTATTGGCCAAAAAATGGTGATCAATGAGTTTGTTGCCTATATCGACTTCCTTAAAGTGGCCGACGACTTATCGGTTAAAACCCAAATTATTATCAGCTTCGCCCTATGTGGCTTTGCTAACATTGGCTCGCTAGCTATGGTGATTGGTGGCTTGGCAGCCTTATGCCCTGAGCGTCGTCACGACATTAGCGCCATGGGCATGAAGGCGCTTATCGCCGCGGCATTAGCTAACTTGATGAGTGGTACCATTGCCGGTCTACTATACAGCCTAGCGGGCTAATGATTCAGTGTGCTTGTCGCTGCGCGACAGGCCATTTATTGATTGGAGAGACAAATGACCCCACATATTAACGCGCCAACAGGTGCATTTGCGAAAACCGTGTTAATGCCAGGTGACCCGCTACGTGCTAAATACATTGCCGAGAACTTTCTCGAAAACCCTAAGCTTGTGACTGACGTGCGCAACATGTTGGGTTATACCGGTGAGTATCAAGGTAAACCAATTTCAGTGATGGGATCTGGCATGGGCATTCCTTCTATGTCTATCTATGCCAAAGAGTTGATCACCGAATATGGCGTTGAAAACATCATTCGCATCGGCTCTTGTGGCGCGATCAGTGACAAGATTAAGCTGATGGATGTGGTTATCGCGATGGGCGCTAGCACAGACTCAGCAGTCAATCGTAGCCGTTTTGCCAATACAGATTTTGCCATGATTGCCGATTTCAACTTATTGAGCCTTGCCGTCGATGCCGCGAAAAAACAAGAGGCTAACTATCATGTCGGCAACTTGTATTCGTCGGATCTGTTTTATAGCAGCGACGAGTCGCGTTACGACTTGATGGAAAAATATGGCATCTTAGGTGTCGAGATGGAAGCGGCTGGCCTATACGGCGTCGCAACCGAATATGGCGCTAAAGCACTGGCGATGATGACAGTGACCGACCATATTCGCCAAGGGTTGCACCTGACTGCTGAAGAGCGTCAAGAAACCCTTAATGAGATGATTAAGCTGACACTAGAAGCGGTTAGTCAGTTAGATTAAGCTGCGACTGTCATCAGCTAAGCACTTGAGCTTATCAAACATAAAAAGGCCTTATGACAAGGCCTTTTTTTGTGCCCAGAGATTACTGACTTGCCGTGGGTGTTCATTATTTAATAGGCCAAAGTATTTGAGATATCCGCAGTTTTTACATGATATGCCGCTCGGTTAGCGGTTTAAACTTTAGCAATGACGCAGTAGACTAGGCGTTTATTATCATTGAAATGGAATATCAGATGAGCATTTGGTTTAGACCCATTACCCTAGAAGATTGCGCCAAATTAGATGCCGGCATGCATGGCAAAGGCACCTTAATGCAGACCATGGGCATTAGCATTACAGAGATAGGCGATGACTACATGACAGCCACGATGGCTGCGACCCCTGCTATTCATAACCCGCTGGGGATAGTGCATGGCGGGGCTAATGTTGCCTTAGCCGAAACCGTCGCCAGTTATGCGGCGAACTTTGCGGTCGATTTTGAACAGTATTACTGCGTCGGGCAAGAGATCAACGCCAACCACCTTAAGGCGTCTCGTAACGGCGTACTTACCGCCACCGCTAAGCCTGTGCACTTGGGTAAACGCAGTTCGGTGTGGGAAATCCTGATTCATAACAGCGCCGGTGAACTCTGTTGTATTTCACGCATGACGGCGGCGATCGTTAAGCGTTAACTTTAGGGCTTAATTTGTGCTCGGTAGTCTAGAACAGGCGACCTTGCTCGGTAACGTTAGGCGTGTTCCGGGATATCAAACCCGCTCGCCTAATTGCAGGTATCACTGTGCTGGTATCACGGGCAGCACCAAAGAAAGCTAAGCCTAAGTCAGCATTGGGATACACCACAATTCAGTCTGCCACCTTGCTGTCGCTTTACGCTTATGCTGTCCATAATAAGGATATTCACTGTTACCTCGATGGAGCGTGTATGGATAATGCAACGATATGGGAATGGGTCGGTTACTTAGCCTCTGTGGTGGTCGCCATTTCATTGATGATGGCGAATATTAAAAAGCTGCGCTGGTGGAATTTAATTGGCGCCGCCTTGTTTGTCGCCTACGGTGTGGCGATTGAAGCTTATCCTGTCGCCTTAGTGAACTTCTTTATTGTGCTGATTGACGCTTATTATTTGGTTAAGCTCTACCGTAAGCCACCAAGCGTTACCCCAAATACTCAGTGATTGAACTCATTATCTTAACCGCCCGTATGGATGTGCAGTACTTTGTTTAAGCCTGCGCTAGGCGGATAGAGCCTACTCAGTTAAAAGCCAGTGGCATATGTCACTGGCTGTTTTTATTACTTTGCTGACTCACCACTTAAAATAGCAGTGTGGCCAATCCTAGTAGGGCAAAGAGTGCGGCGCAACCACGATGGATCCAGACCATAGGCAGCTTGTCGGCGCTAAAGTGGCCGGCAATCACCACTGGCACATTGGCTAGCATCATCCCGAGTGTGGTGCCGACAACCACCAAGGCGAGGGCGTCATATTTAGCCGACAGTACTATGGTGGCTATCTGAGTTTTATCGCCCATTTCGGCTAAGAAAAACAGCACAAAGGTGGCAATAAAGGGCCCCATCTTATAGAAGCGGCTCTCTTCGGCGTCGACCTTATCTGGCACTAATACCCACAGCGCGATGGCAAAAAAGGAGCCTGCGACAATATAGCGCGCAAGATCTGGGCTGATCCAGTTGATGGCCCAGTGGCCCAGCCACGCAGCAGCAAAGTGATTGGCAAGGGTCGCGAGTAAGATGCCTAAAATGATGGCGGTTTTATTTCTAAAGCGGGCGGCTAGGATTAATGCTAGCAGTTGAGTTTTATCACCAATTTCGGCAATTGCCACGGTGAAGGTTGACGCAAGTAGAGCTTCCATGAGGGTTCCTTAGGGGGCAAAAAATCCAAGCACAGTCCGCCGCCCCCTAAATTTGAGCGGTAACCGTGCTTAGGTCTTGCCGGGTAATACGCAAGCCGATGTTGGCTATGCCTATTACTGTGAGCACCATGGCATAAGGCCAAGTATGTTGATACTCACCCATGACTCATTATATAAGCCACGTTAGCTACTCCCCTAAAGCAGTGGCGGCAGATTATACGGATCTAGGTTTATTAGGCAAGTCAGGCGGGCCGTTTTTTTTGCAAAAAGCTGTATGGTTGTAATGGTGCTGTATTACGCTTGTTTAGTGGATATTGCCGGGGTGTATAAACTTGCTTTTGTTGCTGAAGTTGGCTTGTGCGCTGCGTTCGGCTCTGATAAGGTCGCTAGCAGTCATATTAAAATTGTAAAGGTAGTGATGAAAAAAGCCTATCGATATTTTTACCGATTTATACCGCCTCAGCGGCTTAGTTAAATAGATATTGGTAAAAATGATCATGTTAGCTAAGTTGTTGGGGCCCAACCATATCGTAGTAAGGTGCAGATGCACTAGACGATGGGGAGGCTTACAGTGGGTGCTACATGTTGCTAAAAATCCTCTTTCAATTGTCGTTCAAATCTGACCTTCCAACTCTTATAAAAATTAAAAACAGGAAAATCTTGTGAATTCAAAAATGCTTGGCTCTATAGCCATTGTTGCAGGGACGGCAATCGGTGGGGGAATGTTGGCTTTACCTCTGGCGACGGCGGCATTAGGTAGTGTTGCTGCTATTATCTTGTTAGTGGTGATTTGGGGCGTATCGGCTTATACATCGCTGTTGATGTTAGAAATTAATCTTCGTTCTGGGGTGGGTGACAATGTGCATGCCATCACAGGTAAAACCTTAGGCAAATTTGGTCAGCTTATTCAAGGTGGCTCATTTTTAAGCCTGCTTTACGCATTAACCATGGTCTATTTGCTCGGTGGCTCCTCTTTATTGGTCTCTAAGCTCGATGGTTTGTTCGGCGTACAGCTCGACTCACATTCAGCGATTATGTTGTTTACCCTGTTTTTTGGCGGGCTAATTGCGGTGGGGATCGCCTGGATCGATAAGATCTCACGGGTACTTTTTTCTGCCATGGTGCTGTTATTAGTGCTGGTGGTGTTGTTTTTGTTGCCCGATGTCTCGTTGTCGAGCATGGCGGCGACAGCCGTTATTGAAGGCGTCGAACAGGGCAGTTTTTCTGGTTACTTGATGGCGGCGGTGCCAGTGGTATTTACCTCGTTTGGTTTCCACGTCTGTATTGCCAGCCTAGTGGGTTACCTTGACGGCGATAGTGTTAAATTGCGTAAGGTACTGTTGATTGGCTCAACCATTCCATTGGCCTGTTATATATTTTGGCTGACGGTTACCTTAGGTACCGTAGGTGGCGACAGAATTAGTGGGTTTGATGGCTCGTTACCTCAGCTGATCAATGCGCTGCAAGCCTTGGCGCAATCATCGATTGTCAGCCAAAGTATCGCCTTCTTTGCCGACTTGGCGCTGATCACCTCGTTTCTTGGAGTCACCATGAGCCTGTTTGATTTTATTGCCGAGCTAACTCGGGCCAAAAGCAATGCGAGTGGCCGCCTACAGACTTGGCTATTAACTTTTATTCCACCTTTGTTGTGTGCGATCTTCTATCCCGACGGCTTTGTCAAAGTATTAGGCTTTGCGGCGATACCACTGGTGATGATGATCATTATTTTACCCATCTTGATGGCCATGCGTCAGCGTAAGTTGGCACTGGGAGGTTACCAAGTGATGGGCGGTACGCCAGCCCTGTATGTGGCGGGCGCGCTAGGGGTGATGATCATTGCCTCGCAATTATGGGTGACCATGTAGCATCATCTTAAGGCGGCATGACTTATTCAGGGTAAATGAGACTAAGATGCCGCCTAAGTGGATTATTTTTTAAGGGTGTTATACGACATATTTAGCGACACACCTCGTTACTTTTTTAGTCATTTTCTAAGCTATTTGTATACTAACCATTTGTGATAAAGTCGGGTAATTGCCCGACTTTTTTATTGTCTGGGTATTGCTCAACAATTGAATCGCTCGATATCTATAACGATAAAATGGACTTAAAAAATGAAAAAACTATTAATGACAGTGGCGTTTGCCGCTGCCTTTGGCGCACAAGCCGATGAGGGCATGTGGCAGCCGCATCAACTGCCCGCGATGGCGGACGAGCTCAAAGCCAAAGGGCTTGAAATTGATGCCAAATCAATCTCTAAATTGACCGAATTCCCTATGAATGCCGTGATAAGCCTTGGTGGTTGTACGGCGTCATTTGTGTCTCCTAAAGGGCTGGTGGTGACGAACCATCACTGTGCCTATGGCTCGATTCAGTACAACTCTACTCCTGAGAACAACCTTCTCGAAGATGGCTTTTTAGCCAAAACCTTTGCCGATGAGTTACCAGCGACACCCGGCTCACGCATCTATGTTACCGAAGCAGTGACCGATGTGACTGACAAGGTTAAAGCGGGCTTGGCGGATAAAGAGGGTAACGCCTTCTATCAAGGCATTGAAGCCAAAGAAAAAGCCTTAGTGGCCGAGTGTGAGGCCGAAGGGGGCTATCGCTGTCAGGTATACAGTTTTCATGGCGGGTTGGAATATTATCTGGTTAAGCAACTGGAGATCCGTGATGTACGCTTAGTCTATAACCCAGCGGCAAGCGTGGGTAAGTATGGCGGCGATATCGACAACTGGATGTGGCCACGTCACACGGGTGATTTCTCTTTCTACCGTGGTTATGTGGCTAAAGATGGCAAGCCTGCCGACTTTAGCCAAGATAACGTGCCTTACGAGCCAAAGAGCTTCTTGAAAGTGTCGGCCAAAGGCGTCAGTGACGGTGATTTTGTGATGGTGGCCGGTTATCCGGGGCGCACCAATCGCTACCGCACCGCCAACGAAGTCCAAAATCAGTTTGAATGGGCATACCCTGAAGGCAAAATGCTGCGCGAGCGCTTTATTGAGATCATCAAAGAGACGGCGCCAGAAGGCAGCGATGAGCGCATCAAGTATGAAAGCCTGATCGCTGGATTGGCCAACTACGCGAAAAACTTCACCTCAATGATCGAGTTCTACGGTAAGTCGACCATGCTGGCCGATCGTCAAGCTGGTGAGGCCGAACTCGGGAAGTGGATTGCACAAGATAGCGAGCGTCAGGCCAAATACGGTAAGACCCTTGCCGAGCTAGACAGCCTGATCGCCCAAAGCCAAGAGCACCAAGCGCGTAACATCATCTTGGGTTACTTAGGTTACACCACTATGTTGCCCACCGCGCGCCAACTCTATCGCCTAGCCAATGAGAAGCAACTTGACGATATGGCTCGTGAGCCAGGTTACCAAGAGCGTGATATGACCCGCTTTAAGTCAGGCATGGAGCGTATCGACAGACGTTACGCTGCCAGTGTCGATAAAGCCGTGGTCTTTGACCTGCTTAAACGTTACGCCGCGTTGCCAGAGAGTGAGCATATTGCCGCACTCGATAAAGTTTTTGGTATCGATAAAAACTTTGATGCCGCCAAGCTCAGCAAGACGTTAGACAAGATGTACGCCAACACGCAACTGGACGACCAAGCCACGCGTCTGGCCTGGATGGACAAATCGGTAAGCGACTTTAAGGCCTCCAAGGATCCCTTTATTCAGTTTGCGGTGGCTATGTATGACACCGACATGGCTGAAGAGCAAAAATCGAAGCAACTGGCTGGTAAGCTTATGAAGGTGCGCCCGCAATATATGGACGCCATCATCGCTTATAACAAGCAGTTAGGTAAGCCAGTTTACGCCGATGCCAATTCAAGCTTGCGTGTTACCGTGGGCCATGTGAAGGGCTATTCACCACAAGATGGTTTACAGGCGGTGCCTTTTACTCGCCTCGAAGGGATCTTAGCTAAGGACACTGGCGTGTCGCCATTTGACGCCCCTAAGAAGCAGTTAGAGCTGATTAAGCAAAAGCAGTATGGTGATTTCTATATGAAGTCTATCGACTCGGTGCCGGTTAACTTCCTGTCGACCTTAGACACCACTGGCGGTAACTCTGGCTCGCCAACCTTAAATGGCCGCGCCGAGCTTGTGGGCCTGCTGTTTGACGGTGTGTATGAGAGCATCATTGGTGACTGGGGCTATGATCCTGACACCAACCGTTCTATCCAAGTCGATAGCCGTTATATGCTGTGGGTCATGAAGTACTTAGATAATGCCGATAACCTGCTGGAAGAGATGGAAATTGTGCATTAATCATCGGCGATTAACCCTGCGCGGTTAATACGCTATGCCACCGAAAAAGGGGCTTAAGTCATCACTTAAGCCCCTTTTTTTGCCGAGTTGATGTCGATAAGGGGTAATGGGGCCGTTGTAAAACTGCCTTTTAGCAACGTATGTAACAGGCAACAGGGTTGATAAAGTAAAGGCAGGCAAGCCTAACGGGGAGCAAAAATATTTTTGACAAACACTATTTTTGCTTTGAAATCGTTACTTTTTGATTGCGCTTGTAAAACAAAAGTATCATTTTGCGTTGCTCGTTGTTACATCTCGTTGTGCTGCTATTTTGTCTAGATTACTATCTTGCACTTGGGATTAATTACTCTTGATAAAGGATTGTTTTAATGAAATATGCTTCACTTGCTGCGTTAACACTTGCCGCTGTTCTTACTGGTTGTGCCTCAGATCCTGGGCCACGTATGGCACTGGAAAAAACCGTTGAAGTCGATGGTAAAGTACTGAAGTTTAACGGTAGCTATCACGACAAGAAAAACATTTTGATCCTAACAGTGAACGGCGATCCCATCATGCAAGGCCGTTTCCCTCCCTACACACCGACTCAAAATTTAAAAGCCAATTATCAAGACTTCGCGGTACGCAGTCATTGCTACTTTGGCTCGGTGTTAGGTAATCAAGGCGGCGCCTTTGGTGCTATCGCAAGTGTGGTGCAGTCTTCAAAGAGCAGCACAGCCGATAAATGTGAGTTATACGTCAATGAAAAGTTAGTCGATAACTTATATTTCTAATATTTTTAAATTTAGGTTTGGCAATTAATCAGGGGGGCTTCCTCCCTGAATTGATAACTCGTGCCCCATTTTTATAGCCCATCCTTTATGGCATAGGTCTGATGAATCAGCTTGGTGAATAATCTTAATTGATTGGTCTCAGTCAAGGTTAGATTGATTGGTATAAACAAGGAAGCTAATGGCAATCAAGCGATTATTAACTTTCACGTGCTCCCGCTGTTTCACCGATAAACAATTAAGCTTGGCAATGTCTATTGTGTTTGTCACTGCAGTGATGACATACAGCAGCGGGCCACTTGCCATGTCGACTCGCGATGCCATATTGAATTTCAAACAAGATACCAGGGCTATCGTTGAGCAATCTCATCGCCTCAGTAAACAGCACGCTCGGCAAATGGAGCTGTTATCACAAAAGCTAGACGAGACTCAAAGCGCCAAAATCGTGCTACAAAGCGAATTCATTGGCGACATGACACAGACTGCCGAGCAAATGTTAGCGCTCGCTAACCAGTATTTACCCCATTATCAGCATTTTCTCGCAAATATCGACAAAGACAGTCATTGCTACCAACCCGAGCAATTGGCACAATTTCAACACACTACAGCCGAGCTACAAGATTATGTCGCTAGCATCGACGCCCTGCTAACAACTCGAGATGAAGCGGAGGCGTTTTCGGCATTGATGGCGTTCAATCTTGGTCAAACACAAGTCAATATGCTTATCGACATGTTTGAGATCTCTACATTCTGTTATCTGTCAGAGGCTCTACCGTCTCTGGTTGAAGACGTTCAAAGTGTCGAGACTGAACTGGTTGAGAAACTGATACACCATGGGGCGACAGATGAATATGATGACACGACGTCGCAGACAGCGATAAGGAGCGCGCTCAAGCCGCAGGAACTGCCCCGGCAATCCCAGGAAAAGGCGGTTGAAACAGTGACACTAAGTTATGAATTTACGGCTAATGCTCTCCCTTATTTTAACGATCTTAGCACTCTTGAAGTCAGCGATATCAATGAACTCAAGCAACTTACGTTGACCAATCAACTCAGTATTAATGACCAACTTCAGTTACAACTGCCAGATGCGGCATTAGCAGATAACAGCCTGCCATACCAAGCCCGTATTACCGGTGTTGTCGAGACCGACAATGAGCGAGTCATCCTAGATATATTACTGATCCGCTCGCCGTCATATTCCATCGATGCAATGTCATTTAACGACCCACAAATAGCAAGCTGTGTAAAAACTAGCGCCAAGCAGCTTCAATTGAGTCGTAGCAATGAACTTACCCAGCTTAATTGCCGTCTGTCATCGACAGTAAATCTTGACGACCTGCAAAAATTCAAACAACTGCAAACCGTCAGTTTAATGGGCGGCAAGCTCACTGATTTATCGCCCTTATCGAGCTTAGCGCAATTAGATATGCTGCATTTAGAGCAGAGTCAGATAACCAAATTTGGCGATATCAGCCGACTATCAGCCAACCTGATGTTATCAAATATCGACACTCACGATTGGCAGGGACTGGCACAGAGTCAAGCTGGCTCAATCTCGATCATGAACATTACAGATTGTTCGCGGCTAGCCCCTTTAGCACATCAGCCTCATGTGGCCTTAATGTATAAAGGACTTAACCCTAATGAGATGGTGGCGTTAATGCAGCAGGTGGACAAGGGCGGCAAATCGCTGACAGTGTTAACCGATTGCGCTGCACCTAAAAGTTAAGTACAAAACCACTCAGTACAAAACCGCTAAGCATCAAAAGTTAAACCTTAAAATAATTTGGTCTGGGGAACTCAGCGGCATAGGCAATCAATTGCCTTTAGCCCATATACTGTAAAAGGAAATACAATGATAAAAAAACTGTTATTAGCGTTATGTTGTACCTTAGCCGTTAGCGCTCAAGCAGAGCCAGAGCTACTGCCCTTCGCACCGCTTGCCGAGAGTAAGGTTTATAAAAAGCAGACCCGTCATTATATTCCGTTCGCCTTTATTTCAGGCATTGATAAAGGGGCATACCAAACTCAAACTTATGCAGGGCAGCTAAAACGCATCTATTATGAACTGCCCACCAGCTATGATCCTAGCCATGCGGTTAATAACTATAAAGCGCAAATTATAAAGCTAGGAGGCAACATACTGTTTGAGTGTCAGCGAGATGCTTGTGGTAACAAGAACAAACTATCGAAACAAGTGAGCCCGCTTCACGATATTCCTAAAAACGCTCCGGCGCTACTCACGGCTAAGCTCTCCCTTAAAAACAAACTAGTTTACCTCTCTGTTTATGCGGCTAATTGGCAAAATGGTGCTGGGCTACAACTGGATATTATCGAGGAGATCGATGAGCCACTGGATCTGTTAACAATCAATCATGTCTATCTCGGGGCACCGGTAGAGCAAGAGTCATTTAAAGACAGAAAGAGTAAGGATACGCAAGGCGCTAGCGATCACCCCATGATAGCCAGACTACCCGGTGCCTATATTCATGATTACCTACAACAAGGATTTGGCCAAACCTTGGTGTTCGATGGCGTCGATAAAGGTCAACACAAAATCAAAACCCTTGAAGGTAAGATCACCGATATAAACTACAAACTTCCTCGGGGTTATTCTGAATTTGAAGTCAATGCCAATTACAAGGCGGCGTTAGAAAAACTCGGTTTTGTGCGCGGATTTCATTGCCAAGGGAATGAATGTGGTCAATCACGACATATTCATTCACGCATTAAAACATTTGCACATATCGGGCGAGATGAAAATCAGTTTTATTCTCTCTATACCTTAGCTCGCCCCGAGGGTAATGTGCATGCCATGGTCTACATTATAGGTTACGAGAATGGCCTATGGAGCGAGCTTAAGCTCGTTGAAGAAACCAGCCTAGTAGATGATAGATTAGTTATTGATCTAGAAGGCCTAACCGACAAGATTGCACAAACGGGTCACGTCGCACTCGACGGCCTATTATTTCAATTTGATAGCGATGAGATGTTACCGGAGGCCGCCGAAGTGATAACGATTGTGGCAAGTTATCTTAAGGCTCACCCGAAGCAAGACTTCTATGTTATCGGTCATACCGATGACCAAGGCAAGCAGAGTTACAACCAAGTGTTATCGGAAAAGCGGGCTAAAGCAGTAGTGCAAGCACTGACACGTCAGCACGGCATAAACAACCAACAACTCACCGCCAAGGGGATTGGCGAATATGCCCCCGTTGCAAACAATAGCAAGGATGCAGGCAAGCAGCTTAATCGCCGTGTCGAGTTGGTACTTCGCTCCGATAATAAGTAACCTTAATAGGTGCGCTAAACGTCCGTAAGGCGCACCTATTGGTTCATTGTTATTAGGTAATGGAGGCTACCACAGGCCTTTTGATTTCACCCGGCTGGCACGTTCAAGCTGAGTTGTTAGGCTTGGTGTGTCATCGGGAGTCGTGGCTGTGGCTGGCGCTTGTGCAAATTGACTGCGCAGCGCCTTTATCTGTGCCATTAACTGATCTTGCCCTTGCTTAAGCTGACTCAACTGAGTGGCGAAGTCAGCTTGTGGCTGCGCGGTTTCTGCTGCGGGCAATTGACTCAGCTGGTCACTTAACTGTGCCTGCCCCTGTTGTAACTGCTCAAGTTGCTGCTCAATAGCGCTAAAATCCACGTTGCTTGTTTGTTGTGGCACGCTTGCGCCCTCAAGCATCGCAGTTAATTTTTGCCACTGCGGCTCAGATAGCCCCTTATTCTCGTCGGCGGCTAAAGTGAGGCCGACAGAGCGAAGTTGGCCGTCTAAGGTTTGACAGTTTATCTTGTCTTGTAGCAAGGTTTGGCTCAGCATTGATGGCAGCTGTGGCGCCAATTCATGCAGGAATAACCCAGATAGGTACAGGTCTCGATGAAACTGGATACGGCGCTGCTGCAGGACATCTGGTTCATCATTACGCGCTTTTTCCTGCTGTTGCCATAGCCTTAAGACTTTTATGGCATAGCCGTGGGAGTCGTGGACCTCTGGTTCTAGCCCGACACTGAATCGAATCCGCATAATGATCCTTTACACCGATTCAGCTGGGGTAGCGGCGTGATAGCAACAGATCTCTCTCGATAATGCTTCTTGAGGATCTTTTACCATCACAATTTTATCGCCCAGTGAAGGATAGGCATTGCGGATCGCGCTTTCAATCAGCATAGCGCCGCCACCGACTAAATAGATCCGGTTTGGGTTACGAGTAAAGGTTTTCGCCTCATAGGCTACCGCGGCACCAAGTTCGGCTATCTTGTCTTCGATGCGCTCTAGTACCCAATCGACCTTGCTGATGTCGTTAATCACTTCTTCAACAAACTCACGATTATGGCGACGCTTAATTAACTCATTAGCGACCAAGTAGCTGGCATCGCTGTCTGCTGCCGACAGCGCCTTTCTTGCCGCGTTGGTCACCATAGAGACACCAATCTCGGCGTTGCCATACACGGCCGACACATCGTCGAACTCGCCAACAATGACGCCCATATCTAAGGTGGTGCCGCCACAGTCGATAACCAAAGATTTAGTAAATTCATTGACACCTGAATCCATCAGCGTGGTTAGCACGGCAGGGAGGCTTTCTGGCAGCACTTCAACATCGACAATGGTGAATAACTCGCCTTTATTGAGGCTGATGTCTCGCATCAAGTTAGCTTTCTTACGGGCGATATTCTCTTCGTTTTTCTGGCAGTCATCGGCCTTGTAGTACTCAGTGATAGGCAGTGTGACCAGAATGCTCACAGGACCCGGTTTCACGCCAGTTTGTAGCAATGCATGGTGAACCGACAGCAGGTTTAAGTCGTCATATTGGAAGGCAACGTGAGTGGTCGACAATGCCTTATCTGATGTCGCGTCATAGGTGTATTTGGTCGAGGCGATTTGATAGTTAAACACCTTACGGTCATTAAGCAAAGCGGCACTTTTCCAGTCTTTACGAAAAGAGTTGGGAGAAGTCACGCTGCGCACTAAGCCGTCTTCAATCCAGCTGATTTTTACATTAGTAGAGCCATCATCGATAGCAAATTTTGTCATGCTTGAATGCATTACCGTTCCTTAAAATAAACCCATTTTTGCATGTTAATACGACCCGATTGGCGCATAACTGAAATCTTTTGTTGATTTAATTTCAGGTGGTGCTGTCGGCTACTCAGTCATATTGGCCTTAGAATGAAGGTGTCGGTATTGTTTCTTCGGCTTAATGGGGAGGAGTAGCGTGTTTGAAGTCGACATTTCGTTGTTGTTAATGGCCTGCGGGGTGATCTATCTAGATAGACGAATGTCGTGATCACATGGATGCCGACGTGGAGCGTTTAGGGAGGTATCCGCAGTGAGCCAAAAAAGCGCTTGCACCTGAGTCTGCGGCAGGCAATTACCAAGCATGAAGGTATGCTTTCAAACAAGCCTAGCCAATAACAAGGTCGTTTATCACGACATTGGCGCTTTCATGCACTGCACCTGCGGCAGGCAATTAACTCCCATTGAAGGATTCGACCTCAGATAGTTCGCCAAGTAACAACTCGGCTAGACGTTACAGAAAACAACCCTCAGCATTCATCGGCAGAATACCGTCGGGGGTAGGTGACCCCTCACGATGAGGGTGAACCTTTTCAATACACTTTGCCATATTGCAAATGCAATAAAAACCCATCTATTGCTAGAGCCTGTTGCCCTTTGCTGGTTGAATGTAGTTCGAGACAAAAACGTTTTAATCAAGGTGAGTGGATTGCAGCCTAGTCATCTAAGCAAAATTCACTTAACAAAGAGTAAAACATTTTTAGCCGAACCTTTCGGGCAGCGTTTGTTGGGTATTTCTACTGCGTTCTCAGCTATTTATGTAGAATAACTACACCACAAAGCTTCTGCCTTGTATAACTACCCCATCATTCGCTGCAAAAACAACCTTGAAAGTTCAACAGGCCCTAGGTGGTCTTTAAGTTTTCAGTGTTTAATCTCGTCACTCGAACCTTATTGGTTCGAAAAATCATTTTCTACTAACTTCTGCTTATTTTCAGCTTGTGGCACGTGACACTGAGTACAATTGAAGTATTTGTTATTAAGCTTATCGTCAGCAAGAATGTGTGACGAATGGATCTCCGTAGCTTTCATGCGCTGGGCTTTTGCAGAACTGTGGCAAGTCATGCAGCCATTTTTCTTAATGGTGATGCTGTAGTCGGCTTTATGCGGGATCAGCGGCGGCTGGTGGATAAAGCTACGCTCGATTGATGCCCCCTTTTTAGGGTAAATGGGCATTGCATCGGCTGGACGGACATCGGTGATGTTCGATCTTCCGAGTGAACTAATATTGACAGGCTCAGCTGTGTTGTGGGTTTGCTGACCAGTGCAGGCACCTAGCGCCATGAGCGCGACTAAAGTGAGTACTTTTTTCATTGGTTGTTCTCCGCCTTTAGGGCAATTCGATTACGCTTTTATCACTTTTACTGGACACTTCTTGTAATCGGTCTCTTTCGATAAGGGATCGGTCGCATCGAGCATGAGCTTATTCACCAGCTGACGTGCATCGAAAAACGGCATAAACACTACGCCTCTTGGCGGCTTGTTACGGCCCTTGGTTTCGACGCGGGTTTTGACTTCACCGCGAGGTGAGGCAACGACGACCTCATCGCCGCGCTGCAGGCCTCGGGCTTTGGCGTCTTCGGGGTGCATAAAAATTTGTGCATCGGGATAGGCGCGATACAGCTCAGGCACGCGAGCAGTCATGGAGCCGGTATGCCAGTGCTCTAGCACGCGACCGGTTGACATCCATAGGTCATATTCGCTGTTAGGCACCTCGGCTGCGGGCTCATAAGGCAGGGCAAAAATCACCGCTTTACCATCGGGATGGCCGTAGAAATTAAAGCCTTCTCCCGCCTTAACGTAAGGATCGCTACCTTCGACAAAGCGGCGTAGGGTTTCTTTGCCGTTAACGACAGGCCAGCGCAAACCGCGAGAGGCATGGTAGGCATCAAAGTCTGCCAAGTCGTGGCCATGGCCGCGCCCAAACTGGGCATACTCTTCGAACAGGCCTTTTTGCAGATAGTAACCCACGGCCGCCGACTCATCATTCAGCTCGCCTTTGCAGTCAGACTGCGGGAACTTGTTGACAACACCGTTGGCAAATAACACCTCATACAGGGTCTTATCGGCGTACTCAGGCTTTTTGGTTATCAGCTCTGCTGGCCATACTTCTGACACTGTAAAGCGCTTCGAAAACTCAATTAATTGCCATAAGTCTGACTTAGCCCCTTCAGGCGCTTTGACTTGCTGATGCCACATATGGGTGCGGCGCTCGGCATTACCATAAGCCCCCTCTTTTTCTACCCACATGGCCGTTGGCAGAATCAAGTCTGCTGCCATGGCGGTGACGGTTGGATATGGGTCAGATACCACAATGAAATTGTCTGGGTTGCGGAAGCCGGGGTAGATCTCCTCGTTAATATTGGGGCCCGCCTGCATGTTGTTGGTGCACATGGTCCAATAGCAGTTGAGCTTGCCATCTTTAAGCATACGGCTTTGCAATACGGCGTGATAACCGGGCTTGGGCGGAATGGTGCCTTCGGGCAACTGCCAATGTTTCTCTGCGATGGCCCTATGCTCGGGATTGGTCACCACCATGTCGGCGGGCAGACGGTGGGCAAAGGTGCCCACTTCACGGGCGGTACCGCAAGCCGAAGGTTGGCCTGTGAGTGAGAAAGGGTTATTACCGGGCGTGGCGATCTTGCCCGTCAACAGGTGGATGTTGTAGAGCATGTTGTTGGCCCATACACCACGGACGTGCTGGTTGATCCCCATGGTCCATAGGCTCATGATTTTCACATTGGGATCGGCATAGGCTTGGGCCATGATCTCGAGTTTTTCAGGCTCAACACCACTCATCTTTGCGGCGTATTCTAGGGTGTAAGTACTGACAAATTTAGCGTACTCATCGAAGCTAATGGCGGTCGATTTACCATTGCCTGGGTTTTTGGCTTGTTGCTCTAACGGATGCTCAGGGCGTAAGCCGTAACCTATATCTGTGATGCCTAAGGCAAATTTAGTGTGTTTGTTAACAAAGTCCTTGTTAACCGCATTATTTTGGATGATGTAGTTGGCTATGTAGTTCAGAATGACCAGATCGGATTGCGGCTTAAACACCATGGGATTATCGGCGAGGTCGAAGCTGCGGTTTTCGAAGGTAGATAAGACATGTACCCGACAATCGGCATTGCTGAGGCGGCGATCTGACAAACGTGCCCACAAAATGGGATGCATCTCGGCCATGTTGGCGCCCCACAATACAAAGTGGTCGGCCGCTTCTAGGTCGTCATAACAGCCCATGGGCTCATCGATACCAAAGGTGCGCATAAAGCCCACCACGGCAGACGCCATACAGTGACGCGCGTTAGGGTCGATGTTGTTGCTGAGAAAACCGGCCTTGTGCAGTTTAGAGGCGGCGTAACCTTCCCAAATGGTCCATTGGCCCGAGCCAAACATGCCCACCGCCGTCGGCCCTTTGGTTTTGAGGGTGTGTTTCCACTTTTCGGCCATGGTATCTAAAGCGACATCCCAACTGACGGGCGTAAATTCGCCCTCTTTATGATATTGGCCGTCTCTCATGCGCAGCAATGGCGTAGTGAGTCTGTCTTTGCCATACATGATTTTTGATAGAAAGTAGCCTTTAATGCAGTTAAGGCCTTTGTTAACCGGACTTTCTGGGTCGCCCTTAGTGGCAACCACTTTACCGTTATTGGTGCCCACTAATACACTACATCCCACGCCACAAAAACGGCAGGGGGCTTTATCCCACTTGATGGTGTCTGTTTGCTCTGCAGCTTCAACGATCTTTACTGGCAGAGTGACTCCCACTGCGGTGGCAGCGGCAACTGCGGCGTTGGCTTTGAGAAACTCGCGGCGGCTAATGCTCATGGTGTTTCCTCACTCTTTTCTTCTACAGGTTCAACTTGATGATAGATAAGGCTGCTCGATAGCACCCCGTTGAGGGCGTTAATGGCTTCGATGTTTTTGAGTATCGATGCTTGTGACTCACCCTCTAGGGTGACCACAAACTTTGCTTGGTCGCTGATAGCGTGGATATCTGCGCCGGCTAAAGCCTCGATATCTGCGGTAATTTGTGCCACTGCGCTTGGCGCAGCGTGTACCACTAAACTGGTGATATGGTATTCCTGACGCATGGGGTTACCTTGTTATTCGCAGTAACGATAGCCAACGCTGTCGGTTAGTTACAGTGACCGCTTTAGGGTTAAATTGAGTCTAAGCCTTGTTATTTTTGTGGGTATACCTCTTGAGAGGTAACTGATTGGTTTGTCGATCAAGATCAAGTTTTTAAGCGTGACCTAACACTCAGTTCGTTATTTATGGGGACCGCGCTATTGGTGTAATCAATCAGCTTAGTAAGCCGATGGGCGATTCGCCAGTGTGGTGGTGAACAAGATAAGGGCGCTTAAGTGGGCGGTTTGTCGCATTTTTTGAGCGGGCAGATGAGGGAGGCGCCTAGGAACCGATGCAATCAATCGAGGTTGTCATCTATTTGGCGGGGTGACTGTTTTATCTGGCGGCGGGCCCAAAAATGGCGGGAGCCATTGCTGGCCAATGGGTTCACGGGGCGTGATAACGCATATTGGGCTAGTCATTGTACTTTTCATTATGCTATTCGCTATCGGCTAATAGCCTGTTAGCTCCATATAGCCAGTGCCTTGATGACTGCCCGATATGCTAATGGGGCCTTCCCAATAGCTCACGCTCAGTGGCATATGGCTGTCACGATTTAACGGCTTAATCGTCAGTTGCAGTTGTTCACTTGCAATGGCGATGCGCCAACCCACAGGGTATCGCCCCGACGGCGTTTGCTGCCAGTCGGTGGGCGTCATTTTAATGTCTGTGGGGGCGCTGGTGGAGTCGATATTACGCCCGCTGCCATCGGCATACATGCGTCTGGCGCTGTAGAAATGACTCGCCTGATTATCGTCGCTGCGCAATTGAAACAGCATCAGCGCCGAGCCATCGTCTAAACGCAGCGCAAACCAATCCCAGCCTTGTTGATGTTTATTGAGGAACTGTGAACTCCACTCTCTGTCGAGCCAAGCGTCGCCTGAGACATTAACCGACTTACCCTCTAGGGTGACTTCGCCAGTGACTTGGATGAAAGGCTGGCTGTAGTAATAAGAGGCTACGCTGCCATCACCGCTTTTAATGCTGTAGCCCTTATCGCCCTGTAATTGATAAGGGGCGCTAGTGTTAAGTGCCAATCGATAACTGAGCTGCTCATCGCTGACGGTTAAGGTTGCCGGAAACAGGTCTTGGCTTTGACTCTGCCACAGCCAGTTGTCGAGTTTAATCGCCAATGGCGCCGCATCGCTGCCGGCTAATTGAGGTTGAGCCCGTGCCCAGCGCTCTTTAGCCACATGTTGCTGGGCGGTGGTCACCGCGCTGTGGGCCATATACAGCTGGTTGGTGGCCCAGACTGATGAGGATTCACTCGTTTTGGGCGATAGGGCTATCCTAAATTGTGTCCATTGCAGCCCCAGAGGTTGGCCCGATGCCGTGGTGAGGTTGGCGGTCAAATACCACCACTCTTGGCGAAAATCGTTATGGGCTTGGTGATCTTCAGGAAAGCGCAGGGTTTGCCCAGGGGTGACCTGAGTATAGCCCTGTAGATTATCGCCCATCAGTGAGCCCATTGCGCTTTGAGGCTTGGTGTCTGGTGCATCGCAGCCAAGCAGTAAGAGTAATAGGGTGAACAGGCCCGCGCGGGGCGAGGATAATAGCGTCATAACACATCACTCTGTAGGCTACTGATGAGAGGGCGGCGAGTTTGCTGATACAAGGGCAGTGCTACGGCAAAGCCACTAGCGACTAGGGCGAGCAGAGTCACTTCGAAGTAGGCTTGCCAATCCCATATCATGGCGATGCTCCAACCAAAGGCTTGTAGGGTCACTTTATTGATCAGCAAGTAGCCTAGTAGCGCGCCAGTCGGCAGGGCAACAATACAGGTGAGTATGACCATTAACAGCATTTGGCTGGTGACCATAAGGGAGAGCTGGCGGCGATTAACCCCTAAGGTGTACAGGCGTGCAATCGGCGCCATACGGGCTTGGGTCAACATATAACAGGCGCTAAACAACCCAATGGCGGCCACCAATAAGGTTAAGCTATTAAGCACCTTAGTAATGGAAAAAGTGCGTTTAAACATCTCTACCGCTTGCGCCTTAATACGGGCTTGGCTGTATATCAGTGCATCTGATAGCGAAAACTTTTGCATCAAGCCTTGGCTCAATTGGGTTAAGTCGCCTTGATAGGTCACCGCTAAGCTAATGGGTAAGGTGGACAGCTTGGCTTGGTGCCAGGTGACAGTAGAGACGATGACCTCGCCATAGGGGTTACCATAGTCGTAGTAAATCGCCCCCACGGTAAGGGGACTATCGCCAAGCACATCGACCTTAATCGTGTCGTTTAACCCCAGCTGGTGTTTGATGGCAAAAGGTTCACTGACCATCACCACATCACCGGTTAAAAAGCGCTGCCACAAGTTATCGACAGCGGTTTTAAGCACTGTGGTGTGTTCAACAGAGTAGTCATCACGGGCGACTAAGTAGATAGGCTGCTGCTTAGCGCGGCTCTTAATCGACCACTGCTGATAAATGCCTGTGACCTGTTTATCGGCGGCTAAATAGGCTTCAATTTGCTGCATCTGGCTGCTTGGTGGGCGGATATAAAGGTCGGCATGCAAACGCGCGTTGAGCCACTGTTTGAGCGTGAGTTCGAAACTGCCCACTAGGCTATTCATCGAAATATTAGCCGTTAGTGCCAGCAGCATGGCCATCATGGCGAGGGAGAGCGGTGGGATAAGCTCCTTGGTCTCGGCTATTTGATAACCGACTAACCCTTTGGGTGCCACGCGCTCAATAACTTGAATTAATTGCTGTAATAACCAAGGCAAGGCCAGCGGGATACTGAGCACCACTAAGCCTAATAACGCCATGGTGATCCGGTAATGATCGGTTAATGCCATGCCAATTAAGGCCACTGCTGCCAAGCACAACGACACCCATAGCTGCCGCTTATGGGCACGATGGGCACTGGCTTGTTGATTAAATTGCCCGGCGCTCTGGGCCAGCGGTTGGCGCAGCAGCTCGATAAACAGCGAGCTACAGGCCAGTAAGGCGGCGATAAAGGTTAACAAGGTCGCCTGAGCGAGCCATTGCCATTGCCATATTCCCGGTAAAATGGTGGCCCCATAGAGCTGCTCTAGGGTCACTGAGACCATAGGCTGTAACCAATAACTAAGCTGCAAACCGCCAATAAATCCGATCAGCGAACCTACCACAACCAACAGCAGCAGCTCGCTCGCGAGTGCCGACATGATTGACAGTTTCATGATGCCTTGCTGCTGCAACTGAGTGATCAGCCGTTTACGTTTAAGCAGGCTGTAACGCACGCCGTTATAAGCGATAAACAGGCCGACAATAAAGGCCAGTAGGCTCATGGCGGTGAGGTTAAGGTGAAAGCTGTTCGTGAGCGCCTTCATGCTATCGCCATTGTCACTTGGGCTGAGATGAGCCTTATTCTCAAGCCACTGCTCTATTTGGACTTTTTGTGCGCTAACATCGTTAAAAATGGCGATATAACTCAGTTGCTGCGGTTTATTGAGCAGTTGCTGTGCCAGCGAGATATCCATCAGTAGGCGGTTGCCTAAATTAAGCTGGTCATCCACAGCGATAACATTGAGCGTTTGCCCCTCGACAGTCAACGTAGGTTGATTGAGCTGCTTGGCGTTTGATTGACTCATTAATACGATAGGCTCGCCAGCGATAAGTTTTGCCAGTGGCAGCGCGTCACCGTTAAAGCGATGCCGACTTGAGGCGTTCTCGTCATTTGAACTATGACTACTTGCTGCGCTCATGGCGGCGATGATGTCGCTACCTTGTACTTGCCAGCGCCGTGCCTGTTCGTCCACCAACATGCCTTGCACTACCGCCAGACTGTGGGTGATCCCCTGTTGGCGCAAGGTAAAATAGAGCTGTTCATTTAAGGGGGTATTAGGCAGTGGGGTGATAAACCACTTAGCTTGCTGGCTTAACAGTTCGGTGGCGTTACTATAGCTGTTGATCGCATTTTCATTGGTGGCGCGCACGCCAGTAAGCAGGGTGACCGCGAGGATAATACCGATAATAATCGCGCCCGCTTGCAGCGGTGATTGTCGATAATGCGCCAAGAACACCCGCAGGGTGAGCTGCCAACCTTTTAGGGGGTGAGGATTACCTATGTGACGGCCACTGGGTGGGTTATTCATGAACCTTGCCCAGATCCAGGTGCCAGCGGCGCTGCATAAACTCGGCGCACTCTTGGCTATGGGTGACCATTAAAATACTGGTGTGGTGTTCAGCCGCGAGAGCGCAAATCAGGCGCATTACCTCAAGGCTGGCCTGTTGATCTAAATTGCCCGTGGGTTCATCGGCGAGTAACAGCGCAGGTTTATGTGCCAGCGCCCTTGCAATGGCCACGCGCTGCTGTTGTCCGCCAGACAGGGTTTCGACATGGCGTTTACGCAAGGCGCAAAGCCCTAAGGTGTCGACTAGGTGATCGCACCAAGGGGTCCAGCGCTCGTTATTGAGGTGCAAGGGGAAAGCGATATTGTCCTCAACATTAAGCGGGGTGAGCAGATTAAATTGCTGAAAAACAACCCCTAGTTGCTGGTGGCGAAACTCACTCCAACGCGCATCATTCCACTGGGTAGTTGGCGCTCCCAAAAGGGATAAGGTGCCCGAGGTCGGCCGCTCAAAGCCGGCAATAATATTGAGTAAGGTGCTTTTACCGCAGCCACTGGGGCCAGTTAAGGCAACGGTGTCGCCTCGCTGCAGGTGTAAATCGACATGATCGAGTACCTGATGAAACTTATCGCCGTCGGTAAATCCTTTGCAGATCTTATCCAGCGTAATAACGCTTGTACTCATCACAACTCCTGTAGTACATCACCATAGCGGCAAGCTCTGGTTAAATAATGCGCGAGTAAGATATTGGTAACACAATGCAATTTAACATTCATCTTCTAATTGCATTGATTGTCGATTGCATCAAATAAGTGGCTGATTAAGACCGTGGGGTTATACGAAGGATAATCGATAAAAGATCGACTTTGGTTGAACTGCATAAAATGATAATAAATGCCAGTGTCCATAATGGTTTTAATTTATTGCTTTTATTAAGGTACTAATGCAAATAGCGATGGTTGAGCAAATTTGGCATATTAATCACCTCTGAACACCTCTGAACACCTCTGAACACCTGTGGAATGACGCATTCTCTATGAATTGAGCTTGTGGATGATCCTACTTTCTTGTTACCTTTAGCGAAAATTTAAGCGTAAGTAAGTGGCCCCATGAACAATCTTGTGATCAAACCTAATTATGTCAGTCTATTTAACTGTGTCGGCCCTGAGTGTGAGGACAGTTGCTGTAATGACTGGACCATTACGTTTGATAAGAAAAGCTATAAAAAAACCGTTAGCCATCCTCAGTTTGCCTCGCTTGCCAAGATAGCCTTTACCGAGGTGAAAAAGAATGCGGCGAATTGGGCCGCCATTAAGCTTGATGAGCAGGGAGGCTGTCCGTTTCTCGATGAAAAAAAACTGTGTAATATTCATAAGCATGCTGGTGAAGCGGCCTTGAGCGACACCTGTAAGACTTATCCTAAACTTGACCGTCTTGTTGGTGGTAATAAGTACCGCTCGCTGAGTATGTCTTGCCCTGAAGTCGCGCGTATCGTGTTGTTTCATCCCGATGCATTTCAATTTGATGTGCAAAAGAGTGGAAATAAGGCGGTAGTTAAGCCCTCTCCGGTATGGCTCGAAAAAAGCCATGAGTACAGCCTAGAATTATTAGCTGGCTTAGGGCTCGATTGGGAGCCGGCGCTGCTGGCCATTGGTTTATTACTGAAAACCAGTGAAGAGGTGCGAGCGGGCCTGTTACCCGATAGCGCCCTCGATGAGCGTTTTTTACAACTGAAGCAATTTGCCGAGGCGGGATTATTGGTCGAGCAATACGCTAAATTGCCTTATGCCCCTATCCCGCAGTCGCACGCCTTTTTGGGTATTCATTCTACTTTTTGTAAAATTCACTCTCGGGCCACAAGGGCGCGTTTTACTCGCTTAAACGAGGCGGTATCGGCCATCTGCAATGAAGACAACGAGTTTAGTGTCGCGGCCATGAATCAGGCGTGGAATGCTATTGCGCTCCCCGCCTTAGGTGAGCATGGCGATCTGTTTGAGCGTTATATTCTCTACGCCATTTTTCATCATCACTTTCCTCTGCTTGGCGAAGAGGCGCCGCTGAAGGCCTTTAGGTTGTTGGTGCTCGATTGCTTTATCATGCGCAGTTATCTCTCGGCGATGGCGCACCAGCATAAGCAGCTTACTGAGAGTGACATCATCTTGTGTTTTCAGATCTATCAGGTGGTCAGGCAGCATCGTCCAGTTATGGCACAAACTATTGAAGAGGTGATGCGAGAGTGTGAGATTGAGTCGGTGCCTGCGGTGATAAATCTATTAAAAACTCAGCCGTAGTCTGAGGTAGTAAGATCAAAAATGGGGCAATTATGCCCCATTTTTATTGGGGGTAACCGAGATAATGCATTGAACTAATGAACCTACGCAGTAATTTGCTCAACGATAAGCTGTTTGCGTTTAGCAAAGTAGTGGCGAGTTTCTGCCAGAATCACATCTCTTAAGCCGATGATCGCAATGAGGTTAGGGATCGCCATTAGGCCATTGACGGTATCGGCCAGCATCCAAATTAAGTCCAGTTGGATAAAGGCGCCGGCGGCGATTAAGCCTAAAAATAACCATTGATAGATTTTAATGCCATGCTGGCCGAGGCGGTTACCCGTGAGGTAGTGCCAGCAGCGTTCGCCATAATAGTGCCAGCCCAAGATAGTAGTAAAGGCAAAACAGACCAGCGCGATAGTCACCACATATTGACCGACGATGACCGAGCCACCAGAGGCAAATGCGGCGCTAGTCATGGCGGCGCCAGCAGTGTCGCCATTCCAGACGCCGGTGATGATCAACACTAAGCCTGTCATGGTACAAATTAAGATGGTGTCGAAAAACGTGCCCGTCATGCTCACCAGCCCTTGCTCAACCGGCTCGTTGGTTTTTGCCGCCGCGGCGGCAATGGGCGCACTCCCTAGACCAGACTCATTGGAAAATACCCCGCGAGCAATACCAATTTGCAGTGCTTGGGCCACAGTAGCGCCAAGGAAACCTCCGGCGGCCGAGATCGGAGTGAAAGCTGAGTGCAATACCAATTCAAAGGCTGGGATTATTTGCTCTGAGAAGCTAAATAAAATCCAGATGCAAGCCAATACATAGCCTATCGCCATAGTGGGTACTAACTTTTGTGCGACATTGGCGATGCGTTTAACCCCGCCCAAGGTGACAGCGGCGACTAACAAGGTTAAGACCAAGGCGGTCCCCCAAGTGGGGACGTCGAAGGCAATGGTTAAGGCATCGCTAATCGCATTGACTTGGGCGAAGGTGCCGATCCCAAAGAAAGCCACGCCAATACCAAATAGGGCAAAGAGTTTTGCCAGCCAAGGTAGCCCCAAGCCGCGTTCAATATAGTACATGGGGCCACCGGCAATATTGCCACGTTCATCGACCGTGCGGTATTTCACCGCCAGCATGCATTCGGCGTACTTGGTCGCCATGCCAAAAAAAGCGGCTAGCCACATCCAAAAGAGAGCGCCAGGTCCACCAATTTTTATGGCGGTAGCGACGCCAACAATATTACCTGTACCTATGGTGGCCGATAGGGCGGTGCACAGCGCTGCAAAAGATGACAGATCCCCTTTACCGCTGGCGGGCTTAAATAGCAGGCTTAACGCCAAGGGTAATTTAAACACCTGTAATAGCCGCAGTCGCAGAGTGAGGTATAGACCGGTACCAACCAATAAACATAGGGTAATGGGGCCCCATACAATGGCATTGATATCTGTGAGTAAAGCGTGAAAGTTCATGTTGTTCCTCGAGTATTAAACTGCTTGACGATTCGTCTTAATAATCGGAGGAGGAAAAGAAATGGCTGAATTTCGGTATCGTAAAGTGCAGATGTGCTGTTTCGGCCAAGCGATGGCAAAAAGTGGGCAGCGGCAAATGACGACGCATACAGTCATCCTCTCCTCTGTCCTTTTGCCTGAGCGTTTCGCGGTAATGGATTGATACCATCGCCACTTTCGCCTTCGGCGCTGTGTCATATTTAGGCAAACGCTCACCTATCTGTGCACAGTCTCTCCAGAGGCTCGTCCAGTAACAGTCCTCACCACATAAGTGGTACCTGAAAGAGTGCTCTGTACGTTAAGCGCTGAGCTTATGCATGCAGAGTTGCCTCGTCGGTGTGGGGTTAATCCCCGCTCTCCTGCTACCTTCATCCGAACGGATCCCTTTTACAGATGAAGTGATACCACTTGAGTCTGTAAAGGGGGTGATATCATGCGCTAATTGCGGTTGTGGCTCAAGGGTGTAATTTCACATTTGTGTATTATCTCGGCCGCTCGCTGATTTTTTGAGCGGGTGTCAATAGCAGTTAATGACCTTGGTTAATCTTGGCGTTAATCTAGGCTTAAAGCCTCAGATATAAATTATTTATGCCTAGCCCCTTACATCTATGCTTGCTGTAGGTTTACAATAAAAACCATAATCACACCGTGGTTATAAAACTCTTATGTTGCTAAGCGTTGTTGCTTTTTCGCACACAGAGACTCTAAGGTGTATCGTCACCTCATTGACTTGCCCAAACTTGCCCTCGCGCAAACAAGCCGTGATCTCGACTCATTACACTCGATAGCCCGTTAGTGTGTTGCAAGCGTTAGCGCTAGATTATCGGGATTAAGATGTTATCAGCACTGAAAAAATCATTGAGTAAATCGCTGTCTGGCGCCGAGTTGCAAGCCAATGTGTTGGCGGGCTTAACCGTTGGTGTCATCGCGCTGCCCTTATCTATGGCACTGGCTATTGCTAGCGGTGTGCCGCCGCAGCATGGCCTGTATACCGCTATGGTCGCTGGGGCAATTATCGCCATTACCGGGGGCTCTAAAGTCAATATTTCGGGGCCAACAGCGGCCTTTGTGGTGATTTTGCTGCCGATAGTACAGCAGTTTGGCTTAGGCGGTTTGCTGCTGAGCGGTTTTATGGCGGGCATGATTTTAGTGCTGATGGGCATGGCGCGACTGGGTAGGCTGATTGAAATAGTGCCCTATCCTGTCACGATAGGCTTTACCGCTGGTATCGGGGTGGTGATCGCCACATTACAAATTAAAGACTTTTTTGGTCTGAGTGTGGCGCCTGTAGAAGGGCACTATTTACAACAGGTGTCGGCCATAGGCTCGGCATTTTCGAGTATCACTTGGCAGGAAACCTTAATTGGTACAATCACCTTAATGGTGTTATTGCTGTGGCCAAAGTTGCGTTCAAAAATACCGGCACACTTAGTGGCACTGACCGTTGGCGCCCTCGTGGCGTGGTTGTTAACCCAAGGGCTAACCGATTTTAGTGTGGCGACCATAGGTAGCCGTTTTCATTATGAAATTGCTGGGGTGGCAGGGCAAGGGATCCCGCCATTATTGCCCAGCTTTACCTGGCCATGGGCGCTGCCCGATGCCAGTGGCGCTCCCATAGGATTGAGTTTTGAGCTGATTAGGCAGCTGCTACCTTCAGCTATCACCATCGCCATATTAGGCGCATTAGAGTCTTTGTTATGTGCGGTGGTAGCCGATGGCATGTCGGGCAAACGGCATCACTCTAATGATGAACTGATTGGTCAGGGGATAGGTAACATGGTAGCGCCCCTGTTTGGGGGGATCCCAGCTACGGCGGCCATCGCCCGCACGGCGGCGAATGTGAAGGCGGGGGGGAGCTTGCCGCTGTCGGCCGTGGTGCATAGCGGGTTTATCTTATTAAGCATCTTAATGTTGTCACCGTTATTGGCCTATATTCCGATGGCGTCGATGGCGGCGTTACTGTTAGTGGTTGCCTGGAATATGAGTGAGGCGCGCCATTTTATGCGCACGCTCAAGATCGCGCCTAGAGACGATGTGGTGATTTTACTCGCCTGTTTTTTACTGACAGTGTTATTTGATATGACCATTGCCGTTGCAGTCGGTATGGGGATGGCGGCGATATTGTTTATCCGCCGCAGCATTAGTTTGAGTGGTCCTAAAGCGATGAAGCTCGACCACGAACATTATGCGATTCCTGAGCAAGTGGTTATTTACGATATCGATGGGCCGCTGTTTTTTGGCTCGGCGCAAAAGGCGCTGCAAACCATCACGGCGGTACGCCCCGACGTACGAGTGGTGATTTTAGATATGTCCCATGTCACCTTGCTCGATATGAGTGCCATTGTCGCGATGGAATCGATAGCTCAGCAACTAGAGAGCAAAAATGTGGCGCTTATCATTAACAATCTGCAGCCAAGAATGATCCTTAAATTACGTCGCGCAGGCATAAGAAAGCGTCAGGGGAAGGTGGCCTACGCGCGCCACCTTGAGGACAGTTTAACGCTCGCCAAACCCCTGTGCTAATGGATTATATATCGCTTATGTTGCTGTTATGTAAGCTGTTTAATTCTACTTGTTCGCCGTTGTTGCAATGAAAGTCGGTTATTAATAATTAACTATTTAATGTTGCTAGTCGTTATCACTAATGTTATTTCTTGCGTCGCTGTAGTAGGATTCAGCATCTGCAACGCAAGTTGTTTGCAGGTTTATTGCAATAATAGCGGCATAAATTGGGTGTCACTCGGTTACCGGGCTGGTGAGCAATACGACCTTTAGCCAGTAGGCGGCTCAATATAAGTCACTGAAAATATATAATAATTATAACTTACTCATAAATATGGATGGTGATAACAATGCTCATATTCTTTATTTGTATTGCGTTACTCATACTGGCCTATAAATTTTACAGTCCCTTTGTAGAACGTCAGGCGGGTATCGATCCCAATGCAGAAACCCCGCAATCTCGTTTTAATGATGGTGTCGATTATGTCGAAGTTCATCCTGCTAAAGCTTTTTTAATTCAATTTCTGAACGTTGCTGGTGTGGGGCCGATTTTTGGTCCTATCTTAGGCGCGTTATATGGTCCTGTGGCGCTAGTCTGGATTGTACTGGGTAACATTATTGGTGGTGCGGTGCATGACTATTTCTCTGGTGTGTTAAGCATCAAAGAGGATGGCAAGAGTCTGCCTGAGATAGCTGGTCACTATTTTAATATTTACTTTAAAGGTGTAATGCTGCTCTTTACCGCCATGCTGCTGTTTTTTGTTGGCGTAGTGTTTATCATGAGTCCAGCGGGATTGTTAAGTAATCTGGATTTTTTCAAAGACACTATTTTTGCCAATAATACCTTCTGGGTATTATTGATCTTGGGGTATTACTTCCTCGCGACCTTACTGCCTATCGATAAAATCATCACTAAACTTTACCCATTCTTCGGGCTATTAATGATTGTAATGACAGTATCGATTGCGGTGGCATTGCTGTTTAATGCCCCACAACTACCAGAGATGGGCGATATATTTGCTTACTTCGATCACAGCCATTACAACAACGATCTATTGGCCCCCAACCCTGATGGTTTACCTGTTTGGCCACTGTTGTTTGTGACCATTACTTGTGGCGCGATCAGTGGTTTCCACTCGACTCAGGCACCTATCATGGCGCGCTGTCTAACCAATGAAAAATATGTGCGTCCAGTGTACTACGGCGCAATGATGTCAGAAGGTATTGTGGCGTGCGTATGGGCAATGGCGGGTATTGCCGCATTCCCTGGTGGCTATGTTGAGCTAAAAAGCATTCTCGATGCTGGCGGCCCAGGCTTAGTGGTTAATCAGGTGGCGTCCACTTACTTAGGGGTTGCTGGTGGTATTATGGCGATTATTGCCGTGGCGGTGTTTCCTATCACCTCGGGTGATACAGCATTTCGCTCACTGCGATTAACCATTATCGATGCGTTTAAGATCCCACAAAGTATTCGTAATCGTCTCTTGGTGGCCTTGCCTATTCTGGTTATTGCTTACTTTATGACGAAAATAGACTTTTCTCTGATCTGGCGTTATTTTGCTTTCTCTAACATGCTGTTATCGACCAGTGTATTGTGGCTAGCGACTAAATATCTGTTTGATCGTGGCACCATCCACTGGATCGTGAGTTTACCCGCTATCGTGGGGACCAGTGTAACCGTCTCTTATATCGCTACAGCTGGTATCGGGTTAGGGCTTGAGCAGTCATTAAGTCAGCCCATAGGTATTGCGGCAGGGGTGATCTCCTTGGTTGGTATTATCATCGCAGACAGAAGACGTAAGGTCGCCATTGCATAAGCAGTCTGAGTGACTCTCGTTAACAACCGCTCCATGTTGCATGGGGCGGTTTTTTTATGTCTAGTATGATTAAAATACAGTGGGGCGGGTTAAGTCGAACCGCAGCGCTTCTGAAATGCCGTAATAGGCCGATGGGCCACCGGCCCGCAGTATTGGCTCGGCCAGCGCGGTTTGATACACTCCCTGAGCGTCAAGCAGATGCGGCGCAATATGCACAGCAACCACCTCGCCAAGGACTAACCAAGTATTAATTTTGTCCCCATTAGCCGCCTGCAGTTGAATGCATTGCGCTAGTTTACACTCAAAATTCACTGGGCTTTGTGCCACCCTATCTGCCGCCACGAGAACGCCCGGGACGGGAGTTAACCCAGCAAACTCAAACTCATCGCGCCCATGGGGTAACGCCGCCGAAGTTTGGTTCATCTGCTCGGCCAAGGGGCGCGTGGCCAAGTTCCAGACAAATTCACCCGTATCGACAATATTGGCCACGCTGTCTTTATAGCCGACGCTGGCAAAGCCGATGATGGGCGGATGATAGTTAAAGCAGTTAAAAAAACTATAAGGTGCCAGATTGCGGCGACCTTGGGCATTGCGTGAGGCGATCCACCCAATAGGGCGTGGGCCTATAATGGCGTTTAAGGGGTCATGGGCTAGACCGTGGCCGTTGCGAGGTTCGTAATAGTAGCGCTCACCTGTACTCATATTGCACCTGAAGTTATTGCCAGTAAGGATCATTTAAGCGCCAATTACGACCAAATACAAACCTTCTCGGACTATTTAGTCCAGTGGGTTACCGGTTTTTTGGGGAGTCGTTCTCGCTATCAGGGGGCTGGGTTATACTCGCTGATACCTAATGTCAAAGGAGACGTTTTAATGATTATTTTGACCACCAATTTGGGCGATATTGAGATTGAACTCGATATGCAGCGCGCGCCGATCAGCAGTAAAAACTTTCTCAAATATTGCCAAGAGGGATTTTTTGAGGGAACCATTTTTCATCGAGTGATCAAAGGTTTTATGATCCAGGGTGGCGGTTTTAGCGTCGATATGCAGGAGAAATCAACGCGGGCGGCTATCGTTAATGAAGCCAATCGTGGTCTTAGTAATGTTAAAGGCACCATTGCCATGGCGCGTACCGATGCGCCGCATTCAGCCACTGCCGAGTTTTTTATTAATCTTGCCGATAATACCTTTTTGGATCATGTCGCTACGACCAATGTCGGTTGGGGATATGCGGTGTTTGGTCGCGTAAACGCGGGCATGAATGTGGTCAATCAAATTGCCCAGCAAAAGACCCAGTCGCAAGGCGAGTATGATGATGTTCCAGTCAAGCCCATAGTGATTGAAAGGGTCACCATTATGAATCCATAAGGCGGTGTCTGAGCTAGATTGACGGTAATGCAATCAAGCTGTGAGGTGGGGCACAGTTTTCTGTTTACGACTCCTTTAAGGTAATAGTTATTGGCGCACGCCAATAACTTGCCGGCTAACATCACTTATTTCATTCCTTGAGATTGGCATCATTTTTACTCATACATGGTTGATATTGTTTGTAAATCTAGTGGGTAAGATGGGGTGTTGTAGGCATAAGATAGATAATTAATGAGGTTGTTTTATGCCTAGACCCAAAAAATGTCGCCGTCTGTCATCTTGCGTACCTTGCAGCATGTTTAAGCCTAATGGTATGCCCGCGGTTGAGCTGACGAAAATACAGCTCGAGGCCGATGAATTTGAAGCGTTAAATTTAGGTGATGTGCAAAAGTTGAGTCAACTCGATGCCGCCGCCTTAATGGGGGTGTCGAGACAAACCTTTGGTAACTTATTAGCCAGTGCGCGTAAAAAAGTCGCTACGGCCATAACTCAAGGCCATGCTTTGTTACTTCCTCAACCGATAGATAGGGAACCATTATGATTATTGCATTGCCGATGAGCCGAGGCCGGCTTGCCACCCATTTTACTAAAGCGCCGTTGATTGGTTTTTTTAACCAATATCATCAGCTAATCACAACTGTAGAGAACCCCGCATTGGCTGGCGGATGTAGCGCTAAAAAAGCCCTGTTAAATCTGATCGGCGCGCAAAAAACCGCTATCGTTATCGTACAACATATTGGCGAACGTATGCTGGGTAAGTTGTTAGATGCGGGGATCAGTGTGAGCAAAGGCGATAGCTGTGACAGTATTGAGACCCTGCTTACCAATAGCTTGGATGTCAATCGACGTATGGTTGATGCATCCCAAGGACGGGCCTCACTTCATCATGCCAAGAAAGGCGGTTGCTGCGCCAGCAGCGGTGCTTGCGGTTGCGGGCAGAGCAAGCCTGATCAAGCCGCGCCATTATTGGCTCGAGTTGAGCCAATGAGTAACCTTGTGGCAAGTTATTCAAGGTTACGACCCGCAGGCAAGTAACTCTTTGTTATTGTCTATTGGCAGTTAATGCAGCGCATAAAGCTGCATTAACTCACTATCTGTCCAGCTTTAGTTTGTTATTAGACTATTTCATACTGGGTGAACCCTGCATCCATTTAATCTAGTCCAACATCTGATAGGGGCGAGCTATCGCCTCGTTAACATCCCTTATCGAAAACACCTTAGCAAAGCGGCCAAAAGCTTGCCCATAAAAATAGAGCTCTACCACTGGCAGGCTAAACACATGATACGCAGCGGCAATAGCCGGGTGTCTCTGGCAGTCGATATAAGCCCATTTCATTTGGTTAAACTCATCACGTAGCATGTCACCTATTCGCGGTTTAATGCTCTGACAAACCCCGCAATGGGGAGCGCCAAACAGTAATAGCACGGCGTTATTTTGTTGCAATAACAGCTTAAGTTCTGCGGCAGAGTGGATCTCAATTGGAGCGGACATCTTGATTGACCTTATGTATTCAAAAAGGCGATATAAGCCAGTATCGCTGGGGTAATCACCTGAAGCTAACTACCTATAAAGCGGTATTTTTATCGCATATCTTAGCGTAATTGCCCTAGGTAGATCACACTTCTCTATTTAGGAAAGTTTATCGGTTGTCGCTTGCGTCTGCTGTGGTTACACTGAAATTATAAGTTGTATTTATAATGTTTGTTTTGGTTGTCGTTATCGCCATACACACAGGTGAGTTTGATGTGAATTAGTCAGCATTTATAGCGTTAATCATGGAGTCAGAGTCACGTGAGTAAGTTTATCACTCAGTCGTTCCGCTTATGCGCCGTTATTCATGGGCAGATGTTATTAGGCTAAGTGACCTTGAATCAGTCAATTATGTTAGATGTTAAATTGGAAAAGTCATGTTGAATATCGATGATCCGCGTGAAACAGAGCAAACAGCCGCAATATGGCGTTTAGGTTTTCGGCCGTTTTTCCTAGGAGGAGCCGTGATCGCCACCTTGTACATTCCCTTATGGTTGGTGGCCTGGTTTTTACCGCAATTTAGTCTATTCCCTAGTCAATTTTGGCTTAAGGTGGTGCCATTATGGTGGCATCCCCATGAGATGCTATTTGGTTTCGCGTTGGCCATTGTCTGTGGTTTCTTGCTGACATCGGTGCAAACGTGGACCAACCAACCTAGCTTAAAAGGACGCCCACTAGCGTTGACATTCGCGTGTTGGCTGATGGCGCGGTTATTGTTGTTACTGCCTATGGCGCTGCCGCTATGGCTCCCCGCGTTATTTGATTCACTGTTTTTAGCCATCACGGCGATGACCTTATGGCGCTGTATATATAAAGTGAAGCAGTGGCATAACATCGGCTTCCCTATCATGTTATTGCTTGCTTTAGTGATTAATTTACTCAGTTACTATGCGCTCAGTGAGCGTAACTTCAGCTTAAGTCAGCAGATTTGGCAGGCGATGCTATGGTGGCTGGGGCTGTTGATCACCATAGTGGGTGGGCGTGTTATTCCCTTCTTTACGGCTATGCGAATTAAGCTGCCTAAGCCTAATCCTATCGTGATCTTAGACCGCTGCCTTATCCTGTTGATGTTGGCACTTGTGCTGCAAGCGATGGTTAAGGTCTTACCAGCTAATATCGAGCAAGGTTTGCTGGTCGTTGCCGCCTTGCTGCATTTGGTGCGCTGGTCCCGTTGGTATCCCCATAAAACCTTGGGTGAATCTTTATTATGGTCGCTGCACAGCGCTTACTTATTCTTGCCAATTACCTTGGCCGCTCTGGCGTGGAACATCGATGATGAGAATGCTTATCGTCAACTATTACACCTGTTTGCCATAGGTACACTCGCTGGCATCTGTTTGTCGATGATCTCTCGGGTGTCGTTGGGTCACACTAGTCGCAATATTTATCAGGGGCCCAATATGACTCTCGCCTTTGTAGGGCTAATCATGGCGGCGTTGCTGCGTGCGGTCCTGCCACTGTTGTGGCCGCAATATGCGCAGACTTGGCTGTGGTTGGCGGCGGGGTGTTGGACTGTCTCCTTCGGGCTGTTTGTGTGGTTTTATGTGCCGATCCTCACCCAGCCTAGGATCGATGGGCGCCCCGGGTAGGAGGCGCTGCTCAATATTTGTATTAAACGTAGTTAAAGAAGGATGATTTATAATGTTGTTTAATAAGGGTTTATTTAGCTCCACCCTAGGGCGAAACAAAGGGTTGTTATTAACGCTATTGGGTAGTGTTATGTGGATAAGCTATGGCTACGCCCAGACAGAGTCGGCCAGCCCTAAAGCGATGCAGGCTAAGTTTCCTAATCAATATATGAGTTGGGCGGCGACATCAGAGCAGGAGGAGCGAACCGATATGTTGGCCAGCTACCCCGCTGCTATTGTTTTATGGGCCGGCTCTGCATATGCCAAAGAATATCACAGCCCTCGTGGTCATCATTTTGCGGTGGCGGATGTGAGCCATACCCTACGTACTGGCGTGGCGCCAGCTGCTGGGGAAAAAGGCCTATCGGCGAGTTGCTGGACCTGCAAATCACCGGATGTGCCAAGATTAATCGATAAGCTGGGAGTTGAAGGTTTTTCGGCGCAAAACTTTACCGATCTCGGCACCGAAATGAACAGCGTGGTGTATTGTACTGATTGCCATGTTAACGGCTCTGCCGAATTAAGCTTACCACGTCCCCACGCTCAAGATGCCATGGCTAAGGTGCACCTGCCCTTTGATAAACAGGACAGCAATATGCAAGGGGCTCAAGTGTGTGGCCAATGTCATGTGACCTACTATTTCCAACCAGAGCGCAGTAATAAAGTCAATATTCCGTGGATATTTGGTAGCACAGCTGACCTTATCGAGAAGTATTATGATGCGCGTCGTTTTTATGAGTGGATCCACCCAGTATCGAAAACCCCTATTTTAAAAGCGCGCCATCCTGAATTTGAGCATTGGAGCCGCAGCCAACATGCTGAGGTTGGGGTCACCTGTATTAGCTGCCATATGCCACCGGCAAAGGACGCTACGGGGCAGGAGTTCACGAATCATCAAGTGAGTGACGCATTAGCCAATTATGAGCAAGTGTGTCAAGACTGTCATGGTAATAAATCAGCGTTAGTGGACAGCTTGCAACAGGCTAAGACGCAAATAGATGCCAAGGCTCGTGAGGTAGAAGGTTTGTTGGTGAAGGCGCATTATGAAGCTGGTGCTGCATGGGAAGCGGGGGCAAACTGGGCCATGATGAATGATGCCATCATGGCTATTCGACATTCACAATGGCGCTGGGACTTTGCCATGTCGTCACACGGCATATATGCCCATAACCCTGAAGAGGGCAACGAGTTGCTCGATAAGGCGATTGTTCAGGCTAATGAGGCACGCCGCCATTTGGCTGCAGTGTTGAAAGAGCTAGCCGTTACCCAAGTCAACTATCCTGATATATCGACGAAACAGACTGCTCAGCAGGCTGTAGGCATAGATTTAGATAAGTTGACCGAAGAGAAACAGGCGTTTATTAAACAAGAGATTGATGAGCACTGGCCAGCAGTGAGCCATCATGGTTACTCAATCGATTAATCTGAGTGCGTTATTGGCATTAATTATGGCTATGGACAATCACCCATCTGAAGCGATTAACTATGGTGACTTATGTATAGTCATTCAAGTTTATAGCCATTAAAGATGGGGGGAGCTTGCCAAGGGGGAATACCGATAAGGGCGCAATCGTGATAATGATTGCGCCTTTTTATGACCGTAATTAGGTTGATAAGGTGACGGCAAGGTCAACGTTATCCTTACCGATATACGGCTTAATATGGCGATTATTGAAAGGTATAGAGTAGGTTGAAGGTGGTGACCGTATCGGTTTGTTTCGAGCCTTCGGGCACCACTTCGGTGTACTTAACGTTCATACCTATTTTAAATGCCCAATCTTGGAATAGGGTATTTTTATAACTTAAATCTAGAGTTAAGGTATTGTTTTCTTTGCCTGCTTCGGCGGTCAGGTCGGCATTAAAACTAGTGTACTCATGGATGCGCTGCTCAAATTTGGCTGCGGTACGTAAAATGATATCACGATCGGCGGCGGGGTCGGGAATGTCATCGGTGACTGCTGGTAAATTATAACGATAACCAGGGCCAACCTCTAAACTAAGGCGGGTGTTATTGTCGCTGATCGCATCAAAACCATAGCCAGTTGAAACGGTAGAGCTGCGGGTATAACTACCGAAGCGGTCTTTAATAAAGTCGCCGCGAGCGAACACATAGCCGCTGTAAAATTTATAACTGGATTGTAACTGCAGATCGTACTTTTCCGAGGTGGTTTTTTCCGCATCGGCGGCGTAATAGGCTTTAATCACCCCTTCTTGACGGTATGCGGTTGTATCGTAAACTAATTTTGTTCGGCCATTAAAACTGCTGGAGTCGGTGTTACCTGTGTTGATTTGTAAACCTGCTTCGATTTCAGCGGAAAAATCACTGGGTGGCTCTTGGTAGTCGGGTGGAACAAGCGCCCAGGCGCTGTAAGAAAGAGTGAGTGTGACGAATAAAAGAGTTGCTCTTATCATTATTATTGTTCTTATTTTGTTTAAGTGAGCCCAGATTAGACGCTCGTCAAAACGACAGCCCAGTATCATACCGTTTCAATGCCCTGTCGGTAAAGTCCATCGGCTTAAGATATTGCTTGAATTTTGTCGGGTGTGCGGGTAATATTCCGCGGCTTAATTCAGTCACTTTAATTAGTTCCTTGCCTCTATTTGGTTTGACTGAGCCAACAACGAGGCTAGATAACCGTAAGGAGCAAAAAAATGCGTCATTATGAAATCGTATTTTTAGTTCACCCTGATCAGAGTGAACAAGTGCCAGGTATGATCGAACGTTACACGGGTATTCTTACCCAAGCTGGCGGTCAAATCCATCGTTTAGAAGATTGGGGCCGTCGTCAACTGGCTTACCCAATCATCGAATTGCATAAAGCTCACTATGTTCTTATGAACGTAGAAGCGACTGCAGAATCGGTTGAAGAGCTAGAAACAGCTTTCCGTTTCAACGACGCTGTTCTTCGTAGCATGGTTATGCGCACTAAAGGTGCCATCACTGAAGCTTCTCCAATGGCTAAAGCAAAAGACGAGCGTGATTCACGTCGTTCTAGCGAAGATCGTCCAGTTGCTGATGCAGCTGATGAATCTGAAGAAGCCGCTGAAAACACAGCAGAGTAAGTTTTTCTGTGTCCACCAATAACTTGGTGTTGTCTGGAACCATAACCCGTTCTAGAAGCTTTAAAAGCCCAGCAGGTATCGCGCATTGTGTGATTATGTTGGAACACAAATCGCAGTGTTATGAAGCTGAAATGCTCAGAAACGTATACTGTCAGATACAAGTCATATTGAGCGGCGAACGCTTTGAAAGCGTTACAGACAAACTGAAATCCGGGGTGGATATCGAGGTTCAAGGTTTTATTGCTCTGCAACAAGGGCGAAATGGCCAAAACCGTTTGGTATTACACGCTGAAAATGTCGAATTGAAAACTTAGGAGACTGTCACATGGCACGTTATTTCCGTCGTCGCAAGTTCTGCCGTTTCACTGCAGAAGGCGTTACAGAGATCGATTACAAAGATATCGCTACTCTAAAGAACTACATCACTGAAAGTGGTAAAATTGTTCCTAGCCGTATCACTGGTACAAACGCTAAATATCAACGTCAACTAGCTCGCGCCATCAAGCGTGCTCGTTATCTTTCTCTACTGCCGTACACTGATTTACATCAGTAATACCGCATTAATTTAGAGGAATATACAATGAACGTTATTTTACTTGATAAAATCGCTAACCTAGGCAACTTGGGTGACCAAGTTTCTGTAAAAGCGGGTTACGCACGTAACTACCTTTTACCAAAAGGTAAAGCTGTTGTTGCTAACGCTGCTAATACTGAAGTTTTTGAAGCACGTCGTGCTGAATTAGAAGCTAAGTTAGCTGCTGAACTAGCTGCTGCAAACGAGCGCGCTGAGAAAATCAATGCACTTGAGCCTGTTGTTATCGCTTCTAAAGCGGGTGACGAAGGTAAGCTATTCGGTTCAATTGGTAACCGTGATATCGCTGATGCAGTAACTGCTGCTGGTGTTGAACTTGCTAAGAGCGAAGTTCGTCTTCCACTAGGTGCTATCCGCACTACTGGTGAATACGAAATTGATGTTCAAGTTCACACTGAAGTGAAAGCTGTAGTTAAATTTTCTGTTGTTGCAGAAGCTTAATAACTTAGCTTAATCGCTTTAAAGAGAGCACCGCACTAACGTGATTAGGGCGGTGTTTTTTTATGCCTAAAATTAACGGTTAGCAAGCGGCTATTTAGCCTAGGCTATAAAAAACCACCCGTAGGTGGTTTTGATATGGCCTAGGCGGTTAATTACTGACGAGTGTTAGCTCATCAAGTAGATTATCGGCATGGTCCACCTCATCCATCATCCACAAGATATATCTAAAGTCGACGTGCACTGCACGTGTAATGGTTGGGTTAAAGAACCAATCTTTCGTGATCGCCTCATAGGTCGAGTCAAAATTAAGCCCTATCAGTTCACCTTTGCCGTTAAAGACCGGTGAGCCTGAGTTACCTCCCGTGGTATCGACACTGGACAGAAAGTTAACGGGCACCGAGCCGAAGCTTTCTGGCTTGTCTAGGCAAGAGAAGAGGCGGCATAACCAAGAGGCAGGGTCTTGATAAACCGACTCCACTTGGTGGCTGCCATAGCGTTTCGCTGTAATGGCATCCAATACCTTTTGCGGCGCATTAAACGGCGCCACACCAGTGTGTTTAGCCGCAAGCCCTTCTAAGCGAGTAAAGGGCTGTTTATAGAGGGCATCTCTGGATTGATAACCATCAACCATACCATAGGTGATGCGTAAGGTTCCGTTGGCATCGGGATACACAGGCCAATCATTCGCCTTGTAGTAGGCGATGACCGCTTGCATATAGTCGGGGCGGGCTTGAGACAGTTTACCGGCCAAGGTCTTTTGCGCTTGCTCTTGTGTCATATTGGTGTCGTACAAGGCAACGGCTAAGCGAATAAAGGGATCGCGACTGGTTTCAAAGGCATTAACATCGGCATTCATCCAGGCTAAACGTTTAGCCGGGTCTGTGAGTGATGTTGATGAATATAGCTTATCTAGTGTGTCGGCTAGAATAATGTCGCTGTTGTTAAGATTGAGCATCTCATCTAATGCCGCGACTCTATGTGCTTGCGCCAGATACGCGTTAAGATCCTGCAGCCATAACGTCTTATCAACGGAAACGGCAAAACGTGAGTCGATACGTTTAAGACGCGCTTTAAACATCTTCATGTCACGGGTTTGATAACCCTCTTCACGCTCTGCATCGGGCTTGGTTTGCTCTTTGGCTAAGCGGTAAAGCTGATTAGCCGCAGACAACAAGGCACTAGACTGAGCGTTGTCGAAGAAGTAGCGCCGTTGCTGCGCTGCACGTTGCTCAATCAATAAGGCTTCGAGTTGGTCAAATTTGGCTTGGTAGTGCTGATACTCACTATTGTTTGCTAGCCAGTGGCTAAAGTCATCTTCACGTGACTGTTTGATGCCCGCAATATCGGTAGCCTTGAAGCCATCGAGTAGACCGTTGTACTTTTTCATGCGGTTAGCCATAGACAATAGCGTGCCTGCATATTTGATGGCTACATCCGTATCATGTTCTCCCATGGCTTCGAGTGTATTGATACGTAGTTGATAGCGCGATGCGAGGGTAGGGTAGAGCCAGTCACTGGCAAATTTAAGTTCGCTGGTGAGGCGGTAACGGCTGGTCGAGCCCGGATAGCCTGCCGCAAATACGCCATCACCGGCTTTGACGCCATCGCGGTTAATCTTAAGGTAGCTTTTAGGGGTAAAGGGCACGTTGTCAGCTGAATATGCCGCAGGCTTACCATCTTTGCCTACATAAGCGCGCAAGAAGGTAAAATCGCCCGAATGGCGCGGGTATTCGTAGTTATCGATATCACCACCAAAGGCGCCCACGCTCTCTGGCGGGGCATAGACCAGACGCACATCACGAATGATTAACTGCTTGATAAGGTAGTATTCTAAGCCATTATGAAAACTGCGTACCGAGCAGCGATAGTTTTCATCGCTCTCACACTGCTTAATTAAGGCCTTACGATTTGCTTGGATGGTTTCAAAGCGTTTTAGCGGGTCATCACTCAAGCCCGTTTTGACCTCGGCACTGACATCGGTGACCGCCTCGGTAATATACAGGCGCTCGTTAGGACCTGCCGAGGGTTCATCGCTCATTTTTTTGGCTAAGAAGCCGGTTTCGATGTAGTTATGTTCTTTTTTACTGTTGTATTGGATAGCCTGATAAGCACAGTGGTGATTAGTCACAACTAACCCTTGGGGGGATACGAAACTGGCGGTACAATACCCGAGGCCAACGACAGCATTCATTGGATATTGGGTCAGATCGGCGAGTTGCTCTGCTGCAATGTGGATACCGCGTTCGCTAAGTTTATCGGCGATTGACGGCATCTGATAAGGTTGCCACTGCCCTTCATCGGCGATGGTGATGCCCGATGACAGCATTAAGGCTGCAACCAATGCTTTGCGCATGTTTATTCCTTAATTATTATAGATGTGTTTGTTGGATTAACTGGCGTAGGCTGCCAGTTATGGGTTTGCTTGACCCCAGTTTTATATCATATTTTGCCTAATTGTTGGAAATTTGGAGAGTAAATGGCACAGCAAGGTAGTTTTCAGGCTAAGAAAAAGCCCAGAGATTTACAACTCGACGCATTAAAGATGCCGCCACATTCGATTGAGGCCGAGCAATCTGTGCTGGGTGGCTTGATGTTGGACTCCGATGCGTGGGATAAAGTGGCTGAGGCCGTGGTAAAAGAAGATTTCTATTCCCGTTCTCACCGGATGATCTTTATGGCGATGGAGTCTTTGGTGGCTGCCGGCCAACCGATAGATTTGATCACCGTATCAGAGCAGCTCGAACTTGAAGATAGCCTTGAAGATGCCGGTGGTTTTGCCTACTTAGGTGAAATTGCTAAAAATACCCCAAGTGCAGGTAATATTTTATCTTACGCCTCCATTGTGCGTGAGCGCGCGGTGGTGCGCGAAATGATTAAAGTCGCCAACGAGATCGCCGATGCAGGCTTTAACCCCGAAGGACGAAACTCGGGCGAGCTGCTGGATTTAGCCGAGAGTAAAGTCTTTAAAATCGCCGAGCAACGCACCAATGCCAATGAGGGGCCTGAAGGCATTAAGACCATTTTGGAAAAAACGGTCGATAAAATTGAAGCCCTATACAACAACCCGCATAACGGTGTCACCGGGGTGTCGAGTGGCTTTGGCGACTTAGATAAGATGACCGCCGGTTTCCAATCGGGTGACTTGATTATCGTGGCGGCGCGTCCCTCTATGGGTAAGACCACATTTGCGATGAACCTGTGTGAGCAGGCGGCATTGAATGAAGGCAAACCGGTATTGATTTTTAGTCTCGAGATGCCTTCAGAACAGATCATGATGCGTATGTTGGCGTCGCTTGGACGTGTCGACCAAACCAAGATCCGTACCGGTCAGCTTGATGATGACGATTGGGCTCGGGTGTCGTCGACCATGGGCATTATGCTCGAGCAGGGCAAGATGTATATCGACGATGGCTCGGGGTTAACGCCAACCGAGGTGCGTAGCCGCGCGCGGCGGATTGCCAGAGAACATGGCGGCTTGTCGATGATCATGATCGATTACCTGCAATTGATGCAAGTCCCTGCTTTGTCAGACAACCGAACGCTGGAGATCGCCGAGATCTCTCGCTCGCTTAAAGCGTTGGCCAAAGAGTTGGAGATCCCGGTGATCGCCCTGTCACAGCTTAACCGCTCGTTGGAGCAACGCGCCGATAAACGCCCTGTAAACTCGGATTTGCGTGAATCGGGTTCTATTGAGCAAGATGCGGATTTGATCATGTTTATTTATCGTGATGAAGTGTATAACGACGACTCACAAGATAAAGGCACCGCAGAGATCATTATTGGTAAGCAACGTAACGGCCCCATCGGCCGGGTGCGTTTGGTGTTCCAAGGCCAATATTCGCGCTTTGATAACTATGCGGGTCCTCAATTCGAAGAAGATTAATAGCGAGCGGGGCAGGATGAAAGATGATTTATCTTGCCCCGCAAGCCGTTAATTTGCGCTATGTTGTTATAGGTTACTTGCTTCTAAAATAAGGTTATTGTTTGAAACCCTTTCCCCGTGCAGAGATCAGTGCCGCGGCGCTGAAATCGAATTTACGCCGATTACGCGAGCTCGCTCCCCACAGTAAGGTCATGGCCGTGGTTAAAGCTAATGGCTATGGTCATGGTTTATTGAATGTCGCTAATTGTCTATCCACCGCCGACGGTTTTGGCTTGGCAAGATTACAAGAGGCGCTCGAACTCAGGGCCGGTGGTGTTACGGCTAAATTGCTATTGTTAGAAGGTTTTTTTCGTCAAAGTGATCTGGATCTACTCATCACCCATGACATAGATACCGTGGTGCACCACGAGTTTCAAATCGAGATGCTCGAGCAGCAAACACTAGCCAAGCCGGTTACCGTATGGCTAAAAATTGATTCGGGTATGCACAGGCTGGGCTTTAATCTGGCCCAGTTCAACGCCATTTATGCCCGTTTAATGGCGTGCCCGCAAGTGGCCAAACCTATCCATTTGATGACCCACTTTGCCTGCGCAGATGAGCCTGATAATCCAGCTACGGCGAAGCAAGCCGAGCGTTTTAATGAGATGACCCAAGGCCTCCCAGGGTTTCGCACCTTAGCTAACTCTGCCGCAGCATTGTACTGGCAGCAAACTCAGGCCGATTGGATCCGCCCAGGTATTGCCCTTTATGGTGTCTCACCCGTTGCCAATGACTTTGGCAGTAATCATGGTTTAGTGCCTGCCATGGAGTTGATGTCGCAGCTCATTGCAGTTCGTGATCATAAGGCCGGCGATCCTGTCGGCTATGGCAGTTATTGGCATGCCAAGCAAGATACCCAATTAGGCGTGGTGGCCATTGGTTACGGTGACGGCTATCCGCGTAATGCCCCAGAGGGTACCCCAGTGTGGGTCAATGGCCGCTTAGTACCTATTGTCGGCAGAGTATCAATGGATATGCTCACGGTGGACTTAGGCATAGACGCCACTGATAAAGTTGGTGATGCAGTAATGTTGTGGGGCAAGGCGTTACCCGTTGAGGATGTTGCCGAGCATATTGGTACTATTGCCTACGAGTTAGTGACCAAGTTGACCCCGCGCGTTGCAGTGTGCATGGATTAACGACTTATTAGCGATTATTTCAATAACGATTAAGCACCTTAACGACCTCAGTCGTTAAGGTCTGTTGGCGTTAGCGTTCGAAACAGATTTCGATATAAGCGTTGCCGAATTCGCTACTAAAAGGCATAACGATTTTTTGTCCATCTGATTTATGAGCTATGGTATGCGCCTTACCCGATACCACGACTGGGGTGGCCATCTCAAAATTATAGCCCTTTTCCCCTAATAGTTTTTTTGCTCCACCCGTCACCATGTTGGTTAATTCGCCGACCAGATCGGTGATCTCCTCGTTGATATTTTGCGGCTTTTCCCCCAGCATTTTATGCATGATCTCAAGTATCAATGGCGCTTCGAAGGTGATTGATAACGACCCCTTTGTCTGCGGTCCAACCATGCCAATAAGTCCTGATACATCTCCCTTAGCGATATTATCTTGCTTTAAATTTGGCTTACCCGGCGTTAGTTTCATGTTTGCCATGGTCTCCAACACATTGAGTAGCGAGGCTAAAAAGGGGTTAATAAAGTTAACATTCATGTCGGACGATGCCTTATTTAAACAAGGATGAATTCAAGGCTATACGCCTTGGTAAAGTGGGCGTTATAACGCGGTGGTTTGACCACCTTAGCATAGGCGCACCAATACCTCGCAAGGGCTTTATCGGACTTAAGCGATTGTTTGACGCTTTTATAGGCGGCATTTCAAGCTTGTCATTAATTTGTATTTTATCTGTTGGGTAAACGTGTCAAATAGACGCTGATAGTAAGGCAAAGTCGCAAGGAGAAGCGGTCGTGACATGTTTAGAGGACATTAAAGGCAAGTTTGCTGGTTCTTTTTATGCCTCAATTGACCGCAAACCTGTGCATTCTCTAGTGGCCGAGGTAAAATGCCCAGTCATGCCCTTTACTGTGGCTTGCTAAACTAGGGGATACCGTTTTTTATGTCGTTACATATCATGCCATCAGTCATCAATCGTACTTTCAGCATTGCGCCCATGCTGGATTGGACGTATTTTATGGTTTAATGCTGGTTGTTGACTGGCGTGGGGCTCAATAGGGGGCCTGCAAGTTGTGTTTTTAAATAATGGGACCCCACCTATCATGTTGTTGAAAAGTGAATAGTGCAGTACTAAAATGTGGTTGAACGTAATTGCATTTGTATTTACGGATTTGTGCGTGTATAACGTTCGTCGATAATCGATTTGTGTTGATCTTTCACTATACTTAAAGGTAGGTTGGGTTTAAGGAAGCAGTCGATAAGGAGGAGTATCTATGAATAATAAAAAATCTAAAGAAAAAAGTAGCACCTCATCTAGTAGTGCCAAAGTTTATCAACTTAATGATAACGGCGAGTTTCGCCTTAATTTGGCAGATCGCAATAGTCGTAAGCGTATTATGAGTAAGATTAGTCGTTTCAAAGGTTTCCCTGTTACTGCTTAATATGGAGTGTTCATGGGAGCTTTTGCCGTAGCTTTTATTCTTATCTCTGGTTACTTGTACGTATCTAATTCCAAATACCAGAAATACATTACTCGAAGAGAAGATGGCCACAGGTATTACTTTCGCTGTGGCTCTTTCGGTATCCTTTTTTGTGTAGTAGGGATTTTTTTTGCGGTTGTATGTGATTATTACAATTGGCCCTCCGCTGCCCTTGCCCTTATAGATACCTCTATTGAAAAGTTGTCCGGCCCCACCTCAAAACTGACAGTTCAAGAGTATCTAAATGCTAAATTATTGGCAGGCTCAGCTTTCGCTTTACCTATTGCTTTTGCCATAGCATGGATTGAAAACTACTTTAGAGATGATGATAAATCAAGAAAGTATATTAATGATGTAAAAAGTCCTGCTCTTGAAAAGTTTCTGTTTGAATGTGGAGAAACTGTTAGTTCAGTATTGATCACTTTGGCAAGTAGAAAAGTCTATGTTGGGCTTGTACATGAGATTCCTATAGAAGCTGGAGAAGTTGAGCACTTTACTATTTTGCCCATGCTTAGTGGCTATAGAGATAAAGATAGGTTAACTGTTAAATTTACAACGAACTATTTTGTTCATTATGAAAATCAACTAGATGATGCTGGTGACCCTCGTGATGAGGGGGTCTGTTTAGATGACTTTATTGAAGTTATCCCTGTATCTGAAATGGTTCATATTGGTAGGTTTGATATTGATACGTACAAAAACTTTGGAAAACCACTGGATGGAAATGGAATACATATGTCTTCAATCCCGTGGGTAGAGCCTCCGAGCTCTCCCATAGATAGTGGAAAACCAACAGATGTGCATTTGAGTTGAAATTCAGATTAAATGGGGCTCTAGATAGGAGCCCTTTTTTGTGGGCGGTGTTTAGGTAGGGCTGATGCCTAGTGACAAGACAAGTACCAGGTATGTCATCGCTTTGACTGCTAACCATGCCTTGGGTGAGAATATTGGTTTGTTTAGGTATCTGATTAAATAGGCAAGCGCTAAGAACGTAAAGCCGCTTATCGGGTTGAAGAAAAAGCTTGTTTCACTTATCCCAACTGATAACACTAGAAAGATGAAAGTGGCCTGAACGTAATGAAACTTGCTTTTAGAATGGCGTGGGTTAGGTACTTCAATAGTGTCGGTTTTTAGCATATTACATCCTTGTAATTTATGGCTTGTCCTTAGAGTGTAGAAGTTATGTCTAACTATACCACTTGTATGTTTGGTTTGTTGAGCATCGCCCTAAGGTGATTTCAACTTGTTGGCATCTGCTTCACTTTCAGTATTTTTCGCTTTTCATCAAACTTTGGATTTCAGGAGCCTCAAGATTGATTGTTGTGCGTTTGGCTTGTATATCAATAATGATATCGGGGGAGACATGTTGGGGCTTAGTGATTTGTTTTGTGATTAATGGGACACCGTTAATTAAGTGGTGCCCCACCGAGATATAAAGTCGAACATCCGCCATTTACTTATTCGGGTATATTGTCACGCTCAATCCAAGGAAGTGTGATCTTATCTGGCGTGGTGTCAAATTTAGTGGCTAGAAACTCTTTGAGACGGTCCTCATCTACATAGCCATCAGGCATAAATTGTTCACGATTCTCACGCCATGCTTTCCAAATAGCCATTTGTTCATCGGTTAATTGCACGCCTGAGGCGCTAACGTTCCATTTCTTCCCATCGCAGTCATTACCACTGTTTCCGCAACCATCAGGTATATATGTAGCCATTGCCAACTGATTTCCTTGACCAGCAGTGAACGGTGCAACCTCGAGCCATATTTGAGCTAAGTCAGCACCAGTTTGCTTCTGAAGATCCATGGCGGCGACTTTTGCAGTTTCGGCTCTGTCAATTTGTGTTAGGGCGGACGGAGATATGATTATCCATCGTAGGCGCTTTCTGCCTGAAAAGCTGGTGTCATTCTTGTCGATTATTTGATACTCATGTGCAACAGGCTTAGTTATTGTTGAAGTTTGCTCAACAGGCTCCATAAATACGCCAAAGAGGAAGAAGAAGGCGATGGCGCCAAGACCATAGAATTTAAAAACTTGTCCGCGAGTTGCTTTGCCTGCCCAAGAGGGTTTAAGTAATCCAATCACACAAATAGCTGATGATGCTAAAAATAATAATGCTAGAACGGTATCCATTCGTTTATTTCCTTTTATATTTAAATCAAAGTGGTGCTTATATGCTCTGGGGGTATTCACTTTTTAGGTAAGCGTCCGCCGCTGGCTAAGCACTCTTTGATTGTTTCGTATGGGGTATAGTTTTTAGTGCGTTTATAAGAGCGACTGGATTTGTCGTGGCAAATATCGTTTTTGCTCTTTTTTACATTGGGTTCATTGGCATCTTCGTTGGCGAAGCTGGCAGGGGTAAATAAACATAACGTTAAGCAAACGAAAATCCATCTCATTAAAAAACTCCCTTTAATTACTTCTGTAAAAACTCGCTATTTAAAAATCATTACAGCGCCTTACCAGTAAATACGACTTTGCCGACGATGGTGCAGTTACCATTGATTTCGACAAATTTATTCGGCCAGTCGGGGTTTAGGGCTTTGAGGTATTTTTTATTGCCATCGATGATCAGCTGCTTGAAGGTGGCTTGGTTTTCATCATCCAGGCGCGCCACTACATAGCTGCCGTTCTCCACCTGTGCGTCGGGGTCAACATAAATCAAATCGCCTTCTTCAAAGCGAGGCAACATGCTTTCGCCTTCCACTTTAACGATAAACGAGTGTTGACTGCATTTGATTGGGCAAGGATAAAGCTCAACATCGAGGGGGGGTAATTCTTGTATTTCGGTCCATACCCCTGCTTGCACCATACTGATCAGCGGTAAATAGTTACCGGCACTGGCGACCACAGTCGCGTTATCCATCTCACCGACACCAAACCTTAAAAATTCAGGAGAAGTTTGTAAGGCTTCTGCTAACTGCTCAATATTTCTCGGGTTTTTAGTTAACCCAGCTTCTATTTTTTGCAATGCAGCTTGAGTTGTTAAAGCTTTTTCAGCGACTTGACGTTGACTTAAGCCAAGTTGAAGGCGTCTTTTTTTTATTCTTTCTGAAATATCCATAAATCCTCTAAAAAGATCAGTTACTTAAATAAAGCAAAAACATCCTATACAACTTTTATTCATTATTAAAACTTTTACGACTCTTTACAACTGACTTAAAGTTGTGTTTAATGACAACCAAAAGTAGTCATGCGGAGTTAAAGTTTTATGAGTGGCGTTGAAAAAGCCGTAAAAATTATCGGTGGACAAACAGCAACCGCTAATCACTTCGGTATTAGTCAAAGTCATGTTTGGAAGTGGATTAATGTTTTTAAACAAGCCCCTGCCAAATATGTAAAAAAGCTTTCTGCACTGACTAACAACGAAGTCACGGTTGATCAGCTGCTTGCAGATCATGAGAAAGCAGAAAAAAAAGAGGGGATGCAATGAATATGGCCTTTGCATTACTGGCGCGTTTTGAGTCACCGGTGGTAGCGCTTAAGGATATCAGCGACGAGTTTTTAGGGTTAACCCCTAAAACCGCAGAGCAAAAGGCCAAGGCGCAAAAATTGCCGTTCCCGACTTTTAAGCTGCGTGACTCGGAGCGCTCACCCTCGCTGGTTAATGTGCAGGATTTGGCCGCGTACATGGACAGCCAGTATGCGTTATCGCGTAAAGACTGGGACACGATTCAGCAAGCCAAGCGCTAATACAACAGCTTATAGGCACGGCAACGCAGGAGGATTTATGAGTTATCGGCAAATAAAAGGCACCACGATTGAAGTACCAGATTGGGTACAAGTACCGGCTTTTGCAGAGTTTAGTGAAGCAAAGCTGGAGAAGAGCCGCCGCGCGATTGCGTATCTACGCAGTAAGCATTTTGGGAATGGAGTTGGTAAACGAAAAACAAGATTAGCAGAAAAAACAAAGCCACAACTGCGCTAACAGTTATGGCCGATACCATTTAATGAGGACACACCAAATGATGAAACAAAGCATAGCAGCAAATATTACCCCAGCGCAAGCCATTACTAATGAGGCTAACCGCCTGATTGCCACCCTTAAGCTTGCTACACCAGCAGATAGCGAAATGGTTGAAGTGGCGCTTGAGTCACTTAAGGCGGTTGCTGAGGTTATCGCCCCTAGCTTGGCTAAAACACTTGGTATTCGCATTATTGCTATCCGTAATAACATCCACGTCAACCAAGTACAGGTGGCTTGATATGACTACACAAACAACGGCGGCCAATGGGTCGCAGTTTGAACACCCTTCTTTTGACTTAAGTAACCCACAACACCTCGCCATGCGTAAGGTGATAGCTGATCTTCACTGGAAGCATGCAGCGGCTCTACAGCGTGGAGTACTCACTACTGCAGCTCGCTATCGAGGTATGGCGAGTGGCCTAGAGAAAGCCGCCCGTTTTATTTTAAAGGATGATGATTTGAGCTGGTTTTGCTTTCGTCTGGTGTGCTCATTTGAGGATATGGAAGAGCTATATAGAAAGAGGGTGGGAGCATGAAACTAGCCCATGTCGATTTATCAGAAATCAGAGTTGTCTCGCTTTATGTGATCACCTGTTTCATGTGTGAAAAACAACTTCATCTAGCAGCGAGTGAAATTGATGCCAGCGTTGGTGACGCAGCCGCAATGGCAGCATCTCAGGGTTGGCATAGCTACGAAACCGCAGATGAAAGCTGTTCTGTTGTCTGCCCAAGCTGCATTAAAGAAACGCAGGAAAACGAAGGGGAGGATTAGGCATGTGTACGTTAGCCGCAGCAGAACGAATGTTAGCCACTGGCAAGTTTTACAGCGCCGGCATGTTAGCCGCCGAATTAGGTATTTCGGCCGCGAGTGCATCAGGCAAGCTATCTAACATTCGCTCTTCAAAAAAATATCAGTGTGTGGTGACGCCTTTACCTAACCGTAAGGTCAAGGTGATCGCCATTAATGGTAAGTCTGTTTCTAAACAATCCATGTGGGACTTGGTGTTATTTAACCGTCCATTACAAAGCGGGGTGCATGCATGAGCCCGTCGCATTTAAATCAGGGCGAAATACTCGCCGAACTTGGTTATAAGCCACGCCCCGTTTTTAACGGTCGTCATCAAGCAGGTTTGCGTAGTGACGGTTTACCTTACGCTAGCCGTAGCCAAGTAAGTGAAGCCAAGCGAGCGCAACGTGCCCGCGCTCGGCGGATTGAGGATATTGAGTTAGCCAGAGAGTTGGGCATTAGCCTGCAAGATTTGAGGGGGGAATGATGAATATTAATGAGCACTCGGATTTCAAGATTACAAAAGTAATGAAGCACTGCCCTGAGTGTGGAGAAAACACAGAGTTTCATTGCGGCCTTAGGCATTTCACTGGTGATGACGATGGGTTAATGCCAGCGCAATTCGAGGTCTGTCAAAAGTGCGGTTTCGACTTTGTAACGGATGGGATCGTTGGTTAATGGGTAGATTTATTGGGATTGACTTGGGCAGAGCCGAAGCTGAAAGAACACTAATTATTTCAAAGGGTAAAATAATGAATGACGTTGAAAATTTAGAAAAAGTTAAAGTTGCGGGCAATATTTCCGCCAGCGTGCAGGCTCAGAGCTGGTTAGATAATGGCACAGTGATTTTAGACACTGAAACCACAGGGCTTAAATGGGGCAGTGAAATTGTAGAGATCAGCATTATCGATGCCGTAAGCGGTGAGGTGTTACTCGACACTTTAGTTAAGCCTGTTGGCGTTATCCCTGACGAAGTGATTGCTATCCACGGCATTACTAACGAAATGGTGGCCGATGCGCCGTATTTTAATGAGGTGTCGTTGCGCGTGGCGGACATTATTAAAGACCGCCCAGTGGTCGCTTATAACGCCGCATTTGATAGAAATATGCTTGGTTCTGCACTGTCGAATTTTAGTGAAACAGATCCGCTTACCCATCCGCTGTTTAAGACTATGTCTAGTTATCAATTCCACTGCGCCATGTTGGCGTATGCCCAGTACAAGGGCGACTGGAACCACGGCCATGGTGATTTTAAGTGGCATTCGTTAGTCAATGCCGCCAAGCAGCAGGGCATCACGCTCGAAGGGACGGCGCACCGTGCGCTGTATGACTGCCAGCTTACCCGCGAACTGATTTTAAAGATGGCGGCTGAGTAATGGCTAAAAAGTCGCACCGTTTCGCGCATTTGTTGCAGCACTTTCGCGCTAATCGGGCGGATTTATTGATCCGCTTGAGACAGTACCAAGAAGACCCAACAGAACTAAGCCTCGCAAGATTAGCTGCGGTATTGGGCGCACTTGAGTGCCTTTACTGGCAGGCGCTTGGCTGTGACGAAGTGTTATTAGCTAAAAAAATTGCGCGTACCACCGAGGCGACAACAGCTTACACCACTGACGCTATTGGTTGTATCACTAGCATTTTTTCAGCAAAACGCTAGCCGGAGCTGCATTACCCAATGAGCGCGCGCACCTCTTCTAATCCATTTCCTTTCAAGCGGCGTTTGCAGCATTTGCCAACGCCGCTTACTGATGAGGTACTAGCTGTATTTGCTGTTGCAGCGGAGCGCTTGCCTGTTGCATCGGTGGACTTGTGGGAGGATGAGGTTGTTGACGTGCGGGAAAAGATTGATACAACTCGTTTGTATCAGCCTATTTTTGATAAACCTGCAGAGCGTTTTACTGCGGCAAAAGGCTTTGAAATGCTTGCGCCGCTGTCATTCCATGTGCGCAATAAAGTACAAAAAACCTATCAGCAACGTGTTAATCGCGGTGGCATTGTTGCTGGCTCGGCGTATTTACGCGAAACCATTCAAAAGTTAACAGTGGTTTGGCATAAGTACCCATTTCATAAAATATCGGGCATGAAGTTTGTTAAGCATTCAGCGAAGGAGCTTGATGATAATGAGGATTTGGGCCCTGAAAGCTGCGCATTAGTTGCGGCCTCGCCATTTAGTGCATTTAGATTGTTGCGCCATCGCAAATCGACTGAGCTTAAGCAGGTAGCATCACAAATGGCCGACGCTTGCATGGTGCAGATTAAGGCAATTGCAGCTGCCGACCACAGTGACATGGCTTATTTTAACGCCTATGACGCAGCTGCCGAACTCTGCAAAACATGGAGTATCGAGCCGCCATACTGGCAAGCGGCGCACGTTGACCGCATTAATGAAGCGGCTGAGTGCGCAATATTACGGATGACCTGCCCAAAATGGTGGGGCAAGAAGCTATTAAAATTGCGGGATCAGTGTTGCGAACACCTTTGCCTAGCTGTTGGCCTCATCACCCAGAAAACCCCCTTTATCAGCGATGAATGCTTTAGTGAGTGGCAGTCACAGCAAAAGACGGCTATGCAGTGGCTTGAAAGCACAATGATTGAAAATGATGATGGGGTGATCTTACCGCTGATTGAAGCGGCAATGGCGGGCAACGCTAACCCGACAAACCGTGTCACAGAGCTGATTGTGCGTAATCGCGGCTTAGAAGAAATCGCCGAGGCTGCAGGCATGATTGCGCTGGCGGTAACGCTCACTTGTCCGAGTAAATACCATTCAAATTCACATAAGTGGGATCTTGGCAACGCCAAGCGAGCACAGAAATACCTAGTTAATACTTTTGCGAAAATGCGCTCAGCATTGGGTTATCGCAATATTCCGTTTTTAGGGTTTCGTGTTGCTGAGCCGCACAAAGACTCGACGCCACATTGGCATATGGCGTGGGTGATTAAGCCTGAGCATGAAGCGGCAGTTAAGGACATTATTACCAAGTACGCCTATCAGGTTGATGGTGATGAACCTGGGGCTGCTGAGCACCGGTTAAAAATAGAGCCAATCAGAAAAGATGCTAACGGCAAAAGCGGCATTGCTGGTTACTTCATCAAGTACCTACTTAAAGGTATTCCAGGTGATCACATGCATGGCCAGCAAGAGCTTGAACTGGAGTCCGGCCAAACTATTGAGGCGGCTTCCGCCCGTGTCGCGGCGTGGGCCAGTCGATACGGCATTCGGCAATACCAGTTTTATGGTGCTGAGTCCGTGCAGATTTGGCGCGAATTGCGCCGCCTGAAAGTAGGCCCTCAATCGCCTGAGATTGAAGCGGTAAGGGCTGCAGCTTGTAGCTCGGATTGGAAAGGTTATGAAGAGGCGATGAAGCATGCACAGCTGTCACTCAATTATGAACTCACTCCCGAGGGCAACCAATACGGCGAAGTAACAAAGCGCGTGCAGGGCATCAACGGCATCGCTTTTGGTAAAAAGCGCTTAATCATCACCCGTGGCGAGCGTTGGAAGTTGCGTAAAGCTAATGAAGATGAACAGAAAGCATATAAGGAACTTAAGCAACGCCGCAAAGACCTGTTCACCGTTAATCGCGCCATGAATGCTGAAAGCCGGCTTTCAAGAAAAGAACTCAAAGACGCTATGCCAAAGTGGAGCATGGCGCTGTTGCCGTTGCCTTTTGGCTCTCCTTGGACTTGTAGGAATAACTGTACAGACCCTGTTTTGGAGGAGGTTGATAGCCGAATTATCAGGCACCTTGCGCAGGTAGGCATTACTGACCCTGCCAACATTGAGCGGTTATTGTTCGATGGTTGTCGAGTGATGGATGCTGACGGCGGGGAATGGTGGGTTGATGATGGCCAGCTGCGGAACGAACCGTATCGATATCGTGAAATTGAAGACATTCCGCTAGATGAGCTTGTCTCAGAAATGCAGTCGTGGGAAAAAACGATGGAGTATTCAGCATGAAAACACTGATTCAAGGTTGTGAAAGCGCCGAACAGTTTGAGGTATTGCTTAAGCTAACGGGCATCACCAGCGAAGATAAAAAGAATGCGCTGCGTGCTCACTTAGTTGAAGGCCTACCAGCTAAGCGCGCGTATGCCCGCTTTCATGTTACCCAGCAGCATTTTAGCCAGGCATTAATGCTGCTAAACAAAAAAGCAGGCTTGGCCATGCAGTATGCGGCGCTGCAAAAGAGCAAAGGTGAGCAGAACTTTAACGAGCTGCGACAGCTAGTCATTGAATCAAATCAAGTTGGCAGATTTGAGCCGCTATTGACGGGAGACCTTCAGAATCCGCCTATTGATGCTCCAGAATTCAGATAATAAAAACCACACTAGATAAGTAGTGTAAAAATAGAGATATAAATAAATTGGATTAGCCTGAACTCAACCTGTTAATACTCAAATCTCGATGCAATCAGATTCGACAGGTTGCTTTAACTCATTTCTTTGCGCGTTTTTCCTGCCTAAAATTAATAAAACCCATAAAATCATGTGGATATACTTATCCAAAATTAGTTAATAGGTTTGGAAAACGCGCATGCGCATTTTCCCGGATAGTGTATTTGATAAAAAGCTGATAAGTTCTTTGCATACATGTAGTTAACTGTGCGCGTTTTCACTGGTCTAATGAGGTAAACAGCGCAGCGCATAAATAAAATGTTAAATGAATAGGAGTACACTTTTGGATTGGAACGTATTTTTTAGCACTATCAGCCAAACATCTGGCGCCATAGTGGGGATTTTTGCTGCGTTTTTGATTACAAAAATAGTTTCAAATCAAGCAGAATTTTCGCAGGACAAAGCAGACGCTTCAAACTTCATATTAAAGTCTGAAGCTTTATGTGACGAGGCTAAGTCGCGATATTTTAAGTGGTATAATGAGCGAATTAGAGATCAAGAGCTCTGTGATATAGATGAAGCGTTTCACGAAAAAGGCGAATTGTTAACCTCAGCTGAATACTTAGAGAAGTATAATTTTTCATCTTTTGATGCTAAGGGAGATATTGTTCCATTATTAGAAGAAAAAGTAGCGGAGTTTCACTCTATAAGAGAAAAAGAACAGGCAGAGCGAGACAAGTTCGAAAGCAATACATTTGGCATTGCATATGCAATGCCAAAGTTGATGTATATAAAACCACTATCAGTCGTCAGTATAAATACAACGCCTGAGCGAGAAGAAATCGATAACTTATTAGTTAGAACTCTCCATCAAGTTAAAGTCAATAAGTCTCATGTCGAAAAACTTAGTTCAGGGCAAGATTCGTCTAATCTGATTAACTTTTCAATAATTTCTGTATTGCTATTGTTTTTCGCTGGTGTTGTATACCCGCTGAGTTTTCTTCCATTGGAAGTAAATGCGGAGATAAGTTTATCGATAGGGGCATTTTGGGATATTCTCTTTTCCTTAAAAGGAGTAATGCTTTCATTGATATCCGTAATTTTCTCTGGGCTAATGTTAGTATTTTTAAAGGCTAATATGAAGCTCAAGCACACTGATGATACGATTGAAAAGTTGGCTAAGTTTAGCCAATTAGAAAACTATTCAAACTATTATAAAAATTATATCGATAACACAGGTACTAATGGCCAAGAATTCATTTAACAAACTGTTCAAGAGTGATTCGCAACGCGTGGCATTTTTACTATGCGTTGCGTTCGGTGTTTAAGGTAGTATGCGGCGGCTTTTGTATTGCGTTGCTCACATCTTAACAGGGCGTTAGGTATTTTCATTGCGATCCGAGGAGTAATAAGTATGGCCATAGGAACAGTAGATACCAAAATACTTTGGGGCAGAGCTGGAGGGCGATGCTCCAAACCAGGTTGTGATGAAGATTTGACCTCATTGGTAGCATCGGGGAACTATGTAGTTGGAGAAATGGCTCATGTAATAGGCAGTAAACCTACTGCTGCTAGGGGCACTCCTGAGGGAGGTGCTGATACATATGATAACTTGATTTTGCTATGTCCAACTCACCACACTCATATAGATAAAGCACCGGAGGGTACTTATCCCGTTGAGATGCTCCATGAGTGGAAAAGAAATCATGAAGCAGAAATAAGTAGCGCAGGGAAAGCCACAAAGTTTGAGAACTTTGATAAGTTAAATATCGCTGTTGCTCGACTGCTGGCTAGCAATAAGGCTACGTTTGATGCATTTGGTCCAAAGAGTGAAGCTGCTCAATCAGATCCCAGCTCTAATGCCTATCTTGTCTGGGAGTTGCGAAGAATTGACAAAATTCTGCCTAACAATAGGAAAATATTAAACCTTATCGACGCAAATGAAGAGCTTATTGAAGATATGCAGACTATTCGGGCTATCGAAAAGTTCCGTGTACACGTAGAGTCGTATGAAAAGCACGTATATCAACGGCTCGACTCCTATCAATTATTTCCTAACGAATTTTCAGAGGTTTTCGCATAATGTCAAATGGTTCAAATTCATGGGGGGTGTCATTCAGCCGAATTGCGTGGCTAGAATCGGCTATCCAAACTCACGGTAATGTTATTCGTTACTCACGTCATGACGACATCATTATGGAGTTTGACAGGAAAGATGGCAGTTCAATTACATTGATCTGTCTTGATGAATACACTTTGGGTGAGGCTGCAGTACACCGAGTTTTGCAAGAGTTTCCAGATGTAAATTATATATCTGTAGGTGGTAATTGGAATGGGTATACGATTGAAGCGAAACAGCTTTGCCTATCCAAAAATATTGGTCTTTTCAATTCGAGCGAATTAACAGGAGCGTTGTGGAAAAATGAGTTCTGGTTATATCATCAGAAAGATGACAAGGGAAATCCAGTCTATCCATACAAAAAACAGCAACCTGTTTAGTGTGTATGGTTTTGGTTCGTTTTTTCGCAGTAGCTATGCAAACGATTGTGACTTGCTGCTTGTGGTTAAGAATGACACTGAAAACTTAGGACAACTTCATGCGGACTTGTCCAATATTTTTTATGAGCTGGGTTCAAAGTTATCTATTGATTTTGATTTAACCATTCTTACTGAACGAGAGCATAAAGCTTCCCCACTTAGAGAGCATGATCGTTTGGTAGAAATTTCAGTTCCTAAGGTACCAAATACCTAACAAACAATTTAAGTGGATTCTCAACGCGTGGCAGTTTTACTATGCGTCAGGTAAAGTGGTTACTGTGTAATGCAGCGGTTTGGCCAGTGCGTTGTTCACCACTTAATTGAGCGTTATAAGCCCATTGTTATCATGGAGTTTTAATGGATCAAAATACAATAATTGGATTAATTGGTGGAGCTTTATTAGCTTATGTTATTCCTAAACTGAGCCCTTATATTGACAAGTATTTAAAACAGGCTTTTGGATTTCTCTTAAACACAGTACTTAAGCCTCTTAAAGGCTATTTTAGAAAGAAGCAGTTAGTTAGGCTTAAAGAATTCCGTATAGCTAGAGTTAATCACTCTGCGGTGACTATGCAGGTTGTAAGGGCTCATACATATTTTCTTCTCTTCTGGGGAGTTATAGCTTTTTATCTAAATCTATTAACTGAGCCTGCATTTCCTGCCATTTTAGAGAAAAGTTTTGTCTTTGGTATGCTCTTAACCAGTCCCATATATGTGTTTGAGCTATTATGGCTATCAGCAGATCATAAAGCCAAAAAGCTAGTAAAAAGTAGAGGCCAGCTGGGTTTGCGGTAAGTGATTTAAGTTAAATAAAACAGTCTGTTATGTTGGGATTTACTCCTCGTTGTAACCAACAGTTTTTGTCCGCTTAAGCAGGCATTTATCCCTACATTTTGTAATTTGAGATACATGTTGGTAGGCATGTGTCTTAACTCATTTATCTTCTATAAATATTCTTAGGTCTGATCACACTGGTTATCATCGAACTGAAAGCCTCCAAGTAATCGTAAAACGAATCAGAAATGTCTAATGGATCTCGGGGATCGCTAAATGATCGCAATCGCGTTTTTTTGCGTTTTTTGTAACTGGGGTTCACCAGTGTAAGCAGCAAGCGCTGGCGCGGTTTTAGAGGATTGCATTACTGCGTTTTTTTCACCCGAAAAAGCGCGCAGGCGTGGCGTGGGTCTGACGGCGCGCGCTGGGTTGAAAGTGGGGGTAAACTGCAGGCAATAAAAAACCGCCCGAGGGCGGTTGATGGGAATGGGGTTCCGATAGTTACTTGGCTTCGGTTGCGACCGCCAGTTGGTAAGGCTTGAAGCGGACTATCTCTTCGCCGGCCCATTCGTTGATAGCTAGCAGTGATTGGCGAATACAATCCAGCTCGTTTGCATCAAATACCTGTGCCGCCTTGCCGGCATCACCAAAGCCGCCGGTATTGTTGGGCACTATCCCCATGAGTTGAGGCGGTACGCGGTGCGATGCCAGCTGGTCGTCACGGCTGACGTTCTTAATACTCAAAAACTCATCATTCGCGGCAACTTCTGCCACTGGGATTAATTTGATCCCGTCCTTATTGCCACCTGGTGCATGCAAAAACAAGTTGCGGAAGTTGCCAGGGCCTTTGCTGTTTCTTAGGGATTCACGCAGCTTGGCGACATCTTTCTCGTTCACTGTTGAGTCGGTGAGGTACATGATAAATCCAGCGTGACTACCGTTCTCATAGTACCGACGCCTAAACAGGGTCGCGCTTTCATTTAGCAGCGATGAGTTCATGCTAGCCACATAGTCGGGGATACCATAAACCTCTTGGTTTAGGTCAGGATCTTTTACATGAAAGATTGATGCTTCGGGAAACTCCATCTCCTCGTGAAAGTTAGGTACCCACCAATACTGATTAGGTTTAATGCCTACTCGAGTATATTTAGCCGGCGAGGCTTGATACTTCAATGCTCCGCCAAGGCGGTTCCTAATGACTTGCACATAGGCATTATCAAAAACCAAATAGTCGAGCACAATGGCAGAAAAGTCATACAGGCTGAGCTTAGGATGCGGGATAAAACAACTTTTTAGAATGTTGCGCTTTACCTGAATCGCGCTGGCATGATGCACAGAAGCACGATAAATGCGGCTAAGGCCAGTCAAAGACAGCGGCGGCTCGTAGTATTTACCGTTCGACATGGCCTCAAGATAGTCAAAAATCTCCCGTTGGCTCAGCACTGGCATAGGGTCGCCAAAGGTAAAGGTCTCAATTCGTTGCTCTTGCGGCCCTTGCTGTTGTTGCGGTTTGGCTGCCATGGTTCGAGCCTTTCTATATTTTGCCATTAGTCGTAAATCTCCAACGTCGATGTACTGGTGCCGCTGGTATCCAGTGGCTCATTGTAAAGCGCATGCATTGCCGCCCACGCGATATCGGCGTGGCTAATTTCTTCGCTGCGAGCGGATTCATAGGTAACTTGTTTGCCGCTAGCGGTCAGGGTTTTACGGATGCTCATGAATGCCTGGGCGAGGTCGGTCCAACCTGCGTCATATTCCAAGCGGCCTTTGCTGATCACGTCATAGGCCTTGATCACCATCTGACTTTTCAGCACAGGGTTGTAGAGGAATGGCGTGACCTGCGGGAAAAACTTCTTCACCAGTTGATACACTGCCTCACCAAGGCCAGTGGTATCGATACCGATAAAGGTCACGTTGTATTTATTGCAGATATCCTGAATTGCTTTGGCCTGCGCCTCAAAGTCCATCCCGTTCCAACGGTGTTTTTCTATCACACGGAACTTACCGCCTGGCACAGCAGGCGGGCAAATCACAATGCAGCCAGCGCTATCACCTTTGCCGCCTTTGTTCGGGTCGTAACCAATCCATACTTCACGGTGCGCGAGCGGTCTTGGTGCAAAGGGTTTGTAGTCTGTCCACACTTCCCACGAGTCAACCATGCAGCGCTGCATCATCACCATAGGGAACACCGACATAGTGTCGTCGATGAACTCGCACATCAGCAGGTTTGAATATTCGTCAGGACTGTACTCTAAGTGCAGTGTTTCTGGGTCGAATAAGTTGCAACCTTTGCGGATAGCATCATCGACCGTGACCACTTGCCGCCATTGGCCATCCTCACACCTGCGGCCATTTGCTAGGGCACTATGGCTCACATCAATCTCAATGCGATCGGCTTTAAGGCGGCCACGGTTAAACAATGTGCCAGTCCAAAACGGGTAGGCGTCGTGGGTAATCGATGACGGAGTCGAAATATAGGTTTGGCGCCATTTTGCATGGATAGCCATACCAGAGGCGACCTTTCGGAACTCTTGAAACTTGTGGATCCAAAAGTACTCATCCAAATACAGGTTGCCGTGGTAAGACTGAGCCGTTCTGGCATTGGTGCCCAAAAAGTACAGAATGGCGCCATTGTGCAGCACAATTGGGTCGCCTTTAAGCTCAATACCAGTGACATCCTTTACGAACTGGATGATGTACTGCTTAAACACATGGGCCTGCGCCTTACTGGCCGATAAAAATATTTGGTTACGGCCAGTATCTAGGGCATCAATAATGGCTTCATGGGCAAAAAAGTAAGTCGCGCCAATTTGTCTCGACTTGAGAATGTTGCGTATACGTTGGGTTAAGCCTGCGGTGTACCATTCCTTTTGGTAGGCAAACATCGAATCTTGGAATGCCTCAATCAGCTTTTCCAAATCATCTTCGCTAACGAAGTTCTTCACCGGTTGCTTTTTAGATCCTGCATTGCGGTTTTGTACGTTCGGATTGAGGTCTGCCTCATTGCCGCCATTGTGATAGCGAGTAATACGGGCAATTCGCTCCAGCTGCCGACCGAGTAGGTCTATCTCTTTAAAATCCTTACCGTCTTTATCCTCTTTGTTGATGAGCTGCAGCATGCGCATCTCAAGCGCAGAGTCCACCCTGTCAATGGGTTTGGCATCTTCCCAAGCGTCACGTTTTTTCCAACTCGATACCGTACTCTCAGGCAATTGCAGGTGCTGGCTAATTTCTCGGACGTGCCAACCTTGCCAAAAAAGATTTTTAGCATATTGGCGTTGATTCTTATCTGTAGAGGTTTGGGGATTCAGTTTCATGGCGCCAGTGTAAATAGCCTAATAACTAAAACCCTGTTGTTTAAGCGGTATCGGTTTCCTTATACCGCCCGAAGCCCTTGCTCATCATCGCCTTGCTCTTGACCATACAGGCAGCAGTTAACAGACCTAATTCAACCCCAAAGGGCGACAAAATGGCTAAGAAATCGAAATTTTTCCGTGTATTTACTGAAGGACATACAACCGACGGACGAGTCGTTGAGCGTCAGTGGATCACCGATATTGTAGAAACCTATAACACGGCAAAGTATGGCGCCCGTATTTGGCTTGAGCATATTCGCGGTATTACCCCCGACAGCGCATTTAAAGCCTATGGCGATGTGACTGCGGTAAAGGCTGAAGAAGTCGATGGCAAATTAACCCTGTTTGCGCAAATCGAGCCAACAGACGAACTGATCGCCATGAACCAGAAAAAGCAGAAAGTGTATACCAGTGTTGAGATTGATCCCGACTTTGCCAAAACGGGCAAATGCTATCTATCAGGTTTGGCAGTAACCGATTCCCCCGCATCCCTTGGCACTGAAATGCTGGCGTTCTCCGCAACCTGCAAAGACAACCCGCTTAACTCGCGTAAGCAACGCCCCGAAAACCTATTTACTTCTGCAGTGGAAGTGGATTTTGAATTTGAAGAGGTCAGCGACGAGCCCGGGCTATTTGCCAAGGTTAAAGCGCTGTTAGGTAAAAACAAGGCAGAAGCAAAAACCGACTTTGCCGATGTGCATCAGGCCGTTGAAGAAATAGCCCAAGCCGTTGCTGATGCTGAAATGCAATTTGGTGCAAAAGTCAGCAAAGGCATGGAAGATTTGACCAAGTTGCAAACGGATTTTAATGAGCTCAGCACGCAATTCAATGCACTCAAGGGCCAGCTTGAAAAAGAAGAGCCAACAGGCCAACGACGTTCACCCGCAACCGGTGGCGACACCAATATTAAAACCGATTGCTAAGGAGCAAACATGCGCAATACCACCCGTACACTTTTTAACGGTTATCTAGGCCAAGTTGCCACGCTCAATGGCGTAGAAACAGCAACGGCCAAATTTACCGTTGAACCAACAGTCCAGCAGACGCTAGAAACGCGAATGCAAGAAAGCTCGCAATTCTTGGGGATGATTAACGTTGTACCTGTCACCGAAAAGTCAGGCGAAAAGTTAGGCCTTGGCATTAACGGTACGATTGCTGGCACGACCGATACGACTCAAAGCGATCGCCAAGCCATTGACCCAACCGATTTAGATGCGCTGGGTTATGACTGTACACAAACCAACTTCGATACGGCGCTTCGCTACGCCAAGATTGATATGTGGGCCAAGTTCCCTGATTTTCAGGCGCGCATCCGTGATGCCATTCTGAAACAGCAAGCACTCGACCGCATCATGATCGGCTTTAATGGTACCAGTCGCGCGGCAACCTCTAACCGCGCAAATAATCCATTACTGCAAGATGTAAACATCGGTTGGCTTAAAAAAATTCGCCAGCATGCACCGCAGCGCCATATGGCAGAAGTGGTTGAAGGCTCCGGTAAAATTGTTATCGGCACCGATTACGCCAACCTCGATGCTTTGGTATTCGACATGGTTAACAACATGATTGATCCATGGCATCAAGACGATACTGAGCTGGTTGTGATTTGTGGCCGTAAATTGCTGGCTGATAAGTACTTCCCGATTATCAACAAAGACAACGTCCCCACGGAAACCATGGCCGCTGACATGATTATCAGCCAAAAGCGCATTGGCGGATTAGGTGCCGTGCGTGTGCCGCATTTCCCTGCTAACGCCTTGCTGGTCACGCGCCTAGATAACTTAAGCCTGTACTGGCAAGAAGGCGCTCGCCGTCGCAGTGTGATCGATAACCCTAAACGCGACCAAATTGAAAACTACGAATCATCAAACGATGCCTATGTAGTTGAAGATTACGGCTGCACAGCGTTTGCCGAAAACATTGAGATGGGAGCATAGCCATGACATCACCCGCCCATAAACGCTTTCATGGCGTGTTAGCCGCAGCGCGGGGAACGGATTCCCCCTTAAGCGCTCGCTCCGAAAACACCTACGAACTCATGCTTATGCAGCTTACCGAGCATCGCCGCATCTTAAAAACAGTGCAGGCGCTCGCACGTAAGCAGCAGGCCAAATCGCAGTTCTTGCCTGAATACGATGCCTATATTGATGGCACCATTAAGGGCGATAGTGGCGTGCAGGATGAAGTGTTCGTGACTGTGCTGCTGTGGCATATCGATGTCGGCAATATCGACCGCGCGATTGAACTAGCTGCATATGCGCTTAAGCATGATCTGGTTATGCCAGACCGCTTTGAGCGCAATCTGGCTTGTACCATTGCCGAAGAAGTTGCCGAAACCGCCGCGCGCGTGATTGAAACCGAAACACCGATAGCCAGTTCGCAGCTAAACGCTGTGCTTGAGCTTACGGCCGAGAGCGACATGTACGACGAAGCGCGCGCTAAGCTGCTGCGTCAAATGGGGCAAGCATTTGAAGCGGAAGGCGAGTTAACCGCTGCGCTCGACGCCTATCAAAAAGCATTAGCCCTAAACGATAAAGTGGGTGTGAAGAAGTTTATCGAGAAAGTCACTCGTGATCTTAAGAACGCCGACAAACAAACAACCGAAAGCACTGAGCCCTCTGAATCACAAGGCAGTGCTGGTTAACCGAGCGACCCTCGCAACCCGTGCGGCGCTGGCCAAGTAGCGTTATCCAATTTCACTACTTAAGCCAGCCCACCGCACAACCTAGCCGCAAGCAGGTAAACATGAGTTTTATCGCCCCAGCCACTAGCGCAGCACCAAGCACGATTACCAACAGCCCGTTTTGGCCTGATTTTCAGTTAGCGACATTGCGCGATGCCATGCGCCTTGATGGCACAGTGACAAACGCACGACTTGAGCACGCAGTCATCAATGCAGCACTGCAGACAAACAGTGATCTCAAGGATTGGCGTATCGGGCAGCAAATCTTGGGCTTTGACGGTTTAGAACAGGTGCCAGCCGAGCAAATCAACGGCCAGAGCATCTATTTGCAATTGTATTTACGCGCGGTGTACTGCCTCACCAAAGCCAATCTTATTGAGCGTTATAGCGATTTTGAGAGCACGGCCAAGGGGCTAAAGGCGGGTGAAGTGCTCGGCGATAGCGTTGACGATCTTCGCCGTGATGCACGCTTTGCTATTCGCGACATCTTAGGCGAAAGCCATGTCACGGTGGAACTCATTTAATGAGTAGCTTGCAGGCAGTGCGCAGCATCGAGGGCGATACAGTCGATAAGATTTGTTATCGATACCTTGGGGTAACGGCGGAGATCACTGAGCAAGTGCTAGACGCTAACCCGCAGCTTGCTGCCATTGGCCCTATATTGCCAAACGGTACGCTGGTACTTCTTCCTGTGCAGGTGGCCGCGCCGACACAGCCAAACTTTATTCAACTATGGGATTAATGATGAGCGAGCCAATTTCAGCGACATCAGCCACATCAGCAGTCGTCACCGCCAGCGTGCTGACATTAGTGCCAGGGGCTGAACCTGCAGTCATGATCGGCGCGTTTACCGGTGCAGTGTTGTTCATTATTTCGAATGACGCCGCGGGGAATTACCAGCGTATCGGACTGTTTATTGTGTCATTTTTGGGCGGCGTACTGTGCGCCAATTGGGCAGCCAATGCCTTGAGTGCATTACTGCCAGATGCCTTGCAGGTTAATGTGGGTATGGCGGCACTCATTTCATCCGCCTGTGTTGTGCGCATGCTGCAGTATTTTATGAAACTCACCAATAACCCAGAAAGTTGGCTTAATGCCCTGCGCGGGCTTAAGGGGAAATGATGCTAATCATTAATGCCGTTATTTGTAGCTTAATTGTGTTGCGCCTGGCTTTGTTCGTACGAACAGGGCGGCATCGCATATTCATCAGTATTTGTGCTTACTTGATCACTGTTGCCGCAGGTATTGAGGTCATCCACACAGTGTATGGCATCGCCACAGTGCCGAGTTATGCGGAGGTATTTCTAAAAGCCACGCTCTGCATTGCCATTTTCCAAACGCGGGGCAATGTTGCGCATCTTCTGCAACCAAACTCGAAAAAAGTTGGTAGCAGGCTAGTGCGCATTCCCCGTGCACAAACATTAAAAACCAAACATAGGTAATCGAGATGACTCTAAGAAAAGGCAGCAATGGCACGGCAGTGCGTGATTTACAACAACGGCTCAATGCCGCTGGTGCGTCATTAACGGTAGATGGTTGGTTTGGTGATGCAACCCAAAAGGCCATCGCGCAATTTCAAGATAAGCATGACTTACCGAGAACCGGCTACGCTGGCGTAAGAACGTTAGCGCTCCTCGCTGGAGAAAGCCGTAACAAGTTCATTCAAAGCTCACAATTATTGGCAGCAGCTAGCCTGCTTGGCGTCTCGTTTTCTGCAATGGCCAGCGTGGCAGAAGTGGAATCCAACGGCTTTGGTTTTTTTGCCTGTGGTAGACCAAGTATTTTATTTGAACGGCATGTATTTTATCGTGAAGTGTTGGAGCAAGATGCAGCAGCAGCGGCAGAGCTGGCAACGAAGTACCCGAATATTTGCAACCCAGCCCGTGGCGGTTATACCGGCGGCAGTGGTGAGTACCAGCGTTTTGCGATTGCGTACCAGTTTAATCCAGAGGCGGCGATTTGTGCCTGTAGTTGGGGCATGTTTCAGATAATGGGCTTTCATTGGCAAGCCTTGGGCTATCCATCGCCGCAGGCCTTCAAGCAAGCCATGGACATGTCAGAGGGTGAACAGCTCAATGCCTTGGTTAAGTTTATCGAAGCAGATCCTGTGTTGCATAAGGCACTCAAAGCGCGTAAGTGGGCAGAGTTTGCCAAGCGCTACAATGGCCCCGCCTATAAAGAAAATGACTACGACATTAAATTAGCGCGCAAGTATCAGCAGTTTACTGCCGCGAGCAAGTCGCAAGGCGCTGAAAATGTTGTCGCTGCTTAGCCGGTTTATCCAGCCATTTGCAGGCTATTTAATTGTCGCCGCCATCGGGATTGCGTTCACTATGGCAGGCGTGATTTATCTGCAGCAAGAGCGGCTTAGTCAGTTGCAGCAGACGCAGGGCGTAATGCTGCAATCGCTGACTCAAACGTCGCAGTCTTATTTTGACTTAAAGCAGATATCGGCAGAAAACCAGCAGGCGCAGGCGCTTTTACGTGAGCAACTTGCCAGTGTAAATAACACTAGTCGGTTCAGAAGAACCAAAATCGAGGAGTTAAAACGTGAACTTAGCGATGTTAAAGCCTGGGCTGATACTGTCCTGCCTGATGCTATTAGCCGGTTGCACCAGCGCCCCGCCATTAGTGGCAGTGCAGAGTACCGTCGTTGGTTGTCCACTCGTGATCCCTTGCCTGTTGCCGGCGAGCAACCCAATAAGCAATCAAGGGATAAGCAGTGAGCTAGATACCTGCGAAACGGCTTGGCATGACTGCGCCGCACAAATCGATATGATTATCGAGTGCCAAACTAAACAAGAAGCTAAACAGAAAGTTAAGCAGCAAGCTAAAGCCTTAAGCCAAGCGGAAGGTCATCACCATGAATAAGCCGGCGCAGCTGCGTGAGCTGTTATCTAGCCACGTTCCCCACTTACAACAAAACCCTGATTGCCTGCACGTATTCATCGAGAACGGCAACATCATCGCCACCGGTGCGGGGCAAAACCTGAGTTTTGAGTATCAATTCAACTGCGTATTAATCGTGACGGACTACGCCGCCCATGCTGATACGCTTATCGTGCCTATTTTAGGTTGGCTGGCCACACAGCAACCAGAGCTGTTATTGAATCCAGACAAGCGCGAGACAGGTTTTAAGTTCAAAGCCGAAATCATTAATCACACCACTGCCGACATCGAAATTGTGCTGGCATTAACAGAGCGAGTAAAAGTTGTTGCGGGTGAGGGGATGCAGCTTGAAGTGACACACTTACCAGAGCCCGTTTTCAATGACGAAGCGATTGATTGGACGCTTTACACCAATGGGATTGAAGTACCATGGCCACCGACGATTTAACCCAGTTAAATGAACTGTTTGACGGGCTAATACAACAATTATCCCCTGCCGCGCGTAAGCAATTAAGCCGCGATATTTCAAGACGCTTACGAGCAAGCCAGGCGCAGCGGATTAAACAAAACAAAGCACCAGATGGCAGCGCATTTGAGGCGAGAAAGCCGCAGCCTATATGGGCGAAAAGGCTTGGGGCTATTAAAAAGAAGCTGATGTTTCAGAAAATCATCAGGCAAAAATACTTAAAACCTGAGTATTCAGCATTAGCAGCCAGTGTTGGGTTTACGGGGTTTATTTCCCGCGTAGCGACCGAGCATCAATACGGGCTTAGGGGAAGGATAAACGAGCGGATATCGGCACAATACCCGCAGCGTGAGTTGTTGGGGTTCACGGTTGAAGAGCAGGACATGATAGAAGAGGCTATTGTTAGGCATTTAGCGACGATGGTCTAAATCTCTCCACCAACTAATATCTCAAACAGCTTTTGGACATTTTCGAGTTAAAGCCTTAACTCTAACCTGTCAGTTTCGGATAAAAATTTCTATGAGATAACGCCCTGTTAAGGTGTGAGCAACGCAACATAAAAGCCACCGCATACCACCTTAAACACTAAAAGCAACGCATAGTAAAAATGTCACGCGTTGCGAATCACTCTTAAACAGTTAGATGAGAGCTGTCGCTGCCATTTTCCTAGCTTGTCGCTCGAGTTCTGAGTTAGTCAATCGCGATAATAACTGCACATAATTAAGTACTTTTGAGTCGGTACAAGTAAAGTCCAATAACAGCTCAATTAGGATATTGCGTAAAAATTTTGCTGAATCAAGATAAACTTTTAAACAATGAACTTTTGCTGGGTTTTGTAAGATTTCTCCAACATCAACGTGAGCAACCAACTTGTGTCTAAAACTCAACGCTATCTTGTGATATTGAGCCCACTCATCTTCTGTGATATCGCAAGCGTTACATATATTTGCTCTCATTGTCGACAGGGAAAGAGAGTTAATGTTTTTCCAGTGCGTGTCCTCTTTATGAGCACCAAAAACCTGACACCAACGTAATATAGAAACAAATACAGCATTATTTCTTGTTTGTGCCCAATAAGAATTGAATAGAATATTACCCTCTGACGACTCTATTCGTTCTGGAACATTATTAAGTTCATCGTGCATTGAAAGGTTTATAACTATGTCTCTACAACATAATTCCATAACTTTTATCAACTCAAACTGTTCTCTATCCATAATGCTACCACTCAAGTCAATGTTCTCATCTAACAGCTTATTATTGAGACCTTGCAAGGTTCGCTACCTTGTAAGGTAGGAGGCCAAGCATGTATAGACACACTAGTAAGACTCAAAAAAATTATCGTAAATCATACAGTAAAGTAAATGCTGCTTAAGCACAATACGATCAGGGTGATGTATTAGCTCAACTCATTCCTGAGCTTCGTAGAGTTATTGACATTACCGATTTCGACAATGGTGTATCAACTACGCACACGTTAGAGTTATATAAAACCAATCGTATTGACTGCTATAGAGTAATAGTCGATGGCAAGCTTTGGAAAGAGCGTATTGGGTGGAGCAACATTCTTGCAGGCATTAGAAAAGCACTACCAAGATTATCTAGAGAATGGTAAGCCTCTAGAACAGTAGGCACTTTGTAGCATTACTAAAATTAGGTCAACAGCCCAATATCAAGCAGAGCTAGTTCAGCCATACGAAACAAGGAAAGGGGCAGAAAAGATTTTAAACTTATATCTTGCGCTATAACTTCCCACATACCACCCAAAGCCTTTGCGGCTCGCCATACAACTGGCAACCATAGCCGCATGAACACTGCTGCAGCTATTGCTGAACTCACACGCCGTATCGATAACCTTTTACGTATTGGCACCGTTGCCGAAGTAAAGGGCGATTCGTGCCGCGTAAAAACCGGTGAGTTACTTACCCAGTTTCGCCCCTTTTTCACCCGCCGTGCCGGCAAGGCAAAAACCAGTTGGCGCCCTACAGTAGGCGAGCAAGTGATGCTGCTATCGCTTAGCGGCGATCTAACAAATGCTTACATTCTGCCCGCGCTTTATAGCGATGAAAACCCAGAGCCTGACGATAACAACAATCGTGAACGCACTGTTTATCCAGACGGCGCGGTGATTGAGTACGACCCAGATACCAGCGCGCTTAAAGTTACCGGTATCAAAACCGCCACTGTACAGGCGAGCGAGCGGGTGACTATCGATTGCCCCAACTCGGTCTTTACGGGCAACTTACAGGTTAAGAAAAAGCTCACCGTAGATCAGGGCGCCAAGGTCTCGGGCGCGATTGAACACAACGGCAAAATGACGAACTCAGGCGGCGTAAGCATCGATGGCATTAACTTTGGTACCCATAAACATGGTGGTGTCGATACTGGCCCAGGCACATCCGGAGGCCCTCAATGACCTCAAATAAAAACTGGCAAGGCATGAGCCGTTTTGATGGACGCGGTTTAAGCGAGTCGCAGCATATTAGCCAAAGTATCCAGGATATTTTAACCACCCCACTGGGGTCGCGGGTGATGCGTCGTGACTACGGTAGCGCCATTTTTGAACTCATCGACCAACCCCAAAGCGCCGCGGTAAAGCTGCAGATTATGGCGGCGGCAGTTATCGCGCTAACCCGTTGGGAACCGCGTATTCGCATCACTGAGATAGAAGTTATTGCCGGCGACCTTAACGGAAAAATGCAATTTAACTTGCTGACAGACCGCATCGATATCCAGCGGCAACAAGCGTTTGAGGCGACCTATGGCTGAGCTCATTGACCTTTCTAAAGTCCCAGTTCCTGACATTATCCAGCCGTTGAGCTTTGAGCAGCGCTTTGCGGCGCTTAAGCAAATATTGGTCGGCATTGATCAAGGTTATCAAGCTGTGCTGGCACTGGAATCTGACCCTATTACCAAATTACTGCAGGTGTTCGCTTACCGTGAAATGCACTTGGTTGCGCAAATGAATGATGCGACTCGCGGTAATATTTTGGCCTCATCAACGGGGAATGACCTGATTGCGTTAGGCTCGCGTTATGACCTCACACCATTAGTGATCCAAGCGGGAGACGCAACTGCAGTGCCGCCTATCCCAGAAATTATTGAGGATGAGCAATCCTTTAAACGTCGCGTACAAATGGCATTTGATGGACTGAACACCGCCGGCAGTATTGATGGTTATGTTTTCTTTGCGTTGGGCGCCGATGGCCGCGTGGCCGATGCTAACGCTGTCAGCCCTGAACCCTGCGACATGGTGGTGACTGTTTTATCTATCGAGGGCGATGGTGTGGCAAGTGCCGATTTACTCATAAAGGTACGCGCTACATTTGGCTTGAGTGCGGATGGGTTATCCCAATCAAATACGCCATCCAAGGTCAGGCCGCAGGGCGACAGAGTTACCATTCAATCAGCCGAGATCATTAATTATAACGTTGAGGCTCAATTACAGATATTGCCAGGGCCAGATGCGCAGGTTGTGTTAGCTGCTGCGAATAAAGCATTGGCCATCTATCAAAAAGAGCAGCGGCGTTTAGGTGCGGCTCACACTCGTTCGGGTATTTACCGCGCCTTGCATCAGCCTGGTGTGAGTAACGTAAAACTGATTAGCCCATTAGAAGATATTGCTGTACTCGCTCACCAAGCGGCATTTTGCAGCGCTAGCAATATCACCATTGGGGAGGGCTAATGAGCTCCTCATTGTTACCTCCAAATGCGTCAACACTTGAGCGTGATATCGAACAAGTGATCGCCAGCTCACTGGATTTACCCTTGTCGATTGCTGATTTGTGGGACCCGTTTCGTTGTCCGTTGTCATTACTGCCTTGGCTCGCATGGGCCTACTCAGTCGATCAGTGGGAAGACAGTTGGCCTGAAAGCGTTAAGCGCCAGGTTGTTAACGATGCTTTCGATATTCATCGCCACAAAGGCACGCCATATGCGGTGCAACGGGCACTTAATAGCTTAGGCATTAAGACCAATATCCTCGAATGGTGGGAAAGCGCTGGCAGCAATGTGCGCGGCACCATGAAAGTGCTCGCGTTAGTTAACGACAATATCACTGACGAAAATGAAGGATTGATAACCGCAAAAATGCTCGCCATGGTGACAGAGGCCATTCGAACCTCAAAGCGTGGCTCGATCCATTTTGATGTTGAGCTTGGTATCTCATTTGAAGAGTCACTTTCAATTGCTGCGGGCATTAGCCCTAGTGTGGGCATATCTGATATCGATGCCGATTCTAATGGCGTTCGCCCTGATGGTGTTATTGCCTTAGCTGGCATATTTGGCATCGAGCATCGTATTGACTGCATCGATACCAATTACCAGTTATCTCCTGTGCTACCTGACGAATTGTTATTTACCCACAAGCTTGCGGCGGTGTCGCATCAACTAATCATCTCTGAACACGAATTAACGGGAGTTGTGTAATGGCACTAACACTGCAATTTACTGAAGCTGGCCTTGCCGCTTGCTTGTCAGCAAAAGACAAAGGGCTGAGAGCCGAGATCACTCACATGGCGTTTGGCTCAAACGCCTATACGCCCTCTAAAACCCAAACCAGCTTGAGCGCTGAAAAAGAGCGCATTGCCATTTCTGACTATCAAGATGGTGGCAAAAGCCTACGGATGGCTGGCGTATTTGATGGCGCACTAGAGTACGCCATCAAAGAGATAGGGTTTTACATTGGCACGACTTTGCTTGGCGTATACAGCGCACCAAATAAGACACTGGGCTACCGAACCCCAGCTGTAAAAGTCGTGCAGTGGTTTACGTTAAATATTGAGGCGCTGCCAACAGACAGCATCACAGTGGTAGTGGGCGCTGAAAACCTTAACCTGATTTTAGACAAAGAGTTTATCGCGGGCTGTACGGCATTTTTACAAAATGCGGCGGCAGTAATTAAAAATGCTCACTGGAACATGCAACTCAGTGAGCGCATTAGACAACTAGAGGGATAATTATGAGCTCGATTGCTGAAGAAATTGCGGGGCTAAAAGTCGCGTCCGCAACACAAACTGCCGCATCACAGGCGTTATCGCAAGAAGTCGCTGGCAAGATGGCGGCTATCGATAAAAAAACCAATGACTCCATTGCTAAGGTCGAATCAACCTACGATCAAAAAGCGGCCGGACTGACCATTATCGCCACCGACGGCTACAAAAAAGCTATCGAGCACAATTCTGGCGGTCGCAATACCGTGGTGTATGACGCTCAGGGTAATCCTAACATTATGTGCGTTATCCCACGCTTCAATATTGAAGACCTAGGGCTGGTTGACTTAAACCTTGGCACAGGGGTTCACCCTGCGTTCCAAACTAACGGCGTACCCCGCGGCGAGATATTAATCGGCAAATATTTAGCCTCAACAGCCAATGGTGGCAGTGCCGTTATTGGTGGCGTACAGCCGCGCACATCCGTTAACTACGATGTAGCAAAAGAGCTGTGCACACGCAAAGGCGCAAATTGGCACATGATGTCAGTGCACGAGTGGGCAGCTATTGCGCTATGGTCCCTCGCTAATGGAACCGTACCGCGCGGCAACACAAACTACGGTCGCTCGCACGAGAAGAAATGGGAAACCGCACGTCGCTCCGATAATGGTGCACCAGGGGACGTGAGCGGCACGGGTAGAACGGACACGGGCAAAGGGCCATCTACTTGGAATCATGACCATACCAATTTTGGCGTGTGTGATTTAGTGGGCAACGTTTGGGAATGGTTAGATCAATTTAAGCTAGACGATGGCCAGGTTATTACCACGCTGGACAATAACCCTGCCGTGGCGGAAGCCAACTGGCATAAACACGCTGCCTATTTTGATTCACCTACCGATGACCAAACTGGCACGGGCAGCGCTGGCGCGCCAATTCTCAGTAATGCAGTGACTAAGCGCAACGGTCCGATGAATGACGATTCAAGCGATTACCCATATCTAACCGCCTCGCACTTTGCTGCAATCACTAAAGCAGTGAGCTACGTGCCTAACGAGCTATTGCGCAAGCTGTTAATTGAATCGGCCACTACGGCTACCGTTGGTGGTTACATTGGCGCGAGAAACTACGGCGACCGGTTCCCTGTCCGCGGTGGCGACTGGAGCTACGGCGCGAACGCCGGGCTGGGTGCGCTCAACTTGGGCCATCCGCGCTCGGGTGCGAGCAGCTACATCGGTTTCCGTCCAGCTTTCTTTGTGTAGTGAAGCCTGAATCTTTGTGTGCTGCACTTATTTTTCGAGAAGGCGCAGCGGTTCACTCACGATTGGCGGCAGATTGACCGCCTTACTTATTGAAAATAAACGGCCAAGCCGTTCAGGAGAAACAGCAATGAATGAAAAATTCACCTATTTATTTAACGGCGTATCGCACACTGATGTGTCGCGTGAATACATGAACAACTTAGGCATGAGCACTGAGCAGGTTAATTCTGTGCTCGCTCAGCGTGACTTTGAATTGTCACAAAACATCGAAAAACGTAAGGCTGCGTATCGAGAAGAGTCAGACCCGCTTTATATGGAGTGGCAATACGACCAAGCGCCAGAAAGCGAGCAACATTGGCGCGATAAAGTGGTCGAGATCAAGCAGCGCTATCCTGTCGCTACTGATGAATGATCAGAGGTTTTTAGGTCAATAAGCGACTCTTACCACTCAAACAGCTAGCACCGCTCCGGTGTGCTCTGCAAGCTTAGCCCTGCTTAGTTTTGCAAAACCCACAGCACCGGAGCTTATTATGGATTATCACCACGGGGTCCGCGTCATTGAAGTCAATGATGGCACCCGAACCATTCGCACAGTATCAACCTCTGTCATCGGCATTGTCTGCACCGCCAGCGATGCCGATGCAACGCTATTCCCGCTAAACACCCCAGTATTGCTAACCAATGTCATGCAAGCCATTGGTAAAGCTGGCACCTTAGGCACATTAAAGCCCACGCTAGAAGGCATTGCTGATCAAGTCAATACGCTCACTGTCGTGGTGCGTGTTGAACAGGGCGCGGATGAAACCGCCACAACGGCGAACATTATTGGCACCGTAACGCCATTGGGGCAATACACTGGCCTCAAAGCACTACTGGCGGCCCAGTCTTTGTTGGGCGTTAAGCCGCGCATTCTTGGCGTGCCTGGATTAGACACTTTACCCGTTGCCACAGCGCTTGCAGCAACCGCCAAAAAACTGCGCGCCTTTGCCTATATCAGCGCCTACGGCTGCGCCACCAAAGAAGAAGCCGTGGCTTACCGTGAAAACTTTGGCGACCGTGAAGTGATGGTCATTTGGCCTGAGTTTGTTGCGTTTGATACCGTTGCGGCTGCCAGTGTTAACGCGACAGCGACCGCTCGCGCATTAGGTCTGCGCGCGCGTATCGACAAAGAAGTCGGTTGGCACAAAACGCTATCGAACGTCACGGTTAGCGGCGTTACTGGTTTAAGTCAGCCGGTGTTCTGGGACTTACAAGATCCTTCTACCGATGCAGGCTACCTAAACAGTAATGACATCACTACGCTGATTAACCAATCAGGTTTCCGTTTTTGGGGCTCACGCACTTGCTCAGAAGATCCCTTATTCCAGTTTGAAAACTACACCCGCACCGCCCAAGTGTTGGCTGACACCATTGCCGATGCGCACATGTGGGCCGTCGATAAACCGATAACTCCTACATTGGTTAAAGATATTATCGAAGGTATTAACGCCAAGTTCCGCGAGTTAAAAGGCCTAGGTTACATTGTTGACGGCCAAGCCTGGTACAGCGAAGACGTTAACGACGTCAGCACGATTAAGGCTGGCAAGTTGTATATCGATTACGACTACACCCCAGTGCCTCCGCTGGAAGATTTAACCTTCCGTCAAAAAATTACCGACCGCTATTTAGTCGACTTCGCGTCCGCAGTTGCAGCGGCCTAAGGATACCCCATGGCTTTACCAAGAAAACTCAAGCACCTAAACCTATTCGGTGATGGTGACAACTGGATTGGTTTGGCGGAGGAGTTTACCCCCGCCAAACTCACTCGCAAATTTGAGAAATATCGCGGTGGCGGCATGCCAGGATCCGTAGATATTGATATGGGGCTAGATGATGACGCCTTAGGTGTCGAATTCACCTTAGGCGGCTATGAATCAGAGCTGGTTAAGAAGATGTCAACCAGTAAGATTGACGGCCTAATGCTACGCTTTCTGGGTTCCATTCAGCGCGATGATACAGGCGAAACTGAGTCGGTAGAAATCGTTTGCCGTGGTCGTTACAAAGAACTCGACCGTGGCACTTTCAAAATGGGGGATAACACCCAAACCAAAGTCAGCATGACCTGTACTTATTACAAAGAAGTCGCAAACGGTGAGGTGCTGTGTGAAATCGATATCATCAACATGATTGAAATCGGGGCAGATGGTGTCGACCGTATGGCAGAGCATCGTAAAGCCATTGGTTTATAACGCTAACCACAAACCTTAGCCCGCATCGGAGAGCCGTTTGCGGGCATTCTTTAATTAGGCGGCACTGGGCGTCCTGCCCTCTAGCCGCATACCGGCCATCCTAGCCATAACAGAGGGTCTAACAATGTCAGTCAATATTACCCATAAAAAAGTAACACTCGATCAAGCAATCACACGCGGTAAAGAGTCCGTTACCGAGGTCACTTTACGCAAGCCTAAGGCTGGCGAATTGCGCGGATTATCGCTATCTGATCTGCTCAATCTTGACGTTAACGCTATCTCGACAGTGCTGCCTCGTATCAGTTCGCCAATGATCACCAAAGATGAAGTACTCAACATGGACCCTGCTGACTTAGTGCAGATTGGTGGAGAAATTAGTAATTTTTTGGTGCCGAAGAAGTTACAGATGGACAGTCAGAGCGAGAGCGACAGTCAAGCATCCCTGAGTGCATAGATGACACCATGGCGGATATTGCCATTATCTTTCATTGGCCGCTATCCGAGATGGCGGCAATGGACATCGATGAGCTTCTAGGCTGGCACGATAAAGCGCTGGATAGATGGGAAAGGATTAACAAGGTTTCGCATGACTAAAAAATTAGAGATGCGCGTGTTATTGGCGGCAGTGGATAAGATCACTGGGCCATTAAAAAAGATGCGCCAAGCCAGCGGCATAACCGCCACTCAATTAAAAGAGACGCAAGACCGAGTTAAGTCTCTTAATAAACAGTCAGCTCAAATCGATGGCTATCGTAAGGTGAGCCGCAGCCTTGGTATTACCGCCAATGATTTGGCCAAGGCACAAAAGGAAGTGAAACGCCTAGCGCTTGAGATGCGGAGCAGTCAGGCGCCAGCTAAAGCGCTGGTTAAAGAGTATGAGCAAGCTAGGGCGGCAACGGTCAGGCTGAATACTCAGCATAAAAACTTAACCATTAGCCAGCACCGGCAGCGTGAAGCGCTCCGCTCTGCGGGGATTGATACCCGCAATCTTTCGCAGCACCAACGCACGTTGACTGCTGATCTTTCTCAGGCTAACAAACAACTTGACCAACAAAAGCGCCGCCTACAACAGGTTTCGGCGCAACAGAAAAAGCTATCCGCAGCACAAGCCTCTTATCACAAAACCAAAATACTTCAGGGCAACATGGCAGGTGCGGGCGCAACATCTGCAGCTTCAGGTGCAGCCGCGCTCTATGCTGGCTCGCAGGTGTTACAACCAGGTCTAGATTTTACCGCCGCACAATCCAAAGTTCAGGCATTAACTAGGCTAGATAAGAACGACCCGCAACTTATCGCGCTGCGCAAACAAGCGCGCGAACTTGGCGCCTCAACCAGCTTTACCGCGAACGATGTATCACAGGGGCAGTCATTCTTAGCTATGGCGGGCTTTGATGCTAAGTCAATTAAACAAGCCATGCCTGGCATGCTCAATTTAGCCAAGGCCAACGATACTGATCTCGGGGCGACAGCAGATATAGCCTCAAACATATTGTCCGGCTTTGGTTTAGGTGCAGATCAAATGAATCATCTTGGGGATGTGCTTACCGCAACCACAACCCGCGCCAACGTTGACTTAACCATGCTGGGTGAAACGATGAAATACGTTGCACCTGCCGCGCGTGATTTAGGTGTGAGTGTAGAAGAAGCCGCCGCTATGTCAGGGTTACTCGGTAACATTGGTATTCAAGCGAGCCAAGGCGGCACGGTAATGCGCGCCATGCTCAACCGTTTGGCAGGGCAAACTGGCCCTGCCGCAGCAGCCATTGAGCAGTTAGGACTAAAGACCAAGGACAGTGCCGGCAATCTGCGTGCAATTCCCGACATCTTGGCTGATGTGGTCAAGGCCACTAAGACGATGGGTAACGCTGACCGTGCCGCAATACTTAAAACCATCTTTGGCGAAGAAGCCGGCACAGGGGTCAGCGAGCTAATTAAGCAGCAGGGCGATGGCGCCATCACCTCATTTGCTAATGTATTGCGCAATTCAGCGGGTGAGAACGCGCGAGTGGCCAAGACCATGGCAGATAATGCCAAGGGTGATATCGATACCCTTAAATCTGCGTGGGAAGATGTCGGTATCGAAATATTCGAAGGTAACAACGGAGGTATTCGCAGTTTTATCCAGCAAATCACCGGAGTTGTTAATGGCATCGGTAATTGGATGAGGGCGAATCCTGAGTTAACGGGCACGCTATTTAAAGCGGCTGCAGCTATGGCTATTGTCGCGGCTGTCGGCGGTTCGATCACCATCATGCTTGCGGGCATCTTAGGCCCGATGGCCATGCTTAAATACAGCACATCGATACTTGGCATTAAGTCATTGCCGCTGATGGGGGGCGCACTCACTAAGTTGGGTGGTGCATTTAAGTGGGTTATTGGTGGATTAAGGGCGTTATCTTTGGCGCTGGTGTCTACGCCAATTGGTTGGGTGATCTTAGGTATTACTGCGTTAGTCGCTGCTGGGTATTTACTGGTTACTCACTGGGACACGGTTAAGGCGTGGATGGTTGGATTCTGGCAGACAATCACCTCATTGGTCGATAGCGGTATTATTGCTGTTACTAACCTATTTAATGGCTTACCAGAGCCCATTAAAGCTGTGCTTTCTGGCATATGGGAAACCATGAAAGCCGTTTTTTCATGGTCGCCACTCGGGCTGATTGTGAACAATTTCAGCGAAGTCATCACGTTCTTTACTGGATTGCCAGCTAAATTTAACAGCCTGGGCGAGATGACGATGGACGGCTTGGTTAAGGGGATCACTGGCAAGCTGACCGAGGTAAAAGAAACCATCACCAATGTGGCCAGCAATGCAATTGGTTGGTTTAAAGATGTGCTCGGTATTGCTTCACCCAGTAAAGTGTTTGCGGTAATGGGCGATCAAACTATGCAAGGGCTAACAGTAGGCATTAGCCGAACTCAGCAGGAGCCGTTAGCCGAAGTAAATAAACTCAGCAAACAAATGGCAGGCACTGCTTTTGCGCTGGGCATCTCGCCACTTCCAGCCACCGCGATGCCAAATTTGCAGGCAATCTCAGACCAAACCCGTACTATCAGAGACGAATACCAAGGCGCTGATTATTCGGTACCAGATGCAATTCGTTTGGTAAAAGAGGGCGAGCTACCCGCCAGAAAAGCTAAGGATGGCGATAGTGATACCGAATTAACATCTAAAACAACGACAGATAGGCTCAGCAGAGGCAGCGACACTGCGCTGCGTCAAACTCTATTGTCACAACCTACTCACATCGATGCAGGAATACACGCGCCTATTACCATCCATGCCACCGCCAATATGGATGCGCAGGATATAGCGCGATTAGTCAGTATTGAACTAGATAAACGTGAACGTTCCCAACAAGCACGTTTACGCACCAGCTTGAAGGATCTCTATTAATATGAGCATGATGACACTCGGTTTTTTTGTATTTAGCCGGCTAACTGTGCCATACCAAACATCACAGCATGACATGGTATGGCGTCACCCTACCAATAGCCGCGTTGGCGCTAGACCATCGGCACAGTTCTTGGGGGTTGGGGACGAAACGTTAACGCTTGCAGGTGTGTTATTGCCGGAGATAACAGGTAGTGAGCAGAGCCTTGAAACATTACAAAAAATGGCGGATACAGGTAAAGCCTATCCCTTAATTGAAGGGCGCGGCACTGTTACAGGCTTTTTTGTGATCGAAAAAATCAGCAAAGGTCGTAGTGAATTTTTTAATGATGGTGCAGCCAGGCGAATTGAGTTTACTGTCGAACTTAAGCGTGTAGATGAAAAAAATACCAACTTAATAGCGAATGAAAAACTCATTGGTATCGGAGCAAGTAAGCTTGCAAGAGGCCTAGTATGACGGCGGTACTTAAACAACTCACATCAAGTGACCAACCAACACCAGACTATCAAATATTGGTCAATGGCAAAGACATCAGTCCCAAAGTGAAAGCGAGGCTTATGTCGCTGCGTCTCATCGATAATCGCGGTTTTGAGGCCGACAGTATTGAAGTGCAGCTCGATGATTCAGACAGTGAGCTGGCGATGCCACCAAAGGGCGCAACCATGCAAGTACGTATTGGCTGGAAGGGTAGTACATTGGTAGATAAAGGCTCCTACACCATTGACGAACTGGAGCACAGCGGTCCGCCAGATGTCCTAACTATTCGCGGAAAATCAGCAGACATGAGAGGTACACTGCAGCAAAATCGCGAGCAAAGCTTTCACCAACAAAGCGTGAAAAGCATTATCGATATCATCGCAGCAAGACATCAGCTTAAGAGTAAACTCAGCGAAAACTTATTTACAGAGATTATCGATCACATAGACCAAGCCAACGAATCCGATGCCAACTTTTTAAGCCGCCTAGCCGAGCAGTTTGATGCAATTGCAACGGTAAAGAACGGCAACCTGTTATTTTTACAAGCAGGCTTAGCCCACACCGCCAGCGGATTAGCGCTAGATAGTGTAAACATAACTCGACAATCTGGCGACAGCCATCAATTTGGCGTAGCCGATCGCGATGCTTACTCAGGCGTTGTGGCCTATTGGCAAAACGATAAAAGCGCCAAGCGACAAACCGTTAAAGCTAAAAAGCCAACCGAAGCGAAACCGAGTGATGTAAAAGTCATTGTGGGGGAAAAGGAGATCATGGTTGGCAGTAACGATAACGTCAAAACCTTGCGGCATATCTACGCCAACAAGCAGAACGCCGAGCGCGCAGCGCGTGCCATGTGGGACAAGCTACAACGCGGCGTGGCTACTTTCTCCATCACCTTAGCTATGGGCAGGCCTGAGTTATTCCCGGAGCTGCCGGTTAGCGTCAGTGGTTTTAAACCGCAAATCGACAACAGCGCCTGGCTACTCACCCGTGTCGAGCACAACATCACCGACACGGGTTACACCACAGGGATAGAACTAGAAGTTAAGAATAGTGAAGTGGCCGAGGTGGAATCATAAAATTTGGAATAGTGCCAACGCTAGACATGAACATCTTCTCAGCGATAATCACTATCCCAAATTTTATTTATTAACTAAATGGGGAATTCTTGTTCAGACATTTCTGGATATAAATTTTGTAGTCGAGCTCGTTCTATAGCGATTAACTGTACTTGTTCAAAATCTCGTTCGTGGTAAAAAACATGCTCATAACGAGGGCTTATTTCCGTATGCATTAAGTGCCCATAACCACGTTCTTCCAACATCTGATATAACTTTTTCGCTGTAGGCCTAGGGATTGTACTGTTCCAATATCTACCATTAGATTCAAGTGCTTCTATAGCGGTATCTAAGTAAACTCTTTTTACTGTATTTTCTAGTTCGACGTCTTCATTTCTCATAATGTAGTCCTATGGAATATTTTTGAATTTAAGCGAAACAATATCAGTTATGGAAGATAAAAATCTAAAAATAGATGCAATGTCTTGTGTATATAACCATATGCTCACCATTTAGAATGGTTGCACGCAGTGACTATCTGCAATACGGATAAGGAGACAACCATGACCTCACATAAACCAAGTCAAATCACTTACAGAGGGATTGCGTAATGGGTTGCGGTGCAGGCATGACCTGCCCACATTGTGACAGCCGCGCATTACAACGTCGAACTCGTGCTATCACACCGCTCACCCGTGAGAAAACCTATCGCTGCAATAACGACGAATGCGGTCACATATTTGTTAGTATTGAAGAAATCCAGCGCACTGTAGTAGCTCCGCGCATTCGTCGCGAAGGGATAAATCTGCAAATGAGTAGAATATCCAAGCCACAAGTCGAGCCAAGCCGCACAGAAGCTAGTTCCGCTCAGCGATAATCAATAGTAAAACCAAAACAAAAAGCCCACATCAAAGTGGGCTTTTTGTTATTCCTTAAACTTGTCATGCAACTTATGCGGAAACAGTTGAGTGTATACTTGCCATAGGATGTTTAAGTTTCTATGGCCTGTGACTTGAGCAACTTCTTCGATAGAGTAACCTTTTTCAAATAATCGGCTAGCACCTTCTCGACGCAAGTCATGATATCGCAGATCTTCAATGCCCAATTCGTTACGAACTCGCTGAAAACCTGCAGTTACAGATCTCGGGTTGTAGGGGAAAATCAAGTCATCATTTTTAGGTTGGTTTTTTGCGATATCAAATGATCCTGCGAGCAAAGGCACGATCATGTGATTGCCCTCTTTTTTTCTTGGGTCTTTTCTATCTCGGACTAAAACAGTTTTATGATCTTCGTTTAAGTCTTCCCAGCGTAATTTGCAAACCTCACCGATCCGCATGCAGGTTAAAATACTAAAGTCCAAAATATCGAGATAAGGTATCCTGGTTTTTCCATTGGGCCTAAAGTCCATCCTTGTTTGAAGACCACCTCTTAATTTCTCAAGTTCATTCTCTGTTGGTCGTCGTGTTCGTTTCTGGCTTTTTCCTACTAAGTTCATTTCAATAAGAACGGGCACAGCATCTTCGAAAATTTGGTGGTTGGCAGAAATATCCCAAACGGGCAGAGCCTTTTTCATAACGCTACGAAGATAGGCAATATCATGGTAGATAGTTGAAGGGCCTGCACCCGCTGCGCGTCGATTTTTACAATGTTCAATCAGATCACTGGTTTTGAGGGCGTCACTTTTTACCTTACTGATATCACAGTCCATAAGCATTTTAATGACATAGCGTTTAGTTCGGCCTGTCTTGCCCCATAAGTCGTGATCTTCAAAGTACAAATTTAACAGGGCCCCAAGGGACACCACTTTATGTTTGTTGAGTGCCCCATGATGTTCAATGGCATCACAACGAGTTTTACCCCAAGTGCGAGCAACTTCTTTTTTACTGAATGTTTTCGACTCACGATGTATAATTTCGCCGGATTCTTTGACGCGCACAGTACACCGGTAACTAAACTCGCCGCTTGCCTTTGCTCGTTTCTCTATTGTAAAAGATGCCATAATCAGTGAATTTCGCTAAATCGTCCTACCCCATTGTGGGGCCTATATGGGACACCATACAACGAAATTCAACGAAATTACAGACAATTCAGAGCAACTCGGAACAAATGATTGTATCAAATAAATCAGGCTGTAAGCCAGTAATGTCAATGAAACCGCTAAATAGAACCTTCTCCATTGCACCCATGCTTGATTGGACTGATAGGCATTACCGCTACTTTGCTCGCATCATGTCTGCTCAAGCTTTGCTGTATACCGAGATGGTGACGACAGGAGCGATTATCCATGGCAAGGGTGATTATTTAGCGTATAACGAAGAGGAGCACCCGCTTGCGCTGCAACTTGGTGGGTCGAATGCGTCTGACTTAGCCACCTGTGCCAAACTGGCTGAGCAGCGTGGTTATGATGAGATTAATCTCAATGTCGGTTGCCCGTCAGATAGAGTACAAAATGGCCGTTTTGGTGCCTGCCTTATGGCCGAACCTAAGTTGGTGGCCGAATGTGTCGATGCGATGCGCAGTGTAGTAGATATCCCCGTTACGGTTAAAACCCGTATCGGTATCGATGAGTTAGACAGTTATGAGTTTTTGACTGAGTTTATCGACACCGTTAGCGCCGCAGGCTGTGATACTTTTATCATTCATGCTCGAAAAGCTTGGCTGCAAGGCTTGAGTCCCAAAGAAAACCGTGAGATCCCTGAGCTAGATTATCAACGTGTGTATCGTTTAAAGCGCGATTATTCCGCGCTGAATATCTCCATTAATGGTGGCGTTAAAACCTTAGATGAATGTGCTGAGCATCTTAAACACTTAGACGGTGTAATGGTGGGGCGTGAAGCCTATCAAAACCCTTATATTCTGGCCGAAGTTGATCAACGCTTATGTGGTAGCGATAAGCCTGTGTTGAGCCGAGATGCCGTGCTAGAAAAGATGCTCCCCTATATCGAAAAACACTTACAAGCGGGAGGGCGCTTAAACCATATCACTCGGCATATTACTGGGCTATATCAAGGTGAAGTGGGCTCTCGCGCGTGGCGTCGTTATGTGAGTGAAAATGCCCATAAGCCTGGCGCGGGCATCGAAGTGATCCATCAGGCCAGAGCCAGCATGGAGGCTGTGTAAATTAGTACTCCCAATGTTATTGGATAACATCAAGGTTTAATCCATTTTCACCCTGTTATGCCCAGCGTAAGCCTTCACCTTGGTGAAGGCTTTTCTATGGTGTGGGCGCCGATCAGGGTGTTCAGCATAGAGAGTAGTAAAAATGACTACTGCCTAGTGAAACTCGCTAACTCCTTTCATTTCGCTTAATCCTTGTTTGTTATTTTGGATAATTCTATCTTCAATCTTTTGCATTTAATTCAAACGCTTAGCTTGTTGTTACTGAGTTGGCACGCCACTTGTATTGTCTTAATTATCACCATTAAATAGCAAAGGATAAGACCATGAACAAGTTCACTAGAATGTCATTAGTCGCTGCCACATTTATCGGGATCAGTTTTTCTGCAACCGCAGAGGATTTTATACCAAATGACATTAGCGCCACTTTGGAGCGTCAGTTAGCGGCGCAAATGCAAGATGCAATAACTCTAGTAAAACAAGAGCTAACTTTGTCACTGCAGGCGCAGTTGTCGGAGTCACTGTTCGATAGCGGTTTTGAGTCATCAAACCCGATTGAAGAGCCTGCAACGTCAGATCAACATGCAGTGATAGCCAGTGTGAGCCAAAAGGACTGAGCAGATGTATTTTTGGGAGCTGGCATTGATTTTATTGTTACCTGTCTTGGGTTTTGTGATTTGTGCGGCACTGGTATGCACAGTAAGAAGCCTGACGGGAAGTTAACTGCTCAATACCTTAATAGGAGTCACCGATGAAGATTGATGATCTAACTGACACCCTGAAGCGGCCTAGTAGCTTGATTTGTGGGGTCGCCGCAACCATGGCCGATAAATTTGCTTGGTCGTGCCTGTGGACTCGGGTGGTGTGGACGGTGGCAGTAGTAATGAATCCGGCCATGTTCTTAGTGATTTATTTTGCGCTGGCATTGGTATTGCCTAGACGAAAATCGCCTTATTAACCACATAGGCCGTGATTGATAGGTCATAGCAAGTGTTAAAGCAGATGATAATGATATTTATTGAGAGGATACTATGATGAAACTGAGATTAACTAGTACACAGAGCCCAGCCGCTATTGCCGTGGAATTAGGTGTGGTCATTGTGATTAGCCTGCTTATTTTCACCTTAGCGCTTTAGATTAAGCCTTGGATATTAAGTGAGTTAGAGCATATTTTAATGAGAGGGTGGGAATATTAGCATTTAACATGAACGCTAATATCGCAGTGACTCCTGTTACAGCGCAAGAGAGTTGATAGTAAGCCATGCGGTGGCAAAGGGCACAGATACTAGCTGACCTTGAACTTGGGTACAAAGAGGTTCGCATAAAACGCATCCAAAGTGCATTGTATGGTTTGGATTATCTAAACTGCATTGAAGTCGGGTGAGGTATTACCTAGTGATGTTGCCGGCTTAGAGCGACTAAACCGACGCTATGTCATGACTCACTTATGCTGTTACTTATTCAAGAACGCGGTAAATTGCGCCTTAGCTTCATCACTTTGCAGTCGCAGCGCGAACGCCTCTAACTCTTGTTGCATTTGCGATCGCACTGCCTCGATATCGTATCGCATTAAGCGGCGGCTCGCCTGCAAGGCTTGAGGCGGTTTCTGTGCTAACTTAATTGCTTGGTTGAGTGCATAGTCAAACAGCTGTTCATTGGGTAACACCTGATTGACGATATTCATCGACAATGCTGATTCGGCATCAAAGCTCTCACCTAATAGCAGTAATTCGGCAGCTTTTTGCGGCCCCACTAAACGTGGTAATAATAGGCTGGCACCCGCTTCGGGAACTAAGGCTAAATTGACAAAAGGGAGTTGAAATTTAGCGCTGTTGTCGGCGTAAACTAAGTCGCAATGCAGTAGCAGTGTAGTGCCGATACCTACGGCCGCTCCCGTCACCGCCGCAACAATGGGCTTATTGAGATCAAGTAGGGCAAAAAGAAACTTAAATGCAGGATGCTCTGGACCTAAGTTACTATTTTTTAAAAAGTCAGCGATATCATTGCCAGAGGTGAAACACTCTGTTTGCCCTTTAATCAGAAAGGCGTTAATTCCGTTGTCTGAATCCCCTTGGATAAGGTATTCTGTGAGTTGATTATACATATCGAGATTAAGCGCATTGCGTTTTTCTGGGCGATTTAAGGTGATAATGCGAACGCCCTGCTCATCCTGAATTTGAATGGTACTCATTGGTCAAGATTCCTTATTGTGGCAAATGGGATTAAGAAGGAGTTTAAGACATTGAAACAGATTTTCAAACACGCGTTTAACTTTGTGTTGCTATCATGCACTTCATTCTCCGTTTTGGCAAATGTGATGCTAGTCGATGGCTATGTGAGAGCCATGCCTGCTAGTGTGCCCAATACGGCTGTTTATTTTACCCTGATGAATCATGGCCCTGAGGTTAAACTAGTCGCAGTGGAAACCGATGTCGCCGAAGAGGCGCAGTTACATACACTGGTTGAAGAGGAAGGCGTGATTAAAATGCGTCAGCTCCCCTATTTTACCATTGCAGCCCATGACAATTTGGCGCTGGCGCCATCGGGTGACCATGTGATGCTGCTAGGCTTAAAGCAGCCATTACAAATTGACCAGAAAGTGGGTTTAACGCTTACATTTGATGATGGTACCGAGCAGGCTATTACCCTGACGGTCACCAGACAAGATGCGACTAAGCAAGATGGTGAAATGGATCATCATCACCACCATTAACGGAGTAATCGTATGCAGATGACATGGAAAAAAGGCGCTTTCGTCGCCGCAATAGTGTTTCTAATTGGCTATTTTGTCAGTGTGTGGTGGAGCATCGAGCCTGATAGAATTGAACCGCACCAACTTAACAGTGCAACTGGCCAAAAAGTGGTGGGCTATGCGACCACAACGTCACTGATTTTAACGGTCGAGACCCTGCTCGATAAGAGTGGTGGCTGGTTATCTAACGACATTATGCCGCCCTCGCTATTTATGGATAACATGCCGGCGTTTGAATTTGGTGCTATCGAGCAGGCACGTGATCTTGCCTTGATCATGCGCAAAGAGTTTAGTCGGTCACAATCGCAATCTACCGCCGATAACGATCTGTTAGCCGCCCATTCTAAGCTGAATATTGAGCACACCAGTTGGTTGGTTCCAAGTGCTGAAGGCGAATACCGTGACGCGATTAAATTATTCAAACTTTATCGTGCCCGCATTGCCGATACCAATAATCCCGATGCTCAGTTTTATGCCCGAGCCGATAACTTAAATGAATGGTTAAAAGAGGTGCAAAAGCGCCTAGGCAGCATGTCGCAGCGTTTGTCTGCTAGTGTTGGGCAAGATCGTCTCAATACCGATTTAGCCGGAGAAACCGAAGCCAGCCAGTCGACCCCGAATCTAGCGCGTCAGCAGATAAAAACAGGTTGGTGGGAAATCGATGATGTATTTTATGAAACTCGCGGCGCCACTTGGGCCTTGCTGAATTTTATGAAGGCTATTGAGGTCGATTTTGCCGATGTATTAAAGAAGAAAAACGCTGAAGTCAGCTTACAGCAGATTATTCGTGAGCTGGAAGAAACTCAGCAACCTGTGTGGAGTCCGATGATCCTTAATGGATCAGGATTTGGCATAGTGGCTAATCACTCATTGGTGATGGCCAATTATATTTCCCGCGCAAATGCTGCGGTTATTGATCTCACTAACTTATTGACTCAAGGTTAAATGATGAAAAAAACACTACTTGCATGTGCTCTGCTTACTTCACTAGCAGCGACTTCTGCACAGGCCGCGACACTGGTTGGTTTTAAAGTGGGTGGCGATATTTGGCAAGCGGATACTAATGGTACTTTTGCACAAGGTGGTCAAACTCAACAAGATTTTGATTACGGCTCATCAACACAAGGTAGCCTTTGGGTTGCCGTTGAGCATCCGATCCCATTAGTACCAAATGTTAAAATTCGTGAGAATCGCTTAGATGCGGATGGTCAAGGCACATTGGTAGCCCCTTGGATCTTTGGCGAACACACCTTTAGCCCAGGTAGTATTTCGACTGCGACCAACTTAAGCAACACAGATTTTGTACTGTATTATGAGTTGCTGGATAACGACCTCGTCGCGCTCGATTTAGGTGCGGCTTACAAGCGTATGCACGGTTCATATCGGGTTGCTGATGCTGGTCATCCTGAGCAAAAAGATCTGAGTAGCGGTGTTGTGATGGCGTACGCTAATGCCGAAGTAGGCTTGCCCGGTCTAGGCTTGTATGGGTTTGCTGATGTGATGCTGGGTGTAGATGAAACTAGTGTATATGACTATTCTGTTGGTTTAGGCTGGCATTTTGATGGCGTCGCGCTCGATACTAAAATCCGTGTCGGTTATCGTGACTTTACTTTCGATGTTAATGGCTTCGATGGTATTACTGCTAACTCACAGTTCAAGGGCGCTTTTGCCGGTGTAGAACTGGTTTTCTAACGCTGTCATCTATCCTAGGGGTTGTCTCCTGATTTGGTCGATAAGAGCCATAAAAAAACCGCCATTAGGCGGTTTTTTTTATGGCAAATGGTTAGTCGAATTTACTGGCTGACAACGGGGGCGATTAAGCCACTGTTAATCGCAATTACATCATCTTCATTTAGGGTTCCAGCCGCTTGTTTTAGCGCTAAAATGGAGTTGATGTAACCGTAACGGGCATTCGATAACTGACGTTTTGAATCGTATAAATCACGGGTACGGTTTAGCACGTCAACAATAGTACGAGTCCCCACTTCAAAACCTGCTTGGGTCGCTTTAAGTGCACTCTCTGATGAGATAACCGATTGCTCATAAGCACGGATTGAGCTGATAGAAGCACCGACGTTATTGAAGTTGTTACGCACATCTTTAACGACTTTACGGTAGGTTTGTTCCATCTTTTCACTGGCTTCAACATACTGATATTGTGCTTGATTAACTTGTGAACTTACCTTGAAGCCTTCGAAAATCGGTACGCTTAAGGTCAGGCCAACATTGGCATTGTCATAATCATCTTGACTGCCAATTTGGTTCTTTTGTTCAAGATTAGTGGTGTAACCAGCGTTCAAATTTAGCGACGGCATATGACCTGCTTTGTAAAGCGTGATGGTCTGCTGAGCGATATCTTTACCGATACGAGTTGCCATAAGGTCAACACTGTTGCTCTCGGCCATTTTTAACCATTCTTCTGGCATGGCTGGAGTTGGCGTGACAGCGGTGAAGCGATTGGTATCTAAGATATCGATGGATTTATGATCGATACCGGTAATTTCACGCAAGGCTTCGTAGCTGTTGATCAACTGGTTTTCCGCTAAGATTTCAGAGGCGCGGGCTAAGTCATACTGTGCTTGAGCTTCATGCACATCGGTAATAGCGGTAAGGCCTACCGCAAAACGTTGTTTTGTTTGCTCTAGTTGACGTTCAATTGCGCGTTTTTCAGCGCCTTTAAACTCGTAGTTATCTTTAGCCGATAAGACGTCAAAGTAAGCACTCGTCACTCGAATAATCAGGTTCTGTAGTACCGAAGCATAAGCGGCATCGGCCTGTGTGGCGGCAAGTTCCGCTAAATCTAGCCCAACCCATGCACTGTGATCGTAAACCACTTGCTTTAATGACACGCCGGCATTTAAGCCGCTGTTATAGGTATTGTCGGACACATCTGACCAACTCTTGCCATAACCCACGCTGGCACTTAGTGTCGGCAGCAAGGGGGCACGATTTTCTTCGATCTGCTCGTAGAGTCTGTCGCGTTGAGATTGAGCTTGAAGCGCGATAGGATCACTGGTAAGTGCTTGTTGATAAATTTGTAATAGGTCGTCGGCGTGCACGGCTGAAGTTGTCGCCGTTAGAGTCAAGGCTGCACATAAAGTGCGGATCTTAAATTTCATTACCTGTCCTTTTTTAGACATAAATACTCCTTTTGGCGGAGCGATTTACTTAATAAAGTTAAGTGATGCTTTACAGCAAATCATTTGAGTAAAGCGGTTTGCGCTTCCCGACGCTTCCCGATACATCTAAACTTGTAAGGTTAAGATACTAAGATATTAAGAAATTAACCAATTTTAAGTCAACTATGAAGTGTAACAGTTTTTGATTTTATGTCTGCAATTTTTGGGGGGCGACATGCTATATTTACCTACCCTGCAGCCCTTAACCGTCATCAAAATAACTCAAAGGAAAGTGGATGAAGCAGAAATTTAGCCGTGATGATATTGAGATGCTGAGTCAGCATACTGTATATCAAGGATTTTTTCGCGTTGACGAGTACCGTTTTAAGCATAGGTTATTTGCTGGTGGTTGGAGCGAACCCGTGACTCGAGAGGTGTTTGAGCGTGGTCATGCTGTGGTGGTTCTGCCCTATGATCCCGTTAGCGATAAAGTGGTGTTGATTGAGCAAATTCGGATTCCTGTTGTGGCGGATGCCTCAACACCATGGCTGTTTGAGTTAGTGGCTGGCATGATTGAGCCTGGTGAGTCGGCAGAGCAAGTGGCACATCGAGAGCTAAGAGAAGAAGCGGGACTGGTGGCAAATAAAATGGTGCGGGTGTGTGACTACTTTGCTAGTCCAGGCGGCAGTAGCGAACGCTTTGACTTTTATTGGGCGAAGGTGGACGCGAGCCTTGCAAGTGGTATTCATGGGATCAGTGAAGAGCACGAAGATATCAAGGTACATGTGATGTCGCGCGAAGCGGCGTATCAGCTATTATGTGATGGGGTGATAAATAACGCCTCGACTATGATTGGCTTGCAATGGCTGCAATTAAATTACCATAAATTAAGAGAAGGGCTGTGACAGTTTCGTTAAACAAGCGGCACAATAGCTACCAAGTGGACGTCAGTCGCTTTTTGGCGTTATGTAGCCGAAATTACTTTAATATATTGCGTTGGCTACCAGCCTCTTGCGAGCAGGGATTTTGTTGGCAAGTCGATGGTGATTTTGGCAGTTTAGACGTTAAGTTGCTCGAAAATACCCAATATACCCAATTGATTGAAATCTCCCGGGCTATCGACTCAGTGCAATTAATTGATACCCCTAAGGTTGTCGTTCGTGTTTATCATGATGCTAAATTAGCAGAAGTGTTAACTAGTCGACAGATTTATCGCTTAAGACCAGTATATGATTACCCAAATATACGTATGTATCATAGAGACGAAAAGTACCAGGTAAATGCTTTTCTTGAAGAGTTACTACAGATTGACAATCATGTCAGGATTATTTGTCAGTCCACATTTTAGGGTTTTAATGTGCTAAAAGAGGCTATCTCTTATTCTATTGGTGACGGTGAGAGCGTTAGACTGGTTCAAGTGACCGATCCGCACCTGTTTGCCGATCGCGAAGCTCAGCTTTTAGGCGTTAATACCGCAAATAGCTTAGATGCTGTGCTTAATACCATAAAGGCGGTTGATTATCCGGCGCATCTGATGTTGGCGACGGGGGATATCAGTCAGGATTACTCGCACGAGTCTTATCATAATTTTGTGCGTGCAATTGTACCGCTTAATTTACCTTGCCATTATTTACCCGGTAATCATGACGACCCTAGGGTGATGCATCTGCATATGCAAGGGCCTCGTGTGTATGGCGAGCAACGCATTTTGGCAGGTAACTGGCAAATTATCATGTTGGACTCCACTGTTAGGGGAAAGCCTGGGGGCCACATGGCCGAGACTCAGCTGGCCTTGATAGAGTCTGCGGTCGCGGCGCAGCCAGATAAACACACCTTACTGGTGATGCACCACAATCCAATTTTGGTGGGCTGTCAGTGGCTGGATCAACACTGCATGGATAATGGCTCAGATTTTATTGCCAGGGTCGCTAAGTTACCTCAGGTTAAGGGATTGCTGTGGGGGCATGTGCATCAAAGCCTAGATCAAACTCATCCCACTGAGCATGGCACCATGCGTTTAATGGCAACACCTTCCACCTGTATTCAATTTAAACCTAAGTCACCTTATTTTGCATTAGATGCACAGCAGCCAGGATATCGATTACTGGAACTAAAAAGTGATGGTGGTATATTGACCAATGTTTACCGGGTTCCAGGTAATAAGTTTTCTCCCGATCATGAGTCAAGTGGTTATTAATTTCTTCTCATACTAGCGCAGCATCAGGATGATGCTTGATTGGAGCTAAAGCTTTATTTGGTGAATTGCGCTGCCAATGTTAGCATCGTGGCACTTACTCTCTCTGTCGGTACCTTTTGATTTGTTCTGTGTCGTTAGCGTTGGTATCGCGAGTTAAATAATAGCAATAGTTATCGAGGAAATATGCTGCTCTATCTCCATGGCTTCAATAGCTCCCCTCAGTCAGACAAAGGGCTGGTGACCGCTCGATATATTGCTCAGCATTTTCCACAACTCTCTTTTTTTCAACCGCAGTTACCCGCCACTCCCGCCGCCGCGATGACATTACTGATAGAGATTGTCGAACAAGCACTCGCTAAAGGGGAGTCGCTGCATTTTATTGGCTCATCATTGGGGGGGTACTTTGCCAGTTACCTCGCTGAAACCTACGGTGGTAGAGCGGTGCTCATTAATCCGGCCGTTACTCCTTATGCATTATTTGATGATTTTATTGGTCAACAGTACAATCCGTATACTGACGAAACGTATCAAATATTACCCGAGCATAAACAAGAGGTTGCACTGTATGATACCGAGGTTATTCTGAATCCTGAGCGATTTCTTGTATTATTACAATCCGGTGACGAGGTGCTCGATTACCAACAAGCAGTGAATAAATACCATTGTTGTCAGCTGCTAATAGAGGCGGGTGGTGACCATAGTTTTATCGGCTATGAACAACAGTTGGATAGGATCTGCCAGTTCCTGTTTCTTAATAAATAGACATGTAGGGCCGCAATAAGGCCTGAATAACCATATGTGTGTGCCATGACAAATCAATACACCTCAGATGCAATTGAAGTACTTAATGGACTCGACCCTGTTAAGCGTAGACCCGGCATGTATACCGACACCACACGTCCGAACCATTTAGGACAAGAGGTGATCGATAACAGTGTGGATGAGGCGCTGGCAGGCCACGCAACTAAAATTGACGTGATCCTTCATAAAGATAACTCGCTGGAAGTTATTGATGATGGTCGTGGTATGCCCGTTGATATCCATCCAGAAGAGGGGATTTCTGGGGTCGAATTGATCTTAACTAAGCTGCATGCTGGCGGTAAGTTTTCTAACGATAACTACCAGTTTTCAGGAGGCTTGCACGGGGTGGGCATCTCGGTGGTCAACGCCCTGTCAGATCGCGTTGAAATCAGCGTAAGACGTGGCGGCGAAGTCTATGAAATGGCGTTCGAGCATGGCGATAAGGTTGAAGACCTTAAGGTCACCGGCACCTGCGGCAGACGTAATACGGGCACTCGGGTGCATTTTTGGCCTACCGCCAGCTATTTTGATTCGGTCAATTTCTCTATCCCAAAACTGGTTTATTTACTGCGTGCCAAAGCGGTATTGTGCCCAGGACTACGCATTAAATTCACCAATAAACAAACTGGTGAAAGCGAAGAGTGGTTTTATGAAAGTGGCTTGACCGATTATCTGCAAGCGTCGATTAATGGGGCTGAAACCTTACCCAAAGAGCCGTTTATTGGCACCATGGTCGGCAATACCGAAGCGGTTGATTGGGCGATAACTTGGCTGCCAGAGGGCGGCGATTATCTTAACGAAAGCTATGTTAACCTTATTCCCACGCCGCTTGGTGGTACTCATGTCAACGGTTTTAGGCAAGGCTTGCTCGACTCGATGCGTGAGTTTTGTGAGTTTCGTAATCTGATCCCGCGTGGTATCAAGCTCTCGCCCGAAGATATTTGGGACCGCAGTAGTTATATCTTGTCGATTAAGATGCAAGATCCTCAATTTGCAGGACAAACCAAAGAAAAACTCTCTAGCCGCCAGAGCGCCGCATTTGTTTCTGGTATTGTGCGTGACGCCTTTAGTTTATGGCTTAATACCCATACAGAGCAGGCTGAAGCCTTAGCCGATATGTGTATTAATAATGCGCAGAAACGGTTAAAAGCGGCTAAGAAGGTGGCGCGCAAAAAAGTCACATCAGGCCCAGCCTTACCCGGCAAGCTTACCGATTGTAGCGGCCAAGATCCTATGCGTGGCGAGCTATTTTTGGTCGAAGGTGACTCGGCGGGTGGTAGTGCTAAACAGGCGAGAGACCGTGAGTTTCAAGCTATCATGCCTTTGCGCGGTAAGATTTTAAACACGTGGGAAGTGGATGCCTCGCAGGTATTGGCCTCGCAGGAGGTGCATGATATCTCGGTGGCGATAGGCTGCGATCCCGACAGTAGTGATATTTCTGAATTGCGTTATGGCAAAATTTGTATACTGGCCGATGCTGATTCCGACGGATTACATATCGCGACCTTGCTGTGCGCACTGTTTATGAAGCATTACAGAGTGTTAGTAGAAAAAGGCCATATCTATGTGGCGATGCCACCACTGTTTCGTATCGATGTGGGTAAAGAGGTCTTTTATGCCCTCGATGAGGCGGAAAAGCAGGGGATTTTAGACCGTATCGCCGCCGAGAAAAAGAAAGGCAAAGTACAAGTGACTCGCTTCAAAGGTTTGGGCGAGATGAATCCGTTACAACTGCGCGAAACCACAATGGATCCGAACACTCGCCGTTTGGTACAGTTAACCATTGATGAGGCCGATGATACTATGGCACTGATGGATATGTTGTTAGCGAAAAAACGCTCGGGTGATCGAAAAGCATGGTTAGAGACCAAAGGGGATATGGCTCAGTTATAACCTGAATTATGGCTCAGAGATTGTATAGGCAGATGAACTTAAGATAATGAAAAATAAAACGATAACTACTTTATCTTTTAAGTTGTTTATAGCTATGGTCGTCATGGTTATGGCAGCAGGAGCCAAGGCCGATCGGCAGTCGATTATGATCACCGTGGCTAAAGGTTTTGGGCTCTCATTATATGCCGCAGATCTGGGCGATGCTAAGCAGATGGCCTTAGGGGACAAGGGAACCTTATTCGTTGGCTCCTATAAGACGGGAGTTATTCATGCGCTAGTGGACAGTAATGCCGATGGTCGGGTCGATAAGCGCTATATTGTCGCCAAAGATCTGCATTACCCTGAGGCGATAGCTTTTCACGATGGCGATCTCTACGTAGCTGAAAGTTCGCGCATTATTCGCTATGTGGATGTTGAAAACCGCTTACGTCGCCCTAATCGCGGCAAAGAGGTGTATAACCGCTTACCGGGTAAAACTAACAAGAGCCACCGTGCGATGCGTTTTGGGCCAGATGGCCGCTTATACGTTGCCATTGGCGCACCCTGTAATGTGTGTGAAGCACCGGCGCCGTTTGGCAGTATTATTGCTATCGATGTTAACACCGGCAGTAGCCAGCAGGTGGCGACAGGCTTGCGTAATGTGACCGGTTTTGATTGGGCGCCAGATGATAATAAATTGTGGTTTGCCGATATCGGTCGCGATTGGATGGGTGACCGATTGCCCCCCGATGAGATTAATCGCGTCGATACCGTTGGTAGTCACTATGGCTTTCCCTATATTCATGCGACTGACGTGGAGGAACCTGCTTATGAGAAACCTAAAGGGTTAAAAGTGACCCCGCCAGTGTTTGAATTACCCGCTCATGTCGCGCCAATGGGATTGCAGTTTTATCGTGGTAAGCAGTTTCCGGCAAAATACCATGAGCAGATGTTTGTTGCCGAAAATGGCTCGTGGAACCGGTCGAGTAAAATTGGCTATCAGGTCACTATGCTGACGCTTGCGGGCGATGAGATAGTAGATCGACAAACCGTGGTGAGCTTTCTAGATGGTGAATTCCCGGTCGCTAGACCTTACGCTTTGCTGTCAGCTCCCGATGGGGCTATCTATATTTCTGATGATTTTAAAGGCAATGTTTATCGACTGTTTTATAAAGATAACGGCGTCAATGAGAGTGAACCGAGTGAACAACAGGATCCAAACCAATGAGTGATGCGATAGATTTGAGTCTCGATGGTGTCGAGCAGATGCCCCTGAGGCGTTTTACAGAGGAAGCGTATCTCAATTACTCTATGTACGTCATCATGGACCGTGCATTACCGCATATTGGCGATGGATTAAAGCCAGTGCAGCGGCGTATTATTTATGCCATGAGTGAGCTGGGCTTATCGGCGCAGTCTAAGCATAAAAAATCGGCTCGTACCGTCGGTGACGTATTGGGTAAATACCACCCTCATGGTGATAGCGCCTGTTATGAAGCCATGGTATTGATGGCTCAGCCATTCTCATATCGTTATCCGCTGGTTGACGGTCAAGGTAACTGGGGCGCACCCGATGATCCTAAATCGTTTGCCGCCATGCGTTATACCGAGGCGCGTTTATCGAAATTCTCTGAAGTGTTGCTCACCGAGCTGGGTCACGGCACTGTCGATTGGGGGGTTAACTTCGACGGCACCATGAAAGAGCCGCTGGTGTTACCAGCCCGTTTACCGCATATTTTACTTAACGGTATTACCGGGATAGCAGTGGGGATGGCGACGGATGTACCGCCCCATAACGCGCGTGAATTAGTCGATGCCTGTATCGAACTCTTGGATAACCCTAAGACCGAACTTGAACGCATTATGGAGTTGGTTCCGGGGCCTGATTATCCGACAGAAGCGGAAATTATCACGCCTAGAGCCGATATCGCTAAAATTTACAGTACTGGTCGTGGCTCGATTAAAGCGCGCGCCGTGTACACAATCGAAGCGGGTGAGATAGTGATCACCGCACTGCCACACCAAGCCAGTAGCGGTAAGATTTTAGAGCAGATAGCCGCGCAGATGCAGGCCAAGAAGCTGCCTATGGTCGCCGACTTACGTGATGAGTCAGATCATGAAAGTCCTGTACGTATGGTGGTTGTGCCTCGCTCTAATCGCGTCGATTGCGATCAACTTATGGCGCACTTATTTGCCACTACCGATCTGGAAAAGAACTTTAGGGTCAACTTAAACGTGTTGGGGCTCAACGGTCGTCCGCAGGTTAAAGGGCTTAAGCAGCTTCTTAGCGAGTGGTTAGAGTTTAGGATGAGCACCGTCAGGCGCCGCCTAGAACACCGACTCGATAAGGTGCAGGCAAGATTACATATTCTTGATGCCTTGATGATCGCCTTCCTCAATATTGATGAAGTGATTGAGATCATCCGTTATCACGACGATGCCAAAACCGAGTTGATGTCGCGCTTTAGTTTGAGTGATGAGCAAGCCAATGCCATCCTCGATTTAAAACTGCGCCATTTAGCCAAATTAGAAGAAGTGAAGATTAAGGCGGAGCAGAGCGAACTCGAAGCCGAACGTGAAAAGCTCGAGCTGCTGCTTGGCTCAGAGCGTCGCATGAAAACCTTAATCAAAAAAGAGCTTAAACAAGATGCAGAAACCTATGGCGACGCTCGTCGTTCACCACTGGTCGAACGTCAAGAGTCTAAAGCCTTAAGCGAGCAAGAGTTAGTCCCAGCCGAAGCGGTGACTGTGGTCTTATCGGAAAAAGGCTGGGTACGTTGTGCCAAGGGACATGATATCGACCCTACAACACTCTCTTATAAGGCGGGGGATGGTTTTCTCTGCGCCGCCTCAGGGCGCAGCAATAATGCCACCGTGTTTATTGGCAGTACTGGCAGGGCATTTGCCACCGATACCCACACCTTACCGTCGGCGCGTAGCCAGGGTGAGCCATTAACCACGCGCTTCCAATTGTCGCCAGGTGAAACCATTGAACATGCTTTGATGGGGGAAGATGGGCAATGTTTCTTGCTGGCTAGCGATGCCGGTTACGGTTTTATTGGTGACTACAAAGATATGGTGTCGCGTAATAAGGCGGGTAAAGCCCTATTAAGTTTGCCTGCGAATGCCAAAGTGCTGCAACCTAAACGGGTCGATAAGTCTCGTCGTGAGTCGATTTTAGCGATCACCAACGAAGGGCGGATGCTACTGTTTTCAGTAGATGCACTGCCACAACTGTCTAAAGGTAAAGGTAATAAAATCATCGGTATTCCGAGCGAGCGCGCAAAAAACCGTGAAGAACTACTGATGCACTTGCACGTAGTGCCTGAAGACACTGCCGTCACCTTGTGGGCGGGTAAGCGTAAGTTGACCTTAAAACCTAGCGATCTTGAGCATTACCGTGGTGAACGTGGCCGCCGTGGCGCTAAGTTACCGCGCGGTTTACAACGTGTTGATAAGGTGGAACTCGGTGCTGATGAGCCAGTACTTTAAGCCGTTTTAGGTTCTTAGTGCTTTAGGTCGCTTTAGGTCTTAGTCTAAGTGCTCTAAGTGTTCTAAGTCCTGAGTGAGATAGCAAATAGCGAGATAACAAAAAAAGCTGCTTTTAAGCAGCTTTTTTTGTTGGTCATTTTTATGTCTAATTTTTATATCTAAGGATTTGCACCGTCAGCTAACTCCGGAGTTAGCTGACGGTATAAGCTTTGTTTGTGGGTCTGTCACAGTATGGCTGATGAGTCGATTAAGCCACTTCGTAGAAGTTAGGCGTAACATCTAATCTCGCTTGAATGATCTCGCTGGCCATGCGGGTACATTTACCGCATTGACTACCTACACCCAAGCGTTTTTTGAGATCGGCCAAAGAGGTATCTCCCTGATCAACAGCTTGTTTAATCTGAGTATCGGTAATGGCATGGCATAAACAAACGTACATACTATGGCTCTCTCTATAGTGATGCATGAAAGTGTAAATGAAAACGATTCTCAATACTAATAACTTTAAGTTATAGCTAGTATTTATGCTGTAAGGTTCAGCTATTAAAAAACCAGACGCGATGTTAGCGCGTTTTGATGGGCTGCTGGTTGGGCTTTGGCGCAAATATAATGGCTACAGGCGGATTTTTAATAGCAGATTGTTAATAACTGAGGCTGAGTCGCTATTCAATGTCGGGGCTATGGCTTAGGTGTTACGTGCGCCTTGCCAGCATTGAGCACTCGTCAATGCCGCTAAGCTTAGCTGCCTAACTGAGCTAGCTAATTGAGCGGTGAGGTGCACCGCTTAGTCTTACTTTTATATCAATAGCCGCGTTCAAAGTTGACTAAATGGCTGAGCGCTTGCCCCTTGATGAAGTGGTGATAGTTAGCGGCAAAGATTTCCACCACTTGTTCAGGTCGGCTTGGAGCCGCGATATGTGGGGTGATGGTAGCATTGCTTAATGACCATATGGGATGGTTGGCGGGTAACGGCTCTTGATTGAACACATCTAAAATCGCTTGTTGCTTGGGTCGCTGTAGTAGTTGTTGATATAGCGCATCGAGATCGAGTACATCACCTCGCCCAAGATTAAATAAAATGGCTTCATCTTTAATCATGCTGAGCATTTGGCTGTCTAAAATGCCTCGGGTATCTGGCGTGCTAGGCAGGATCGCGGCAATGGCATCGGCCTGGGCAATATGGCTGGGTAGATTGGCGAGGGTATCGACCTTATCGAATCCAGTCGTTGGTTTGGCACCGCGGTTAATTCCGGTTACCTGCATTCCGAAATGTTTGCCTGTGTGGGCAATATGCTTGGCAATATTGCCCGTGCCTAAGAGCAATAACTTTTGCCCTTGCAAGGTTTTAAAGCTGCTGGGGCGCCATATTTTATCCGCCTGTTGTGACTGATACTGTTTATGTTGACGTTGATGAGCCAGCAAGTAGCCAAATAGATATTCACTCATTAAAGGGCCAAATATTCCTTTAATGTTAGTGAGTTGGTAATCACGGCGTAGACGAGGTTTGACTAAGGGGTCGACACCCGCATAGGTTGATTGCATCCAAGTCAATTGCTGCGCGTGACCCACAAGTGGCGCCGCTAATGGGGGCTCTGCCAACCAAATATTCGCGCTGAGAATACTGCTAGGATCATCGTCTAGTAACGTCAGTTGTGGGAGATGACAGGAGTCGAGCAGTTGGCGATACTTTGGGTTGTCACTGGTCAGCAGCAGCAGTTTATGTTCCATGGCTAGTCCCCATTATCATTGGCGTTGTCGCGTTAATTAGGCGGTCATAGCGAGCATGCTTGGCCTGGTGGGTTAACTTGGCAAGCATAACTGAGTTATGTTACCTGAATGGATGAGTATAGTGTATGCGCTTTTCTGCTAAGCTGCTCGATAACTTGCTGACTAATATCAGGATAGTTACTAAAAATTCCATCAACGCCAAGTTTAGCTAAATAGGCGATATCTGCCGCATCATCGACGGTATAAACATAAACTTTAGCTCCGCGCTGATGGGCATCAATCACTATGTCTGAGGTGATAAAGCTCAAACTGAGGTGCAGTGAATAAGCCTGTAACTGGCTCACTAAGGCGGCATTATCAACAGGAATACCTTCAATGAGCGGCGCCACCAAGGCTTGAGGAAACTGCTGTTTAACGCTGGCAACAAAGTGGTGATTAAACGAAGATATCAATAGCTTATCGGCGCTAAAATTTAGTTTTGATAAGATGTTAGGGTACAAGCTTAAAAATGGCGTCAGTGAGTTCATTCCCTTGAGCTCAATATTAACGATACAGTCGAAGTGCTGCAGATAAGCCAGTAGTTCCCACAAGGTGGGAATGGGCTCGGCACCGACGCGTACCGTGGCTAAATAGGCTTGGCTCACCTCTTCGATGAGCCCAGTGCCAGTGCTTTTACCGTCGAGGCGTCTATCATGAAATACATACAGTTGGCCTTCGACATTGTGCACGTCAATTTCGATAGCCGTGCTCCCAAGTTGTACAGCTTTTTTAATCGCGGCTAGGGTATTTTCTGGCGCATAACCGCTAGCCCCTCGATGAGCAAATACCTGCATTAGTTTCTAATCAACCCCTGAGTTTCTTTGCTTTGGCCACTGTTAATATGCACTTCAAGCTGCGGGTAAGCGAGTTCTAAATTGTTCTCTTTGAGTTTCTTATTTACTTGTTTATGTAGTTTGTGACGCAGTGGCCAGCGGGTATTCATGTCTTTAGCATAGGCACGAATTTCGTAATCTTGGGTGTGCTTACCAAAGCCTGCAAACCAGACTTCTGGCTCAGGAATCGTCAGTGCTTCATCGCACTCTTTAACGGCTTGATACAGTGCCGCTTCTACCCGGGCTGGATCTGAGTCTCGGGCGACCGACACGTAAACAATCACTCGAGTGATTGGGTCGGATAATGACCAGTTGATTAGCTGCTCGGTAATAAATGCTTTATTGGGCACAATGATCTCTTTGCGATCCCAATCGACAATGGTGGTGGCGCGGATCTGAATTTTACTGACAGTGCCAGTTAAGTCACGAATCGTGACCGTATCTCCAATCCTCACCGGTTTTTCGAACAAGATGATAAGGCCCGATATAAAGTTTGCGAAAATTTCTTGTAAGCCAAAACCCAGACCGACCGAGAGCGCTGCCACTAGCCACTGCAGTTTAGACCACTCCATTCCTAAGGTAGAAAAACCACTTAATACACCAAAAAACACGACTAAATAACGGCTTACAGTAGTAAGGGCGAAACCCGTACCTGGGGTTAAATCGAGCCGCTGAAGGATCATCAGTTCCAGTAGACCGGGTAAATTAGTGGCAATCATTAATGAAAAGCCAACAATAATTAGTCCCAGCAGTAACGATTTAAGCGTGATAGGCTGCTGCTGAGAGATGCCATCGATCACGGTCGAGCTGGTCCAGAGGGTGATACCATCCAAAAACGAGAAGATGGCGCTGTGGGTTTGAGTCCAGAGTCCAATTAAGCTGATTAAGAAAGCAAGGGTCAATAATGAGCGCACCAAGCCTAATGATTGACTCGAGATGGTTTCAAGATCGACCACGGGCTCCTCGTAGGTGTCACCTTGTTCATTATTGGCGCTGTCGTCATCTTTTTCCCGTTGGGCCAATATTTCGGCGCGCTTGGCTTTTGCACGGTGAAAGGCGATGCGCCGGCGTTCAATCAACATCCAGCGTTTAATCAGTTGATAGAGCAACATAAAGCTCAACGACAAGATCAATGACAGTTGAAGTTGTAACAACATTTGGAAAGCGGTGAAGTAATATCCTCTAAACGCTAATACTGCGCATGCGGGCGGCAGCAATAACAGCACGGCCCAGAGTGTTTTTTGCAGTAAACGTTTGTTTTTATCATCTTGATGGTAAAGACGTTGCTGCTTAGATAACTGTAAAATATCGATATAAAACCAAAATAGCATGATGGCGAACACAATAAAGGCACCGCGGCCTAAACTGTTACGGATCATCGACGTTTCTAACACTTCGGTAAAGCCGAGCACGCCAATAATAGGCATGGTCATTAATGTAAAAGTGCGTAGCCGTTGCTGCCCTGCATGAATGGTGTTGGCATCTCCTTTGAAATGACCAATTAATACCCCTTTTTCTAAGGCGAGTAGATCGGTGAATTGATATAACAGATACAGGGCGGCGATGGCTAAGATCCCCATGCCAACCGATGACACTAAGTTATGTTCTGAGTAATATAAAATCAGACCACTAAGTAGTAATGGCAAGGGTTTAATGGCGCTATAACAAATCGAAATAAAGAGTGCGGTTATAGTGTAGATAAACTTATCTTGGGTCACGTTGCCCACAAATGCCGCGTTGTGGGTCATGGCTTTATTAAAACTGGGTGTGACTAGATCCTGTAGCACTAGGCATAAGATGAATAAGATGATCCACCAAGACCACAGTGTGCTTTGCTCACTAAAGGAGTCGGTAATCTGATGCCAAGGAGCTTGTGTTAACAGCCATTGGCTACTCTGCAGCAGATCGCTAAACCAAAACCGGTCAATGCTATTGGCATTAGCAACCCAGAACAGATGTTCGTTAAGGGTTGTTTTTAGATTTTTATACTGCTGATTGAGTTGCTCATATATCACCCGCAGTTCGGCTAGCTCGCCAATATACAGGTCGTAGTTTTCCAGTAGTTGTTGCTGCAATTTATGTTGCGATTGCAAAAGCTTAGCTTGTAATGGTGTGTGCTCGCCTGTGCCAGTATTGAGGCTGGCATGCAGGGTAATATCTTGCTCTACTTGGTAGCGTTCAAGACGAGCATTGGCGATTTCATTGCTGATAATGTCTTGGTTTGGCGGTTTAGGTAGTGACGATAGAATGCGTAAAAAGCGCTCGCCAAACGCAGAGTTAAGTTTGACTAAGCCTATTTGCTGCTGAATATTACTCAACTGCTTGGCCTGCATCTGGTACTGGGTTTCAGCTTCTTCCTGTTTAGTGGCCACTTCACTCATCTGATAGGTGAGTTGCTGCAGTTGTTCGCCGTAGGCTTGGTTTTGTTCATTAAGCGCCAGCGCGAGAGCATCATCGGTTGTCGAGGTTTCAATTTGGCTGGCCGCGATGGTGGCTGCCGTGGTTTTATGGCGTTGCACTGAAATGGCCGCATTCAGTTTTTCTATTAGCTGTTCTTGCTGGATCAATTGGCGGCGCACTAAGGTTAACTGTTGTTGGGTGAGGGCGATCTGCTTTTGGCTGCTGGCGAGCTCTGATTCCAATGTTGACAGTGTCTGGCGGTAGAGCCGACTCTGAGCCTCGGTTATGTTAGTTTCGTGACTACTACTGGTGCGAGTGTGCTGGGCTAACGTGCTATTGGCCTGAGTAATAATGGTGGGCAGTTGATGCTGTCGTTTGATGAGTTCGTTAATTTGTTGCCCTAGGCTGGCTTCGATCTCTTTTAGCTCTGATAGGCGCAGATAGGCCATAGAGGCTTGTTGGCTTAAATCTTGTTGTGGTTGCCAACTTAAGGGTTTAGAAGCCTGCTCTATTTGTTTGCTGATATCATTTTTTTTGTTTTGATATTGATGCTGCAGCGCCTCGAAATTACTTTGCAGTTCACGCTGCTCAGTGATCTGCAGCTCAAGTAAGGCTAGTTGTTCTTCGGGGGTTTTTGTTGTGGTATTCGTGTTTTGGCCTATCCCTAAATGCTTGTTAAGCGATAGCGGCGAGTTAGCAGTGGCTGCAAAAGATAGAACGCATAGAAAAATGAGTAAAATACGAGACATAATCTGCTTTTAGTTGGCATTAATACATGGATAGACCGCTATATAGTACCAATATAGATTGAAAATGATATTGATGGATCGGTTAATTTGAACTGAATCGTGACAGGCCGCTTTGATCTGCTGTGTTCAGCAATGGCCTTGGTTATGCTGAGGTCATATTGGACTGTTTTTTCGCTCGCTGACTTTTATGGCTCTGTTGCGTTTCATAAATGGCTGTTATCACAACCAGCGCGCCGCCAATGATTGTATTTAGCGCTAACTCTTCACCCAGTAGCCATAACGCTAATAGCGCACCATATAAGGGTTGCAAGCAGGAAACTAAACTGACAGTTTTGGCACTAAGTTGGCGTAGTGCTGATGTAAATAACGCATGTGGCGCTGCGGTAAAGACCACGCCGAGTAGGATTATCAAGCCCCAAACGGACTGGTTAATGGTACTGATATTAACTTGGTGCCAAGGCATTAAAAACACAACAGCTACAGCGGTTTGATATAGCATAGCTTGGGCGCCGCTATACTCAGCAAAGTAACGCTTGTGGAGTATATTACGAGCGGTAAACAGCATGGCTGAGAGTATGCCCAAAATGATCCCCAAAGTAACATCGTTGCCGAGAGTGGCTTCGGGGATCAACAAACTGACGCCGCAGAGCACACTAATACCGCTTAGTAAATCGGCGCGTTTGAGGCGGCTTGCATTAAACAGTGGCTCAACTAATACCGTCATCACTGGATAGGTAAAAAAGGCAATCATCCCTATGGCCACAGATGAGAGCTGCATAGAGGCGAAATAGGTTACCCAATGCAGGCTCACGATAACCCCAAGTCCAAGCGCAATAAGGTAATCTTTGTGGGCGTTAAGGCGAAGGCGGCAACCGCTGCTTTTAACAATAAGTGCCAAGATAAGGGCAGCAACAGCACAGCGCAGCACGGTAATGTCGAGGGCACTCAGTGGGATCAATTTAGAAAACAGTGCCGTCCCACCAAAGAGTAAAACGGCAATATGCAGTTCGATTAACCCGTGATGGCTGCTAGTGTTGGGCTTCAATGTCGCAGTTAGTCTATTTTGGCAAAGGCTTGACCCATGCGCGTTACTGCTTTGGGTTTAACGCCGTCGGCAAACTCTTCAATGGCATCTTTAGCAAATAACATCACCACTGTACTGCCTAGCTTAAAGCGACCCATTTCCTCACCCTTATCTAAGGTTAAGGCTTCTGGCCCTTCGGTTGGGTAGTCCCAGGTGAAGACTTTTTTACCCGTTGGCGGGGTGACAGTGCCAGCCCAGACCGTTTCGATGCTGGCGACAATCGTTGCGCCAACAAGCACCATGGCAATAGGACCAATTTCGGTTTCAAATATCGTTACGACGCGCTCGTTTCGAGCAAATAACCCCGGTACGTTTTCAGCCGTTAGCGGATTGACCGAAAACAGTTCGCCAGGGACATAGGTCATCTTAGATAAGGTGCCTTTTATTGGCATATGAATGCGGTGGTAATCTTTAGGCGCTAGATAGATGGTGGCAAAATCGCCCCCTTCAAAGCGCTTAGCATCATCGACTTGATCGCCCAGTAAGGCTAAAGCAGAGTAGTCATGGCCTTTAGCCTGAAAGATGCGTCCCGATTTGATAGGGCCACATTGACTGACGGCGCCGTCGACAGGATGGACGATATAGTCGTCATCATCACATAAAGGGCGGATCCCCGGTTTTAATGCGCGGGTAAAAAATGCGTTAAAGCTGGCGTAAGCCTCTGGTTCACTTTGGGCGGCTTCGCTCATATCAATTTTGTACTGCTTGATGAACCACTTAATGACGCTAGTGGTGACCATACCTAGCTCTGCTGCCGCCAACTTGCCTACTAGGCGTGAGAGAAGGTGTTTTGGCATCATGTATTGCAAGGCAATTTTCAGTTTGTCCACGTTAGTTATCCTTAAAATCCAATATGGCTATGTTGCTGTCTGTTGTTAGTCGCTGTCATTTCTAAAATGACGAGCATGGCGCTGCTCATCGAGGCTGTCTATGATGCGATGATAGTTGTTGTACCTATCTTCGAATATTTTGCCTTCGTTAAACGCAGCGGTAATGGCACAACCTGGATCGTTTTTATGTTTACAATCCCTAAACTTACAGGTGCCAATATAGTCTCTAAATTCGATAAAGCACCAGCCGACACGCTCAGGCGGTAGATGCCACAAAGCGAATTCGCGCACACCTGGGGAGTCCACTAGGTCACCGCCGCTAGGAAAATGCAGTAATTTAGCCGTGGTGGTGGTGTGTTGACCTAGGCCAGAGTTTTCAGACACATCGCCAGTGAGTAATTCGGCGTCGGGTAATAACGCATTGATTAATGATGATTTACCAACGCCTGATTGGCCGACAAACACACTCACTTTATCTTTAAGCAGCGCTTTTATCGTGTCGACTCCTTCACCTTCGATGCTGCTGACTTTATACACAGGGTAACCAATTTCTTGGTAGCGACGTAAAGCCGCCTCAACTTGAGGGGCTTCCTCTTCACTGAGTAGGTCAATTTTATTGAGGATAATGACTGGGGCTATACCAGTGTCTTCAGCGGCCACGAGGTAACGGTCGATAATTTGGGTGGTAAAACTCGGTACTACCGATGAGACAATCAATATTTGGTCAATATTGGCGGCAATAATTTTGATGCCATCGTACATATCGGGTCGAGACAATGACGAATGCCTTGGGTGCACCGCTTCGACAACCCCGGCTATGGTCGCTGTGGTTTCAACGGCAAGGCGGACAATCACTTTATCGCCAGTGACTAAACTTTGAATATTTCTACGTATGTTGCAGCGGACCAATTGACCATCTTCGGTTTCGATATCAGCATGTTGACCAAAACGAGAGATGACGGTGCCGAGCAACTCGGGTCCAAGTGAACTATCTTGTAGTTCTGGAGCGGCGTCCCCAGCCTCTTTGCGTTGCAAACGCTTTTCGTGGTTAGCTCGCATGCGGCGGCGCTGGCCTTGACTTAAAGGTTTCTTTTTACTCACAGTGTAATCATCGTCAAAATAAGGTTATTTTGTGTTGTCTAAAGAAAGCAGTATGATACACGGTCTTAAACAAAAAAGCCTGAATTTAGGCAAACAGCAATAATAAGGCAGAGACATGGCTGCAGATGCAAATAATCTGATTTGGGTTGATCTAGAGATGACGGGGTTAGAGCCGAGTGTCGATAGAATTATTGAGATAGCGACTATTGTGACAGATAAGGAGCTAAATATTCTGGCAGAGGGCCCTGTGATTGCGATCCATCAGTCAGATGAAGTGTTGGCAGGCATGGATGATTGGAACCAGAAACATCATGGTGAGTCTGGCTTAATTGAACGAGTTAAAGCAAGCCGCATTAATGAAGCGCAAGCAATTGAACAAACGATAGCATTTTTAGCGTTACATGTACCCAAAGGTGTATCACCCATGTGCGGCAATAGTATTGGTCAAGATAGACGCTTTTTGAACCGTTATATGCCAACACTTGAGGATTACTTTCATTATCGTAATATTGATGTGAGTACGGTAAAAGAGTTGGTTCGTCGTTGGAAGCCTGAAGTAATGGACGACTTTACTAAGCGCGGCACCCATCAAGCTTTAGTCGATATTCAAGAATCTATTGCTGAATTGCAGTTTTATCGTGATAAAGTATTTAAAATTTAATCAATCAGTATAAATTTTTAAAGCAAGGGGTTGCAGCGGGGCGAAATTCTCCTATAATGCGGCCTCAACTTTCAGCTAGCGGCTTACGTTAGCGAGATTGAAATGCGACATTAGCTCAGTTGGTAGAGCGATACCTTGCCAAGGTATAGGTCATCGGTTCGAACCCGATATGTCGCTCCAAATTACAATCTACAGCATCACCAAATGCTATAGAT
>NZ_QPQT01000008.1 GCF_003605125.1 Shewanella algidipiscicola
CAGGATAACCTCCTGCTTTCTTGTAAGTCTCTTCGTCAAAATATCACTTGTAAGTGTTTGTTGTAAATATGTTATTTAACAAAAAATACAGGTTAAACATGACAATTTAACAGATAAAAAAGATGCATAGGTGTTTACGAGGTCTGCATAGCACTTTTATATATATTACAAACTATTGATAATAATGAGTTAATGTTTAAAAGCTAGTATTATCGATGCGCCAATCAAACGATTTATGCATCTTTTTCATAGTAATTATCTTAACTTGAACTGTATATGATCCAGTTTTTTGATCGGTAGTGGATTACATCATGCGGGTGTAGCGATAAAAATTTCTAGGCCAGAAAATCTGCTCGTTACTGAACCCCGACAACGTGTTAACTCACTTTGGGGCAAAAGTACGTTAGCCTTTAATTCTGAGTTCACACCAAATACGGCTAAATCGAAGAGGCGATAGATATAAGTGTAAGCGCGGTTTTGGCCTTCGAAATCATGGATGATTTCGCAGAGCCCACACGGACGTGCTTGCGGTGAGCCAAAAGCGCGCTTGCACATAAGCTCACCGCAGGTGATAGATTGCCATGAAGGTTCACCTTCAAACACCCGTTCCAAAAAAGACTCCGCCAATCATTACCCAAACAAAGTAAAAAATGCCATACCTTCACTTCAAGGCCACCAAACTTTGGGGCAAAAGCTTCTTAGCCTTTAACTCACTAGTCGTATCAAATGAAGTCCAATCGAAGAAGCGTTAGAGATAGGTGTAAGCGCGGTTTTGGCCCTTGGCGGCATGGCCAAAAATGTTCCTTACATTTTTTGGCATTCCCTCCATCCATGGAGGTCAGATGCCGCCGTGGAGCGTATAGGGATATATTCACAGCGAGCCAAAAGAGCGCTTGCACCTAAAGCCTGCGGCAGGCTATTAATTGCCATTAAGGTGTGGCCTTCAAACACACTTAACAAATCAGATACGGCCAAATGCTACTAAAGTTAATCCCAAAAATGCCAAGCCTTCATTCCAAGGCCAGCACACTTTGGGGCAAAACTGTTAGCTTTCTACTCGCCACTCACACCAAATGCAGTCAAATCGAAGAGAGAAAATAACCCGGTGTAGATACAGCTGCGGACGTTGATGACAAGGATGCCATCGTCGAGCCTCCAAGGATGGCTCACAACGATATCCCTATCTAAAAGCCAGTTCGACAAAATATATCCATATACAAAAGCCAGTTCGACATCCTTGTCTCTCGTTCACGAGTATATGGCTGTCGCCAAGCTCACCCTGTCTCTCGTTCGTGGGCTCGAAGCTACGCTTCACTCACCGTGGAGCAGAAGTATCTACACATAAGCCTGCTGCAAGCAATTAACTACTTTGAAGATAAGATTTCAAACACACTTTCCAAAAAGATTTAGCCGAACGCTACTAAAGCTAATCCAAAAAATGCTAAAGATTCATTCCAAAATCTGCACACTTTGGGGCAGAAACGAGTTATACCTGAATGTCCGCTCGTGATCAGGAGCGAGCAAATCTAACACCCTACGACTATTAGATTTGATCGCGCTCGGCTGAGGAGTTTTGTCTGATGAAGTTCGAACCTATTCAGTTAATTACACCTCTTTATCTAACTCAGTAGTCATGGCTGCCAACGAGGCTGACCATAAGGCTTCGAGTTGTTGATACTGCTCACGACTCAAGGCTGCTCCAGCTGCCAGTTGCGTTTCGAGCCATTGACACTGCTTCATCAAGGCTAACATCCCCATACTCGCGCTACTGCCTTTTAACCCATGCAGCCATTTAGCAGCATCTTCGGGTAACGCGCTTAAACGAGCTAGCTGCTCGCGGCTCGAGGTTTGAAACAAGTTAAACATCTCGACTAGAGTGGCTTTGCCTATATATTGCCTATCTTCATCTAACTGGCGCTGATCGAGTAACTGGTAAGACAGTGTTGCATCTCTTGCTATTGCCATATTAGCTGTGTGTTCACCTGCTTGCTTGACTGGCTCATCTGGCGTTGTAGGGGCATCTTTGGCTGCAACCACACCGATCCAACTCATCAATGCTTGCATATTTAGCGGTTTGGCCAATACCACATCGAAACCGGCTTGCTGATAACTGACAACGTCCTCGCGTTGCAGCTGGGCGGTAAATGCCGCAAACTTAATCGGTGAGACTTTTCCCTCTCCCATCGGTTTTAATTGCCTAAGTAGCTCAAATCCCGACCCATCACCCAATTGAATATCGAGCATGATCGCATCGAATCCTCGTTCGTCAGCATAATAACAATTAAGCGCTTGTGCGCAGCTGGTCGCCAGCACGGCTTCATGCCCCAAATGAGCTAAAAAGCCTTGTGCTACCATGGCATTAACCTTGTTATCTTCAACCACTAGCACCCGTTGCTTCGATACTGTGTTGATGATTTCGCCACTGGCTTCTATCACCGCATTACAGGGAATTAACGGCACACTAAAACCAAACACACTGCCTTGCCCCTGCTCACTTTGCACCCATATGGTGTTGTGCTCACTCGCGGCATCTTCGCTTGCCTCTTGATTCATCACATCCACCAGCTCTTTACTGATGGCTAAGCCCAGCCCTGTGCCGCGCGAGCGACCTTGATTGGGCAAGTCACCATACACCTTAAACAGCTGCGCCTTATCCTCGTCACTGATACCAACTCCGGTATCGGCCACCTCAAAGTAGAGTCGCTGATCTTGTGCATATACTCGCAGGGTTATCCCGCCCTTGGGAGTAAACTTTATCGCATTACCCAATAAGTTGAGCAACACTTGGCGTAATTTAGGTCCATCAAGCAACACCCAGTCGGGCACATTGTCACTGACGAGCCTGAGCGATAAACCTGACAATCCGGCACCTGCTAACATAATGGCCACGATGTCGTCGAGCAGCGCGGGCAAGGCGACTGGGCGAGGCTCATTATTAAATTGTCCCTGCTCCAAACGTGAAAAATCTAAAATATCATTTAACACCGTTTGCAGCAGCGTGCCGCTGTATTGCGACAAGGCCAACATCTGTTTCTGCGCTGTGGGCAACGGCGATTGTCCCAGCAGGGTTAAAGTGCCTAATAACCCATTGAGCGGAGTGCGAATTTCATGACTCATCGTGGCTAAGAATAACGATTTAGCTTTACTGGCCTCCTCGGCAATAACCCTTGCCGCGCTGTGCCCCTTAGCCTCGGCGTCGAGCTGACGATTAGCCTCGGCAAGCTGTTGGGTTCTAGCTTGAATGGTTTTTTCCAGCGAGGCTTTATGCTGGATAAGCTCAGCTTGTAAATTCTGATTATGCCGCGTCTTTTGCTTAAACACTTCGATAGCCGATGCCATGGCGGTAAGCTCATCATCACCGTGTGGGTCTAATGCCACAGAGGTGTCACCGCGACTGAGGCGTGATAGCGCATGGGTCGCCTCATTTAAACGCAGTGCAATACCACGATAGATCACTCGATAGACCACTAGCAGCATTAAGATCAGCATCAATAGCCCCGTGCCCCATAATCCGGCTTTAGCCCAAAACAGTTGTTGTAAAAACTGCTGCCGCGCCTCGGTGGCTTTGGCTTGTTGCGCTTGCATGGCCTCATCTACCGAGCGATTTAACAGTGCCAGTTTTTCGGTTAAATTGAGTAGCTGCCGATTTTGCTGCGTTAATACCTGACCATAGCTTTGCTGCAACGCGAGCCCTTGGCTCACGCCGCGTAAAATGGCTAACTCTCTATCTAACTCGATGGCGCGTTCAGGATCACGTATCAAGCCCTTTAACAGCTCCAACGGCATCATATTTATTTGAGTCAATGACAACACCTGCGCCGAATCGGCCAATGTAGTAGGATCAACTTGATACACTTTACGCGTTGTGGGTACTAGATTGGACATGCTATTCAGCACTTTATTTAAACCTAGTTGCTGCTCGGGCGACTGCAGTAACTGCCCCACTAGAGCGATATGATGCACTAACGCTAAGGCACGGTTAAGTCGTTCTTGAATATCGAGATCATGCTCTATGATGGTGTCGAGCAGATGAGCCGTTTGTAACTCTCCAACAACTTGTGGATAGGCCAAGCTTAATTTAGCCAGTACGGCTGAGTCTACAATAGCCAGCTCTGCCTCGAGTAACTCAATGGCACGGCTGGCGGCGTCTGTTAATGCTTGTCCCTGCTCACTTAGTTTTTGAGCCAAAGTTAAACGCTCACCCACATGACGGCCTAATTGCGATAAATCACGTAAAATGTCGCCCGCGGCAAGCTCTAAACGGCGATCGTCTTCGACATTTAACGTTTTTAAACGTGCAATAGCTCCCAGTAAGTTACTGCCTTCTAATGATAATTTTCGACCTAAAAATGCTCGCTGCGCCTCCTCCTCAACCTGCTTTAGCCCTTGAGCATTATCCAGTAAGGCATTGGAGGACTGCATTAATTGCCGCGCAGCCTCGGAGGCTGGCAATGCCTCTTCATAGAGATATTGGTCTGCCTCTTTAACCCAATAAAGCGACACATTGCCTAGGGTGACGAGCAATAACAACAGCAGGCCTAGCAGACTAAACGCTACCATTAAACGGCCAACTAAGCTTTTACTTGATAACGATAACGCGCTCACTACACTCCTCAAACTGTTACACTACAATGAAGCAAGTTAAACTAAGATGCAGTTCCATGAGCTTACCCTTCTACTCTCTATCGATGAGCATCACTCTATGAGCCGCCTAAAAACGCCCTTACTCTACCTCATACTGACCTTGCCATGGTTAAGTTACCCAGCAACTGCAGACAATCATAGACCATGGATACTTGAGCAACGCAGCCCTTATAATGCCAAAGTGCAACAGACAAGCATTTTTGAACATACCGCTCTATTATCGTCTAAAAAACCTTGGCGCGTCTGCGTGTTAGTACCGCATCTTAAAGATGCCTATTGGATAGGCATCGATTATGGACTCGTCACCCAAGCCACACAACTGGGAATTGAACTCGAATTATTTGAAGCTGGCAGTTATTACGATAAAGACCGCCAACTGGCGCAGCTTGAACACTGTATGCAACAAGCTTTCGACGCTGTGTTACTTGGCAGTGTCGATCCGCTATTGCTGCGAGGCTACCAAGGACAGGTCAATAAGCCGATTATTGCGCTCGTCAATCGCCTTGACAGTGAACTGGTAACCACTCGCATTGGGGTCAACTGGTATCAAATGGGCTGGATTGGCGGCGACTATATCCGCCAATTGCTGACCAAGACTGCATCGAAGGATAATATTCGTTTGGCATTGCTCACAGGCCCCGAAAAAGTGGGCGGCACCACTTGGGTTGAACAAGGTGCCATTGATGCGTTAGCCAATAGCCCAGTTATCATCTCATCGAATCGTCATGCCGATAATAATCGCAACCTATATCGAGACCAACTGCATCATTTACTTAAAGATCATGTACCGGACTATATTCTAGGCAGCGCAGTTGCCATTGAAGCAGCAATAGGTGCATTGCAACATCAGCAACTGGACACCAAGGTCACTCTCGTCAGCAGTTATTTGTCGCCCGCTGTCCTTAGGGGGCTTTACCGACAAAAAGTGGCTTTTAGCGCCGATGATCAGGTGGTATTACAAGGCAAACTGGCCATAGATATTGTGGTGCGTGAACTTCAGGGCGCCGCTGCATTTGGTGATATTGGCCCAAAAATTATCGGCTTACACCAAGAGGTGCCCTCAGCCCATCAGTTGAGTAACAGCCTGGCCCCTGCCGATTTTTATCCCATCTATCGGGTCACCGCGTCTAATAAGGGGACCGACAACTAGTTGTCGACTTTGGCTGCAAACAGATATCCCTCACCATGCACGGTTACAAACAGCTCTGGATGCAGTTTATTGCGCAGGCGGCGAATAATGACATCTATGGTTCTGTCATTAACATCTTGATTTCGATGACTGGTCTGCTGCATCAAGCGCTCCCGAGACAGCACTTGCTGAGGGTGTAACGAAAATGCCGCCAACAACTCAAATTCGGCTTTGGTTAACTTAATACTCTCATCACCGCACTTTAATTTACGGCTATTAAGCTCTAGGATATACCCCTCGAACTCAATCACATCATCTTTACACTCTAGCTGGGCAATGGTTTCTTGCTGCGCTTTTTTTACCAATGACATACGCCAAAGCAGGTTTTTAACGCGCACCAGTAGTTCACGTAACTCAAAGGGTTTCGTTACATAATCATCGGCGCCCATTTCGAGACCGATGATCTTGTCAATGGCTTCATCACGCCCAGTCACTAAGATGATCCCTACATCGGAGCGACTTCTGAGCTCACGCGCTAAACTCAAGCCATCGACCCCGGGAAGGTTAATGTCTAACATCACTAAATCGACATGTTGACGAGAAAACTGCTGCCACATCTGTTCGCCATCTTCGGCTTCTATCACCCGATAGCCCTCTTTCTCAAAATAGCCCTTTAACCGAGCACGAATAACCGCCTCGTCATCCACCACCAGCACTGTATTAATCATAAGAGAATGAGCCATTACCCGCCCTGAATCGGTTATTTGCCTGAGAATAACGTCATTATTCACAATTTTTCATATTTGCCTACAAGCATATAAGTAATATTGTGAATCTGCGAGTTTAAATAACAACCTGTAACTTAAAACCCCTATTTAACATGGCTTAAGCTCACAAAGTAGCCACTTACCCAGTAATCACCACTAGCCACACGGCGATACCTCATGATTAAATAAAAATCATCAATGTAAAACAAGATTTTTACAGGTAGAGCATGTTAGCTTATGCTTACTCAATAGTGTACGCCCCCTACAGCGCTTAGGCTGTTAAGGATAGATAATGAATGAACGGCGCCAATTTTCGCGGATCTTATATGATGCGAAAGCGACACTCACTCAGGGACCAAACACCTGGCCAACCACAATCCATGATCTCAGCCTTAATGGCGCTCTTGTAGAGCAACCCGACGGATTATCGCTAAACGACCACCCCCTGCAATTAAGCTTTACCTTGGGCGACTCAGATGTTGTGGTATCGATGGAAACTCAATTGAGCCATCGACAAGATGATCTGCTGGGCTTGTCTTGCCTCTATATCGACCTTGATAGCATCAGTCACTTAAGGCGCATGTTAGAACTTAATTTAGGGGATGCGGAGCTACTCAACCGTGAGCTTAAACTGTTTGTAAAAGTGCACGAGCAAACTTAAATCCTCTGCAGTAGCCCAAGGTAAATGGCTTAGGCCAGTAGATCGATACAACAACGAAAGCAATCGCTCCATAATTAAAGTGATAATTGATTGAGAGCCATAACGCGCCTTAGCAAGGCGCTATTGAGTGATAATACAAGATTAAAAATTACTTTAGTGTTTTGCTTAAGCCATTTACACTGCGCATTAGGGTTGTTTCGCCAGCATTAGCTGGCATTATTTTAATAAAATGAGCAGATTAAATGAGCCAACAGATCATCCTCGCTATCATGGTTTTTGCCGCGTTTTTTATCTTAAGTGTGGTTATTGATAAGCTACTCAAAAAAGTCGAGACTCGGTTCGATTCGACTGCGTCTGAATCATTTCGATTAATCTCTAACTCGCAAAAAGCCATGTTACTTTTTATTGGTAGCATATTAGCCCTGTCAAAGATGGGCTTTGATGTAGGCGCATTAGTGGCAGGCTTAGGATTAACTGGCTTTGCGCTTGGCTTCGCCTTAAAAGATGCGATATCAAACTTAGTCGCCGGGATAATGATAGTACTTTATAAACCCATAAGAATGGGCAATACCATTGAAGTAACGGGCTCTAAAGGTACAGTGATTGACTTGAACTTACGTTATATCACGATCAAAGGAGATGGGGTGACTCACTTAATTCCTAATTCGCTGATTTTAAGTAATAAGTTGTCGATTATTGAGCCACAAGCCACCAGCGAATCTGAATAGCGTCCTTGAATAGCCATAGCCAAATGAGGCCTGAGGTGACGATTGATAACTGACCAACATCGGAGTCATGGCATCAGCTTGAAGCCCCCTTGCGAGCTCAGCCCTATGACTGGGCTCAGTTTCTGCTTAGGTTAAGATTCGCTTATCCAGTAACTGCGCGTCACTTTGATGTCACGCGCAGTTACTTAAGCGATTCGCCCCATATCTTTGCCTACACAATCTGCGAGTCAATTGCTATAACCGGTGACTCGATAAACCACTAGTGAATCAACTCGAGTAGCTCATGAATCGTTTTTATGGGGTGGATCTTAGCTCCTAAGCCTTCCATCGATTTATGGTAATTTCGAAACGGGATATAGATCTCAGTAAACCCATGTTGCACCGCCTCTTTCACCCGCGGTACACCACTGTCTATGGGGCGCACATCACCATTGAGGCTAAGCTCACCCATGATGCAGGTAGTTCTGGGCACCACAAAATCATTTAAGCTACTCAGCAATGCCGCAACCAGCGCCAAATCGATACAGGTTTCTGACTCATCGATTTTTAATCCGCCAACAAGATTAAAATAGGTGTCATGAAAAATCTTAGTGCGGGTATGTTTACGCAATATGCCAGTAAGCATCTTAATGCGGTTCATATTCAAACCGACACACACCCGCTGCGGGAACTCCCCTTCCGTTTCAGTTGTTAAACATTGTATTTCTAACAACAAGTTACGATTACCCTTGCGAATACAGGTGATGGCTGCGCCCGGCGAGTCGGTCGTGGAGCCCGACAGAAAGATTTCGCTGGGATTATCCACGCTTATCATGCCGCGCTCGGTCATCTTAAAAATACCCACGGTATCGACATCACCAAAACGGTTTTTATTGGCTCTGAGGGTACGCACTTGGCCATCATTGCACTCTAAATGGGTAAGGCAATCGACAATGTGGATCAGGGTTTGCGGCCCTGCGGTTTCATTATTTTTATTCACATGCGCCACTAAAAACATGGTGACGTTATTTTGCTTACAATATTGCGTCAGCGCCTGAGCACTACTTTTGACTTGCGAAGGCGAGCCTGGACTGCCATTGGCTAAGTCGGTCACCACCGCCTGAATCGAGTCGATCACCGCAAACTTAACTTGCTTTGCCTCAAGCTCGGCAATAATCGCCTCGACACTGGTTTCCGCCATCAGGTAGAGGTTATCTTCATTGCAGTTTAACTTGAGACGATTAACCCGGTTTTTAAACTGCGATAGCGACTCCTCTGCGGTGCAGTAGAGTGACGGCATGATCTGCGACATGCGTGACACCAGATCGGACAATATGGTGGTTTTACCCGCCCCAGGATCGCCAGAAATAATATTCACTGAACCTGTGGTTAAACCGCCACATAACACCCGGTCAAGTTCTCCAATACCCGTGAGCATTTTTTTGGCTTCAAACTCCTCCACTTCACTGAGTTTTTTCGAGCCACCGCCCACCGCACCAGCGTAACCCGATACCGATGTTTTAGCCGATTTACTTGGGGCTAATCGCACCTCAGTAATGGTATTCCACTCATGACAGGCACTACATTGTCCCTGCCAACGCGGAAAATCTTGACCACACTCGTTACATACATACGCTGTTTTATTCTTAGCCATAATCAATTCTAATGCCGTATTTCGATATAAATCGGTCGCACTGGCCGACCATAATGCCTTACACTGTTTCGATAATAATAATCATCAGTGTTCGCGCCCAAAAAAATTTGTTTTAATAAACAAAAGGCTATTAAGTTTTCCCACTTGCTGCCGACACAACATTAGCCGTCACTGAATCATTTCGCACCTTAAAAAGATACCGCCGATGAGTTTTGAGCAACACAACGCATTGATTGAACAGCTAAAACCTTTACTCATGGAAACTAATTTCGATGAGCTGTTCGATAATTTGACCGCGCAAGAGTCGAACTCTACGCGTTTCTTGCTCAAGATGGAACTCAAACGGCTCTCCTCATTATGCACTCGTATCATAGATTTAAGAGACAAGTCAGAGCTACCCTGCGAGACTTTTACCTGCGGCGAACAGAGCCACTTCATCGATACTCCAGCCAAAAACAGTTTTATCGAAGCCCTCGCTCTATATCAAGGCCATTATACCCTTGGTGTCTATGAGCAAGTGATGAGTGCCCATAAACTAAGATGCCAAAAATCCCGCAATAATAGAATCGAAAAACAAGTTGTCCCCCCCCCTTATCTCGCCTCAGGCACGGTATTAGGCAGCTATTTTAGCCGCAGCGAAGAGCGCATGAACTACTCCATTCGCATCGGCGTCATTCAAGCACCGTTAAGCGAGATCCGTGGTATTACCGTCGATTTATCAGTGGGTGGCGCCCGGGTACGCTTGCCGCTAGAACATGGGCTCAATACCGACAAACCAATACGAGTCAAACTGTTAGAGCTTAGTGACGAGTACTATTTTCAAGACTTACAACAAGGGGTCGACTACCAAGTGGTCGATATTGAGAGCAATCACGAATACAGTTGGTTACGCCTTAAGCGCATTGGTGGTAGCGATGCGTTATCCGACATGTTAGGCAAACTGATCCACAGTTATAAGTTTCGCTACAAGGTCGATATTAACGATATTTTAGTGGCGGCCAGTGGCTTGGGGTTTGAACGTCACTACTTACCACATCTGCCGCACCTGCCCTTATATGTCGAGCAAATCGATGGTCAATATGTGGTAACTCATAAGTTACTTAGTCGTGATAATCAGCGTTTACAACACTTCTTTATCGATGAAAAAGAGGTTAGCCAGCTGTCCGGCATGCTCACGCCATCACGGCTCAATGCCTTGATTAAGCACCCAGATAATGAAACGCACGCACTATTTTTTTGCTTTACCTTTCAGACTCAAGGCAATATCTTTTTTTACTCAGCCACTTTAGCTGAGCTGCTAGAACAGGATCTGCTGGGACTGTTTATCCACTTTGGTGCCAGTAAATCCAGTTGGAGCATCTTTAAGCTTGTCAGTCACCAAGTCGATCATCAAACCTCTTATAAATCGAGCATTTTGCCTGGTGATAGTAGCCATTATTCAGCGCTCACAGAGGCACAGCTTAAGCGTTTTACCCATGTGTTACAGCTAATCGATTTGACTAATGAAGAGATGCTAGAGCGTTACCGTCAGTGGCAACCTCAAGGACGAGAGGTCAATGAACTCAAACCTTTTGGTCAACAAAAAATCAACGAAAGCCAAATTAAGCTCTTGTCACTCCAGTTTACCGAAAGGCGTAATGAAGCCAGGTTCTCGTTTAAAACTCAGGTGAACATTAGCCAAGGCAAGCAGTCGGTCCCCGGTTTTACCTTAGACATCTCGGGCAAAGGCCTACAGGTTAACCTAGATGACCCAGCCGACTTTGACAGCAGCGAACCCTTACTATTGAGCTTTCCCAAATTGCAACCTTTAGCGGGTACAACCAAGTTATCGCAATTGCCATACCGATTAATCCGCACCCGTAAAAACGGCGTTACCATACATTTAGCCGCCATGATAGGTCACACTCAACATGTCGGCGTCGCCTTTTTAAACCGATTAATCGAAACCAATCGCGATAAACTAAAAAAATTAACTGAAGCCAATGGTGACATGAAAGAGTTGTCAGATGGATTAAAAAACTTACTCATGCGCGATCTTGTGTCTGTACCTTACTTTATCGAAAAAAATCCCAAGTCGGCGACATTAAGCGTATTAGGTGTAAGTAAGCATGCTAATGAAATCGCTGATTTATTTGCCGCTACCGCACAGCAATCGCTGCAATATAATCTGGCCAGCGTACTGGATAACGGACGTCTTAAACGTGACTTTATCGACCCTATACGTCAGCTGAAGCCCCAAGATGGACTCAACTTTTTTGAAGTCTTCCTACAGGTTTCAAGGCAATCTCAGGGACGCATAAAGCTAAAATGCATTACCCCACAAGAGATTGGCAATGAAGCTGCGCAAATTCATTTTATTCGCCAAAGTCAACACTTAGGTAAATTTATGGCATTGCGGGTTTATCGCGGCGCGACAGCAAAACCGGATCTGAGTTACATTAAGCGCGAGTTAGAACACATAAGCCTACACGCGCATCACAAAGCCACGCAGCTAGAACAATTGATGTGGCGGATCATAGGTGTTGGGGAATTTCTCGATATTACAGCCGAGGTACTATTACGCTACCCTAGCCCCTATCATGAACTTACCCAGCCGATTAAACATTAATGGCTCAACACCCCCTAGTAAGTTCACTTATCGGCACCATTTGCACATAGATACCAATTGAGCACCAGTGGAAAGTGATCGTCACAGGCATCTTTATGGGTGAGCATTTCAGCGTGGCCATAATCATGGCGATAGCCGTTGGCTTTAGATAACAAGGTATAGTCAACATCATGGCAGTGACACTCGGCGAGCATCCGCTGTACATCAGCGGGATTACCCAGTACCGCATCGCCTAAACCGGCAATAAACCAAGCTTTGGGCCAACCTTCACTAGACCCTAACTGCTTAGCCGCCTCTGCATAATTAAAACCATCATCATGATCTATCCAATCGCCTCGCACCCAATCGATACTTTGCGCGAGTGATGCTTTGCTCTCGTTGTCCATCCCCATGCGCCAACGGTCGGCAGCCAGATACCCATGACCTTTCGCAATGGCAGGTGCAAGGGTATTCCACGCCACATCGACCATCAACCACTTCTTAAACGAGCGCACTTTGATGGCACGTTTACTGCCAAAAGTGAGTAATGAGGCCACACTGTGCTGAAAAAAATCGAAACGAGCAATCGCACTGGCCATCAAGACTCCGCCCCATGAATGACCGCACCAATGCACTTTGCCAGCATGTGGGTGCTGAGACAAAATATAGTGCTGCACTAACGGCAACTGCTCGCGGATCACCTCACCTTGGCCATGGTTGGCGCCCGCGGCGAGCTTGGGCGTACTTAAGCCTCTGCCTAAGGTATCCAGTACATACACCACGAACCCTGCCTGAGCTAAATAACAGCCTAAACCTTTGCCGCTATCGCTATAAAACACCCGCCCATTAGACATGGCACCATGGAGCATCAATATTGGCGGTTGACTCATATCGGCATCGGGTAATTTAAGCTGCTTAAGGTGTAACTGACCTTGACGATAGGGAATATAAAGCGATTGCTGCATCAGTTTCAAAATGGCATCAACTAAAAATGAATTTTAACTAAGCTACTGACAAATATGAGCTAAAACAAGCAAATTAACTTAAACCGCACAGCTGGATCGCGCTAAGTAAACACTTGTTTAAAAAAATTAACTTATAGATCAGGCAATAAATCTCTGATTAAAACGGTGAGCTTGCAATAAATAATATGAGCGCTAAATAACAAGCTCAGCGCTTATCGGCACGTTGGGGAAAGAATAGGGACGATACTCAGTCGCAGCGTCCCCACCTTATTTATTATTGCTCGCTAAGATCGAGCAACATATAAGGTAAAACACGTAAATCTAAATGCGCTATAGCCGCATCGGCAGCAAGACGTAATTTGGGCTTGGCATGAAATGCGATACCAAAGTCGGCCATTTGCACCATAGGGATATCATTAGCACCGTCACCAATGGCGCAGCGCTGACCCGCTTTTATGCCCCACTGCGTTGCGCAGCGTGCTACGGTATCGGCCTTAAATTGTGCATCTACCACAGTGCCACGCACCTCACCTTTAAGGGTACCCGCTTCGATCACCAGCTCATTAGCATAGGCTGCATCTAACCCGAGCAAGTCTTTAAGGTGGCCGACAAATGGGGTAAATCCCCCCGAGGCTAATACCAAACGCCATTGGCACACTTGTAACAGGGTTATCATGGCTTCAAGACCCGGCATCAGAGGTAGCGTGGCACATAGCTTATCTATGATGCCCGCATCGGCACCGGCGAGCTGGCTCACACGAGCGCGTAAGCTTTGCTCAAAATCAAGCTCACCCTGCATGGCTCGCTCTGTGACTACAGCCACCGCCTCGCCGACACCGGCCATTTTCGCCAGCTCATCGATACATTCTATCTCAATGGCGGTGGAGTCCATGTCCATGACCAATAAACCGGGGAGATCTAATCTGACTGGCTGTTTGGGCATCTCAATCACCTCGAGTTTAGGTAAGGCGGATAAGAGAGCACGCTGCATTTCGGTTAAAGGCGAATTTAAACACAGCTCAACACACCAAAGTCCTAACGGACGTTGGATAGTCGCCATGCTCACCAACGAAGGCAGCGACATAAGGCTATCGGTGAGTGACGCCTCAAGGTCGACAACCTCATAAACCAAACGAACTCGCAAAGTCCTCTCTGGCGCCTCGGCCTCCGTATGGCGAACAAACGGCTTACCTTGGTATTCAAACTGGTCACAGGCCTGTTCATATAGCCACGAAAACAGTGAAGTTTGGTGCTGACTTTCCATTGGTGTTGCATCTCCGGCTATCGGGTTTAACCATAATCAATTATGATTAATCAAACCCTTATCATCTTCAGGTACAAAGTGTTTTTTCTTAAAGGACTCAAAAAAACCCAGCGGCTATCGCGATTACTGCAAATTGGCATTGCGCTAGTGCTTATGGTGGGCCTATTTCAATTATGGGAAACAAGCCTACTACAAGGTCAGCAGCTTCTAAAGTCCCAAACGCAAAAGATGGCACGATTACTAGTGCAACAGACCGCTTATGGTGCTGGACCTGCTTTGCAATTGCAAAATGATGAACAACTTCAGTGGCTAACCAGTGCATTAGTACTGGATCCTAAAGTCATGTCTGCCGCTATTTATAGTGAACAAGGCCAACGGCTCTCATTTGCGCAAAGCGTGACTAAGCAAGATTTAGATCCTGACTCCGAAGAGTTAAAGGCCCTATTAGCCGACTATCCGCCTTATGTTGAGGCGGTACTCCAAGGAGATAAAAATTTGGGCTATGTAGAGGTGCGTTTGGTGCCGGAACTGTTTTTTAACGAAATTAAAGAGGCGCATCAGCTCAATATGGAGCAACAACAGATGATGCTGATCATCGCCGGGCTGATTGGCATGTTGTTATCACGGGCATTATCGTTTAAGCGAGCCCACTTCGATCGTTTGAAGAGCAAAAGTAGGCTCGGAAAAAAATTGGCGGTAGCCCTCTCGGCAGACAGGAAAGCGAGCCCCAACGCGGCTCAATCTGACACGGCACCACAAGCAGAGTCTGAACTTGAACCAACTAAGAAGTCCACACCAGATAACGCTAAAACACAGGCAAACAAATCTGATTAACGTCACCTAAATCAGACATCAGGTTAACGCTAACTCTCAGGCTCACCTACATAGCTTGCTGCAAGGCGCTTAAAGTCCGATATCAGCTCACCGATAACGCAGTTAGTTTAATATGGGCAACAAAAAAACGGGCACTAGGGCCCGTTTTAATCGATTAAAAGTGGTTGAGCCAATTACAGAGTAATTGCAGCTTCCAATGTCATTTCAATCATTTCGTTGAAGGTAGTTTGACGCTCTTCTGACGTAGTTTTCTCACCGGTACGGATATGATCTGATACGGTGACAACGCATAAGGCTTTAGCACCAAACTCTTTCGCGACGCCATATAGACCAGCCGCTTCCATTTCGACACCTAGTACGTCCATTTTTTCCATTACGTCAAACATTTCTGGATCTGGCGTATAGAACAAATCGGCAGAGAATACGTTACCTACGCGGTACTTAGTACCACGAGCGTCGGCAGCTTTAACTACAGCGCTTAGTAGGCTGTAATCACAAATTGCAGCGAAGTCTTGGTTTTTGAAACGCAGACGGTTAGTTTGCGAGTCAGTACAAGCACCCATACCGATGATCACATCGCGCACTTTAACGTCGGTGCTTACCGCACCACAGGTACCAACACGGATTAGGTTTTTAACACCATAATCTTTAATTAATTCAGTTGCATAGATTGAGCATGAAGGAATACCCATGCCAGAACCCATAACTGAAATGCGTACGCCTTTGTAAGTACCCGTGAAACCTAGCATGTTACGCACGTCAGTGACTTGCTCAACGTTCTCAAGGAAAGTTTCAGCAATGTATTTAGCACGTAGTGGATCGCCTGGGAATAACACGGTATCTGCAAATGCACCGTCTACTGCATTAATATGTGGTGTAGCCATCTATTTAACCCCTATTTTTTTAGACTTAAGTCTTTCTAGTACTGGCGGAAAATCAGCTCCGCCAAATCAATAATTCTAGACCATTTACAGGTAGATTAACCTACAAATGATGTGCCATATTCCATCGGTTCAAGCTCAAAGTAGCTTGCGATACTCTGGCCAATATCGGCAAAACTGTTACGCAGCCCAAGCGAGCCTGCGGTTAACCCGGCGCCATAGGCTAATACCGGTACACGCTCACGGGTGTGATCGCTACCAGGCCAAGTAGGGTCACAACCGTGATCGGCAGTCAGCAGTAATAAATCATCGTCATCTAGCAGTGCCAATATTTCAGGTAAGCGGCTGTCAAAATACTCCAGTGCACGAGCATAGCCAGCGATATCGCGGCGATGACCGTAATGAGAGTCAAAATCAACAAAGTTGGTAAAAACTAGAGTACGGTCACCTGCCAGCTTAACTTGATCAAGTGTCGCATCGAATAGGGCTTCTAAGCCAGTCGCTTTCACTTTTTGGGTAATGCCACAGTGAGCATAAATATCGGCAATCTTACCAACACTGACCACTTCGCCGCCAGATTCTTTCAATTTATCCAGTACGGTTTTTGCTGGCGGTTCAACCGCGTAATCACGACGATTGCCAGTACGAGCGAAATCACTAGGGCCAGTGCCAACAAAGGGACGCGCAATAACGCGGCCAATGTTATATGGCTCTAGTTCTTCGCGGGCAATAATGCACAGCTCATACAGTTTCTCGAGACCAAAGGACTCTTCATGGCAGGCAATTTGGAATACCGAGTCGGCTGAGGTGTAAAAAATTGGCATACCTGAACGCATATGCTCTTCACCCAGCTCTTCTAAAATCGCGGTGCCAGAGGCGTGACAATTACCTAAATAATCGCTCAGACCCGCTCTTGCCAAAATCTTATCAGTCAGCTCTTTCGGAAAAGAGTTGGTTAGATCGCTGAAGTAACCCCACTCATAAAGCACTGGCACGCCCGCCATTTCCCAATGGCCGCTGGGAGTATCTTTACCCGAACTTAATTCATCGGCATGGCCATAAGCCCCAATGATCTCAACGTCATCGCTGAACCCCTGTGGCATCTTGCCCGTGCTCTCTTTAGCCGCTAGCGCTAACCCCAATTTAGCAAGGTTAGGCAACTTTAATGGCCCTTGGCGACCATCGTTGGCTTTACCTTCGGCGCACGCTTTAGCGATATTACCAAAGGTGTCTGAGCCTAAGTCACCAAACGCTTGTGCATCTGATGCTGCACCGACGCCGAATGAGTCAAGCATCATAATTACTGTTCTTTTCATCGTTTACTCTCCTAGAGATCAGATTGACGAATGTAACGATAGATCTCTGGTGTTTTTTCTGGCGCGGTATCGCCAATATGAATCGCATTTTGTACGGCCTGCGCTGCGGCATCAAATGCATCTTCCGATTGTGCATGGATCATGGCTATGGGTTTATCGGCGGTGATTTCATCACCTAATGCACAGACTTGGGTTAACCCGACACTGTAATCGAGTTTATCACCAGGTTTACGCCGTCCACCACCTAAGGTCACCACAGCTAAACCCAGTTCGCGAGTGTCCATTGCCGTAGCAAATCCGCTACGGTTAGCATACACAGGACGAATAATGGCTGAGTGTGGCAGATAGTTGGCGTAGTTTTCGATAAAGTCACTCGGACCACCAAGACCCGAAATCATCCGGCCAAAGATTTCGGCGGCTTTACCGTTATCAAGGACGCGATTAAGCATGTCACGCGCTTGGGCTTCGTTGGCCGCTAGGCCACCCAGTTGCAACATCTCGGCGCACAGCCCCATAGTGACAGCATATAAACGGGGATTACGATACGCGCCCGTTAAGAAGTCCACCGCCTCTTTCACCTCAACGGCATTACCCGCACAGGACGCCAAAACTTGGTTCATGTCGGTCAATAATGCAGTGGTCTTTGTCCCTGCGCCATTGGCAACAGCTGTGATAGAACGTGCTAATGCTTCAGATGCTTCGTAGGTCGGCATGAAAGCGCCGCTGCCCACTTTGACATCCATCGCGAGTGCATCAAGGCTGCAGGCCAGTTTTTTCGACAAGATAGAAGCGGTAATAAGCGAGATAGATTCAACCGTGGCGGTATTATCCCTGATAGAATAGAAGCGCTTATCGGCAGGGACTAGGTCACCCGTTTGACCAATAATGGCAACGCCGACGTCTTTAACCACCTGCCGAAACAGCTGACTGTCGGGTTCAGTTTGGTAACCCGGAATAGCATCAAACTTATCTAGCGTACCACCAGTATGGCCAAGCCCTCGGCCAGATATCATAGGCACATAACCGCCACACGCAGCGGCCATGGGGCCAAGCATGAGGCTTATCACATCACCCACACCACCGGTACTGTGTTTGTCAATAATCGGACCATTTAGCCCTAAACTATCCCAATTAAGCACGGTACCAGAGTCACGCATCGCCGTGGTGAGCGCAATACGCTCATCCATATTCATGTCATTAAAATAAACCGCCATGCCTAGGGCCGCGATCTGCCCCTCTGACACACTATTATCAGTGATCCCTTTAACGAAGAACTGAATCTCTGCGGTGGTTAATGCTTCGCCATTACGTTTTTTACGAATAATTTCTTGTGCTAAAAACATGGTGCTGCCTCCAAGTTTGCCGCTAATGCTATGTAATAACGACAAGCTCTTTTATAAGACGCCATGCCAGTCTACGGATAAGGTAAAACACTGGCTGAAATGGCGTCTTCAATTAGATTTAGATCACACTTAATTTAAACGCTAACTCACTAAACTGATTAAGCCTTAGCTTAAGTATTAGTAGCCTTGCGGCCCTTTAGGAGCGTCGGCTAACTCTAAAGTATGCAGCAAGTTAGTAAGTAGGCTCGATGCACCAAAGCGGAACGTTGCAGGGCTGACCCAATCATCACCGAGTATGCGTGCAGCAAGGCCTAAGAACTCGGCGGCGGCAGCTGCATCACGAACACCACCGGCAGGCTTAAAGCCCACTTTAGGATTCTTTTCGCTGATCACTGTCATCATGATTTCAGCCGCTTCTAAGGTAGCATTTACTGCAACTTTACCTGTTGAGGTCTTGATAAAGTCAGCGCCAGCATCGATAGAGAGTTCTGAAGCACGGCGAATTAATGCTGGATCTTGTAACACACCCGATTCGATAATGACTTTTAGTAAGACATCATCACCGCACTCTTCTTTACAGGCTTTAACAAGTTCAAAACCTATGGTTTCATTGCCTTCCATTAACGCACGGTAAGGGAACACAACATCCACTTCATCGGCGCCATAAGCCACTGCCGCGCGGGTTTCGAGTACGGCAATAGCAATGTCATCGTTGCCATGAGGGAAATTAGTCACTGTGGCGATTTTAATCTCTTCACAGCCCATATCATTGAGGGTTTTGCGCGCAATAGGAATGAAGCGAGGATAGATACAAATGGCGGCGGTATTGCCTGCAGGGGTCTGCGCTTTATGACAAAGCTCGATCACTTTTTGATCGGTATCGTCGTCATTTAACGTGGTCAAGTCCATTAATTGAATGGCTTGTTGTGCTGCTTTTTTTAAATCGCTCATAATAGCTCTCCGAGACGTAATTTATTAATTGAAAATAATAAAAAGAGATCGACGTATGACAGCGCCTAAGAGTTGGCAATTGTGATTATTGTTATGGCCGGGCCTTCAGCGTTGGCATAAAACAAGCCAATCCCCATTACAGGAATATGGCATATGTTTTACACATTCAGGAGTTCATTGCCCCACACTATGTTGCGAGCCATCCTGAAACAAGGTAACGACTTGAATCCTTGAAGACCGGGAAGGGGAACGAATTATTATCACTGTAGAGTAGTGTTCCTGCCTTTCCGCGAAAAATCCATTTTAGCGCGTAAAACGACTAACCTTTATCTAAACAAGCTCTATCAATATAGTTCATGCTTAAGTAAAAATTAACCTATCTCGTGAGATGAAGCTCCATTTGGAAGATAATAATTTGGAGCCGCCAACGCGGCTCCAAATACTTACTTATTCTATTCTTAGAACTTGTAAGTTGCGCTGAGGTAGTGACCCCAACCTGTTGATTCTAGGCCAAATGTTCCGTTATCTTTAAGTAAATAAACATCTTTAAAGCCTTTTAGACCATAACCAAGCGCGTAGCGCTCAGAGTGCCAGTATAGGCCGAAGAACACATTACCACCGCTAGAAGTAAATGTTGTGTTTACGTACTTACCAGCGTCATCATAAGCTTTAACTTCATCAGCACCAAATTGGTAATCAACATAACCTTGGAATGACAGGAAGCTCTTGTTTTCGAAGAAGTAGAAAGGCTTGAACCAGTTAGCAGAGAACTGATAACCATTCCAATCTTTGGTATTGAAGTCATAAGTGGCATACAGGTTCATGCCAGTTTTGCCCAACCATGGCACCATTACGTCAGCACCAACACCCCAGAATGACATGTTAGTATCGCCACTTCCGTCTTGAGCGATTCCACCACCGCCCCAGTTAAATAGGGTTGAGAAGTATACTTCTTGGATAGGGCCAGCAGAAAGGTCTAACCCAGTGATAGCATCGATAGAGAAACGTGGAGCAAACTTCATGAACATTTTGCTCGCGCCGTTTACTTTGTCACCTGAACTGCTGTTAGTTAGGTTGAATACATCAACGTAACCATAAAGATCAACTACACCAGAACGTCCACCAAATTCCATCTCTAGGTAGTTATGTTCAGCATCAGCACCTGGTGCAATTGGATGCTCATCGATTGCATACATCGCATTGAACTGCATCCACTTGTAATCGCTACCGTGTAGGTCTGAGCGATCAGCTGCAAACGCTGTACCTGACATCGCAGCTACCGCTGTAGCAGCTAAAGCTAAAGTTTTAACGTTTTTCATCATCAACCCCATTATTTTATGGTTTTACTGCTCTTAAAGAGTCAGTGCTTCTTTTTGTTTCGCGCCGCATTTTACCCAAACGGTACTAAATAACAATACAATTAACGTAAAAATGCGAACACAATTTTCTAACATAAAAACAAACTGCAATGATTGGTCAACGCTTGTAAATATTGACCCTATTTACAAGCTGACTTACCTGAGTTCGTTGGTCTAGCACCCTCATAAATCTGTAGCTACAGACACATGATTAGCTAGTACAGTGTTAATTAATAACGCTGTTTTGCTTGTTGTGAAAAATGGTGTAGTTAACTTTGACTCTGCCCTGCTGGGCAGAGTCATCATTCAGGGGCATCCCCCAAGAAATTACCTGAGACTTATAACGCTAGGAATAGACCCGCAAGCGTCGCACTCATCAAGTTTGCTAATGAACCTGCAATCACCGCACGGAAACCTAGCTTAGCAAGGTCGTGACGACGGCTTGGCGCCATTGAACCTAGACCACCAAGTAAAATAGCGATTGAAGATAAGTTAGCGAAGCCACACAGTGCGAACGAGATGATAGCTTTAGTTCTATCCGTCATCACAGCATTCGTTGCTTCAACTAATAGACCGCCATCAGCCACATCTTTCAGATATGGAGCAAAATTGAGGTAAGCAACGAATTCGTTAACCACAATCTTTTGACCGATGAAAGAACCGGCAACTAAAGCCTCGTTCCAAGGTACACCGATAAGGAATGCAAGTGGCATAAACACATAGCCTAAAATTAGCTCTAGAGTGATACCCTCTAAACCAAACAGACCCGTTACACCACCAATGATGCCGTTAAGCATGGCAATCAGCCCCACGAAAGCAAGTAGCATAGCCCCCACGTTTAATGCTAAATGCATACCCGATGAAGCACCTGCAGCAGCAGCATCTAATACGTTAGCTGGCTTATCAGGATCGTCTGGAAGCTCATCCATTTCATTAACCGTTTTCTCGGTTTCTGGATGCATCAGCTTAGCCATTAATAGGCCACCTGGAGCTGCCATGAAAGATGCAGCAACAAGGTACTGGATAGGTACACCCATCTGCGCGTAACCGGCTAAGACCGAACCCGCGATTGAGGCTAAACCACCGACCATGATGGCAAACAGCTCAGATTGCGTCATTGTCGCGATAAACGGACGAACCACAAGTGGCGCTTCAGTTTGACCAACGAAGATATTGGCTGTCGCAGACATAGATTCAGTACGGCTAGTACCCAAGGCTTTTTGTAGCGCACCACCGATAATACGGATGATCCACTGCATGATGCCAAGGTAGTAAAGTACGGCGATAAGTGAAGAGAAGAATACGATAACCGGTAGCACGTTAACCGCGAAGATGAAACCAACTTTGAAGTTAGCTAAATCGCCGAAAAGGAAGCTGATACCGTCTTGTGCGTAACTAATAACGCTTGATACGCCATCAGAGACTGTTTGAAGAATATCTTTACCGACTGGAACATATAACACGAAACCTGCGAAAAACGCCTGAATAGCCAGCGCGCCAAACACAGTGCGGAAGTTAATAGCTTTTTTGTTATTTGATAACAAAAAACCTATTGCAAGTAGGGTGACCACCCCTACCAAGCTCATTAAAATATCCATTAACCATCACCCTATTGTTAATAATTTTTAATTATGTTGTTAACCAACCTTTTTTCAACATCAGATTATACCCGAGCGATTGGCTAAAATCGTCGTTTTGATCAAGTTTTTGAAGTTTTATTTCAATACGTTAGACCATAAATTTGATGCGCCCCACATCTGTTTTTTAAAAATCAAATTAGAGGTCAAAGAGTTGCAGGGTATTTCGAAACACTTGTTCTGAAACTAGAACGCGAGATTTTTTCTGCAACATTGCAATTTCTGCGATCAATAAATGCAACATTAAGTTAGATTCGCTGATATTATCGTCAACATCTGGTTTTTCCTGCTGTAAAGCAAGAGCCAGATCGGTCTCAACCACTAAAGATGCTAAGGGCAGATTGACAATGGACTCTCGTAGCTTTTTGGCCGTTTTGTTTAATAGTAGATGGCCGATCCCCAGCTTCATACCACAATCGAGATACTGCTGCGCCAATTGAGTACTGCCATAAAAGCCATGGATCACTCCCGCTTTGTTTAATGGATAACGCTTAAGTAAATGCAATACTTCATTATGAGCTTTGACACTGTGAATTATTACTGGCAAGTCAAAACGCTGCGCCAAACTTAACTGCGCCTCGAAACAGTGAATTTGCATATCCCACGTGTCACGATATCCACCATCGAGGCCACATTCACCAATCGCCACTAAGCGTTTGTCTTGCTTGTTTTTTATCAGTAATTGTTCAAGTTGAACTATGTCACTAGGCCATTGCTCATCGCAATACCAAGGATGAATGCCTAAGGCATAACTGCAATCATATTGCTTCGCTACGGCGCGTTGCTTAGCCCAATGGGCAGCAGATACTCCGGGGATCACTGCATGCACTAAACCCAGTCGCTGCATGTGCAACATTAATATGTCACGCTTTGCATCAAACAAATCAAAATCTAGGTGGATATGGCTGTCAATAACGGGCATCACTGGTGCCTTAGCGTTAAAAGTAATACGACTGACCATACGAGCCCCCCCTTCTAATGGCTGTCATGCGATGAACACTTGGCTGATGATTCAATGTCATCAAACATCAGCTTGGATGAAGTGACACCTTGTACTTGAGCTTTCTGCGCCGAACGCGCGTTATTAAACCCTGCTCAGCCAGTATGGCACGCACAACATCGCTGGCTATTTTCGGTAAATCCCATGCGATCGCACCAAGCAATGTAGGTTTGCCACCATGTACATTTCATTTAACGGCTCTCGCAACGAGCATGCTTACAAAATGAGCATGCTTACAATAAGGGGGTTAAATGACACGACTAAAACCACTCTATTTTAGACACAAAAAAAGCAGACGGATCTGCTTTTTTTATCTGCAATGCTGAGCGTAATGCTATAGAGACAAGCTTGATTAAATCTTAGTTTTCGCGTGTTTTGGCAAACTCAATATCTGGATAACGCTCCATCGACAAGTTGAGATTAACCATAGTCGGTGCGATATAGGTTAAGTTATCGCCACCATCGAGTGCTAAGTTATTACTGCACTTGCGCTTAAAGTCATCCAGCTTTTTGTGATCGTCACAATAAACCCAGCGAGCCGTTGCTACGCTGATCGCTTCGTAAATAGCTTCCACTTTGTATTCACTTTTTAAGCGCTGTACAACCACCTCAAACTGCAGCACACCGACAGCGCCGACGATTAAATCGTTAGTGTCTAAGGGTCTAAACACCTGTACGGCCCCCTCTTCTGACAGCTGCACTAAGCCTTTTAGCAGTTGCTTTTGTTTTAATGGATCTTTTAAACGAATTCGGCGGAACATTTCTGGGGCAAAATTAGGGATACCGGTATAGCGAAATTTATCACCTTGAGTAAAGGTATCACCGATTCGAATCGTACCGTGGTTATGCAAGCCTATGATGTCGCCAGGATAAGCCGCCTCGGCGCGATTACGATCTCCTGCCATAAAGGTCAAAGCATCACTGACATTAACATCTTTACCTATACGCACATGGTGCATCTTCATGCCTTGCTCGTAACGTCCAGTACAGATACGCATAAAGGCCACACGGTCACGATGTTTAGGGTCCATGTTGGCTTGAATCTTAAACACAAAACCACTGAACTTTGGCTCTTCAGGCTCCATGACTCTGACATCGGTTTCGCGCGCTTGTGGACGCGGTGCCCATTGCACGATACCGTCAAGAATATGGTCAACACCAAAGTTACCCAATGCGGTACCAAAGAAAACCGGAGTCAGTTCACCTTTTAGAAAAGCATCTAAATCAAACTCATTAGAGGCGCCTAAAACGAGCTCCATCTCATCACGGATCTCTTGCGCATAGCTGCCAATGGCTTGGTCTAGCTCAGGATTATTTAACCCTTTAATGATCTGTGAATCTTGAATCGTATGTCCCATACCATTTTGATACAGGATCACCTCATCACGCAACAGGTGATAGACCCCTTTAAACTCTTTACCTGCGCCAATGGGCCAAGTGATCGGGGCGCAAGCAATATTGAGTACATCTTCGACTTCGTCCATCAACTCAATCGGATCTCGAATATCACGGTCGAGCTTGTTCATGAAGGTGACAATCGGCGTGTCACGTAGACGCGTCACTTCCATTAATTTGATGGTACGTTGCTCAACACCTTTAGCCGAATCGATCACCATCAAACAAGAGTCAACGGCGGTCAATGTACGGTAAGTATCTTCCGAAAAGTCTTCGTGACCTGGGGTATCAAGCAGGTTAACCAAGGCGTCACGATAAGGAAATTGCATCACAGAGGTGGTAATGGAAATACCACGATCTTTTTCCATTTCCATCCAGTCTGATTTAGCATGCTGGCCTGATTTTTTGCCTTTTACCGTACCGGCTTTTTGCAAAGCGTTGCCGAACAGCAATACCTTTTCAGTAATGGTAGTCTTACCGGCATCGGGGTGAGAGATGATAGCAAAGGTCCTTCGCTTATTGATTTCATTGAGAAAATCTTGGTTTGCCATGTATAAATTCTTTTAGTTTGTACACGGATTTGTACACACTTTTGGAAGTACTCTCTTTTCAGTTCTTCGCTTGTCAAATCCGTCGTGTTAATCGTAATTGGCCGCTATTTTCGCTGATCTTGACTTTATAAACAATCAATGGTTATCTAATCGGTTACCATTTACTCTCAGCGTGCGCCAATGCTCAGTTGTAGCTGTTTGCAATCGTTGCTTCTTCAGCTCATGAACAACTGTGGCTAAACCACAAATTCCATCGCTACCAAAAATCGATGATAGCTTGTCGTACTACACCGATGATGGTGCAGTTGCCGTTGATCGGTATTGCAGGGTATTGCGGGTTCAAAGGTTTTAGATACTTCTGTTCACCATCAATAACCAACTGCTTAAAGGTTGCTTCTTTCGAATCATCCAAACGCGCAACAACCAATGAACCTGAAGAGTAAGGTAACTCAGGATCAACAACGATCACTGCCCCCTCAGGTATGGATTTTTTTCCGCTTGGATTTTCCATACTGTCGCCTTTTACGCGAAGTGCGAAACAACCCTCATGTGCTTTCCCAGTGACTTCACGCCACTCCTCAGCATCTTCATGGGCAAATCCCTCCGCTATTTCAGTCCAATCACCGGCCTGAACCCAGTTAATGAGAGGAATTCTTCCCTTAATATCAGGCCCGACTTCTACATTACCGACCCCCAAGCCAATCTCGCCATCACCTGTGGCGAGCCAATGAGCATTCACGCGAAGCGCCTCCGCGATCTGCATGGTGTAACGAGACCTAGCCGATTTACCAGAGCAAATCTGGCTGATCGACTGCTGTTTGATACCAATGCGACGAGCCAACTCAGACTGAGTCACCCCAGTAAGCTGCAAGGCATGGTTTAGTCGTTCGGATAAAGTTTTCATAAGCCCGTATTCTACAAATAAAACTGTAGCCTTTCAACAATTTTAACTGTTGACTTATCTACAGTTTAAACTGTAACATTCAATCTTGTAACAGTTTTTATTGTAACAGGAGACGGTATGGAAGTGTTCAACACGACACAAAAACATCTCCGCCGTGCCATTGACTTGGTCGGCGGGCAATCAGCATTAGCGCGAGCCATCAACTCAAAACAGCAAAACGTCTGGTTTTGGTTGAATAAATCAGGGCGTGTTCCCGCTGAATTCGTTTTACCCATCGAACAAGCTACGCAAGGACAGGTAACCCGATCTCAGTTAAGACCGGACATCTACCCCGAATGCCCAAGCGAGCTGAAAGCCAGTAACCAGTAGGATTAAGGGCAAGTAATGGTCAGCATTTTACGTAAACACAGAAGCGAGTACCTCCATGCGTGATTATGGCAAGGTCTATACCCGCTTTTGGCTAAAGCAAAACGTTTTGTCCTGGAGTGACTCTGCGAAGTTGCTAGGACTGTATTTGCTTACATGCCCACATTGTAATTTGCTTGGCTGCTTTCGACTGCCGATTGGTTACGTTGCTTCTGACTTGAACTGGGATGAGCAACAGGTTGCCAAGGCGTTAAGTGAGTTAGAACAAGATCAGTTCCTGATTCGTTGCGAGGGATCTGGTTGGACTTTGATTCGAAGCTTTCTGAAGCACAACCCAATCGAAAACCCAAACCAAGGTAAGGCAGCCTTTCGGTTGCTTAAAGATGTACCTGCCGACTTCGTTGGTATGGCATCGCTTTTGAAATCTCTTGCCGCTTTTCAAGCTCGGCTTCCAGAAGAATTTTCATCATTGTTTATGCCTGATGGCAACCCGGTAAGGGACTCTCAACGGTCGGATGACTCTGAGGGAAGCAATAAACCAACAGTTAAAACTGTTGACCAGATACAGTTTGAAGACTTCTGGGATGTACAAATACGCAAAGAAAAAAAAGCGAAAGCCAAAGAAGAATGGCTACGCATGGGCCTCAATGAAGACCATGAACTCGCCTTGGAAGTGCTAACACGCTGGAAAGAGCAACGAGACAACCGATTGCAGTATCAAGACCGGACTAAGACCCCTATGCCACATAACTGGCTTTTAAACCGGCAATGGGAAGACGAGTACGTTCGCATTAATGAAGTACAGCAATCATCGACGAGCCTAAAGGGCAGCAATCACCAATTGAATATTGAAGAAAGCAATCGCCGCATTGCTGAAAGCTGGGCCGGACCAGGTATTCGGGAGGTTCGTTCAAGTGCAGGAGGTTGATAAACGCGAGTTTGCTGAAGTTTGGGGAGCAGCTTGGGCCATGTATGGCAAAAGCGTATCACCGCAATTGCTATCCATCGCATTTGAAGCCCTTCGTGCTTACAGCATTGAAGAAGTGCGAATCGGTCTGACTCGGCATATTCAATCCCCGGATACTGGGCAATTTTTTCCAAAGCCCGCTGACGTCATCAAGCATATCGATGGCAACTCTGGCTCAAGAGCCATGGTTGCTTGGAACAAAGTTGACAAGGCTGTTCGTCAGGTTGGCGCTTGGACATCCGTGATGTTTGACGATGCGTTTATTCACCGCGTTATTTCAGACATGGGGGGATGGGTTGAACTCTGCAAGGTTGACGACAGGGAATACCCCTTTAAGCAAAAAGAGTTTTTAGCACGCTACCAGGCTTACTTGCTCCGGGACGAAGTGGGTGAATACCCAAGGCTATTACAGGGTATTGCAGACCATCAGAACCAGCAAAAAGGATTTGATATGCAAGCGCCGGTTGCCGTGGGCGACTGGTCAAAAGCGGCACAAGTTTATACGAGAGGCATCGCCGACTTTAGCGCAGTGCCTTTAAAAAGAATAAGCCCGAAAGCCATTCAAGCGCTTCTCGGAAATGAATTAGAGGACAAAAATGAAAACGATTAAAGCAAAAACGATTGCCCTAGCGATAGCCATGTCCGCAAGCACTTCAGTCTATGCGTTTCCGGGCTATCAGTGGGAAAAAGCAGCACAAAGCGTTGGTATTGATCCAGTCATGCTCTACGCCGTTGCCTTGGCTGAGTCTGCCTCACATCGCGGTCTCAACATGACCAGTCCATGGCCATACGCAATTCGCAATGGTTCAAATGCAACTTACGCCAAATCTCAGACAGAAGCGAAGCAACTGTTAAACCAAGCACTGCAAGAGAGTGAAAAATACCAGCTCGATATTGGCCTTATGCAAATCAATTTGCATTGGCATGGGCATCGAGTGAGCTCAGCAGCTGAACTGCTAGACCCCATCACCAACCTTACTGTCGGCTCCAGTATTTTGGCCGAAGCAATCAAGTCTTCACCAAACGATTTAGAGCTTGGCATAGGCCGCTATCACAGTTGGAACGAAGAGCGTGCACGCTGGTATGGACAAAGAGTGCTTTCTATTTATCGCAATATTTTACATGAACTGGAGGTCCGTCAATGACAACCAATCAACAAGACTTCTATCAATTAAATTTGGCGTACCTACACGCAGCACGAGAATTAGCGCGAATTGATCCGCAAGAGGCTGTCTTGCGCTTTGGACTTACACGCGATGTGGTTGATGCACTGATTAATGCTGGTGTTGACGACCTGCAACGAGTGGCGACCTCATCATTCATGCTGTTTCAACCAAGGGGAAACCAGAGCCAACTGATTGAGATGGTGAAGAGCAAAGGCACAGGTATCCCAAGAATCGCTTATTTATTATCAACCTTAAACAACAAGGGGGATGCATGATTGATAACCTGTCCAAAAGTGAGCTGTTTACCCGAGCCTCGCTGCTTATTAAATACGGATTTCGAACAACCATTATCGCGCTCGATACAGGTTTGCCAATCCACATTATCAGAAGGCTCCACAAAGAAGTGACTGGCAAGTCACCTTGTCCTGGTCAATTGCCAGAATCTGATGCCATCGTTAAAAGTAGAAGAGCCTTGGTTGAAGGCTCCCTGCTGATGGCGCTTTATGTCAATATTGGTGGTGACAATGTCTACAAGCAATTAAATATTGATGCTTTGATGAAGGCTTACGATGCGTACTTGGTTGCAAGAAAAGAAGCAGATCTTCCAGCTGAGATCCCCTGGAAAAAACTAACCATCAATGAAGGTTGGGTTCTAGCTCGTGATTTAAGATCACAGCTTGCATCCTTACACCGGTGTCGATGCGGTAGTCTGTATTTGACGGTATCTCAACAGCGCATTCAGCTTAAATGTCCTGTGTGCGAAATTATGGCCGAGCAAACCACTAGAGCACTTTTTGAGAACTAACATGCTGATACATGATTTGATTGTGCACCGCCCGTGCACTTTGAGAGTACTAAGATGACAAACTTACTTAAATCTTTACCAGCACGCTGCTGGGTTATATCACTGGGGCTTTTTCTGGCGACTTTGGCTGCGGCTCATTTTTTTCCATCAGAAATATTAACGTCATCTGCCAAGTTAGCGGCTCTGCCATTTCTGTTCTGCACCGTCGTTTTTCTCAGCTACTTGGGATTCAAAGCGACCTGCAACCCCATCGGCCTTATAGCCATCACCACTATGTTTTTAGCAATCGCATATTGGCAAGCGAGTTGGACAATTTTCTGTGTCGGCTTAGCTTTCTTAGGCTTAAGCGGTCTAATCCGTTTGTTTCAAAGGCAACTGAAAGATACCGGTCGAGAACTAAGCCTGAGCGAAAAAAAATATTGGTACTGGGTAAACGAATTTGCAGATGGTCGCTCATCTATTCTCCCCAAAAAACCAAAAAAGTAGCCAGCCTATCACGCTGGCTACCTTCTATTTCTAGTTCCTTCCTGATGCCTGGTTATAGGCCCTAATATCAATCAAGTTGTTCTGAGCATAATCTCCCGCAAGGGATGCATTTGAGATCACCGCTATCTGCTTATCCACAAATGCTTTATCTTCTTCAGACACACTGTCAGAGATGTAAGCGCCACTCTCATCCTTTTGACGATACTCATTTAGCATTTGCTCCCTTAGGCCAAGCATTTCAGGCGACCAACTCGATGAGTCTTCAGAGTTGAATACGCGCCCCGCCAAACCTTCATTGAAAGCTTGAGCGAAAACTTGACTTTGAATCGGGGTCAATCCCATTCTCTGCCCTTCGCTGTATGCTTCCTGTTTAAAATCATCAGCATACTGCTCTAGAAACTCACCATATCGATTGTTAACTGCCGCACCGAATGCCCCCGCCAACATGGCTTCAGACTTAGTGCCCCAGTTTACTTCGGAGGCATACTGCGTACTCGATCCACTGTATGCATCATTAAACGCCGTCAATGGGTTTTCCAAAGAGGTTCCTGCATCAACGGCGGCTTTTAAGCCATCCCAGGTTGATTTGCTGGCCACAGTAGCGTTGTGCAAGAAACCTCGTGAGCCAGGATCTTCAAGCGCTTGTTCTTTGTAACTCTCATAGTCTTCGCCAAAGTGATTCAAGGTATGCAGAGCTGCATCAGTATGCTTGCCACTGAAATCACCAATAGCACTGGCGCTGTTGAAGAACATTTCAGCACCAGAAACTCCGCTATCATCAGCCATAATGCGTGATCGCCACTGAGATCCAGCTTCACTGTTTAGTTCAGATTGATAGGTACTTGTGTCAGTAGCTACGGCCTGCTGAGCTTGCTGCTGATGCGCATTCAACTGTCCATCTATACCAGACAGATTGGTTTGGTAAGCCGATTGAGCTGCGTTGAACTGAGTTTGAACTGTTGCTGCATCCTCGTAGCCGCCCAATACACCCGATTCAACTTGGCTTTGAGTACCACCAAAAGTAGGTGCAGTTGATGACAAGCCTTCATTTGAGCGCGGCTGAATTGATCGTAAATCGGCTCCGGTAGCCATGGCCATAACAGTCATTGCTGCTTGATAATCATTGTCCCGTTCAGCGGGCGTTGAAGAATTGCTATAGGTTAAAGACTCCATAGCTGCGGCCACATACGCCTGATTATCATCAGGTAACAAGCGCTGATACATTGGAAGGTTTTCACGTAATCGGTTACCGGCTTCAACATGCTGGTTCATATAGCGACCTAAATAATCCATGACTTCAGGATTATCCGCCGCTAATCGGGTTAACGTCGCACCATCAGTATTTCTTTGTCCTGATAGACTGTAGCTGGCCTGATCAAGCTCACTAAAGCGGTTTGATGCCGTGACAACGTCTTGTGCTGAACTCTGAAGAGACTGATAGTCTTGGTTAGACAAGGACATCTCAACGCCAGAACGTCTTGAATCTGAAAGGTCCTTAACCATTGCATCGCGATACTCAGCACGTCGTGAATCACTTGATGCCAAGCTTTGCATCTCCCCTGTGAGCGTATTTGCGGTCGTAGATCGAGAACTGCCTTCTGATGACTCAACTTGGCCACTAAAGTTACCACCTAAATCCAAGCCTGCTCGTAACCGTGATATTTTTGGTACACGAGATGAGTCAGGCTTATCGACTCCTGGTAAGTTGCCCTGTGGGGAGTCATTCCCCCCTGTACCAAGTAATCTTCCCAAGAACCCTTTATCTGCTACTTCTTTATCATCGGTATTTGTAATGGTTCCATCGCCACCGACCCTTAAGCCTCCCGATAACGCGCCAGATACCAAGCCACGTACAGCATCTTTTTTATCGTCTCCAAAACCATACCGAGTTTGCAGGTCATCAGTAACCTGATTAACAACGGCGCTAGATGCGGAGTTAGATGAGCCGATCTGACGTCCAACCGAAGACAGGTTGTCGTAACTTAGCTTTTCACCAAAAGTTCGACTCATAGTATTCCCAACCTGACGACTAAAGGCTTGGGTTGCCTGAGTCATGGATTCTTTTGCAGAGCCGACCATTGAACCCACTGCGTTTCCGACAGAGAAACTGCTTAGTAGGTTTGACGCGCCGGTCATAGCAGAACCAGTGAGGGCTGAATTTTGGAACATTGACTGTGATTGCATTACCGGGGCATTTTTCGCGACATCTGGACTTGCCATCTTTTCATCAATGGCATCACCGTTTTGAAGACGTCCAGCCAAGTGGGTTGCAGTTATTGCTGAGCCATACACGAGCATGAGCGAAATCGCCGGAACACTCGACGCCAACATGCCGCCAGTAGCTATCCAGGTTTGCAGCACTGAATCCATCTGCATCATCCCAGCAAAAGATGGCACTTCTGTACCTGCAAAGGCATCAAGAGCCGACATTTTCCCTGCAACGGTTAAATGAATATACAGGTTAATGATGGCCATGACAGGCATCCAAAGTTGAATCCAAAGCAGGATTAACAAGTACTTCCCAGCCATTCGCATCCCGATTTGGCCAAGGGCTATCACAAAGGCCATCAAAGGGGTGATGGCGTAAATGAAACCCTCAAAAAACGTCATCATCGGACGAACAATACTTTGGAACAGAGTCTGCTCCGCCGCCCATTGCGTATTGCGCTGCTCAATCGCTTGGTTAACCATAACGGCTGCGGTGAAAGCTTGATCATCCATATACTTGCCCGTCACGCTTTGCTCATAAATAGGCAAAAGCACTGACGCGGTCATGTACTCTTGGGTGTTAACCGAAGCCAAACCAAGGTTATTCAGTGCATTTCGGATCACGTCATTAGTGTCAGTGGCTGACGAAGTTCCCAATGAGGCTGACAGAACCTGTTTAAGCCTTGGAATGAAGGTTGATTCTGTCATGAGTTTCAGCTGGCTATAGGCATCGGTGCAGTCAAGATCGCTACTGCTACCACTGAGCATGATGCGCGTGCCATAAATGCGCGAATCAAACCTAATCGCAGTCATCGGGTTAGGATCACTCAGCACCTGATCGAGGTTCTTTTGGCCAATGTCGATACCAATCAAGGTGCACTCTTTGATGTAGTTAAACCACGATTGCTCGATGTCCGAGCCGCCGACACGATTTGCATCACCCAACCCCGAGCGATCCATCACCTGTTTTCTCACTTTAATCAGTGACTGTAAACTGGATGCAAAGCCGTATTCCGTCATGGCGGGAGTTGAGAACGCCGTTTCAAACAATCGCGTGATTTGAAAGCCGACAGTCGAAATCGTACTGCCTGCGGCAGCAACACCGATGGGCACATTATCAACCACTCGAACTTGTCCCGTGTACGCATCCTCAATGCTCACTCGGGTACTGGGTCCAAACATGGTTGCAAAGACTAGCCATGAGACTAAAACGTGTTGAAAGTTAATCCCACGACCGCCTTGCATTAAGGCCTGAACAGAGACCATCAATACCCCAATGAGCAAGCCAATCCGAACCATTGAAGTAAAATCGCCTGTACCAGTGATCATCGCGACAGCGTTCAGGACCTGCTCTAAAAAAGCCGAATCCCCGATGGAATAGATTTCCCACATGACCTATTCCCCCAGCGCCGTAGATTTAACGGTGTAATAACGCTGTTTGCGAATGGTCTGAATCACCTGGTTAAAATGCGCCAGCAATTCTTGCTCTGAGCCGTATCTTCGCTGCAACGCAGCGTACTCCTCATTGATTTGGCGACGTGCACGTTCAAGGTCTTCGGTTAACAACTTCGCATAGGCATGATCTTCCACACCAGATGTGCTTCTAGCTGCGTTGAGCATGTCTTCAACCAATGCCCGGGCCATCTCAACTGCAATAAATGGTGCTGCTCGTGAAGCAAAAGACCTAGCGGCCCCTTCATTTAATGCAGAAAGTGTTCGAATCATGCCGCCAATGCTCGCGGGAGCCGAGGTCATAAAAGCCTTTTCGGTGGTGCTAGCAGCCCCTGTATTTCGAGCAAATTTAAAAATAATGCCGTTACTAGAACCTGTACCAAGAAGTAAATTTTCTACTTGGGTTGATAACCCGGTCAGGGTCACGTTAGTGATTGTCGGATTTAGACAGCCGTCTTGTGTCACTGTGTCACATCGGTACATAGCGACGTTACCGCCATGAATTAGATGCTCAATAGTCACTTTATTGCCATTCAGTCTGGTCAGTTTTGGGGCTTTACCTTGACCATCAGCCGCATTCGCTAAATCACCAACGATGATCGAGCCCGTCACGGACATAACCGCTTCAAGAAAACGGTCATCCCCCGATGCAAACCAGCTTGATGCCGAGTGACGTTTCAGTGCTCGCCAGACCAAGTTACCTTTGATCGTTTTGTTCACATCAGATGCCGCGACACTTGAAGCATTCTCATAAGGGTTCTTACCGTTGGACTCACTCCAACTGGTAAAAACGTCTCCAGCCCCTTTGAGAGAGCTCAACATGCTGGCTTCTGTTTGCCCCTTCTTACCAAAAGCAGCCAGAGTATCGTTCACGACTCCCTGAGCCATTTGACAGGAATTGCCAAAATATTCGTTCAACTGCTGGATTTTCTTTTGCAGTGTCTCCATGTGCTGGGAGCATTTCTCACACATAGCACTGAGCGCCAATTGGAATGCGTACCCCTTGGCGTTTGCAGCGACAGAGCGAAGTAATTGAACAAACTGATCCGCGTTAACAAATGACAAACTTCCAGCGAACATATCAATGCCGCCACAACCGGCTTGGAATGACGGAGGCACCATAGAGACGAGGTTCTCGTTCATGATCCTGTTACGAACAACAACACTTCCGCCAGATATAACGCCACGCCGCTGACTCTCGAATACACCAGGCGCAGTGCTGTTGGTCATTGAACCAAATAACTGATTCATCTCCTGTTGCAAGCTTGCTTGGCTCATAGACGAAAAACCAATCGCAAAGGCGATTAGCGATACTCGTAATACTTTTTTCATCGTTATAACCCTCCTTGTGCACGCAGATAGCGAACAAGGAACTCAGGATCCTGCAATATCTTCTCGTTAAGCTCTTGGGCTGACATCGCGAGTGACACGCCGGGCTGAACAGGTCTAGTGGCATAGTAAGTTTGATCGTCAATCCAACCGGCTTGATGGGCTGCAAGAATGATTCGATTATTGAGCTCATCAAGGCTCATTGCGCCTTGGCCAATCGGAGTGATGACATTAGGCGGATCAACTAAGAACACGGCAGGGACAGTCGTAACGGACAAGGATTGTGCTTGTCCTGAATCGACTTTGTAATTGGGAAACTCTCCACCCGGTAAAGGCATGCCATCGACAGCAATAGCAAACACCTCGAAACCGTAGTTCAAAGCCATGGATTCGATGATAGGCGCTTGAGCGTGGCAGTAAGGGCAATCCGAACGATAGAAGAAGAACAAGCCAGCCCGTTTTGCTACTTCACCTAAAGCTACATCGCGTTGAGCGCCAGCTTCTCGATCCATCCGATTGGCAGCATAGGTCGCCAAGGGTCTGCGACTGATTTCATCCAAAACAGGATCGCCCATGACCACCTGCTGACTAACATCAGCAAACTGTGAACCCTTATCCATCATGACGCGCTGAAGATACAGATAAGCCCTGACGTTCTCATTCGTCGGCTCATCAATTGCCTTGTCCATGAACGATTGCATATGCTCTCGGAACCATGCGGCACTGAAGGGCTTTAGTTCGCTCTGACTGGACTCCACGACACCAGTTTCCGGCTCTATCAGCTCATCAGGCTGCTCAGGTTCAGGAATAACCTGATACCAAAACCAGCCTTCCTGACCACGCTGATAGAATGGTCCATCACTGGCATGGGCGGGCAAGATGAATAGCAAGAAAATAATGATTGGGATGGTCACCCATAGGATGAACCAAGGGAACAAGGGGGTTCTCATTGTCAGCTCCAGAAAATTTCATAGAGCTAACATGCTAATGATCCCGGTAAGAGCGATTGGCCAGATAGATGAATGAATCGTGTGTTTTTCTGACTAGCTGTTGTGACCAGTAACAACAGCTAATTTTAACGAGCCAAATTTATGATTGGACCGCTTTGAGCGAAAAGCAGAAATTTCTCTCCGCATCATAGTACTCATGCGAAAGTATGCTTTGCTTGATAGAGCGGACATTAACGCCTGAAGTTGGACGGACTTGTAACCGCAAAATGGCATGTGTCTCAACCACAGTGTCCAGCATCCATTCGTCGAGTTGATTGTCACTCGGATCGTGCTTCTCAGTAAGGCAAGCTAACTTTTTACTACAACAATCATCTTCAAAGCGATCTGCTTCTATTGATTTCCGTAGATCACGCAATTAAGTTGGATTGACAATGTTAGGGGGCGCTAATTTGTCCTTGCTCTGTAGATTAAATATGACTATTCATATCGACATAAGCTCAATGCAACTTGAAAGTTTTGCTTTTTGAGCTTAGAGTGATATTTTTAATAAGTTTCTAATTTACTGGTTGGCTCAACTTGTTTTAAAAACACGGCGCGCTGGTGCGACTGTTTCATAATGAGCGAGTCCTACAGGCAAATCAGTTGCTGGATTGTTTCTGAATTTGATTTTGGTTTTCCATCTAAATTATCGGCCCTACCCTTTTTATATCAATCGGAACCTCCTGAGCATTAAATGAAGTCACTTATCTCTGTTCCCAAATTTTCATTACGCAGTTGGTTAATGTCATTATGGCTACCGTTAGGGTTATTAGTTATTGGCTACTTTGTGGCAACATCCATGGTAGATCAGCAACAACAAACCCAAGCAAAGCGAATTAGTGATGCGGTTACTGCCAGATTAGATCTGATTGCAGAAGGGGTTCGGGAAAAAGTCACGCTATATCAGTACGGTTTACGTGGCACTCGTGGTGCTGTGATGTCACGCACGCCAGAGAGTTTTAATTATCATGATATGCAAACCTATGCACAAGTGCGAGACTATAAAAGTGAGTTTCCTGGCGCTCGTGGTTTTGGTTTAATCATCAAAGTTGAACCAAACCAGACTGCGGCATTTTTAGACCACATGGCTGCAGAGCGGCCAGACTACAACTTCAAATTCAGGCAGCTAACGCCACACCAAGATAGCCTTTTTGTGATCACCTATATTGAACCTAAGCAAAACAATCGTGAGGCCGTGGGGCTTGATATTGGCTCCGAAGCAATGCGCCGCAAAGCGGCATTAGATGCGGCGATAAATAATGATGTCAGGTTAACGGCACCCATTACCTTGGTACAAGCAAATGAGCAAATTCAGCAAGGTTTTTTAATATTAATGCCAGTATATAAAACTGTCATCGTGCCAGAAGGCCGTCAGCAACGGCTTGATCATTTATTTGGCTGGAGTTACGCCCCAATCCTGATTAACGAAGTCCTTAATTCAGTTGCAGGTCTGGAAAACGATGTCTTTCTGCAAATCAGTGACATTACCGAACAAACGCCAATCGAGTTCTTCAGCCAAGAAGTGAAAGACACTTACGACGCTGCTCTACAACATAAATTAAATCTCTCTGTATTTGGCCGCCAATGGCAGCTGTCGCTTACGCCAACCAATCGCTTTATTAATGAACTGCAACTGCGCTCTGGCACCAGCTTATTTTTTGAAGTAATGGCAGTCAGTACCATCCTGGCCTTTGGCGTGTATCTACTGCAACTTATGTTAATGCGCAGAAGTCAGTTAATCCGTCATAAGCAGGAGCTGGCAAGTATTGCAGAGCAAACTTTACTAAAAGTGAATGCTGAGCTTGAACAGCAGGTCGCACTGCGAACGGCGGAGATTTCACGTGTTAATATCTTGCAGCGCAGTATTCTTAGCAGCGCGGGCTACGCCATTATCGCTACCGATGAAGAAGGCATTATTACGGCCTTTAATCCAGCAGCAGAAAAACTCTTAGGCTATCGCGCAGAGGAGGTCCTTTTCCAACAAACCCCGTCTATTTTTCATCTGCCCGCAGAAGTGGAGCACCATGCCGCTAAGCTGACCACTGAGCTCGGTAGCAACATCGCGGTCGGTTTTGAAACCCTTGTAGCGAAAGCGCGTCTGGGGCAAACGGATAATGCGCGCTGGACCTACCTGACAAAAACCGGTGAACAGGTGCAAGTAAAACTAAATGTCAGTGCACTAAAAGATGAGCAAGGTCAGCTAGCAGGCTTTCTTGGTATCGCGTTTGATTTAACTAAACAACTTAAATACGAAGCGGAACTGGCACAAGCAAAAGAACAAGCTGAGTCTGCTAATAAAGCAAAATCTGAGTTTTTGGCAAATATGAGCCACGAAATCCGCACGCCGATGAATGGAGTTCTGGGATTATTACAATTGGTAGCCAACAGCACGCTGGATCAACGCCAGGCCGACTATATAGAAAAAGCCTATAGTGCAGCTAAGTCTTTGCTTACCTTGTTAAATGATATTCTGGATTTCTCAAAAATTGAAGCCGGTAAGTTGGAGCTAGACCCGCATCCATTTAGTTTGACGGATTTGCTGCAGGATATCGGCCTTGTTTTTTCATCTAGTGCAGAGCAAAAAGGATTGGAAGTGCTATACGATGTCACAGCGGATGTGCCTGAGCATTTGTTAGGTGATAGTTTCCGTATTAAACAAGTCCTGATAAATCTGGTTGGCAATGCCATAAAATTTACTGATAAGGGTGAAATACTCATCTCAATTAGGTCTCAATCACTGCCAGAGGGCGAGATTAACTTGTCTTTCAGTATTAAAGATACTGGGATCGGTATCACGCTGGAGCAACAGAACGCTCTTTTTTCCGGTTTTCAACAAGCAGATTCTTCAATAAGTCGTCGCTATGGCGGGACAGGTTTAGGTTTAGCCATCAGTAAGCGCTTGGTGAATTTGATGGGTGGTGAAATCGGCGTAGAGAGTGAATTTGGTTGTGGAAGTACCTTTAGCTTTAACGTCGTCGTACGCAATGCGGAGAAGAGGGCGATCCAAAACTCTCAAACGTTTACTCGTAGTAATGAAAAGTTGAGCGTGTTGATTGTCGATGACAACGACAGTGCGCGAATAATTTTACAAGGTATTGCGGTCTCGTTGGGATGGCAGGCAAAGATTGCGTCCGATGCGCAAGAGGCGTCACTATTAGTCAAGCAAGCCCACCGCGATAGTACTCGCTATGATGTCGTTTTCGTAGACTGGCGTATGCCGGGTAAAGATGGCCTAACCTTCGCTCGCGAGCTACGGGAATTGCATAGTAGCGTGGTTTCACTGATTGTAATGATTACCGCTCATGGAAAAGAACTGCTCGATGAGCAAAATAACGATTATGAGCGCTATCTGGATGGATTTTTAATTAAACCTGTTACAAAAAATATGATGTTACAGGCAGTAAAGAGTGTTGTTTTTGGCGATCTCGACCTGTCGCTCCCGACCTCCCCCCTCCCGCACGAGCTGCTATTGCAGGGAATATCCTTACTGCTGGTAGAAGATAATTTGACGAACCAGCTGGTTGCCAGTGAGTTACTGCAGCAACTAGGGGCGACCATCAAAATTGCTAGCAGCGGTGAGGAAGCGTTAGAGATGCTGGAAAGTACGGCAGAGCACTTTGATATGGTACTGATGGACATACAAATGCCGGGAATGGATGGCTATCAAACCACTCGTGAGATTAGAAAGCTACCTAGACATCAGTTGCTGCCGATTATTGCTATTACAGCGCACGCCATGTCTGATGATATAGCCGCTTGCCTGGCAGCAGGTATGCAAGACCACATCGCAAAACCTTTTGATCTTAACGAGTTGACGACCAAAATTCTCAGCCATCATAAAGCAGAAAAAGCACCTCACGTCAAACAAGTTAATAAATCAAACCTGAATTTTGATCAGGCAGCGTTAGCGTTCTGCCAGCAGCATCATATTGAACTCGAAGCTGCTGTTCAGCGCCTTGGTTATTCCCTGACGATTTATGTCAATGTATTAAAGCAATTTGAGCAGGACCTTAGGCAAGCATTACAACAACTAGAGGATAAAACACTTACCCGTCGTAATGCACGATTGTTGTTTCATAGTTTAAAAGGTGCTGCAGGCACACTTGGCTTTAGCAATCTGGCAAAGCTTACTGCCCGCTTGGAAGATGAGCTGCGTGAGCACAGTGATGACGGTTATCAGGTAGATAACAACGTTCTGGATATACTGAAGTTAACTCTTAACACCGCTACAGACTTGGTGAAATTATTACAAGTGGAACAGCAAATAGCTACCGCACAAGCCCCTGTTAGCCGGACGGAACAGGCAGCTCAGTTAATGACGCTAAAGCAACATCTCAATCTTGCCAACATGGCAGCGTTGCCACTTTATCAGCAATTGGCACCGTCACTGCAGGCTCAAACACCTGAACTAAATAAAGAGCTTGAAGAGGCTCTAGTCAACTTGACTTTTGAGCAAGCAGTCGTGATAGTTGATAAAATGTTAAGTCAATTCAAAGAGTAGTTTATATGTCAGCTGACACTATACCAAATGTGGCTATCAGCCAATTCCCTGCAACCATTTTAGTTGTCGATGATCAACCTATTAATATTCAGATTGTCTTTCAGGTTTTAGGCAACGAGTACAATATTCTGATGGCCACAAGCGGCAAACAGGCAATAAAAGTTTGCCACGACAGTCGGCCTGATCTCATTTTGTTAGATGTAGTAATGCCTGAGCAGGATGGATTAGAAACATGCAGGCAATTAAAAGCCGATAAACAACTGGCAGATATCCCGGTCATATTCGTCACAGGCTTGCAGTATCAAACGGATGAAGATGCCTGCTGGGATGCAGGTGGCGTCGATTTTATTCAAAAGCCATTTAATACAAATACATTACGTAACCGGGTAAAGGCTCACTTAGCCCTGAAAAGACAAGCTGACTTACTGCGTTCTCTCGCTTATCTGGATGGGTTAACCGGTATTTATAACCGCCGCTATTTTGATAACGTTTTATCAATCCAACTTGCCCAACATAGACGTAAACTGAGTCCTCTTGCAGTATTGATGATTGATATCGACTACTTTAAGAAATATAACGATACGTTTGGCCACTTAGCAGGAGATGATGCTTTACGTAAAGTGGCCAGTGCCCTAAAGCATAGCGTGCGACAGGCTGACATGGTCGCCCGCTATGGAGGTGAAGAATTTGTAGTGTTGCTAGCCGATACCGATATAAATGGCGCAGTAACCGTGGCAAAAAAGATGCTGCATCATGTATTGGAATTAGATATCGCACACCCCCAAACTCCCGCCACCAAACTGAGCATCAGTGTTGGCATTGCCGTCGCCGATGAAGCGAAAGGCTACGATAGTAATATTATAGAACTGGCAGACCAGCAGCTGTATTTAAGTAAACAACGTGGTCGTAATACCTATTCGGTTGTACTAGCGTGAGGTCTGGCAAACCTATTACCAAAAAATTACTATCTATGAGTGATTAATTTTAAACTCTGTTGTTACCATGATTTTTACAGCATAATATTGAAACCGGCCAAGATAATTTACACCGAATACTGGGACCATAACCCGCTGCGCTGCTCATCGCCCTTACACTAAAGTTCTGCTAACGACTAATAGCGGACTTTAATACCTGCACATTGTAATATCCGCTTCTGGCACATAAGTAATATTCATAAAGTGCGAATACTACATTAGCTTACTTTACTGCAAAAACCGTAACCAATGTCTTCATTGAGTCACCCGTAATCATAACAAAGTACATCTTGCTCTCCACGTGCTGCCAGAATTCGGCCTCTTGTGCATATTTTTTTGCTTTTTTAGTAGCGACGCTTTCTGGTAACTCGGCTTTAGTTAGCGCAGAACATAACAGCTTTGTGCACAAAGCCTTCCAAGGATGCTTAGGTACACCGTCTGAAAGCCGTTCTACGAATCTTTCAAGCGCATGACGAGTCACCACGACAGGTCCAATGTTCGGAACGTTGATGACCTCATCGATTTCTCTCACTGTAGCATTATCGACGCTGTATTCTTCGAAGGAATGTGAAAGCCAATCGTCCCGCTTCTCTACCGAGATCTGTGCTTCTTGGTAACGGGTGAGCAAGAACCTGGTCAGGCTGTAAAGTGAATGCTGAGTTGAGCGTTGTTTCTGTAACTTTTTGATAGCTCCTTTACTGACTCGGATTTGAAGCCCATTACCGCCTCGGTTACTCCCCATCACCTCTTTCACTGACAGTAGGTGATGAATAGCATAAAGCTCAGCTGCAATTGGCTTTTGCTGCTCAGGTAGCTTGTCGTATTGCTCACCTAAATCGACCTTTAGCTCACCACCTCTTCGAAGGCCGGTCTTCCAGTAAACCGTAAACTCACCATCAATCTGCTTTGTTAACAGGGTTAATACCATCATGTTTGTTTCTCCTATTGGTTATCTATTTTTCATTCTCCATGTTTTTTCAAATATGCAAGGCGCAAAAAAAGGGGCCGAAGCCCCTTGGATCAGATATGAACTTTAGGAAAGCCCATGACACCGTAAACATTCAGCACATCATTCCAATCCCAACTTTTCACGCCAAGTGACGTTGGTATCGGAGGGATCAACACTTGTGTCAGAATGCCTTTTTGCCAGGCTTTTTTCTTGAGTTCATTCGCTGCCTTCAGGCCGGTCTCAGAGAGATCGTGATCTGCCCAGATGTACAGCATTTTCACATTACTTGGTGGTTCAAACCTAGCCAGTAGCGTTGCATTCACAACCGACCAACATGTTTGCCCCGTTGCTCTGGTTACCGCTAGGGCCGTTTCTATACCTTCAGAAACACCTAGTACTTCACCAGGCTCACCTATAGGAATGGCACCACCAGTGATTGTTCTGTAACTTGGTATGGGCATCATCTTTTTAGGCTTTTCAACCGGCGCTTTGAATCCATCTTCACTTAGGTAGATCCGATGGAACGTGGCCGAACGCCCTTGCTGCGTAACGATTTTACCTAGCAGCGCTGGGTAGCTATCGATAAACAGACCATCTTCATCATGGTAAGGCAAGTTTGGATGAAACCTCAGCACCGAATCCCATTCAGGACGAAGCCGGGTAACAATGCCACGACGATGCAAGTAGTTCCAAACTGGTTGCGCACGAGTATCTGCAAGAGATAGCGTTTCTCCCCAGGTTTGATTCAAGCGATGGATAATCGCTTTGTCCTCGTCCTGCTTTCTAGCCTTCCAATCAACAGCGTTACGCGTTATTGCCCGAGAAGGTGCTTGTATTTGTCCGGGTTGAATACCAAGAACTTGGCCAATTGCTTCAATAGACTGAGCAAAGTTCCACCCATTAATCCAAGACAACAGTTCAAAGCCATCATGAAAGATACCGCAGGTATTACAAACGCCACCACCGGTATATTCAGCATCTTTGAACAGCCTAAAGCCATCACGACCGCCATGAACAGGACAAGCCACATGACGGCCTTTTCGAGCAATAGCGGCATCAAGTTCTGGCACCAATGCCGCTAATACTTGAAGCCATTGGCCATTAAGATATGGCCTTACTGTTTCAATTTGTAAAGGTAACGCCATATAACCTCCTTAAGTAAAAAGCCGACTCCTACCACTGGTGGTAAAAGTCAGCTTGGGTCCTGCATTAAGCCGTTTGGTTAATGCAGGAACGTTAGTCAAGCTGGATACCATGTCGTCTTAATAGCCACATGATGGAATCACGAAGCACATCAGGATCGACAACCGCAGCCATCGCGCAAACACGAAAGCAAAATGGCGCTAATTCGTCATTTTTAATCCACGACAACACATCCTTTCGCAACCGAGTACTGACACGGCCATCTAGCAATACTCGGATCGCATCCAATAGAATGCCTTCGCGTAACTGCCAGATTTCCGTGTCAGACCAAGTGACTGGGGCATCATCAAACTCAAATAGAAATTCGAGCTGTGATGATGTGTGTTGATGGGACTGCTTTTGTGATGTAGGAGAATGGGCAATGCGCCCATTCATTAAAGATAACCGCGTTCGGCAAGCGAAACGCAGCCCTCGGATGCGACCACAACATGGTCAAGCGTTCGAATATCAACAAGTGACAAGGCGTCACGGAGTCGATGAGTGATGCGTTTATCAGCTTCACTGGGCTCAGGATCACCCGATGGATGGTTATGAACCAGTATCACTGCTGCCGCATTAAGCTCTAGCGCACGCTTTGTTACTTCCATTGGATACACGCTCGCCGCATCTAAAGTGCCTTTGAACAGCTCTTCAAATCGAATAACGCGATGCTTTGTATCAAGAAACAGCACGCCAAAGACTTCGTGCTCATACTCGTGCATCAGTGTTTGCAGGTATGAGAACGCCGACGATGGCTGTTCAATTTTGCGACCTTTACTCAATCGACCACGAGCAAGCTTGAGCGCCATATCTAATATATCCGCTTCGGTCACCTGCTCAGGAACGATGTAAGTACCGGCTTCTTCGCCAGCTAAGAACTTTCTGTTTTTCATAGGAGTCTCCAAAAAAAAGCGGAGACGAACCCATGCCCTGACGGAGACGGAATCGTCCCCGCAGGGTGGTAAAATTGATGTGGTTACTGAATTAACAGTTTTTGTGTTACTTCGAATAACTCACGCTTCAGATCTTTGACGTCGTTAATCACGATGCTTTGAGGAAAGAATTTCTCAACACTGCGTGTTTGAATCCCTATTCCCAGCAGCTCAAAGCCACTTCGTCTGCACCGGTCAACAATGTCATGCGTGGCAGCCCAATCATCTGGGTCACCATCCGTTAGCACTATCATTAGCTTTCGCTTCTGTTTTTGCGCTAACAAACTGTTTGCCGCAAACCACATCGCTTGTGCCATAGGCGTACAACCTCGTGGTTTTTGGTCAAAACAGGCGGCCCGATGTCGAACCGATTGCTTGGGCAATAACGCGATAGAAACTTCCTGATGAATACCAGGAAAATAACTGACCGCAGGTACAACACCCGGTATGCCTTCCAGTGCCATGGCCAAAGCCAAAGCGGCTTCATTGGCAACATGAAAGTACTTTCGATTACCTTCGCCAATGGGTTTACCCATTGAACCCGATATATCGACCAGCAAGTGCACAGCAGCATTAGGCGCAATGCGAGGTTGCCTTTGAATAAACAATCTCGACTCACCGGCTTGTGAAGCGGCAAGACGATGGGTTGCAACTCGAAGACCGTGCCTTTTGGCATGATTCCGATTGTCCTGACTGGACTGAACCATGCCCCTAAGTCGGGCTCGAATTTGAGCCGACTCAGACGCCGATAAGGTCAAGATGGCCTCATCACCCAACATAGCTTGCTCTGCTTGGGGCAAACTGAGAGGTGTGACGCCCTGATGTCCTTCAGCTTGTTCCGACAACACTTCTGCCACTTGGGCAAAGGTATCGGGTTCAAACTGAGCGGCACTGGCCTCTAAGGCTTGTCGCAAATTGTCAGCTTGATCAGAGTTATCAGAATCACTCGTTTCAGCAGCATCCCCTGTTGCAGACGAACCTGTTTCCGGGGTTTGACTGTCACTACTGCTATTGCTGTCATTACTCGCATCTTGTCCAATGTCATCACCGCCATCAGCATCCGACTCATCCTGTGGTGGACGAGATTCGTCTTCCAACATGGCAACGATGGCATCGACAAGTTTCAGCACTTCACCTGTAGATGCCAGGCTAGGCACTGCTGTCAGCATGGCGCTTAACCGGCTCATCGCTGCGGCAGGAAAGAGTTGTCTCACTCTTTCATCAACAGCTTGATACAAAGGCGTCAGCGCTTTCTGGCCCAGAAAATGGCATCTCAAGCGAAACAACAACCAGGCTTGCAAGTTAGATGCAGGCTCAGGCTGTTCAGGTACACACATTTGCTGTGTGTCCACCATGTACTCAATCACTTGCGAAATACTGCGCCGGGTTCCGGGGTAATCCTTTGCCAATTCGTTTTCAATGCGCACATCCTCAATAATATTGAGAAGTGCCTTACGGATCGGCTTAGACGACGCCTTCTTCACCATGTCAAAATTGGTATGCCGAATATGCGCCGCTTCATGAGCCAGATAACCCCAAGCTATCTGTTGATAGTGTGGGTCGTCTGGGTTTGCTGTTGGGATCACAATCCGCTCACCATCGGTAAATGCATCTTGTCCTTGAATAAGCACCTTCACACCAAACTTTTCGCCATAAGCGGCGGCAACGATTGGCAGTGCGTTTTTTAATGGATGATTCATGGGAGTCTCCTAATCATTAGGGGGAATACTCCCTCAGCGGGAGCGTTTCCCCGCTGGGAATGTAAGTGTTTAAACCTGTGCTTTTAGCTTATCCAGGTCGTATTTTTGACCTAACCAAGCAACCAATTGAGCTGGACTCTCGTGCTGCTCAAATGACGTTTTAAGCTGGTCTAAACTCAGGATGTCATCCAATGTCAGACCGTACTGGTCTTGTAACTGAGTAGACACCTCGTGTTGATATTGCAGCCAGGCCCGCTCAAAAGCGGTTTGCTGCAATGCCATGTTTGGAACAAATACCATGGCCGTTACCCAAGCTCCTTGTGCGTCCGCATCTGCGATCAAAACAGGGTTCTTGGGGATCACGACACTATGTGTTGAGTACGACCGTTGTACTAACGTTCGACAACACGCCACTTCTGGTATCGATTCACTTTCAACAGCATCAGTTACACCACGAAAATGTGCTTCAAACTGGTTCAGTTGGCTGGGGTTATGGATGGTTGATTGCATAATTTCCTCTTACATAGTTCAGAGGACATGCGCCCTTCAGGGCAACATGCCCTCAAGGACGTTAGAAATAAAACGAGTTTGGTACAGTCGAACCAAGGTTTGGTCTGACGGTTGGTTGGGTTATTGCACACAAGTTATCTGCCTGAGCAGATACTGGCTGTGCGGGTTTAGGTTCAGGTTTGGGCATCAGTTGTCTGATATCCAATTGACCTTCACCGTGCATTCTCATCTTGTCTGGATCAGACAAAATTAAAATGGTCGCCATCAGTTCGTGATAGAGATTGTCTGTCACAGGGCCGGTCTTCGGCAGACGAACAAATAAATTGTCCATCGCTTCAACCATCGGCTGAACTCGATGATCCAGGAATGACAAACCATCCAACTTGTCTCTTAACCGTTTGAGAGGATTAAGGGCTCGCTGGCTGATTTGATTCTTACCTGCAACGGAACGCTCAAACAGTTCGTTGGCATCACGGGCCACCTCCCTAAAGAGGGTGTGTCCCATGCCATTGACCTTGTCATCTAAGCCACCAGCTTGGTCAGCTGGTTGCATTCGATAGATGGCATAATCGAACTGAAGCCGTTGTTCCACGTCTTCGATGGGTGATAATGCACGTCGGATTGCATCTGCAAATTCCGGGTGTTTTGCAACCCAGTCAAACGTCACCTGATCATAGTTGTCCAAGAACAACTGCTTGCACTGCGCAAATTCCTGACCGATCCGGTCAAGCTCTGGAACAATCTGATCAATTCGGTCTTCAGGGACGGCATAGCCACCTAAAAACCGCACACCGACTTGCTCACACAAGCGCTGCGCTTCTTTCTTAAGCCGTTCAAAGTTCGCCAATGCCTCAGGGTCGCAAATTTTTTTACTCCCTAAGCTGGCAACATCCTTCGGTGGAAGTTGGCTGCCATTGGCTAATCTGAAATCTTCAGGCCTTAGTTTTTTTCTACCGCTCCAGATGGAACAGTCGATGTGACAAATCAAAAGTTTGTCGAGGGTTTGAATACTCATAGTGCATCCTCATGCAAGATGGGGACGCACCACTCCCAACAGGAGCAATGGCCCCCGCTTGGGTGGTAGTAGTTGACGCGCTAATGGCAATACCACTATCAGAAATAGTAATTTTGCGAATCAGGCGACGATTGGTTGAGATCGATTTTCGCAGGCATTAAATCCAGTGCTTCAGCTATCGGGCGGACCCGCTCTAAATCACTGCCTAGCAACCGCAATACATCTTTTTCCAACTTCAGTTGGTCAGATACTTCTATCCCTTCAGGACTCGCTACTGTGAGCGAACACAGTGGTGGTAATTGACGCTTAAAGGCGAGTAACAGCAACAATGGCCACGGGCCATCATCAGTGTTAACAATGCCAGCGCCTTCACCTGACACCATGCTAATTTGATTGGTACTAGGTAATCCTCTTTTGCAAAACCCTAATGACCATTCTCCAATCCTGACCTGGTTATCATCAATAACAGCCAAGCCATAGGCTTCAAGCAGCTTTGCCATATCGAACAACGCTTTTTGTGCCAGCGTGATTTGGCCATTGACGTCCTTGCGAGTACGAAACTCCCAACTGACGTTATTGGCACACGCGACGCTATCTAGCGCATTTGAGAGTTCAAATGGCCGCCCTTGATGATCAATGCCGACTTGTCCAACCAATCGATAACCCTTGTTGATTTTCTCATTGATTCGTCGGTCTGCTTCAGCCTTAGGATCAGTCGAATCAATCAATCGCTGCTGCGACAATTGACCGGCTTTTCCAAACCGAACTTCAATCTCCTGGTTATCTGATCCAACATAAATGGCCCATTCTTTGGCTGTCCCATCAGAATGACTGTAACGGTAAAGAGCAAAGCACTTTTCCATCATCAATCCTCCCAGTGATCACCGAATACATCAGCAGCAATACGGTGAATGGCTTCTCGTTGCTCCAACTCAGCACGAGCCGTCAAAGACCGAACCAGTGCATACTCCACTGCGTTAGGAGCACCTTTAAAAGCAAGTGTTAACTTTGCCCAGCGCACCAAGGTCCGAGTGGACATGGTGATACTAAGCTCCGCACCGCCATCCGCGCCCCCAATAAAAAGACGACGAATGTCACCAGCCACCTTCACCATTTTTTGGCGAAAGACTTCTGGCAAGCCCGGCGCAACGTTCTCCAGAATGGCTTCCTCTACAGAAGGCTCTGCATAGGTCGCTTCGATGATTCTAAAGCGATCAAGAAAAGCCAAATTCTGTTGAAGCACACCTTGATACAAGCCCGTCTGGTCACCGCTGCCCGCACTATTGCCGGTTGCGATAAAACGAAACTTGTTATGTGGCATGATGATCTCACCGCCATTTTGTGCGATGACCAACGGGGCACCTTCCAAAATGTCATTGAGCCCAGCCAGTTCAGCAGGCTCAGCAAGATCCATTTCATTAATGATCAGCAAATGGCCATGCTTGACAGCCAGTGCCAGCGGTCCATACACAAAGGTCATGTTGCCATTAACCAGCGTGTGGTGACCGATAAGATCGGACAACTCCAATCGACCGTGCGCAGTAATTTGCTGAACAGGCCAATTCAATCGAGAAGCAACTTGGCAAATTAGCGAGGTCTTACCGCATCCCGTGGGGCCTGTAATATACAAACCGTCACCGTCTGGGTGAGACAAAAACGCCAATACGTCACGTAAGTCTTCTTTTCTAAAAACATACTCGTCCTTGCGAACGGGAATGTTTGGATGGGTAGTGTCGGCACTAAACCCTTCCAGAACGAAAGCATCAGGAGCCGGGACATTAAACGCTTGATTCACTTGAACCAAAAATGGGGATTGTTCTGTCATGGTAAACCTCATTAGTTTTAACGAGGCCCCATGCCCCAACAGGGAATGAAGTCCCCGTCGGGTGGTGTGTTGATTGTGGTATGGCTGTGTATGTAAGAGTTCAGCTCGCTCTATCATTCGTACCCAGCATTGGCTACGAGTGAAACTGCTTTCTGATGCACTCGATGTAAGCGCATGAGAAAGGAGCCGAAATCGGCTCCAAGTGAACGTTAAAAGTAAAATGAGCTCGGCGAGTCACCTGGCAGAACCAAGTTATCTTGCTCAAGACTGATTTTGATTGGTGTTTCAACGGGCTGCTCTGGCTTATTGGTGCTAATGCGCAACCGCTCTTGTGGCGCTTTTCGGTAAGCGGCTAAAACCTGTTCATCCAGCTCGCCTAACTTATCGGTGGCCAATTGCTTATAGTCCACCGTGCCCGCCATCATGTAGCGGCTGAGTTTGACCCCAGCATAGTCGGCATGAGCGTAGTTACCCATCATGGCGACCAATTTTGACTGGGCGTCTCGCATTTCCTCTTTCAAAGATTTAATGTGATTTTCCAGTCGGACCACTTCGGCATGTGCTGAGCAATACTGTCGAGACAGCGATGTCCAACGGTATTGGGCTTCACCCTTGGGAACAAAACAATCTTGCTCAGGGCATTTTGACGGTTCTTTTTTGGTCTGTACTAACTCCCAAAACTGAAGCGCTGTTTCTTGCAACTCAGTTAAGAAAGCCGCGTCTCGTTGTATTTCAAACTCAATCAGTTGATCCTCAAAATAGAATACCAACCAACCACGCGTGCTATTGGCGACCAGTATTTGATGCTGAACTTGCACCCAATACAACTGGTACGCCTCGCTTTGTTCTCGGTGAGCTTGCACATCCTCAAAAACTGACTGGCAAGGACATTTCAGTTCAACGGGTTCGCCCGCATCGTTGATGCCATCAAAGCTAGCTCGAAAGATTGCGTTATGATCGGCTTCTGCACATAACGGCAGAAGAAAGTCATTATGCGCATTCTCAAATGCTCGCCTTGCTTGAGGCTCCAACCGAATACCGCGAAGCACATTAGGATTATTCGACAGGTCTTCCGGTAATACGAATCCAGTTTTTTCTGCCCATAATCGCCAAGGTGTTTTGTAGGGTGAGCGCCCCATAATTATTGGGGCTTCAGATGCCGTAACCCCTGCAATGCGCCACTGGTGCCATGCAGGAGTACGTTGTGATAGGTCGATAACCTTCATATTGTCTCCTTTGAGGGGAGACTCCCCCGAAGGAGAGAATTCCCCTTCAGGGTTAAGTGGTTACTTTGCAGCTTGTACTAACGCTGTTTGGTGCTGAACAACACTCGCTTGAACCGAATCAATTGCCGCTTTACCAGCTTGAATCGTACCTACGACAAGGGCAACAACCAATACCAAGCGAAAAAGTGAGGCTGATTTAGTCATGGAAGATCTCCAAAAAAAAGACGAGACCTTCCCCCTGACGGGAGAATAATCCCGCCAGGGTTAGTAAAATGAATGCGTGGCGCTAAGAAGCTAAAGGCTGTGTGAGCGCTTTGGCTGCTTGTTGCTGTGCATTAAATATTTCTTGTTTCGCAAACGTCAGCTCAACACCTTGAAAATGTTCATTGGCATATTCCAATGCACTATTCCATGCGTTTGAAGCTTCCGCCCGCTCGATAAGCTTGTAAACAAGCCCTCGGGTACGATCATCAACTTGCTCGGGTGGAACCACAGATGGCTCAACAACTTGTGTTGCTTGGCCTTCGATAATTCGCTCCGCTTCGTCTTGATCGAAAATTCCCACAAAGCCAAACGCAATGCGGGAACACTGGATCATGGATTTATGCCTTAGCATTCGCTTAGTGTGCGTCTGCCATGGACCATCCACACGGTAAGGGCCATTTTTGCCGTTACCTTCAAAAGGCGGTCGATAGACTTCATCCAGGTACTCAGTGATTTTGACTGGGTGCGAACGGTCGCGCCGATAGATAATGCATTCCATCCATTCCGGGCATTCTTTCGCGCCATCCAGGGAGACTTTGTTTTCTGAAGTCTTAAACTCCATGCCATCAAACTGGTCGTGTTGATTGATGATGCGAGACCATCCATCGACACCTACCACTGGAATAATTCCAGCTTGTTTATCAGGGAACGCAAAAATCTCTTTGGTGAAAGGGTTCAAGCCGTACTGATCTGCAACCACCAAGAGCGCCATCATCTGCTCATTGGTCGGTGCACTACCGTCACGTTGCTTGAATGCTGTTGCTTTTAGGGTATCGAACAACTTGTTTGGATCGACACTAAAGCGCTCAGCAAAGCGTTGGATTAGCTTTGGTTTTTCCATTGTGGACTCCGACAATCAAAGTGGGAGTCTGACCCTGACGGGAAAGTACTCCCGGCTGGGTTAAAGCGTTTTTGCTCGGTTAAAAATCTGGTTCAGGATACGTTTGTGCCCAATTAGTTTGGGAACCCGCATCATCCGCCACTGATGGCTCAGATGCTTTGTTCACACTATCAAGAAGCAGAAACTCGTCCGCGTCCACTTCGGTCAATCGATGCTTAATGCCATCTTTCTCCCATGAGCGCGTGCGCTGAGGCCCTTGAACAAAAAGCTTCGCTCCTTTTTGGATCAAATCTTTTGCTCTTAGCCCTAACTTAAATCCACCACGATCTCGAAAAACAACCCGATGCCATTCCGTATGCTCTTTGAGCTCATTGGATTGACGGTCGCGCCATTTCTCAGAAGTGGCTAGTGAAATACTGGTCACTAAATCACCTGATGGATAGGCTCGCGTCTCTGGCTCAGAGCCAACGTAGCCTATGAGTGTTACTTGGTTTTTCATGATGTTTTCCTCGTCTTAGTTGAACTCTGTGCACACAGTCACTTCTACCCGGCTGGGCAAAGAAGACTGACGGCGCAGATAGGTTGGTATTTCGAGTAAAGCCATGTCGTACTGATGTGGCTCTTTGTAAAACGCAGATGTCAAACGGGGCATACCAGGAGCTTTAGGCACTGCCATTGGACGACGTTTTGGTGTTGGTGTGAGCAATCGCTTGATTTGAGTAAGTACAAATCGAAACGGGCGCACGCTTTGACGAGCAAGCAATCGCAAAAGCGACCAGCTCAGTTTTGCAAGCAACATAATGCCTGCGATTTGGATGATAAATCCGAAAATATATTCCATTGGTGACTCCTTATGTTGGTTTTGAAGGAGTCACCCCCAACTGGGGAAAACTCCCCCAGTTGGGTGGTGAAAAGGCGAACCGTAAGGAACGCATGGTTGAGCATGTAAAAACATGCAGGCTATTTGTTTAAGGAGGCTAGCTACCTCTTAGTACCACTGAGAATACTCAGCGGCGGGCTTCCTTTGAGCTCATGCTCTCAGGCGCAGATATCACTAAAACAGATCAGCAATATTTGATAGTCAGTGTAACCGTCTTATCCAGACAGGATAGTCAGAAAGATGCTCAATTCTTCCATCTAGCTGAAAGGCCATTACCTCACAGAGGATTAGGCTAGGGACTGATTATTGTCATATCAGGAGCAAACTTATGGCCCAAGCAAAACCTAATTACTCTAAACCCATCTTTGAACAATCATTCACAATTAATAGCTTACAGGCGCAACGTGTCGTTGACCGTGTTTTTAGACGGACGGTCAGTGCGCTTTACGGAATCGATGTCATCCTGCGCATCATTGGCGATGAGAACGAAATTGATGAAGTGGAACAGATCATTAGCCAGTTGATCGAGGATTGCGCTAAAGCGGTAGACAGCGAACAAGCTCGTTTGGACAAACTGATGGAGTCCAACGGCATCGATGAAGTACCTGACTACACCGACCCGATTACCTTCAACGCCAAAATCAGCTCGCCTCAGGTTGGCCAGTTTGTTGGCTTAGTTCGCAAACTCGATGCGTTGATGATCTCAATGGACACCCTCTGGTTATCTAGCGTGCTTAGCAACAAGCAACGTGTTGATGGCAACTACGCATGGCAACAGCGCACTATCAAACTGGCTCGACGCATTATTGATATCGAAATTCGAGCACGAAAATCAGCCCAAGCTAAGGGGAAAGAAGTAGAAGTTGAACAAGCGGTGCCTTCAACCGATGACGATATCACTGAAGAGGAAACAGATAACCCCACCAACTAGCCAACTAGGCTCACATCAACCAGCCCCTCTTGAAGGGGCTCTTCAAAATTTGGTGTTGTGGACTTTGTAACACAGTTTTGGACAAAACCTTGCTAGAGTTTGTACTTAAATTAGCAAATCACAAATTACTACAGATAATGGAAAAAATAATTGTATAGATTTTATATTGCAGCCGACGAATAAACGAGGTCCTATTCCTATAGTCGTTGAAAATCAACTCAGGATTTCGTAATAAAATAATTACCTTTGAGCATATTCCAGAGGTGTACAACCAAACAATTTTTTAAAAGAAGAGATAAAACTGCTCACACTTCTATAACCCAGATCATGCGCAACCAAGGTTGTGTTATACCCCTGAGAAATCTTGTCCAGTGAATTCATCAAACGAAAGCGGCTACGCCATTGACGGAATGTTAGCCCCGTTTCGGCTTTAAACAACCTTTCGATAGTACGGACACTTGCCCCTACCTGAGTGGCTAACGGCTCAAGCAACAGTGATTGCTCTGGCTTATTAACAATAAGACTGATCAAACGTTGCAGGCGAGGATCATGTCCTGATGGAATATAAAGCTCGAGTGCTTCCAAGGATTCAAGTTCATCAAGAGCAACCAAGCCTAAGTTATGTGCTCTTTCTTTTGTAAGAGAACCAGCACTTTCTGTAAGCCTGAGTATGACTTCTCGCATTAATGAGCTCATCTTCAACATGACGACTTTCTCAGAGTTCTGACGAACACAAAACGAGGGGTCAACGTATAGATTACGGGTTTGCGTAGCAGTTTCATTACTCACCTGATGGTAATGACCTCCAGGAATCCATACGGCATGAGTTGATGGAACGACCCACACCGCTTTTTCACTGGTTACACGTAATACGCCCTTAGCTCCCCAAAGAAGTTGTCCTCTGGGATGAGTATGCGGCTCGATAGCAGACTCAGCAACCATACTGCGACTGTGCGTAAGCACGGGTTGAGCAGGATCTAAGACAAAAGCAACATCGCTGGGCAATAACATTGTCGTGTTAGGAATATGTTTTGACATCCTGCCTCGTGAAAACGTATCAAATAAAAGGTATTTTAGAAATAACTCTACAATATATCTAGAGCCTGTTGAGCTTTTAGGTCAACGAAGCCTAATAATTATAAAGCTCAGGAGAAAACACATATGGTCAGCCGGCTAAATGTAAAGTCATTCGCTGTAATTATCGCTTTGACATTTGCATTTGTTATTAGCATTTATCCGCTTCCAGCTCAGTCCGAGATATTTTCTCGAAGTGCCGCTGTTGTGTTGGTGACACTTATCTTTTGGAGCTCAGGATTTGTACCGCCTTTTCTGGCAAGTTTGATCTTCTTTGCTTTAGTAACGATATTGGGTCTGATTTCACCATCGATAGTATTCGCGGGTTTTGGTTCTACCGCTGTATGGCTCATCATTTCTGGGTTTATCATTGGCACAGCAATTTCCAAATCTGGACTAAGTCAAAAGCTTGCGACACTGATTTCCCCCTATTTAACGGTCAGTTATCCACGTCTTATCACAGGTTTGGTATTCAGTGCCATGGCTCTGGGGTTTATCATGCCCTCTTCAGTAGGTAGGGCTGTGGTATTAATTCCTATTGGTATGGCATTAGCTGACACCATTGGACTGAAAAAAGGCAGTAATGGCCGAATTGGCATTGCTACTGCCCTTGCAATTTCGTGCAATATGCCCAGTTTTGCAGTGTTACCTGCCAATATTCCCAACATGATTTTAGCTGGCTCCAGTGAAAACCTTTTTAATATTACCTTTGGCTACACTGAATACCTACTGCTTCACTTTCCCATATTAGGTATCGTTAAATCTTTGGTCGTCATTTGGCTAGTACTGCGTATTTTCCCTGACAAAATTTCAGCCCCATCAGCCAATAAAGACATATATGGACGCCCCGTGTTTTGCAACTCTTGATTGAAGATCGGTTCGCTGACATATATCCGGCGTCTTTAAGTAGGGCGATCCATTAATGCGCCCTGCGCCATGATGAGATCCGAACCCGGCCGCCTATACACCCACACGGCATAGAAATACCTTGTCTTATTCTCAGGCTCTTGCCGGGACGGATAACCGTTTTTCCATCAAGGTTTGCAAACTCTAGGGTGACGTTTATACCTCTTTTTTCTGCCTAATCAGTTAATTAAACAGTTCTGTTACTCTTTTTTTTCTATATTCATGCCGTTTTAAAGGCCCGGCTTAACTGAAACTCTTGATCTCCGCTTATGATCCGCCAGGCGATCCTGCCGAGCTTATTTGCCAGTGCCACAATCGCCTTAACTTTTCCTCGTCGGGCAACCAGTCCGTTAAGCCAACGTCCCATAGCATCTTGACGCTTAGCCGCGAACCGTAGCACTGCTCTGGCACCATGAATCAACAGTGTTCGCAGTTCTCTGTTGCCGTTTTTGGTCATGCCCATCAATGTAGACTTCCCTCCGCTACTGTGCTGGCGGGGAACCAAACCGCACCACGCAGAAAATTGCCGCCCATTGGTAAACTGTTCACCCGTTCCCAGTTCGCTGAGTACACTGGCGGTGACAATGGGACCAAAGCCGGGAATTTTTAGCAAAGCTTGGTAGCGAGGATGATGCTTTGCCAAGCGTGTTAACTCATCAGTTAACGAGTCGATATCACGGGAGATTATCTTAATGTCATCATACAGCCCTTGCAGCAGGCTGCGTATTACCGTTGATAAGCCGTTATCGGCATCTTCCAATGCGGCGGGCAGCTGCTCCTGCAGTGTTTTTAATCCTTTTGGAAAAATAACGCCGTATTCTGACGCTAAGGCGCGAACCTGATTTACCGTTGCTGTACGACGCACAATCAAGGTACTGCGTACAGTGCGAAGCGCCTTGATATCCCGCTGCTCCCGCGTCTTGATTGGCACAGCATGGATATTGGGACGAAAAGCAGCTTCGCAGATAGCCAGCGCATCATTAGCATCATTTTTTGTCTACGCGCCATCGGTTTAACATGCTGAGCCGGAAGCAGTTTGACCTGATATCCCATATTTTGAATGGTTTCCCCCCAATAATTGGATGAAAGACAAGCTTCCATTGCAATCAGCGTATTGGGAGGGAATTGACGAACTTCATGCAGCAGTTTATCTCTGGAGACTTTTCTGTTTTTAATGACAGAGTTATCGTCACCAAGCACACATATTTGAAAAACATTTTTTGCTAAATCAATGCCAACAACTTTAATATTCATGATGGACGCTCCTTTGTTAACTAAGGCTTTGTACCTTTAGTTTGGCGCATTTGACGCCGTAAGAGGGGCGTCCATCACATCACCAGTAACGAAAGTTTCGTTTCCGATCAAAAGATGCAGAAGAAAGTGGGTATTTTGCTCGCTATCACGTTGTTATTCTGGATAACGGATACTATTCACGGCATTAATCCGGCCTGGGTAGGTTTAGTAACAGCAATTATTCTCCTGCTCCCTAAATGGGGAGTTGTCGAGCCAAAAGCATTTAATAGCTCCGTTGATTTTGCCACAGTGATTTTCGTTGCTGGTGCTTTAGGACTGTGAGCGCTGGTTAATGAATCAGGAATTGGCTCGGCATTAGGGCAGCTATTCGGACATATACTTCCAGCAGACCAAAACAGCTCATTCCTGAGTTTCATGGCACTGTCTATCATTTCAACTCTCACAGGATTAGTAGCAACAATCCCTGGTGTACCGACGGTATTAACACCTATGGCCGGAGATTTCGCTCAAATAACCGGGTTCTCTCTACTCGCCGTAATAATGACTCAGGTCATTGGCTTTTCGACCGTAATTTTCCCATATCAAGTGGGCCCACTAGTCGTCGCAATGCAATTATCAAAAGAGCCTCTCTCTAAGCTATTAAAAATTACCCTACCGTTGACGGCTATTACTGTTGTCGTGTTGATGCCTTTAGATTTTCTATGGTGGCAACTACTAGGCTGGGTTAGCTAATAGCTGACTGACACTAATACCTGACACCATCAAAAAGTTAAAAAAATGGGGTTAACTGACAGTTAACCCCAATAAGTAATGAATTGTTTTTATGCGACCAACATCGCTCTTAACATCCATGCCGTTTTTTCATGCACGCGCATTCGGTCTGAAATCAGGGCCGCAGAAGATTCATCATCAGCATCCTGAGCCGTTTTTAATATCTCACGACAAGTTCTGATCACTTGTTCATGACTTTGCGTCAAAATTTTTACCATCTCTATTGCTGGCGGGATATCTTCCACTTCTTCAATAGAGCTTAATGACGCTAACGATTTATAAGTGCCTGGAGCAACAATATTCAGTGAACGAATACGTTCCGCGACATCATCGACAGCTGTTGCAAGCTCTGTGTAATGCTCTTCAAACATCAAATGGAGATCGCGAAACTGTCGTCCAGTTACGTTCCAGTGAAAATTGTGAGTTTGCAGATAAAGGGTGTAAGAGTCTGCCAGCAAACGTTTCAAGCCTTCAGCAATAGCAATGCGATCAGATTCATTAATTCCTATATTGATAGTATCCATAGTGACTCCTTGATTGATTAAAAACATTCAGCATATAAGTATAGAAAATTCTATAGCTGCTATAACAACCACTCTATAACAGTTCATTTTGCTAAAAAACCATTTGTCGTGTTAAGAATACATCTTGTCATATTAGCAACTAAAAGCGTCAGCCAGAAAGAGATATATTAAAGTCAATTAATATTCAAAACTACCAGCTGAAAAGGCTTGATATGAAGCACTTATCTATAAACCACTCATCCTCTGTAAAGGTAGAAAGCCGATTAGTACATTTCCCTATTTCAATGTTCTCTATCGTTATGGGTCTGAGTGGATTTGCAATCGCATGGCAAAAAGCTTTGGGGACGTCATTTCCTGTGGTTACAACATTCACCAGTGCTTTGGCAAGTATCGTTATGCTGCTGATGAGCAGCCTTTATCTACTAAAACTCTTTCGCTATCCAAATGCAGTGATTGCAGAAACAAAGCATCCAATTAAGATTAATTTCTTTGCTGCTTTCTCAATCAGCCTATTACTCCTTTCCGTCGTTTGGCATAAGTTTGAATCGCTTTCCTATGGTTTATGGGGTATTGGAGCGATCGTTCAGCTATCGTTAACTTTACTGGTTATGCATAGCTGGATACACCACGATCACTATCGGCTAGAGCACGCCAACCCGAGTTGGTTTATTCCGGTTGTTGGTAACATTATTGCTCCAATCACCGGTGCTAAGCTGGGATATATCGAGGTAAGCTGGTTCTTTTTCAGCGTTGGTATTGTTTTTTGGATGGTGCTATTAACCATCATTACCAACCGTTTGATTTTTCATGAAGCTCTGCCAACACGTTTTAAACCTATGCTGTTTATCTTGTTAGCGCCACCATCCATTGGCTTTGTGTCCTACAGCTCACTCGTGCCAGAACTGACTGATTTATCCAGAATACTTGCTTCTGTTGCACTATTCACCGCTATTTTGCTGGTGCTCAATATCAATCAATTTCGAAAAGGTGGGTTTTATCTTTCATCCTGGGCTTTTTCATTTCCGGTAGCAGCCTTTAACGTAGCCTTATTTAGATATGCCGAGTTAACGCAATCATCAACGTGTTTATATATTGGTAAAGCGCTATTAGGGGGCCTAACCCTACTTATTCTCTGGCTTTCGTTTAATACACTTAAAGCCATAAGAGCCGGCGAAATATGCAAGCCAGAGTAAATAAATTTGAATATACAACTGAGGTAACGTTATGAGTAAAAATTATACAGACATTAATCAGCTACAGCGCAAGTTAGGTTCCGCTTTTCGAAAAGAGAGCCCTGATACACTCAACGCTTTTTTAAGCCTTCACAAAGCTGCTTTCGCTCCCGGAGCAATGGAAACTAAGTATAAAGAGCTAATTGCCGTCGCTATTGCTATCAATGTCCGTTGTGATGGCTGTATTGGCTCCCACGTTGAAGCAGCAGTAAAAGCTGGGGCTTCCAGAGAAGAGCTGATTGAAACGATTAACGTTGCCATTTTAATGGGTGGCGGTCCTGCTGTGATTTATGGGACACAAGCGTTGGCTGCCGTGGATGAGTTTTGTGAATAATTAAAACTATGTATGTACCACCGAATTACATCAACTAGAGGCGTCAATAAGCGTTTACTACAGAAAATCGAGCCAATAATAGACTGTGGATATCGGGTTGATTGAGGGCGAGTGATTGGAAAAATAGTTTACATATATCTAAGCTGTTAACACATGGTTTCATACTAGAGTAAACGCCCTAATCAAAGTCGCAAAAATATCAATAATTATTGTTAGCTTCAGAGATTAAGTTTTCACACTGTAAGCAAATAAAAGGGACTGTAATGAAAGATAAAAATAAACTTACTACAACGAGCGGATGCCCCGTTCCCGACAACCAAAACGTACAAACAGCTGGCCCTAGAGGGCCAATGCTTCTACAAGATTTTTGGTTTTTAGAAAAACTCGCCCATTTTGATCGCGAAGTTATTCCTGAAAGAAGAATGCACGCAAAAGGCTCTGGTGCCTATGGGACATTTACTGTCACCCACGATATTACTCAGTACACTAAAGCCAATATCTTTTCATCTGTAGGTAAAAAAACGGATGTTTTTGTTCGCCTATCGACAGTAGCAGGTGAACGCGGAGCAGCTGATGCAGAAAGAGACATTAGAGGATTCGCGATAAAATTTTATACTGATGAAGGAAACTGGGATCTTGTGGGTAACAATACTCCAGTCTTTTTTCTAAGAGATCCAATCAAGTTTCCCGATTTGAATCACGCAGTGAAACGCGATCCGAGAACCAATATGAGGTGTGCCAATACCAACTGGGATTTTTGGACGCTTTTACCTGAAGCACTTCATCAGGTCACGGTTGTAATGAGTGATAGAGGGATCCCAAAAAGTTATCGCCATATGCATGGTTTTGGTAGTCATACGTTTAGCTTTATCAATGATAAAAATGAACGTTGTTGGGTTAAGTTCCACCTTAAATCCCAACAAGGAATAGAAAACCTAACGGATCAAGAAGCCGAAGAAATTGTTGGTAAAAATCGAGAGAGTCATCAACAAGATCTTTATGAATCCATTGAAAATGGAGACTTCCCTCGTTGGGATATGAAAGTTCAGATAATGACTGAAGAAGAAGCAAAATCCTATCCTATTCATCCTTTTGATCTAACTAAGGTTTGGCCACATAATGACTTTCCTTTAATTGATGTTGGTGTTCTTGAGCTGAACCGAAACCCAGACAATTATTTTGCCGAAGTAGAGCAAGCGGCATTCAACCCTGCCAATATTGTACCTGGCATCGGCTTTTCACCAGACAAGATGTTACAAGGTCGATTGTTTTCATACGGAGATACACAGCGTTATAGATTAGGCGTCAATCATGCTCATATCCCGGTTAATCAACCGAAATGCCCGGTGAATTCTTTCCATAGAGATGGTGCAATGCGGGTAGATGGTAACTACGGAAGCACAAAAGCCTACGAACCAAATAGCCTTGGTTTATGGCAAGAACAACTCGACACTAAAGAGCCTGAATTAGCAATTCAAGGTGGTGCCTATAGTTATGATTTTCGTGAAGATGACGATGACTATTTTAGTCAACCAAGGGCGTTGTTTAATTTAATGACGCCAGAACAAAAGACGGTGCTGTTTGAAAATACTGCTCGAAGCATCAGCTCTGCGTCTTTGGAAGTTCAGTATAGACATATAAGAAACTGTCACCAAGCAGACCCTGCTTATGCCCAAGGGGTTGCAGATGCTCTAAAGCTAAAAATTTCTGACATCATTTAATATTGAAGGCTTTTATCAGTGACTGTATTCATTGATAAAAGCCCCTTTTTTGGGGGAATTATGAGTAAATGGGACGATTATAAAAAAACCTACCGCGTTGATACTACGCTGATTGATTGTGCACGTTCAGGTGATTTTTATAGTTTGGTTAATCTATTATCCCACACCCCGGATATAAACATTAATGAAACAAACTCAAGTGGGTATTCTGCCTTGATGCTGGCAGTCTACAATAATGAAAAAGATTGCTGCGAAGCATTATTAAGATGTGGCGCTGATGTTAACTCAGCGGATAATGTAGGTAATACCGTGCTCATGGCCAGTGCCTACAAGGGCAATTTAGAAATTTTCAAATTGCTATTAGCATTTGGTTCAAATCCACAGCTAACCAACAAAACCAATATGACAGCGCGTGATTGGGCTTTAATGTTTAATCGAAAAAACATTATTGATTACTTAAATAAAACCTATCCGGCGAAAGCTGACTCCAAGTTTAAGAGCATCGTTAAATTCATAGCTCTGAGTTCAATGATGGTAATGAAGCGGTTGTCATCAATTAATCAGTAAAACTAAATCAATAAGTTACGATCTGATCGGCTACATAGATTAATTGTTGTAACCTCATGCCTAAACCTCGTTACAAAAATAACTACCCGAAAGCTGTACTCCCCCCCTTGTCAAGGCAATTCTGTATTCAACTAGGTTTGGTAAATTCTCCTAATAGTGACACTTCTCGATAATAAATTTAACATTTAGCTTACCTAGGGCTAAATGTTGTCAGAAATGCCTATTTTTACATAAGATAAATTGTAAGCGCCCCACAAAGCACACATTCAATTAGCCAGGCACCAGACTTATGATCTTATCTTCACTAATAAGGAGATAAGATCATGGCTCACCGACGACGCAGCGATCAGGAATGGCTGGAAATATTTCAGCAATACGAAGACAGCCCTCTTAACCAAAGAGAGTTCTGCCGACAGAATCAACTCAGCCCTTCAACTTTCTTTTCAAAGCGACGGTCGCTGAAGCTAACCAGAGAAAACCAGCAATGCAGTTTTGTCCGAGCGGAGGTAGTTGAACAGACCACTCGCTATTAGGCTCCCATCACACAGCCCCCTCTCGAAGGGGCTTTTTCAAGATACGAAGCAAGGCTAGCGCTGCATATAACTATTCAAACATTGGCTATACATGATTTTTGTAAGCGTGGTAGTTATCGAGTACTTGATGATAAAGCATAGCCGACTTTTTTCTTGCAGCAGGATGGAAGGCATTGATGAAGACAACATCCTCATTAACATGCACTCGTTCGCTAACTTTGTTAAGCTCAGGGAAGACGTAACGTTTAACTTGATTATATGTGCCGCAAAGCACAACAATGTCAGGGTTAATCAACTCAATTTGCCTTCTAACAAAAGGGGCAAATTCTTTCGCATGGGCGTCAAACGATTTTTGGTCGGTTCGCGCACTTCCCGATGTTTTCCTTATGTTTATGTATGCAATACTCTTAACGGCAATTTTTTCATTTAATTTAGCATCTCTCAGTGACGGCACAGCCCCATCATATTTTTGAAGTCCGTAAGCCCAACGCCCCACCCGACGAAGAACCTTTCCTCGCCACCATCCACTTGCCTTCACTTCAATAGCTCTATTAATAGCGTTGACAATATTTTGCTTTGCTTCATTTGTTTCCTTTAAAACAAACAAAACTTTTTTACCACAACTATCCCAGTCCTCAGTTGAAATCACTCCATCGTAGTTGAAATACCAATCCTTCGGGAATGCCTCCTCCCATGCAACCATCAACTTATCAAGACAGTCTATTTCTGAAACATTTTTATCATCCATAGGAAAACTCAGGCAGGTTCTTATGAAACATCATTTGGATAGCTGGGTAGTTCCATTAGGTAGCCATTCAATATTTAAAGTGCCACCACCGAAACGTACAATCCCTTCCTTTTTCGGAAGCTCGTTACATTGACCTCGGTATTCTATGAAATTATCCAGAAGTTCAAGCAAGTGTAGTTTGAAGCCTGATTCGGTGACCTGATCAAAAATGTCATCTTCAAGAGTCCAAGATGTTCCGCTTAGGCGGTCTTCGTCATCTTCCGCACAAAACACTACCTCACCCGACACCTTCACAATGTCAGGGTGTTGTTTTGAAAGCATAGCCAAGCGAGTAGCTTCAAAGTTTTGATCGAAATTAGGCATTATTAATTTTCCTTTTATCATAAATTTGATATGTGCCAGACTATCAGCTTTTCCTTTTTGCAGCAGCCTCCTAAGGCTGAAAATAGTAAAAAATCAGAGCAAATTGCGCACACGCTGAACAGAAAGTATAAAAGGTACAAAGTGCCAAATTGGTTATCTTAAGGCGCATTATGCTCATTAAAGTAACCAATATGGAACATTATTGGCGCAGCTTTTTTATAAGGACGAGCTCAATTATTCCCCGAAATTTCTTCCGTCGCCTCCTGACGCAGTTTCTGTGCATCCATTCCGTTTAGCCGTTCAATGGCTCTATCTGCGGCACTTTGACGGTTTCCATCAACATTTAGCGTACTTCCTGAGCCAGTGAGTCTTTCCAAATCCAGTGACGGTATTTCGGGTAGGTTACCTGTTATCGATAAGATACCTATCCATTCATCCAGATTGACTTGGCTCCAATCTACATGGTTTAACTGACTCGCGGTCAAACCTTCACAGTTTGGTGATTTCGCACTGCCCCAACCAAGGCCCAATTGAGGACGTACTTGTTCTTGAATGATCCGTGAAAGTGGCGAAGTAAAGCAGCAATATGACTGCCGTTTTTCAACACAGGCACCTAAGAACTTAGACTTGCAGTAAGAGCCTACATAGTGGCAACTCTTCAATACCCGCTTGGCATTCATTTCAAACTCACTCTGCTCACATTTCCAGATAAGCTGAATGAGGATCATGGTGACTGAATAAATCATGTAGGCCGTCATAACCGTACTCAGAACCGCGCCCGCAGCGCCACCCAATGCAAAGTTGCCACCCGAAACAACACCATCGGCTCCAACCGCGCCACCAACGTTGCTAAACAGTGCCGATTGCGCTCCAGAACCAAAGGTAGAGCCTACCCATTCAGCCGTTTTGTTGGTCAACACCTGCATGAAGCCAGTCGCAGCTTGCTCCGCTCCCGCGCCAGCAGCCGTTGATGGCCCAGCTCCCATGAGAGAGTCCCATGCTGACACAAAAGGCTCTTTGACCGCACTCCAAGTGCTCGTGATTGGCTCCCTGAGCGTATTCCAAGAACCATAGATTGCCGAAGACGGATTCATGGCCATGACTGCCGTATCAAGCTTGTTAACCGCCACTATCATCGTAATGTAGTCCGATAACGACACGCCACTTGGCTTTTCACAGCAATCCACTATGCCGCCAACGGCTTTTTTGCACTGGCCAGCATTACCTTTAAAAACCGTACACTCAACGTTATCTTGGCCATCAGCTCCCGTACATGACATATCATTGGTCATAAACTGCGCAGCATTGAGCATCGCAGCGGCCTCTGCAAAGTTAGCCTGCTTGATTGACTCTGGCTCTAAACAATCTGTGCCCATACAGCGAACTGGGCCCTCACAGTTGTATTGAGTTTCCATTCGTGCATTTTGCACTTCAACGCTTTGTCCGCAGTCATACACCAAACTTTGGATATAACAGAAGCCTTCATGACCAGCCCCGCCTTCAGTGCATTCGGTTCTGACGTACTGGCAGGCTGGGTTTTGCTCTAGCGCGGCACACGTATTGGTGGTCGTGTTTTGTCCGTTATTGACGATGGTTTGTGTATTACCATTGGCATCTACCCAGCTATCTGAGCTGCCCATGTTGAACTCTGGATGAGCAGTCGAAGCATTGTAGGTCGCTCTTGCCCTCCAGCATGAGAGCCCCAGTCCATCAGAACTGCCGCGACTGGTTAAATGAGCAGGAGACGAAACTACCGCCGGATAAAGGCTTCCAAGATTGGCCAACTCGCCACTACCAACCGTTAACTCGTCGATTCGTTTTGTCCCTGTATCCAAACACTGCCACTGAACCGCAGTAAACTGATCCGTTTGCATCAAGCATTGGTCTATGCCCGGATCACTTGATTGATGAACAACGTCTTGCTCTAAGTATTTGCCGGAGAAGGCCAATGACGCTCTCAGTTTCGCAGGAGCCAAACACTTCTGAACTTCTCGGCTGCAAGTATCGAAATCGACTTTGTTCCAGCCGGACTCACATTTGGAACGCGTGTCTTCCTGCGGTTCATGCCACGAAATAATCGACCCATTAACGACCTTGCACAATGAGCCAACCAAGGTTCCTTTTGGACAGGTCATTTCAGGGTATTTAATGGACGGTTTCGTCTCAGTCACCGTCTCCTTATTGCCCGTCAATGAAAGTGTCGTTTTCCAGCCATTTGCCTTGGACGGCGACTCGGTGATTTTTATCTCAGTATTTTGATTATCAAACACTCTCAGCGTCGCGTTTCCAGTTTGCATAGTGCTGCTGTGCTGTGGAACAAAGCTGAGCGTTTCAGAGCTAAAGCAACCGCGCTCAATGGACCAGCTTTGTTGATGGGTTTCAGCGGATACACGTCGTTCTAACTGACACTGAGTAAGCGTGCTGATCTTCTCGCACACCTGGTAATCCGGTACATGCTTGGTTTCAGTAAATGGCGTAATCGTCTGAGTAGGCTCACAGGCCTCAAAACTACTCGGCATAAGATTGGATACCACGCACTTTGGATCGCTGGTTTGCAATCCACAGTCATAGGTATCGGTAAAACGAATGCATTCACCTTTATCATTGGTCTCGGCACATTCTGACGACATGAATCCACAGGAAGGATTCGCTTCAAGCACTCGGCAGGCCTGATTTTCAATTCCCTTATAGCTTTCATCATCCACACTAACTTGTACACGCCGACACAAAGGCGATATGCCAGCCACTAGGCTTGGGGCAAAATAGGATTCACAAACTGAAACACCATTGACCACCGTACATCCGTTGGTTGATGACGGCTGATCCGTACATTGAATGCTGTAGTCTGAAAACTTAGCCGGGATATCCGCTGCTTGTTCGATACAGGACTGTGGTGACCAACTATCATTCATCACCACCTTGGTTGGATCAAAGCGAACCTTGATGCGTGCATAGCCCTCACCACTACCCGTTACCGATACGCGAATTTTTATTGGCACTTCTAAACCGGGCTCTACCGCTTTTATCTTGGCGGTGAGGTCAGTATTAGGATTGCGTTCCCAACTGGTACTAAGCTCGCAGCGACCTGCCGTTTCTGGTGGAAAGTTATTATTCGGCCCAGACCAAACTTTCTGATCACCAAGCCACACTTGCATGTAGTCATCCCATTTGGCGTACTCAAGAACGGCTGAGGTAATCGCATCGGGGTTCACGACTTTGAGTGTGATGGCCTGCTCGAACACTTTACAACGGCCACTCCAGTAGTTGTCACCAATTCGTCCTATCCAAACTTCAAGACATCCCTCACCACAAGAGCGAAGGTTCATTGGTCCTGAAACATGCTCAATAATGCCTGCCGTGTAATCGTGAGTAATAGTGCAGCTGTTAACCGCTGTATTGAGCCTGTCGCATTGCTGGTAATTTGGGCTACCTTCACCTTGAGACTCACAGCCTGGGAAGCTTTGGGTTAATAGATTGGGGTCAGTTTGAACTGCATCAGTTAATGCCCAAAGCGGATCATTGACCATATCTGGCCGCGACCTGTCTTTGATTTGCTGTAGCGAACGAAATGCTTCACCCGTAGCGCCACTTTCGGATGCCATGCTCTCTTGGCGCTGCGTCCCCAATTGATTCATGCTGGTATCAGAGCCATAAACGCCCGTTAAGACATCCAATGAGCCCTGATCCATACCAGGGAAAAGCTCTTGCAAGTTAATCGTCTCATTACCACTGCCAGTCGGCACCGACAATGTATTGCCATTGAATGCGGGCATCGTCCAGTTTTGCAGTAATTGCTTACCTTCTTGCTGTCCGCTTAGGCCGGATTGGCGCTGCACATCAGCGGCCACACCATGTAAGGGCAAGCACGCCATAGTGATTGATAAAATACCCGCTAAAACTCGGGTAAAAAGTGTTGGTTTCATAGTTAACCTCCCGAGTTACAGCAGTCTTGCCAGCGCCATAAAATATAGAGCGCATCTTCACCGGCACCTGGGATTGTTCGCCACTCTCCCCATTTCATGGTGCTTTCACCGATGACATGCGCATTTTCAGTTTCTGGTACAGGGAAGAACATACTCATCTTGTATTGGGATTTCGGCAGCATGGGGTCGATAACAGGCCGGCATAGCGCACTGTTCCCCATTGTTCGCCTAGCAAGACCACGCCTGTGTTGAGCCGCGATTGCACGCGCCGCTAAATGGCTGGTGTTTTCTGCTAATGAGCCGAAGGCTAAGGTGTGGCCAGATAAGGGATAGAGATGGCCCCAACTGCCAGCACACCAAAACAACTGATCGATGGGTTTACCAAGCGTTGATGAAGCAGCGTCAGCGGTACAAGCAGATATAGCCAATGGATTGGCAACGGCAGCCGCTTCAGGCTGAGTAAAAAAGGCCAGTTCATCGTTCAGCCATGTTGGGTCCAATTCCGACAAATACATCAAGTCAAAGTCCATGTAACCATCGGCATTGCAATTGCCATCCATGAACAAATCGAGCATGACCAAAAGCGGAAAGGCGTAATAATGGTAATGGTAGAAAGCGAGATCACCGGTGTCATATTCACCCTCGCCATGACCACCTTGCAGTCGTCTATCACCTAACGGTAAACGAATCCCTCCCAGGGAAGGCGAACAACCTGGCGTTCTGACCAGTTCAATCAAACGCGCAGGCTCCCACATGCTGGTAACAATACCTGGCCTTGGCACACCTAAGTTGTCTTCACATAAGCAAAATGACTTGTTTGATGCGCCGCTTGGGACACTGCCAGAGCCAAGAGGAAGACCGGCAACCCGGATAGGAAAAATGCATGACCAGCAAACATCCGTCAGCAACTTGCCGGACAATAACCCCGCGTCTGGGCAGGTCAATTCGGCTTTTGCAGGAATAGATGCGCTTAGGACAAACATGACAACGAGAGTCCGCAACAGACGATACGTATTATTGAGCTTTTTCATGAACAAGCTCCTTTGCTGGAATTTCTTCTATTTCAAACGCGAGTCCCTTTGCTTGAACAAACGATGGGGTGACTTGCAGATCAAAGCGCTGCTTTAGCGAGACATTGAGAAGGTAAACAGGACTGTCCAATGTCTTTTCGAGCGCATTGAGGCGATTCCAGCCTTGCGCACGGTCGAGCTGCGTGGTGATAAGCGTAATGCGGCGCAGTGTCCTATCTTGCGTCTCAAGCCAATGCGCAACTGCGTCTACTTCTTCAGCGTCCGACGCATTAAACACCACGAGCTGCTGAGTAAATGGCAAGGCTTTGAGCGGGTTAATACGCGTTCCTGCTGGGATCAATGTTCGGCCATTGGCATCCAATAGTGGCCGCTGCAAGACGATGGTTGGATCAACCGTTCTTATCCGATACTGCGTGGCTTTGGGTAAGTCAGTAAATGTTTGGCGAGACCAGAAACGCTCAATGGCTTTTTTCTTTAATGCGCCCAGATCAATCGACTGTAAACGCTGCATCGCTACTTGCATCAAATCCGGTTCTAAAATCGAATGAATAGGACCGCGTTGACCCAATGAACCGGTATTGCCTGTTTCAATTTGACGCTGCAACCAGTCCTTGCTGTAAACCCCTAGTGCACTTGCAGTCACCTTGTCATCTTCTATGCGGAAAATGGCAGGCACGCTAGTCACCCGCCAGTGCACAAAGGCTCTCGGATCTATTCGAACCTGAGGAACAGGATCAAGCCCCGTCATCAGGGTATGCCAATCACGGATAGCCGCCCCCAAGGTCTTTCCTTCAGGAATTCCCCGAAACAACACAATAGCGCCGGTAGCACTGGCCTCTTTAAATAGCTGCTTCAGTGAGGAATCCCCCAGTGAAGACGACGCAAATATCAACCATTCATCGTTGTGTTTGAGCGACGCAGGTTGTTCAATCGGTGAAAAAGGCTCGATAAATTCAGATGAACCATCCACAGCACTTTGTAAAATGCTGCGGCTCATTTCGACGATCTTTTTGTCCTCGTCAGACAACGGATAAGGCTCTTGTGCCCAGGACACTTGAACCCAAGCCAATGGAGCAACCAACAAAAATACGTGACATAGTCTTTGCATCATCTACCTCCTACCAAAGCGGCCAAGCGCGACCGACAATCTGCTCGTGCCTAACGGCATTCCAATAGCGGGAGTCGAAACTCGTTGCAGCCTCGCCGGAAAACCAATATTCGTTTTCTTGCAGCGTCAATGAGCGGCTAAATTCTGTTTCAGCCACACCAAGACGCTGGGCTAATGCCATGCCGGTTGAGACTTCAGCACCGTTCACCAGCACATGCTCAGGCGTCACATTGACTTCATCCCCAGGCATCCCTGTTAGGCGTTTCAACATACGAGTACCGTCGTTATATAACGGAGCGAGTCCTTTTGAGTGGAAGGCATACAAACCATCCTTAACGGGCTCTTTATTCCATAGGTCAATCAGATACACCGTGGTATCAGGCAGGCAGCGCTCTTGCTGGGTATCAATACCTATTCGGTAGCGCATCATGGCGTAGGTGCCTACCAAGGCCATGATTAACGCAAGAATGGTCAAACGGATGAGATATGGCCGCCAAGGCATTCTTTTACGGAGTATCTGCATGAGACACCTCCTTTGATCCTACTGGCACGAATACAGAATCATCTGCACCCACCACCGCTTGGGCATCCAGCACGATAAAACCGGCTGCTTTTAACTTTTCAATTTGCTGATTGGTCTGAAGCAACCTGGATTCGATGTCTTGTTCGCTGGCATTGGGGCCCAGTGACAACACCGCCTCCCCAAAATCGACGACTGCAATGGGCGTACTTAACGCCAACTGGCTGTGGATGGGTTCGAGTGTTTTCATTAAGAGCCAGCTGGTCATTAAACCGCTACCAGCAATAGACAAAGTAATAGAGGCCATAAATGGCCAAAGCGTGGTCTTATTCATAGCCTCGCTCCTTCAACAACTGAGAGATGGCATCAGCAACAGAAAGGCCTTTGCGCGTTAACTGTTTAATCGCGTTTACATCTTCTGCACGGGACGAGTACAACAGCTTGTGAAACGGATCGACAATGAGGCGGCCAATCCCGGTGCCCATTTCGGTAATAAAGAAAATTTCGGAATAGACACCCGTGACGGTATGAACCGTTTTTAGGTACTCATAACCGCCTTCACCTAGTGGCAAGCGGCCTTCTTTTTTGAGCGCGTTGATGGTTTCAGCTTTTTGACCAAGCAGGTACATATTGGCCGAGTTTTCAGCGATGGCTTTACCTGTAGGGCTGTCATACAAATCGTTGACCGACTGCGTTACCGTTACAGCACTGCCGCCATATTTTCGAAATCGACGGTAACCCGTCTCGATGAACTTACCGACATCACCTTGAGTCAGCAGATCCCAGGCTTCGTCAATGAACACAATCTTGCGACGATCACGCTCACCTAAGTACATCTCTTGTTGGATTTGGTAGATAAGCTGAAGCAACACCACTTGTTGCAGGTGCTTGCGTCCCTTGAGCTCTTCTAACTCCAGAACGGTGAAACGGTTTTTGAAGCGAATATTGTTGTGGCCATTAAAGAAACGGCCATATTCGCCCTGTGTCGTAAACGGATAGAGCTGCTCACCCACGTCCTGCACACGTCGGTCTTCATGATTTTTTAAAGCCTCTGCCACATCATCAACCAACATGGCACGACCTTTTTTCTCCCACAGTTCACGGGTCTGACGCTTTAGGTTGGCCATCTGAAAATCAGTTAATGACTGCGTAGGCGCGGCCATTGCGGCCAATAATCCAACCAGTACATCCGCTTCTTCGTCATAGTCCTCAACGATTTCAAACGGGTTTAAGCAAATGCCACTATCCCGCCCGAACTGTAAGAACTCTCCGTCATAAACTTCACACAGCTTTTCATAAGAGCGGCCAACATCAATCACCCAGCATTGCCCGCCTTCAGATAAGTAGGAGGAGATGATTTCGTTCACCAGGAAAGACTTGCCCGCCCCCGATTGCGCCGCGATGCAACAGTTGTAATTACTGCCCGAGTCATAAAGGGACACACTCATGATCTGACCATTACGGGAAACAAAGTTAATCACCGGCGTGCCAGTGCCTTTCCAATCCGCAAACAAAGGCAACAGAGGGATGACATGCCGTGTCGCCATGGTCTTGAATCGAAACAAGTCGTTCATCGCCTGGCGGTCAGCACCAAATGGCAAGGCATTCAGGAAAATGGGCAAACAGAAGTACTTGTCTTCCATCAGCTCAAATCCGAGTTCTTTGAAATAGGTTCGAGCATTTGAAACAGAACTGATGGACGCTTCTTCCGTTGGTGAAAACAGCGTTAAGGTCATATTTGCCCGAATAGGACGATCACCTTCCTGCAAGGCTTCAAAAAGAACATCAAACCCCTTTTTCTTGGCTGCAAGCACCGGCACAAACTTGAGCATCGGGCCATAGGCCTGATTGACCGCCCATTGACGCTTCGTCTCTAAACGAGATCGCATGGCCTCGGCTGAAGGAAAGTGAATGGTGACATTCAGCAAAAAGCTGCCGCGTAAACCTCGACTGCCCGTCATCATATCGCCCGCAAAACTTGCGGCATGACCAAACCAGATCCGCTCAGGCAGGCGCTTAAATGATAAGGTTTTGACTCGGTAATCGCCCAGCATCAGACCTTGGCTATCCACCTTGATAGCTCGGTCATAATCCAACACTTGCTCTCGAAGTGGTTTATCAGCCTCACTGCGGACTGGTGATGGATTACGCCAGGAAGCATCTTTTCCCCAGTTAAGCTGCGCACTTAATGCTGCGAGCCAATTTCGGTCAGTCATCTCATTAACTCGAAAACCAACTGTTGCCAGCGCCTGCGAGAAAGAAGCCCGAAGCGCGGATGCTCGACTTAATTCACGCTCAGTCGGTATAGGACTTTCCAAAGGCAATTTGCAGGTGACGATCAGTTGAAAGTTGCGTACCTGAGTCTGGGTCGATTCTTCTATCGGTTGAACCGTGCCGCCATCGAGGAAATCCGCACGTTTGCGTATCGACGCCCTAAGCAATGGATCGGATTGACGATGCCGTAAGCCCATCATGCGCTGAAGGTCGGTTTGAATATCAGGCGAGGCGTACAGGCCAAATTGCAGCAAAGTGTCTTTTGGCCAGTCGTTGTTGAGTAGAACATTAACCCTGTCTGCAACAGACTCATCACCACCCGGCAATGGGTCACATAGAAAACCAAAGCCAACACTTTGGTCTTCCATGAAAAACAGTTGCTCATCGTCTGAATAGGCCAATACTGGCAATAGCTCTGAAGCGCGTTGCCCTGAATACAGAGAGGCTTTCATTAACGCCCCTCCAACCAAGCAGAAAGATCATAAGGACGGCCTCGGCTGATGCGACCATCATTGGCGACGATGAAAGGCACACCTTGAATGCCCAGGATTTGAGCCGTCACCAAGGTACGCTGCATTGGCTCTAAGTTGCAGGCATTATCCTGCTCTAAGTTACTAATTCGACCATTGAGCAATGCATCGGTGGCCGCTTTTTTGTCACGCGCACAGCCAAGCTGGCGAACCTGACGCTCTGAATCAGGACCAAGCACTGGCACAGGGAGTATTTGGAAGGTGTATTCTTTGGTTAACGGTAAAGCTTGTTTCAAAAGCTCATGGCAGTGCGGGCATCGTGGGTCAACAAAGACCACCACTTTCTTTTTGCCTTCGCCCAGCGTCAGTGGGTTCAAATCATCCATTTTTAAGCCAAGACGACTTAAGTCCAGCGTGTTCCCCGCTTCACGAATTTCTTCAAGGCTGGTAAGCGGCTTTTTGGACCAGGCATCATAGAGCGTGCCATCAATGACGAACCGGCCACTGTCTGACATGAAAACAATACGGCCATTGCTTTCGACCGCTTTCATACCCGTGACAGGTAAAGAAACCATGCCGTCAATTTTGCCAACGGGCGACACTTCAGACACAGGTTCAGCTTGAACCAAAGGAGACAGCGCAAGCGCCAGAATGATTGGAGATAGTTTTCGCATGAGGAGTCCTCGTTAATGTATATCGAGGCTCCAGTCTATGCAGTTGTCCTATGTGGACTCGGTTAGATAGATTGAAGAATTTGTCGTCTTGCTAAGCAGCACCAACACCAAATCTTAATGAAAACAATCACACACTAAAATAACTCAATTGTCTCTCATATACTTTTGCAAAGTTTTTTGATCTACCTTCAATGCTTCTGCGGCTTTAACCCATGTACCAAATTGCTTTTTGGCAGCTGTTGCAAATTCCTTATGAAACGCTTTCATTAACTCATCCTTAGTTGTCTTGGATAAATCACCAAATGCAAACCTTGTGTCAGGACTATCCTCCTGGATAACAGGCTCGCCCAACGCAGCTAATGAGCTAGAGATTGCCGACTCTGTAGTTTGGGAGCTCAAAAAAGCACAAGACATGTATGCCAGCTTTTTTAGGTCACGTAAGTTACCTGGTAAATATGCCGAGTTAAAAAACTGGATTAATTCATTTGACACCGGAGCTTCCGCAGGCAGATTGGGGTTAACATTAACTTCCTGCCAGATTCTTTGCCAATCCGACAGAATATCTTCTCTGCATGCACGAAGTGGAGGTATTGTTATTGTGAGCATGGATACACGATCAAAGAAATCAGCATCGAGTATCGTTGCCAAGTGCTCAAGTGATTTATTACTCGCACAAACTAGCTCGAAGTCAGATGCTTCCTCAGTGTCACTTCCAACAGGGCGAAAACTGTGATGGTTATCTTGAAGCACTCGAACCAGCTTTCGCTGAACCGAAGTTGGTAAATCTTGAATCTCATCCAAAAACAAAACTTTTCCATTTGCTTCTTTCAAAAGTCCATTGCGATCCTTTTCCGCCCCAGTGAAGGCACCTTTTACGTGGCCAAACAACATACTATCAACCACTTGAGAATCTAGTCCTCCACATGCAAGCGTAACAACCTGCTTTTGCTTTACCTTACCGACAACGGTTTCAATTAGCCTCGTTTTCCCTGTACCACGTTCACCCAGTACAAGTAACGGAGCTTTGGGAACACAAGAGAACTGCTTTAACGTTTGTAATGCATCCTGCCTTGCTTTTGATTTAGGGTCTAAATCGTAAAGGGCGTAACCGCCCTCTGAACTTGAAATAGCAGAGATCTCTGCCAAATACGTATTTACACTGAAATCAACTTTGGCAATGCTGGTTCTTTTGGTATCGGGGTTATATTGTGATGACCAGAGGATTGTTTCGCGTGGAAAATGCCCCCGAGCATGAAGAATCAACCAAACCGCATGCATCGCCGGAGTTCCCGGCGATACATTGATATGAAGATTCTGTTCAAGCTTTAGCTCTGGAATAATCTCGGACTCTATTGCGTGATAAATTTCGTTATGATCAGCTGGGTTCTCGATAGCTACAGTTCGAAAGGTAATCTGTATATCGCCAAATTCATGCTCTTTGTACAGACTGTTATCCCCAGCTGACTGAGTAAGAACAATTACTTTGCCAACATAAACTTTACGATTCTTAAGCCGCTTTAACGCTTCGTCTAATACCTCAACCCCAGCTCTTTTTGAGTGCCAACAAAGCAGTGTGTTTTTGTTATCCAAAATTACGCCTCCAATACAATTCGGGCGTTTGGCAATTCACTTTGCTTCAGCCTTTTTGCCATGGCAAGTTCGTATTCTTGACGAACTGTAATAGCTAACTGTTTTTTTGTCAGTCGAACAACCTTTGGCTCATAACTCTCTCTAGGCGATCCTGAATCCTGCTTCTTAGAAGTTTCATCCTTAGCCGTTAAAGGTTTGAAATACTCTGGACTGGCGTTAGTGATAACTGGCGGCTCTATACGCCATTTATACTCAATCTTGTGCGATGTTTTTTCCCGCCAGTTTGCATTGGGTATTTTTGGGTGCTTATCCATATCAGACAAACAATCTGCTTTTATAGGTGATAACTCAACAATGTCTACTTCGCTGACTGAGTACCTCTTGAATGTATTATTTTCCCAAGCTTCAAAACCACCAGAAATCATCCCTAGACTCATGTCGATGCTCAATTCATTGTGGCTATTAGTTAAAAACATATCTAAGCAGTTCATCAGCTCTTTTACCTGAATACCGGTGAGTTTTACGCCTAACTCAAAGCCTTGATCCATACCATGCTCTTGAAAATTGGCCGACATCACCATGCCATGCATTCCATCTACTACAATCGCTTTGGCATGTAGCCATTTAAAACACATCACCGATGCACCAGCCTGTTTCATAGCCAACAACGCTGGCATGGCTGCGGGTCTTTGGCGAGATAGAATGGTGACTTTTAGCCCCGACTTCGCACGTTCACATATTGCTTTTACAAGCTGATGGTCCTCTTGCCATCCAAAACTCGATATGATGAGTTCATTTTCCGCTTGATTGATCAACGCTAATGCGTGTTCCCTAATTCGAGCGTCTTCACTCGAAGTGACCAGTATTTCAGTTAATTCCCTTGGGTATCTGACATTGCCTGGCGACTTATATGCTGAGAATTCACCACGGCTTGTCATATGGTGCTGCGCACTCTCGAAGATTGCCCAACGGAACACATTCACGATCTCAGCTATTTGATGGCGTGAAAGCGCGACCCCCAGCTCTTCATTTCGTAAAAGTGCTTCTTCTGTAAGGTTTGCCGTTAAAAGCAACCCTTTAGCATTACCAGTTTCATGTAATGCGTCTATAACAACGGCTTTTGCGTGGAAATGCGGCGCAGATGCAAAGTGAACATGTCCAGACAATTTGTTTAACATTTCCTTATGCTGCACAAGACACTTCTTACCAAAGTCATCGTCAGGCACATCGCCATCAAGACGAGTCTCACATGCCAATAGTATGTACACACGAACTTTGCGCTTTGCAGCTTTTAGGACAGCAGATTCGACATTCTCATCAGCAAGTAAAAACGTACTAAGAATAACCGAGTGCTCAGCATTATCGATTAATTCGACAACTCTTGATTGCAGCTCATTGCAGAACAAAGAGCTATTAATAGGTTGCGGATCAGATACCTGTTTAGGTAAAACAGGCAAAAGCACAGGGGGCAACTTGGTATTTGATTGATCAACAATCTTAGTTTCTGTTTTAGTAAACTTTTCAATTAGATTCATCACTATTATTCCTTATAGGTTCCAATCATGGGCTGCAATGACATGCCAGGTATGCTGATTTTGCTGGTCTTCTTCAATCCAAAACTGATTTGCCAGCTCTGCTCTATCAGGTAGTGTGAAATTCCAACCTTTAAAAGGTTCGAGTGCTTTTTCTCTCCAAACTTGGTACTTGTTATTGGTGGCATACATATTAATATTTTTCTCTAATCTCCATTCAGCCCACTTTTTAGCATCCAATTCAGTCAATGCTGATATTGATATATTGTGTAACTTCATCGCATCAAACGAGCCCAACTTGTGAACAGATGGTTTGTTTACTCTTACCGAGCGCTTCATATTGATTCGCTCAGATTCAGTTGTATTTTCGAAAACCACTGACAAGATTTCCGTTTGCTCATCCCATTGTTCAAGCAAGCCCTCACTATGCAGAAGTACTTTAAAAACTTGCTGACGACTGATTGGTTCAACCCGATGTGAAAATATAAGATCCTTTCCGCGCTTCACATCGACATTGCCATCAGTCACATTCCACTCGATGTAAAACGGTTTTCCTTGAGGTGAGATGCGCTCACCTTTGAGTTCAATTTTGTCAACGCGTACTTCCGAGCCTCCACCTATTGGTTCAACCTTCAGGCCACGAACGTCTTTGACTAGTTGAGGAACCTCAACGAGTCGCTTTGCTCTTTCATTTAGCTCGTTTCTGTTTTTTCCCAGTCCGATTGACGCTGCACTAGGCTCTGTGTGCGCTTCAATAGTAAGAAGAGGATGAGGCAATAAAGGCTCATGACAAACGCAAAGGCTCCAACACCCATCTTCTGGCACTAGGATTTGATCTTTCTCAAGAGCAATCAGTCCTGATTCAGTGAGCCTGTATTGGTCTCTACTAGACTCAGCAAGCCCATATAACTGACATATATTTAGTAATCTATCAGCAACGACACGACGTCCGATTTTGTCTCCAAATAAATGCTCGGAACACTCAGCTGAACTCGCATTCGGATAATCGTGAAGGAATTGCAGCACGCAGTTTATTTCTGGACGGCTATCTGCCAGCGCGATTTCACCCTGTATGAGCCAAGTTTCAGTTTTGATTTCTCGTTTTAGTATGATGTCATGGCTCATAGTGCCTCCTGTGATTCAGTCTTGATTGTTGTAGACCAGTAAGAATTGCTAGCAAAAGTACCTAACACACCCGATGCCTTTTGCATTGCAGAGCGGTTTCCGTACACAATGAGCTGATGCTTGGCCCTCGTAATTGCCACATTCAAGCGATTTGGGCTTTCGAGAAAACTCGTGGGATGGTTATTTGCGAAACTAAGCATGACAAAATCAGCCTCATGCCCCTGAAAACGGTCTACGGTACATATCTGAATATCAATATACGGTGAGGATTTTTCACCTCGATAGAAATGCCTTACTCCGTGATGATTTCCCGTCCACTTTCGTAAAGCTCGACGTATAGCTCGCTCTTGAGCCCGATAGAATGCCAAAACAGCAACTTCCCAAGGCTTTTGTTGGTTTTTCTCAACATTTGGGTTTGATTTTGCCCAAGAATCAAAGCGACTTAATTCTTTTAATATTTCTTCTACTTCAGCGGTGATTTCACCTTCTTTGCCTTTTCGACCTTTAACATCGTGCCATATACAACGATGTGAGCCGCTTCGGTATCCCCAGTCCCGCTTTTCAGCTTGGCCATCAGGACTTTGCAGTGCTTTTTCATGGTATATATGTACTCGGGAAAACTCGGCAATGTCTGGATGCATTCTGTGCTGGTAACTAAGCCGTATTTGTCGTTGTTCCAAAACACTGGCTGGAAGTCCATCAGACAGAGCGGTGCCTTGTTTCTGATACTCTGTTCGTTCAAATCCAACTTGTAGTGATTCAAGGATAGAAGGCAGTGCGATCCTACGTACCCTGTCTATTGCAGTGAACGTATCTTTTTCTGAGTCAAATGGTAGTAGCGCTTTGATATCTTCCTCTAACTTATTAACAGTTTTAGAACTTCCGTTAGATTCTGTATTTAGGCGCTGTTCGTACATACGAGCCAGTCGCCACGCTAACTGGGATTCCCAGCTATCGGACTCGGTCTTGATTTTTGTACGAGTTAATCTCGAATGCGCTGCAAGTCGCATTTCTAACTTTTCCGGTAACGCAGGCAGCCCCCTTATGGTCGTCAAATCCAGGGGTAGGTGATTAGCATTCTGAGCGATGAACGCTGACGAACCAAGGACTACTGATGCGTAAGGGAGATCTGTCTTCGGACCTTTAGATGATGCAACCAATACATTTTTGGACTTTGCTTGCTGATGATAAAATTCAATTGTCTTTTCATCGTCAGTGCAAACCAAGGATACTTCTCGTTTCTGAATATTGATTTGTCGAGCAGAGAAAACATCTGCGCATGCTTCTCGCTGATAACTATCCTGTAAACATGGCTGCAAATTTACTTCGGTAGCTTCATCATCAACATAAGGTGAAAGCTGTTTTGGGTCTCCCACCATGATCCAACGCTTGGCAAGTACCGCTGGCACCAAAAACTCTTGAAAAGTTGTTTTTGATGCTTCATCAATAATCATCACATCGAAGATTGGCGATGTTGATTGTTTATTTTTGATATCAGGATGCTGAAGCAAACCAATAGTTGTCCCGCAAACTAAATTCGCCGCTTCAAGAACAAGACGCTCAACAATATGTTTACCTTCACCGACCTTACTTTTAAGTAACTTCTGACTAACTGAAATGTGCGGTTGTTGCTGAAGATGTTTTAGCAATCTTGTGCGTTCAGTTTTAACAAACTCTTCCAATTGCCATGGCTTTGCCTTTTGAGAAACGCTTGATTTATCTCCAATCCGTACAGGTAACACCATGTCGCGATAAATATTTTCTTCAGACATCATTCGTTCAAGAGCATTGTCAACAGCAACGTGTGTTGATGCACAAAGTAAGATCCGCTTACCTCGCTTTATTAATTGAAGAATCAGTTCGCAAATGGCTGTAGTTTTGCCAGATCCAGGGGGGCCTTCAAGGAAGGCAAAGTCTGGTGTATTGAGTGCAATATTTACAAAATCACGCTGCTGAGATGTTCCCTCTCTTGCTCCATCGGTAAGAACGTAGTAGTCATCGTTAAATAAGTGCTCATCATAAGGAACATTCGGCCACTTAGCATGATCCTTACCTTCAAACAGCCTCAATAGCGGAAGATGGTGAATAGAAGGGGTGTCTTGTAAGCTTTGTAATGCATTAATCTGACACTTTAACTGGTATGTGTTTGGACGAATAACCAAATAGTCGTGGTCAGGTAAACGATCCAATAACAAGCTGTCATTCTCTACATTTCTGTCCAGGACTGAAATTGCGTTGGATTTATTGAATCCAACATTGCTTTGTGATTTACCCGTCAAATGCCAACCATAACCGTCTGGACACTCATACGACGACAGCCCATTGCCTAATTCACTCGCAATTTCGTCCGCGTGCTCCTCAGTTGCATAAGCCATTTTAGGTTTACCGTGACTTCTACAATTTGGGCATTCTCTAGCGGCACTACCCACGGCTTTCCATCTAGCGGGGCTTGCTTCGTATACCGTGTCGGTACTTTCATCTAAAAAGAGCTTTAAGTTCTTTTCGAAATCACCGCAGTTATCGGCAGGCTCAACTAATTGTATCCATACTCCACTTTGAGCATCGTCCAGCTTTTCCCAAGCTATCGCTTTAACAGCCTTCGTACTTTCTAGGTATTTTCGAGTGGTGTCTAAATACTTATAAAAGTCACCAAGACCACTCACTGCTTTACTAAGCAGGATGTCTGGCCTGTGAATTCCTAAGTTTGCGTATCTTAATAACGCCATGTTTCGTCCTTTGATCGAATAAGTTGTTCATCCTAAATATCAAGCATCGTGCCAACAACCTTCGATTCAAAGGCCTTATTAATTGCGCACCACCGAACAAATAAAGGTTTTTAAAGAAAGGTATTTTTCACACCCTTTGTGTAAATTTATAACCTATAAGTACCATTTTGTACATCACATAACTCTCATGAAGCCAAGACAATGAAAAGAACCCAAACAACTTTACTTTGACTACTTATAACTGAAACGCCGTCATGATAAACGGGTACGGGGTAGGATGACGCCCAAGCCGTCAGATATCTGGCCGCTTGGGCGTTTTTTATTGTTATCAGGTGCCCAGTAAAACGGCGCTGATTGCTGGAACTGTTGTGCTAATGACTTCTTGAGTGCTGGCAACGATAGGTAAGGTTGCAGACATAACACTTTTATCGCCTACAAGCGATGACAGAAGCGCCGTTGCTAGCCAAACGGTTTAGCTGAGCCCGTTTTTTTACACCTATGTGGACTCGGTTAGATAGATTGAAGAAATCGCAATCTAACTAGGGGGCTTATAGCTCGTTGAGGATTGTTATAAACGAATTACTCGGCGTTTGCGTTAACAAGCCAATCATCAAGCACTTGCTTTAATTTATCTAATTGCTCTTGATGTTTTGCTTGATTCTTTGCCAATTTGTTAATGTTCTGCAACTTCCAACGAATCGCTGGCAAGTCTGCTGCATTAGGATAGTAAAACAATGCCCAGTCAGGTTGCCCTCTTTTGAATGACATAAGGAAAGCATGATCCCTTTCTGTGAAATGTTTTTGCAGTTCAATTAACATCATGGGCCTAACAGAGGCTAAGTCTTCGCATTCAACTTTTTCAAAAGTCATTCCGTCAAATTCTGCCTGAAATTTCTCATTCAGAGGCTGCCAGTTTGGCGACATGACTTCATTAATAGGCCGAGGGTGACTTAATGTATAGGTTAAAAAACCCACCAAAATCTCTCTCGAAATCCCTTCACTGCCAAGTAACATACGGACATCAAATAAGTCGCGAGGATGTTGGCGATCCATTGCAGCACACAATTTCCCACCATACAGATCGGGAAGACTGACTACCTGAATCTCAGCATAACCAAACTCGTCTTCAACAGACTCTTGAACTGGCATTATCTCTGCACTATGCAATGTACCTCTGGCGACGGGCGACACTTCAATTTTAATTGTCGCAACCGGACTTGATACAACGATTCTCAGTTCATCAGCTTTATTATCCTGAAATGCCGCTCGGATATCTGGTTGAGTATTGATTCTGTCTGTAATGCGCTGCAATGCAGCCCTGACATTAACCAAAGCCTCATCTCTTGGTTCAAGTGGAAGATAAGCAAGATCAATATCTACAGATAACCGAGGAAAGTCTCTCACAAATAAATTAATGGCGGTGCCGCCTTTAAGTGCAAAAACCGTCTCTGTGGCTACCACAGGAAGCATTCTTATGAGCAAGGAAACCTGTTTGTAATATGGGCTGTCTTTATCCATTATGTTGTTCACCTTTTTTGACGCTTAATATCTCTGGCACTGTGATTTGATATCGCTCATCAAAACGTCCTTTTTCGACAACCTGCCGCTTTCCTGCACCTAATTTAATTCTTGTTTCATCTACGCGATTGACCCACTGGTGATCGTAGTATCGACCCAGAAATAGAAATATTCGGTTTGCCTGAACAGAGCTGCTTCGTTCAAGAATATCTTGTACTTTTCTAGGACTAAGATTGACTAAACCCTGAAATAATTCTGCGACATGCTCAAATGAAATCAGCTTTCCAATCGCGTCTACCACTTCATAGGCAGCAAGTTCTGCACAGCTGACAGTGAGTTCTTTCTCTTTGACCGTGATCCTTTTCAAATCTTTCTCGGGATTCACTTCAAGCTTATGGTTTCCACAGTAAAACCAATTCTGATAAGGGAATTCACGAAACCATTTCGGTAAGGACGACTTGTTTTTAACGCAAATCCAAACTTGCTCTTTGTTCAGCTGTAAATAGTGACTCAGTCCCTGGTGAGTTAAGCTGCTCAATCCAGCCAAATGAACTGAAACGCCCAATTGCACATCCAATGCTTGAATGGCATCAACCCAAGTTGGCTTTATATCGCCCTGCGCATTTGGACGATAGTACACACCAGAACTAAGCTTCTTTAGCCAACCGTTCTGCGCGTACTTTTGAGCCAACGAGTAGCTCACGCCGTTTTCAGTCAGCCATTGCTGAAGTACTAGCGCACCAGGAGAAGTATGAGCAACAAGCCAGTTTATTTTAGATGACATTTTAACACCCAAAGTATGAATATCACGAACAGTATAAACCATATAGTTTATTACGATAGGAATTTTAACACTTTAGGTATTAATATACCAAATACTGTAAACCAAGTTCGTTAATGTGGCGTCGCTGAAATGAAAAGGTCTACACAACATCACCAATAACCCGATGTTGTGTAGACCTAAGTTTGATTGCCTTAAGTGAACTGCCTACTGTGGTTCACATTCAGGTGCCCAGTAAAACGGCGCTGATTGCTGGAACTGTTGTGCCAATGACTTCTTGAGTGCTGGCAACAACAGGTAAAGTTGCAGACATAACACTTTCAACGACTGTTGGCGTATTGTAGAGACCCATACCGCCACCAATGCCCAAGGCAAAAGCCATCAAGCTTTGGCGAGCGATACCGCCCACAATACCCACCAGTACCATGGCTCCCGCTACGATCCGTCCCAAAGTACCTTGGGTCCAATCTTTTAGGGTATCCCACACATCAGTGAAAGCATCACCACCGGTGCCCGCAAATGAGGGCTCCGAAATCATTAACGCCATTAAACCAAGCGCACCAATGGTCATTAGGCGCTGAGTTTGAATGGTGCGAACTGCATTTGTCATTCGTTAGTTTCTCCGTAGATACTCAAGTTATCGCGCTTACCATCAGCTCCCGCTGAGGATGAATCGCTTTGAGTCTGAAGTGGACGTAGCACTGGCGAAACCGTTCGAGGTGCTGACACCCCAATATCCCACCGGCGCGGTTCAATTTCGGTAAACACGTAGCTGGATAAATTCAGATCTCCACGGTCATCCTCCCAAGGCGCAATCCAAATTCGCATCACCCTTGAAGGAATGCGAATAGGTGCAGATTGCTGCGTCTCAGGTAATGCTGGATGGCTCAGCAGTCCTGTCTCTAAATCAGATTGTGAATACCCAGAGGGAGAACCAATTCGAGCCGCCACAGCATCAATCGTCTTGGGTGCAGCGCCATTGCTGGTAAGCTCATAGACTTCACGAGCGGATAAACAGCGCACACCGTCAGGCATACCTGGGCATCCATATTCACTACTCCCAAGACCCAATGAACTACAGCCAGACAATAAGGTTGAGCCGACTGCCAATAAAAGTAATCCAGCTTTAGACCACTGTTTTGACTGGTGCTTTGGGTTTTTCTGCATTGATGTCGTCATGGTTAACTCTCCTCTGGATACACATCTTATTGTCTGAAACGGACTTCGATCGGTTAGCAACATGCAGGATTTTTTCATCTTTTTGCACCTCCCCCTTGCGAAGCGGCCAATGACAACGAGGCTCCACGAGTGACTATGACTTCAATTTTCCTTGCAGCGTCTACCTCTATGACTGGGAACATATTTTCAGCCATGTCCAAATAGAACTTGGCCACTCGATCCAATGCTTTACCGGTGCCTTTAATCGCAGCGCCTTGCAATGCTTCTTGGCTCATGACTTGCTGGTACAGCTGAGTATCACCGGCATTACCCGTCTGAATCGTCGGAACAGGATTTACATCAAATGCGCCAGCCAAGCCCTGAAGGAATCCGGCCATCATCGATTTGGCCACCAGCTGGCCTTGTTTCGACACCAATCGGCCACGAATACCGGCTTTGCCGTCTTCACCCACGGCATAAGAATCCAGTCGTGTTTCAATGACGCCACCATCTTCTCTCACACATGAAATGGTCTCGCCTCGCAAATAAGCACGCTCAGAGCTCAAATCACCGTAACCTGCGGCGATCAAGAAACACTCTTTGATATCCGCTCTAAATCGGTTGGGTAAAATGGCTTCCTTTTGAATCCTCAGCAATGCAGGAAAAGGCTCACGTCTTGCGGACTCATGAGTAGGGGCATCCAAACCTGTGATCAAAGTACCCGAGATGATGCTGCCTGCCGGTAGATACAAAGGCGGCGCTTCTTGCACAACAACCTCTGGTTCAGCAACCACTTCAGGCTCAATCATACGAATCGTGATTGGCGGCAATGGAACATCCCGTGCTCGTGTGCCTTGGCCATTGGCTGGCTGCTGATAGAGCGGATCAGGCAGCGGCGCATTGGCAAAATAGTCGTCTGGGTTAGACGGCAGTGGCTTTTCGTCTTTAGGCAATTCCATGGCAGATAAAGGCACTTCAAAACGGCTATTTGTGCCTTCAACTGCTGCATCACCTCCAGCGCGAACATCATCAAGTTCCGCTCGAAGGCGAGCCAACTCCGCATTGACCTCACTTGGTATAGAAGGCGAACCTGGGCTTAGCCGTCCTGAATCGACGTCACGACGCAAGCGCTCAACTTCACGACGTAACTGTTCATTGCGCTCACTGAGTAGTTTTACGTTCGCAGCCAAACTATCGACCCCAACATCACGAGTATTGGTATCCGTAAGAATGTGCCGGATCGTTTCCTGTCGGTTCCGACTGCTTGAGCCATCGTCAGGATTAGGTGAAAACACCATCACCATAAGGATGAGACAACCAGCAATACCAGCAACCGATAGGCCCCGCTTCATGTTCGGGCTCATTTGTTCCCATTGTGCTTTCATCGTTATTCACCTCCCACAAGAAGCGAAGGTCGCTGACTTTCCACCGCTTCTTCACGATGATTGCGAACAACCACATACAACTCAGTCTTTTCACTCGGCAACAAGATATTGCGAGGCCAGTAGGCGCTTGCCACTATATCTGGTGCATGACAAGCTATTTCACTGGCTTCTATCGGCTCATCGGCAAAGCTTTCAACCAGTCCTACATAGACGGTGAAGTAATGTCCCGTCACAATTTGCCCCTGCTTAAAACCAAACTTTAAGCCAGGCTGAAAACATTTCGGGCTTGTGTCAGCTTGGCCAGCTAAACGGATGTCATAGCCTTGTGGTAACTCATTTAGTGCAAGGCGTCTGAGTAAGTCACGTAGGTTATCGACGTATGGCTGAGCCGTTTCCCAAGTGGCGGCTTTTCGGTTCACGACGCCCTTAATAGGCCACTGCTGACCATCAATAGCTAAGGTGATTTCACGCGGTGGAATACGACGAGGTACTAAGGTGACAGATAACGCAGGCGCTTCCTGACCAGGCGGAGTGATGTAAAGTGAAACCGGTGATTCTTTGTCCGTGGCTACATATACAACATTCCCCTTGATTTGCGTCTGAGCATCACTGGTTGTTCTCACCTGAGGCGATTCAAACGGCGTCACAATTCGATTCAGATGACCAAGTGCTACAGGGATCAGTTCATTAACCCCCGGTGTCATCAGTAGCGTTGTTGGCGTATCCGCTGCAACCGAATTGCTTTGAACCGGTGGATTTGCAGTAGCAGACTGCTTCATCACACTGGCTGGCACAATCGGCAATTCCACGTCTGCATACGACGCTTGTGATAACAGAACGCCACTCAAGCTCATTGCGATTAAGCTTGGTGTCATCCATCGACTAATTTTGGTTCGCATCATTCACCCTCCGGTTTTGCTCTTGGGTCAACTTTTCACGAACTCGCTTCGTTCTAGCTTGCCCCTCATACGTATCCATCCAGCTAAGTTTTGGACGGTATTGCTCAATATTGATGTCAAACTCATAGGTGCGAGTTTGGCGCTGTTCATCTCCAGATGGTCCAGAGACCAAGGAATAACCGGTCACAAAGACATGGCCGGTTTCATACTCATACTCCACTTGTCTGGGTTGGAATTTGAGCGTGACTCGGTCTTCCCGGATTTGTCTTGCCTGAATCTCCAGTGCATCGACCACTTGCTGGTACACCGCTGGAGAAAGTAGCGGCTCAATAGCAACTCGGATAAAAGACACATTACCCGGCGTCACGTTGCCCATAAGCTCAGCCAGATAGAGTCCCCAAGACTCAAGGTAAGGCTGAGTGGCCTGGTTTCGTGACACTTCAGCCGTTTCAGACAAGGTTGGTGGTTGAATGGCCACCACGGTATTGCGAGAAAATGCCGCTACCGCAAGCAGCAAGTTAGATAGCACCAGCACCGCAATCAGGAACCGTTGCCATCGGTTCTCTAATTGCGTGCCTTGCCATGATTTTAAAAAAACGTCGAACTTCACGGCAGATAGCTCCTGATAAATGGGTTAGGGATCGTCTTGGCTTTGGTTGGCAACAGTCCGGCCCAGTAGATGGCGTGAAGAATAAAACCATCTGGGCGACCATCACGAAAACGCCGATAGAGCTTGGTTGTCACCAACCCCAACAGGCATAAAACCAAGGCATAACCGGTAAAAATGCCGATCACTAGCCCCAACAGAATGGGAGCCATCTCATCGGCACTCCAAAGCAGGAAGTGCGGCGGGTCATCGATATAGGATGGAATATTTACAGGTTCCATAGTCACTCCTCGTTGTTTGAATTGAGAAGTGAAGGATGCCTCGGGATTGGCAGCTTCAGTGGTCAGCTAGATGCCGAATTATTGAAGGTTTTGAGGGTTCTATTCAGACAATACTAACAATTGATCTTTTTGATGCGGTTGATATGATGGGGATATTGGTCGTGTCGAGACCAGCTGCCCACTTTAGCAAACCCGGACGGGACGACATGCATATCAAATTTATTTTTTGCTTAGGTTTTTTCTGCGACCTCGGCAGTGGGCACCGTATTCGCTAATAGGAGAAACTCAATGCAAATTACTAAAATCATTTCCTCTGCCTCGGTTGAACGTTTAAAGCAAAAAGCACGAAAGCTTAAACGTGAAAAATCCATTACACACACTCAAGCACTCGATGAAGTTGCAGTATCTGCTGGTTTTAATCATTGGCATCAAGTTGTGCAAGCTAATGACTTACTGAAACCATCAGAAGTGGCGTTATCTTCTGGATGTGTCATGGCTTTTGATGTCAAAGATGGTATGGACGTCGATACCAGTGATGGGGTATTTATTGAAGACCACTTATTGGAGATGCTCACTGAAAAGCAGCTGTTTGAAATTTATGCCAATTCCCCTGATGAGGACGACGAACAAAACAGGCCGCTAAAAGAAACGCTATCGGATTCAGAGCTTCATGAGTATTTTCGAGATGATTGCTCATTCATGTACTTTCGTCTTGCCGAGCCTCATGCAAACAAACCGTTAAAAGAAGTATTGGCTCTTATACGACAGTACTCTTTTTGGATGCCTCAATATATTTGGCTTCAAGGCCACCTTATTGATACTTATCATTTGCCAACGGAAGACGAGAATGGCAATACCGTAGGCGTAAGGTTTTAGCTCTACAAGATGAGGCCTAACTGGCCTCATATCTTCTTCTGCAAGTGGCTTAACGCCAACCCCGCCATCAATGCCAAGCCGATGATCATCGACGGTAGAACCACCGGTGGAATAGCCAGCGGGGCGAACAATCCCATAAACAGCAAGATGATGCCTGAGCCCAAGATGATCATGCTGTAGCGGTGAATGATAGGGCTCGAAAAATCAAAGGTTGTTTTCTTAATCTTCCAGGTCATCAAACCGTCCCACAACGCCGGTAACATGAGAATAAGCGCAAAGGGCAACCAGACCATCAGCAAAGCAAATCGAGTGAACACTTGGTACAACACATCAAAAAATGCCTGAATACGGTCTTCTACCCAGACAAACCAAAAGCCTCCCATGTTCTCCATCCCTTTAGAACGAAGTCGCTGTTCTTCAGTGGGGATTAGAAAATCTCGCACAGATTGCTCCATCTGCGTATCCACAACCCATGATTGATACCAGCCATGGCTAGTTTGACCAATCCAATAGCTTGTTTGTGCGCCCAATTGATTTTGGATCATCTGCTTCTCTTTACTAATGACCCGGCCAGTCCAATCACCAGGCACTAACACGCCAATGGAAATAATCTCTAGCATCAGCGCCAGGCAAAGTAGCCAAACCGACTTATGCTTGCTCATGCCAAACATCCTCTTCTACTCGCGCCAGCATGGCTGCAACGGTTGGCGTCATAATCCGGGCTTTAATCACTTGTTGAAGCCGTTTTGTCGTCGTATGACCACTGACATAACGCACGTCGATGCGTCCTTCAGCCAAATACGCCATCCGATTTGGACGATTACGAATCCAGGAGTGGAAATACACACCATCCACGGCAGCCCACTCGAAATGGTCAGGATCACGCAGGCGAATCCCCGTTAAAGCACTGGCGGCAGTCCAGGTAAGTGCCTCAATGAAATGCCAAAGGCGTACACTGTCATCATCACAACTGACTTCTTCATAACTGCCCAAACCATTACACAGACACAAATCAAAGATGGAATGGCCATCTAACGTAAACGCATCCGTTAAGTAGTCCGCCAAGCAATACACCGAGGCCAAAGCATGAGGCCAGTCGGTTTCAAGCAGTCTTAAGGTTTCCTTGAACTGGGGATTATGTTGCTGCCACTGAGCGATCATTTCTTTACTGGTAAGTGTTGTCATTTTCAGACAGACAGAATGATGCATACAGACTCCTTATGCTGCCTGTGTAGAGCTGGTTAAAATAGGAATGCGACCTTTGATCACGCGGCCACCTGAAAGCTTGGCGATGTACTCTAGGTTGGGGAGCTGGCCTAATAACTGCGGTGGAAACATATCGCCTTCTTCCTCCATCAAGCGTTCGCCATGATTGCCGGTAAACAAGGCGGGGCTGTCCGAGTTGGACGACATACCTTGAGTTTGCATGATGTACTGCAACCGAGTCTTAGGAAGATTGTCGGTAATGTACTGCTGCGTTTCGGCATCCATCACCCTAAGAGCTATCAGGTTGTTGATGTTACCTAACACCTGGCGAGCCTTAGCTTCACTGCCTGTACGAGCTGCAAAGTCAGCAAAGGTCTGAGTAGCAATCACACAACGCATTTTTGCGCCACGACCTTTGTTGAGCAGTTGAATGAAGGGATCGTTGACGACTTCAGCCGCCTCATCGATGAAGATATTTACGGGACGATTTTCAACACCATAGTTATAGCGGTCACCGGCCACGGCGGTAAGATCGGATAAAAGTAACGAACCAATGGCGCTGCCAACCATGGCGTCGGTCAATGAATCCAACCCGATATAGGCCACTTGGGCATTGTTGATAATACGGCCAGAATCCGTAATTAACCGGCTGTCATCCACGTCGTTTGCAATAGGTGATAACAGTGGACCAAGTTCACTTGATGTGAGCATATTGAGCACCGGCATCAGTGAAGCCACCATCTTGGAATAGTGGGTTCTGTCATGCTCAAACATGCTCAAAAGGCCTTCCAAATCGGTATTGGCGGCAACGGGCTGAATGCGTTCGTAGTAAAAAAGCAACATCGCCATGGCTTGTTTAGCCAAGGTATTGGCCTTTTCGGTAAAGCGCTTGATCTCCACACTAAAGTTCGGATACACCTGCTCACCCCATGCCGTGACGGCTTTTACTACCAAGCCTTCTGGGCCACCTTCCAAGAATCGTCTCAGTGTTTTCAGATCAGGACGTTGTGACGTAAGCAACAGACCTTGCACTATGTTATTCAGTGCCATTTGACCAAAGGCTTTAAATGGATCAGCACCGGTTTCGGATGGGATTAAGGCCGCAATTCGGCTAGCAATTTCAGTACCCCGGTTAAAGTTCCTCAGGGGATTAAGTCGTACTGAATGCTCTGGAAACCCCGGATGAAAATACACAAAGCGCTCAGGACTACCGGCGGCAATACAGGCTCGCTGTGCATTATCCTTAAGTTCTTTGTCTCCCTTGGGGTCAATAATAATCACGGCTTCATTGCGCAAAATGGCCTGAGTGATCATCGTATCAAAGCATCGTGTTTTTCCCGCACCGGTCGTACCGACAATTAAGGTGTGCCCCTCAGTGTGACCAACTGGCTGGTACACATCTTCTTCTTTGGGCTCAACACCATGAATCCAGGTCGAACCCATTTGTTTGCCGTGACCTTGGTTAAGCAAGGTTTGCTTATCCCGCTTTAAGATTTCATAAGCGCGTTGGGCATGACGTTGGTCCCACTCAAAGCCATACCCCAACCACAATTCATCAGGATGTTTTGCCATCACCTTTTGCAAATGCGACAGCGCCATAAAAGCCAATGGTTTGCCTTTTAGCCCCTTCTGCAACTTATAAAGACGGTAAGCCTCAGGCAGGCGATACAACGCCATGCCCGAGGAAATCCCTGTCATCCACCAAAATGGCTCAGGTGGTAGCTCAGTCAGCATTTCTGCGGCAATTGCCCCAGTTGCCCCAACCAGCCAGCCTGCTGCTGCCATGGCTTCATAGTTCGTGCGCCAGGGCATCTCATATGCGTTTTCTTTCATTCATGCTCCGCAAAATAACCGTTTGCAATCCACTTAATTTCAAATGGATTAACGTTTAGCGTGAGCGGTAAACAGAACCGTTTCCCCCTCATCAAACTGGCATTGGTCACTGGCCGAGATCCCCCGAAGCAGCTGTCCGGCTGGAATGCCATGCTCATTGGCGACTTGGCGTAAGGTTTGAATCGTGACGCGAATACCATCGGCACTATGATCCACGTCTGGGTAATCGCCATCGGTCAGTAAGATGGGCAAATCTTTCACAAAACTAACCATCTGTTGCCGCTGCGCGTGTTTGGGGTCTGTACTTGAGTTCGCATTGGCCGCAATCGGCTTTTGCTTACGCTCCGCTCTTGTGGCGGGCTCTTTTGCTTGGGCATTGGTTATATTAATTCGACTCGGACGCTGTGAAGCCTCTTTGTTCTGAATTGCTGTCACTGATTCTGCGTCTTGTTTGGAAAGGTCTATCAGTGCAGTTAGCCCTTTAGAAATCGATACCTTCAGCAGTAACCCTTGCTCCTGAACTCCATCATTTGTAGTCACAGTTCTGGCTTTACGCGTCGGGTTTGCCGGATCTAGTTCAAGCCAATCTAACCGACTGAGTTCAGCAAGCAGTTTTCGGGGTGCACACCAAGGTCTTACGGCATCGGGATAGCGGATCAGAAGCTGTTCACCAACCATAATCAACGCACTGCTGGCCTCTGGGAACCACGCCAAAGATTCAGGGAGATTCAATGCCTCTGCATCTTGCTGGTTTACGTTATTTGAGATGGCGCCATCATATGAATTGTTAGGCTTTTCGCATTCATCACCTGGGGCATTTTCAGTTGCCTGGGGGGTACTAACATCACTGGCATGACGAAGTTCATCATCTTTTTCGGACGGTTTTGTCGATGGCGACTCAGTCGAATTACTGAGTTCAATTGATGATGACGCTTCAGGTAAGTCTGGATGTTCACTGGAACGACTCTGAGGTTCTGCTTGTGTTTGCTGCGTTGCTTCCCACTCAGATTTGTTAAACAGTGTCACACCACTTGGTACATTCGAGCTGAACAATAAATCGGCCTCAGATATATGCAGCATGGGTAGCCAGATTGGCTTGCCGTCTTTGATCAGCACTTCAGGGGCAAAGCTTTCATATCGCTCATTTGAGGCGGATTTAGTGGCCAATCCTCGCTCAATGAGGATGTCCGCAAGGGTATCGGGATCTCTTGGAATGCCAGGTATCTTGTCTTTGGCCAACAGCTCAATGATTTCCTTAGCCGCGCTTTTCCAAACCAGGTAAAGATTGGTTGATTGATTCGATTTTCGTATCCAAACTCTGGCATCTCGCTGATTGACCAACCACTGGGAACTGGCAAGCAATCGCCTCATAGCATCAAGTAGATAGCGTTCGACTGGGACACCAAGGGCATTGTCGTCAACGGAAATTCGTTGAGCTTTCAGGTCTCGCTGTACACTGGTTTGGTCAGCTTCAATGACCAGTTTAGACAGGACATGCTCTGGATCGGTATTGCCAATTGCTTCCAGCATGGCTTGCAAAATTTCAGGGCCAGGTTGTGTTAACCAGGCGAGCAACTCAGGCGTCATCACCCGGTTTAAAACCAGAATTGAGAATTGCTCGTGCCGTTTGCACCGTCCGTCGCGCCAGCGAATGAAATAGCGTTCAATGCTGTTATTTGTGGTCCACTGGGATAAGGTTTCTAAAAAAGGGTTCCACTGATAGCGTCCATCTTCGTCTGTGATGGACAAGTCTGAAACAGGCTTACCAATATCATGGAACAAACCGCCAAGAGCCGCTGCAACACGCCACCTTGGCTCTAGCTCTTTTTTCTCAACCGGTGTGCCACTGGCAACAAAGATGATCCCTTCAGCAGCTTGTGCCGCCCAGAAAGCAACTTCCAACGAATGACGTAATAAACCACCAGCACCACTGTGATGATGATGCTCAGAAGCTGGCAACAAGTGAACATAGGACGCCAGATGATCAATGCAGGGTTGAATCAGCCTTTGAAAGTCACGCTGGTTAAAGCTAAGTACCTGGCGCAGTTTGGCAATTAGCTCGTCTTGTGTGGACTGCAAATCCTCAGGTGACGCAGCTGGCAACCCCTTCAGGAATGGCGGGTAGCGTGGGATTTCTGCATCCAGTTGAGATGACAGTTCTGGTAGTGCTTTGGCTTGAAAAAATAGGTTTTTGAACATAGTGAACCTCCGACACGATAGTGTGAAGGTTCAATCTGGCGTTGCCGGTTGATTAGACTCAAAAATCCGATATGTATTAACACATACGCCATAAAATGCTGAGGGAGCTTATTAAGCTAAGGCGTATTTCTACTTGGCCTTTTAGTTTTTTTCCCAACTCTCCTTTTGGGTTTTTCAATCGGTGTAAAAGCTTCTTGTAGGTGATCGCGAAACCATCGGCGGCGCTCAACTTGACGAAACTCGTTCAAGACAAACCGATAGTCACACGAGCCAAGACGATCACCACAACCACATGGACAAGGTAATTTATTTGCCTCACGCTTGCGCAAACCTAACGCTTTCAGTGCCCGTAGAACTGATGCTTTACCATTAACATTGAACAACTGAGAATAATCATCAATCAGGCCGTTCTCACCATGGTCCAGTTCGCCATAGGGAAAGTTGCCAAATTCAACCCTATGGGACACCGAATAAAGAAACCTGACAACAATCTTTTCGAAAAAGGTTGTCAATGACGAGTTGGTTTTCAAAATTGACTTAATTTTCAGGTCTGAGCCAAGACAAAATGATCCATCAGAGTAAGTATGGAAGTCCTGATTACGAGGAAAGTAACCAGCGGTATCAAACACCACTGGTAATGCCCTAGGATAATCACTTGGGCATACAATCCTTAGAGAAAATGTTCGCTCTATAAACCGACTTCCAGCTAGCTGTGCTTTTAACAGATACTCTCCCTGCAACTCAACCTTATCTGCATGGACATCTACTAATCTAATGTTCGGATAGGCCGAGAGAAAAGCCTCTAGGCCTACAGCCTTCCAGTGCTTCATCTATTGCTTAAACCATGGCTTTGGATCAGATGATTGAATTGCGAAAGTTGGTTTTGCCGTCACCGCAGGAATACCCAATAGACGTGCTACCAAACTTGAATCAAGCTTCAAATCCAAACCATTTTGCGCCGCATTTACTATTCGTTGCGTATCATCACTTGAGCAAAGAGCACTAAAATCAGCTCTAGCTTGATACAGCCATTTATAAAAGTTTTCTTGTAATCGGTATTGAGCAGATTTTTCGTCATACCACTTGTCTGCAAAATCTTCGGCTGGGTTGACTGGGTTCGGAATCATTGGCGCTTGTGCAGAAATATGGTCATCCATCTCGGAGAGCACCGTATTCAACGCTGAAGCCAAATCACTTTCACCTTTATACGATTTAGCCGCCAATGTAGTGATGATTACCGATATTGGCTTACTATCCTCATTGTTTTTAAACATAGTGTCACGATGACGCTTTAATAATTGGATAACCTGCTGTAAGGGTGTCTTCCATTGATAATATGGCAGACTATCTATACTGGCTTTAAATCGCATTTCACGTTCGTTTATTACTAACCGTGCCGTCTTCATGCGCGTTTCAAACCATCGAGCATATCCTTCAGGATTGCTGATACGCCAGTTTGCATTCACAACTGCATAAGTGAAATCTGTGTTGTCGGTAATCGAAACTGCAAGCTGAGACACGTTTTGAGCCAAGTTTTCATCAAACTTAGAGTTTTCGACCATCCGCTTTTTCAAAAGGCCTCTTCCTGTATCACTCTCTGGCACACACGGAACTATGTCCATGTGAAAGCTAAGCCCATCGGCATACTCTAAGCGCCAACAGCGTTTCTTCTCGGCTAGCTTTTCCTTAATTCCTCTGGCGTTTCGATAAAGCTCTAATTCATGACCCACTAGGTGCTTTAGTTGCTTTTGAGTGATAGACGTTTTATCCAGGCCACGCCGAAGATTGCACCCCATGTCTAGGTCATACTGTTCTTCTGAATCTGGCCTAATCGCCGTACCTAGACGAAAGGAACCTTGAGAAAACACGTGGGGATCAAAATTCACGCATGTTGACTCTGGGCGATGTAACCAATCACCTAGATCCTTATAGCGTTTTTCAGCCTTTTCATAAGCACTGTCTGGTAGCTCAATTTTTTCCAGAATTGTGTTTAGAACGTCGTTACTTTTAGTATTACTCATGTAGATCTCCTCGAAGCTCGACTGCCATTACGAATTGTTGTGTTTTTATGTCGTGGTCATAAATAAGCCATGGCATATCAGCCTTAGGCATTCTGGCCCGTCCTAATTCGACGGCACACGATACTGGCATCACAGGAAAAATTTGCAGTGGCGTGGCAGCCCCGTGTGTATTTTTGATTTCAACAATCAGCTTTCTTATGCACTTTCTGAACAAGGAGAGCTGCTGTTTTGACTGCATGAAATCATTATGAGGGTGCTTGATAGTCACTTCCCAAATCGATGTATCTGGCCCTATAACCCGAGTAATTCGCTCATGCGACACATGGTCACTCAAAGAAAGTACCAGGGCTGGCTTTCCCTCCATATTTTGAGGTCTGTTGATGATGTACTCAAAATCATCTGAACAGTCTTGCCAAAACCAGCCTTTAGGCTCTCGATGCAGCTGATAAGTCTCGACCTCAATTTTGTCGGTAAGCAAAGCGCCAAGTTTTATTAACAATGGTTGAGGAGCTAACGCGAACAATGAAAAATGCTTACAAGAATCCTCTTCGATGATCGATGAGATTTTACTTTGAAAACGTTTCGTTAAGTGTTGCGACTCTGCTTGCCAATATTGCTCAGAGTGATCTTTCAGCTCTGATACCATGGATAGGGTCACTGGCTTTTCAGTTGCCGGATACCAATTCGGAAACATTGCCTCAACACAACCGTGATAATTTATCGGTGATCTTTCAGTTCCAATATTGGCACCATATAAAACAACATTTGATTTGCGATCAGGAGCAATGCCTGTGAGTATTTCTATACGTTGCTCATGCTGCATTTTCCAACTAATCAAGAGATCGGCTGGATACCTGTCCTCGCTGCCTTTCTGATCAATTTTTTTGTGACAGTCATAGCACATCAACATGAGGTTGCTGACGTCATTCAAGCTGGTTGGCTTCGTTTTAAAGAGTCCCCAACCACGAGGCCCATTCTCAGAAAATGCGTAAATATGAGCATTTTGAGAGACATTGACCGATTCCTGGGTCACCGCTGATTTGTATAGCAACTTATTACACCCGCTAAACTGACAACGAGCAGCGGCACGAGCCCAAAGTTCTCGCTCAACTTTACGGTCTATGGGTCTTGTGACTTTAGCGACCATTCAAAACTCCTATAGTTTGCCAATTAACGGAAGTGAGCGCGGTGTTGTCGCATCACAGAGCAAATGGCTTACATAAGCACATCCGGCAATTAGTCCCAGCCCGCGAAGACACTTATCAATTGCCTCCTCCGGTTGCCACTCATACAAATGTTTGAGACCAACACCTAGTGCAGTTAACACCAATAGACTGTGGCAAAACTGGCGATGGTGAGGGTTACCCAAAGAGGGTTCCAAAATATCTGGAAGCTTGCCAAATAGAGAGCCAACCGTAATGGCAGTTACAGGATGGTGACTGACAGCTTGTTTTTTGTTGTCCGCCAAGGCAACGGTTAAACCAACCGCAGCCCCGACGACCAAATGGGTTTTACCATTAGCCAAACTATTTCTCCTTCCTGACACCTTTAAAAGGTGTTTTGTCGGATGTCTTTACATCCATGAATCGACCAGTATCAGCATCTCGCTTTACCCAATGTCCGCTTGGCGTCTGAGTCTGAGATCTACCTTTAACGGCACCGTTTCTGTGTCCGTCACCTGATGGGGGATTTGTAGCCATAAAGCCTCCTATTCTGCTTAACTTAATCACATTTATCAGATATTAATAAAAAAGATCCGAAGGATCTGATTAAAGAATAAACATTAATTCTGATTAACGCAAGCAGATTAACCAGAAAATCAAAAAAAAACTACAAAATTGATCGGTAGACAAATTCCAGTCCACCTGACTCTGCCACTTCTTTTTGACCTAACACAAGACCTGTCGCATGAAGCTTCTTCAATCGACCACTGGCATTCTGTGCTGAAATGTCAAAGTGCTTAGATACATGTGACGAAGTCACTGTCTTTTTTGCAATAACAAAATCTAGAAGCTCTTTGACAGTCGCACTAAGTTTCACACCGAGCACTTCGTAACCGCTATCGTTCTTGACTAGAAGAGGTTGATCCTTGGCTGTAGCGCCATAAGACCAATTGTCCAGAAGGTCACGACTCGGTACATTAGAAAGGTAAAAACCTTTTTCTCCTTTTAATGCTTTAGCCAACGAGATTATACTTTCACGAGGAAATGAAGCATCAGTGAATCGAATCCCTTCCAAGCTGATAGCAAAAATATCGCATGATGGGTGACCATCAACGATCTTTTTAATCTTCACATAGGCTTCACTACCTTCATCGTTACCAAAGGCATGGTCAGAACCTACGACTTCTGAAAGAAGAATTTTATGAGTTAACTGTTTCATCTGCTTAAGTTGACACTATTTATCAGAAATTGTCAACATAGAAGTCAAAACAGATATGGGTTCCTGTGATAGGGACCAACCCTCGATCTTCAGAAACATTGATGAGTTGACCCTTCGAGTATTCCAAAGCCAATGAGAAAGTTAGCTGCCTAATTACAATGATAACTTTCTCTTTGCTAGCGTGCTCTCGACTACTCTTAAAGCCTAGCCCCCGGCCTTTACCAAAGCGACTAACCTCACCAGATGTAAATGCTTTTTGAACAAGCGCAATGTCATTCTCAACAGTTTCCGCTGAAAACTGTGCGTACAACTTCGGATGTTCACTTTGTAATGTTGTTCTCAAGGTAGCGGCAATACCTAAACCAGAGTCGGATATGACTGTTTGAATATGCTTTGGTTTATTATACGGTCGATATACTTGCAGACCTGCTAGCCCCGGTATTTTGGATTCACTGTGGTCAGTAACGTTGCCTACAAGCTCTGAAAAAACAGTCTTAGCCGCTAAGAAATAGCTAGCTGAAGAATGCTCAACAAACCTGTCGCCCAAACGAATTACAAGCTCCTTGTTTTGGGTTGGCTGTGCAATTTCTCCTAGTTCGACCAAGGTATCGCTATTATCCCGATAAGTTTTAGCAGCTGACATCGCGGGCCTTTCAGGGAAACAAGTTACACTTTGATTAAGATAATCAAAGAAGCCATTTCTGCTAAAAAAACTGTGTGTATTAGGACATGCTGTAGTATCTATCACCACATCCTTCCCAATAGCAGTGAGCTGATTCGCGAGAGCAAGAAAACGGGCCAATGCTATCAGCAAAAACTTACAATCGATGCCGAATCTAAATGTTATCTTGTTTGCATCTTTTTGATACGCAAGCTTACCGATAGCACTCTCAAAGGCTTTCTCATCAATCCAACCTGTACCGAAATCAATTTCCACATGCTGAGCCCGTATCAAGCACCATTCATGATTTGAGTTTTTCACAAACGTATCCTGGTTTTTGTGAAGAAACGAGTTCACTTGAGACTTATCCAGCCCCAGCTCCTTGGCAATTTGACGTCCTTTCAGTCCTGGTGACTCATCTAATAACTCTGAGATTGCCTTCAGCAAACCATCACTCCTCTCTACCTAAATACCAACCATTCGCTGCATACTTGCTTGAAGTAGAGGTGTCATCAATTTATCAAATGTAACCACTTATTATCTCCTTTGTCGTTTATATGCTAGAAAAAGAGCACTATCTTTTTTATAGACGCCCAATTACCAAATTTGATCATGGCAAGCTCAACTAAATGAAGTAATAAATTAGTCTTGCTCTCTGAGCATCAGCTCAAAATCATCACAAAGTTTATCAACCAAATCTTCAGTCTCTTTAAAGAAATAGTCACCGACTTTGGAACGATAGAGCGCACGATACTTACGGTAAATTTTTGAAAAATCATCATAGATTTCATTTTCTGAAACATGCGACTTAATCTTAACGATCAATCGCTCACCTTCAGTAGAGCTGTTTACATAGTTGAAGAAGTCAGAAATTTTTGATTCGAATTCCAGAATGAGTGAGCCGATTTTCTCTTCCTGATCGTTGCGTGCAGCAATAATCGCTAAAATGTCATATTGCCCACCAGGTCCTGGAGGTGCTCCGGTTGCGACTTCTGTTGGTTTCTTTTTCTTCTTTTTAGGTTCTTCTGCAATTACTTCAACCATGCCTATTTGGTTGTCAAAATACACTTCAATAGGGTCTTTGACGTCATCGCTTCGATGAACCATGTTATATAGGGTGTTGAATTTACGCCAAAAAAATAGAAAGCTTGGTTCGCTATACTTGGCATCCAAGGCTATTACAAATTCAATGCGATTTAATATCGTAAAATATTGTGCTGCTTTAGCCTTGGTATCTGCTGTGCGCTGAGGGTTCGCTTCAATGTATTTTTTAAGACTGCTTTCAAAATCAAGATAGGATTCAGGCTGATCTCGTTTGACAGGGTCCCTATAAATTCCCATAAACACATTGAAAAACTTATCGTACGTATCAGACTTGTTGAGCTCAGCAAGGAGAATATCGAGAACCTTTTTATCTCCGAAAGGATCAAAGTCGCTGACAACAACATCAGAGAAATGCTCAAACGCATCTTTGATGTTCTGAACGTTTACATTGTTATAAGAGAAATCAACAATTTTACAATCGTTTTTATACTTGGCCGTTCTGTTAACACGTGAAATCGTTTGTATAGCGCTAATACCACGAATTTCTTTATCCAAAAACAGCGTATGCAGTTTTTTCTCGTCAAACCCTGTCTGAAGCTTGGCGACAACGATGATTAAGCCATTTTTCTTTAAGGCAAAGTTCTCCAATACTTTTTCTTCAGATAGGCCTTCATTCAAGCCCGTAGCACTTTGCTCGTCCTGATTGCTCGAATATACAATATGAATTGGAGCCTCTGCATACTTCTCATATTTAGGAAGCTTAACCAACTCGTTAAAATATTTAGTGACGGCTTCCTTGTAAGCGATGGCCGATTTAATGGAATACACGGCAAGCATGGCTTTACCAGTACCACGTATTTGGCGGTAAACATCTTTTACCAGAAGGTCGGCAACATACTTGGATATTGCGTCAATACGTTCTCGGTTCTCATACACCTGCTTTTTCTGAGCATCTTTAAACTCCTTCTCTGTGAAACCTTCGAGTGGATTTGAAGGCAAATCAAATAGCATTTTAGATGCCACAGGGACAATATTTTTAAGTGGATTGAGGATGAAGCCATCTTCTATCGCTTCTTTCATGGTAAAGCTATCAAATGGCCGCCACAGCTTTTCGCTTTCTGCATAGCCGCTAAATTCACCAAAACGTGCCAGCGTGTGATCATCCGGTGTAGCGGTGAAACCGACAATTAAGTTCTTCTTCGTCGCCTTTCCAGCATAGGCTTCGCCATCAAAAGGACTTTGCAATTCGTCGAAGATACTGACCATTTCTTCATGTTGATCACCACTATTAGAGCGATGTATCTCATCGATGAGAAAAACGATACGCATTTTGGCAAGCTTTGCTAAAACACTCGCATCCATCATCTCTTTAACTGCGCCGAACTTCTGTAAGTTAACAATCACAATTCGGCTATCAGAGGCTAAAGCATTTTGAAAGGTTTTCTTGTTCGTAGCTTCAACCACCAAACGCTTATCAATATTCATGTTAAGCATTAGTGAGTCTATCTGGCTACGCAGCTGCAATCGGTCAACGACTATCATGACCTTATCGTACACGTACTGCATATTGCCATTTTCGTCTGGACGCCGAAGGTCTTTTAGTTGTAGTGCCGACCAACCGATAATATTTGACTTACCAAAGCCTGCTGCATATTGCATTAATAACGAATAAACGTTTTTGTTATTCGAATAGGCTTTACGCTTTTGAAGGAGTTCAGCTTTTTTAGCCTCACTAACACCAACTAGTTGCTTCTCAAGGAGATTGTCAAAATAATTAGGGTCTTGCTCATGGTCTAAAAATTCATCAATCTTAGCCATGATTTTATCTGTACCAAACTTCTGTTTTGGCCTCGGCGAAATTAAGAATCCCGGCTCATTCTTAACCTCTTTAATGCCTTTTTTGACGTGCACGTCGCGTTCAATAAAGTTGTAGTATAGGATTTCTTTCTCAACCATGAACTTACTATAAAGAGCATTGAATAACTCTTTTAGCTTAGACTTTTTATCAGCATCAGGTTTAAGTAGAGGATATAGCTTAAATACGCTATGCGCCTTTTTTTCTATCTCTTCTCTGTCAAACTTGCCTTCACGACAAGTTGTGAGTATTTCATCGAAATAGTCTGCAATGGTGCGAATAACATAGGTTTCACCAATATCTGTTGTGGTGATATGTATAGCCTTTTCGAATATCTTTAAAAAGTCTTTGCGCAACGCAAGCTTTTCATTTTCACTCAACATATCATTACTATCGATATGTTGGTGATAGGCTTTAACCGCTTCAAAGTAGTCTTTTATTACCTTGCCACGCCCGTTTTTACTAGCGTTTTGGCTGGTATAGTTACTTTTCAGTTCGCTATAACCCAGATAGATACCATTTACAAAAAGCACGATATCAGGGCGGAATGAGAATATCTGCTCGCCCTGAAACTTAAACTTATAAGGCAGCTCCTGTACAACCGAAAATATATTCTGCTCAAATAACTTGTTGCCGTGAATGACACTATCACTTGGGTAGAACAGGTGCAGCTTTACGCCTTGCAGGGTAATCGACTTATTTGCATTAATAAACAAAGCCATATTACGGCTACTGCCGATGCGCTCTTGAATCAGCTCTATAAGCTCTTTAAGTAATAGGTTTTTGTCACCCTTATACTTTTTTAGCAGCGTATCATAAGCCTTTTTATTGAGATCAGTGTCGCTGATAAAAGCTTCTAAATCCTCCTCGATAACTAAAGAGTTGGTCACCGTGTTAGCCTTGACTTCATTGTAGCCAATATCATTGGTAAAAAAAGGTATTAAGAACTTGTCTTGTAAGTGTAATTCGTTCATTCCGCCACCTCATTAGAGCTTACTTCAGTGACTCTTATGCAACCCAAAATAGCATCATTTATAATTGCAATTTTTAACTCTTTAATACGTGCAATTTGTTCATCAAGGTTACCTTTAATGTTTTCAATATTCCCAACTTTATCCTTTAAATATCTGCCGATTTCAACTTGCTCGCTATATGGTGGCAATCCAACTTCTAGATTATCAAAATCTGACTTTAAAATGTGTTGCATTGTACTGCCGTGAGCAAATGTTTTTAATCTCTCAGAAGAGTACATGAGCATGTAATACATCCAGTAACGGTCAATATCATGCTTATGAGTTACTTTAAAAATATGTTGATTTAATAGCGCTTTAGGTCCTCTATATATAAACGGATAAATTAAAGTTGACCAAGAAAAAACTAAATCACCATTAGAAAGAATATTATCCCTTTTAATTTTCTTTGACTCCGGCGAGCAATACTCCTTTACTTCTGAAGAGTTTGTTAGCTGCTGTATTTTTATAATTGGCAAACCTTTGTCGCATATATCGTCTTTAAAAGCTCCTCCATTTGTACTGGAGGAAATATCTTTTACTCGACAAACTCTCCAACTTCTTGGTATTTCACCAATCCATTCGACATCGCTGCATTTCATTTCCCTATCATCTTTTAGCCCTCGTGAAATAGCGTACCTGATGACTGCGTTCTTTAGTTTTTCGTATGCTGCTATCTTGTTTTTTAAGATTTCTATTTTTCTATCCAAAAGCGATATTTTACTATCTATGTAATTACATATTTTTTTTTGTTCCAATAAGGTCGGGGATGGAACAGTGATAGAACCAAGCTTGTCAAAATATAGTCGCAAGCGCATATCCATAATGCCGCGTGAATTTTTACGAAATATTTTTTTTGCTGTTTCAGTCCTGAATAAATAAGAAAAGTATCTGGGATCGATATCTGATTTAACTTGTCTCAAAACATCATAGGCAGGGCTGGTAACACCATCATATTCAGACAACCCCACAGATCCCATCCATGCCAAAAGTTTGTTAACAACAATATCGTTCTTTCTGACAATCCAATATCCATCGGTCGAGCTGGCTTTGTTACCTCTGGCTTCCAAATCTTTACGTGGCTTGACCCCAATGCCTGCATATAGCGAAAGCAGCTCATAATCATTGTCTGCTGATGCAGCGTCTGTAACTAACCTAAAAAGATCTTTTACGCGCTTTTCTTGCCACTCACTAGGGATTGTGTCGGACCATTCGCCTTCGGCGTTTTTATACGAATCATAGGTTTCTGAATGCAACTTCATAGTGCGATAGCCTCATCCAGTTGTTTTAACTCTTCCTCTAGTGCTGCGATTTCTTTTAAAACATCTTCAACACTGTGTTGCGCCTCTGGCTTGAAGAAAACTTTGTTAAAACTAATTTCTACGCCAATTACATTTTCAAGATATTCAAACGGTTTACTGATGTATTTCGCCATAAAGGCTTCAATAGATTGCTGATTAAGCACAGAATCTTTGTTAAATGGAATAACTTCGTAGTCTTTTTGATAATCAGGAGTCAACTCAACAGTAATTTCAATTCGTTCCGGTAGTTTTTTTGTGGCTTTCTTGAGTGCAGCCTTAATGATAATTTTCCCGCATCCTAATGCTTGAGTAGTCCCTGTTTTACGATCTTCTTTGATTAGGGTTTCTTGCTCGTCATTGTAATAGTAGGTGCTTGAATTGGTCGTAACTTTAAGCGGCTGTTCTTTATAATTAAGGCCTGAAACAAATGGTTTGATATCTTGTTCAAAATACTCGAATAAAGAACTATAAGATTCTCTACTATATTCTGTAATAGAAAATTCTGTAAGCTCTCTCTCTCCGTCAGTTAAAGACGTAACCGCTAGCGGCTTGGAGGAAGCTCTCTTCATTTCGCCAGTTTTTTTATCTTCTTTCATTGGCAGCTGCGATTCAAAACTTAACCCGTTTTGATCTACATTGGTAAGCATGATCGCTTGTTTGTTGAAGTAGAAGTGTTCCTTTTCAAAGACCTTGGTAAATTCATTATCTTGATATTCAAGCAGTGCTTGTACTATCTCGGCTCTTTGCTCTTCGGCTACTTCGCGCTTCTTCGAACCTTTACTTTTCTTGAGTTCTGTCCACTTTTCACTGGCATTAATCAGCAATACTTTATCTTCAGATTTTGGATCTCTATTTTTGTTTAGCACCCAAAGGTAGGTGTGAATACCGGTGTTGAAAAACTCATCTGTTGGAAGCTGAATAACGGCCTCGACTAGTTTGCTCTCCAACATCCACTTTCGGATGTTACTTTCAGCCGAACCAGCATCGCCACTAAATAATGTAGAACCATTATGAACAACAACGCCTATACCATTGGCATCCAATTTTGATATTAAGTGCTGCATAAAGAGCAACTGACCATCAGAGATGGATGGCAAGAATTTGAAACGTTCGGTTTTGTCGTTTTGAATGTCTTTAGCGTAACCGGACCAACTTACACCATAGGGTGGGTTAGCAATAACCACGTCAAACTCTTCGTTGTCGAATTTATCATCGACCAAAGTGTTGCCGTGTTCGATTTTTGAATCTGGGCGAAAACGACTTTCGATCTTTGCTAGTGCATAGAGCGAGTCATTCCAATCTTGCCCATACGTTTGAGTTAGGCGTTTGAATTTTTTATTTATGCGATCTTCAACGCCAAATAGCATGTTGCCGCCACCGCAGGTGCAGTCATAGATTTTTAGTAGCTTGTCGGACTCTTCTATTTTCGAAGCGACAATATCACTGATAAGTGCAATTACATCATCAGGGGTGTACTGCTCCCCGGCGGTTTCTGCTGAGATGTCAGCCCATTTACGTTTGATATGCTCTTCTAGTGTGGTGATCTCAGAGTTATTAAAAGGCTTGAGGTCAATTTCAGCCCAAAGTTTGGTATAGCCAAGCAATACCTTTTTTGCTTTGAGTTTGGCTATTACGCCTCGTATATCGAGAAACTTTTCGCCTTCAACGGCATCTACGCCAAGCAGGTCTTTCGTTTCACCATCAAAGCCATGAAGGTAGGCATCGAAGTCGATATCAAAAGATTTGTCGTTTTTACAAATATCGGATAAAGATTGGTTTTTCTCAAAAATGAAGATGTTGTAGCCTTGGCCTTTATCTTTGATGAGATCATAGAGATCTTCTTGTTGAATCTCTTTAAATGCTTCTTCGCCTATTTCTGCCTTTAGTTCATCAAACATCCGTATAAGCCGGCTTTCAATCATCACAAGAGCAAAGAAAGGCATCATGAACGAAGGCCATTCTGATTCTTTAATACCACTACCACGTAGAAGGTCAGCAGTTGCCCAAATTTTTGATTCGTATTGTAAAATATTCATGTTCTTCCCTATGCTGTGACGCTATCGAAACCAGGCGCAATCGCAAGGTTACCGACACCGTATAAAGTTTGATAATTTTTTAGCCATAAATAGAATTCGGGTGTTTTTAGCAGAGCCTCTTTAGAGCAATCAACATTCCAAAGCCGAAGCAAATACCCAGCGGTTGCCGCTCTAATCTCAACCTTTAGAACGCCACCCGTCATACCATAGTCCAGCTCAATCGCTTCGCTATGTTCTATGCGTGGGTGCGGCACCAACTCCAGCTCTACAAAGCGATTCCATTGCCTGTCCTGAGTTTCGAGCTCCGTTTCAGACAACGTAGAGTCTTCAAGCACAACCGCTGCTTTAATTCGGGTCAGTACAAAGTCTCTGAATTCACCATGTTTGCGGTCAAAACCACGAACATGCCAACGCAGGCCATTGTCCACCAGCGTATGCGGTACAATTTCACGCGTGGTTTCACCGCTCGATAACGACACATAGGTGATGCTCAAGGCTTTGCCTTTGTGTATGGCCTCGGTGACTTTCGCTACTATCGATAAACTCGGCTTATTTAGGTGATAAGGCGCTTCACAAGCCAGAGGTGGTTTTACCTTTCCAGTGAAGCCATCACCGTACCCTTGGCTAATGGTCGCCAGTGTTCTCACAACGTCATAGTCGAACAAGGGCTCAAAAGCTTCACCACGCTTATGCAACTTGAGCTTTTGGTCATACTCAATGTTGCCTGGTGCAAGCTCTCGGTACATTGTGAAGTCTTTCGTTGCTTGTGCGGCCGCTATGCTGAAGCGATCGACTAAATCCGCCCGCACCGCTTCGCCCTTAAACAATAAGGTGAAATCGATGTGGGCAATGCGATCCCTGGTTGCTTGTGGCAACTGCGCTATCTGCGAAAGCCTATCTGGCTTCGCCACTACCGTTTGTTTCAGACCATCATTTGTCATGCGTCTTGTTTATCCAATTCAACCAGATTCTTAAAACTCTGTTTATAAAATACGGTCAGACATCGCTTAATCACATTGAACGGCATGGCACATGGCTGCTCTTTGTCCGCAATGACTAATCAATCTCTATTGGTTGAAGCTGAACAGATAGCCATAAAACACTGAATAGGCTTCAACCTAATTAATTTTATTAGGTGTCATCCTATCACAAATTATTTTGTAGGGAAGACTAAGCGGCAACTTTTTGATCTGGATTGCAATTGCCGCTCAGGTATGGGCGTGAAGGCCTTGTTTTGTGTCATTGCTGATAGCCGCTATCAATGAGCCACCCGAACCAGTGGCACCACGATGTTACCGCGATGAGATACCCCTTTGTCCGTCTCTGTAGACATCAGGACTCGTTGCTCACTCTCCCGAATGCGCCTGGCAACTTCTGCCTGGGCTGGTAGCAATGGCAGCATCCCTTCAGCAATCGCGTCCGGTGCAGACTCTTGGCCACAGGACATCAAATGCTTCCATGGATCTTTAAGAAAGCGCTCAAACGTGATGCCAAATTCAATGATGCGGGCAGAGACGAAGATTTCGCCCCAGTATTCAATGTAGGTGTCTTGGTACATGGAAAGATTCCTCTTGTTGGTTATATACCCTGCCTACTTGCAGCCGCAGCGGTGTTACCTGCATTCGCTCACCCCAATCACATAGAAGATCTATGCTCATGGGCATTCGCTCACTTGCCGCCTAGCTGCAACACCAAGTAGTTTGGGTATAACGTAAGTTCACTTTCCATTTTCCAGAGGTTTTCAAATATGCAAGGCTTACCTTGTAGAGAGCTACAAAGCTTTAAATCGATTACGGGCATCTTTGTAGTCATAGTGGGCATGTTCTGAGCCACGATGATACAAATCATCCAGGTAAGTTTGTTCCTGCGGCAACTCGTCTTCGCTGATTTCGCGCCACCAATGCTTGTTGGCACCTTTAACGCCGTCATGCCAACGGTAACCACGTTCTTTTAAATAGTCCTTTACGTCAAACGGCGCACCAAACGCACGAACTAACACAGTTCGCCTGTCTGCTTCAGACAACAAGTTTGCAACGGACTCGGGCAACAAATGGAACAACCAGGCCATCGCCAAACAATCGGTTGCGGCTCGGTGTCCTTCATAAAACCAACCTAAGCGAAGCAGCAGGTACTCAAGCTTTCGACTTTCAAAACCCAGCGCCTTCCAATCTATGCCACTGGCTGAACAGGCCCAAGATAGATGGCCTAATGCAGCAAACCGCTTTTCAAAGAAAGGACGATCAAACTGTGCATTGTGTGCAACCACCAGCGGATCATCGGATAACCAACTCGCTACCAGTGAATCATCAATGCGCTGGCCTCGCACCATGTCATCGGTAATACCGGTTAACTCTGTAATCAGCTCGGGGATTGGCTTGCCGGGATCTTCATACAAACTGATCACATCAACAATCGACACAATCCGCTTAGCCGAGGGACTGTAAAGCACCTTAACCATACCAAGCTCAATAATGGACTCGTCATCGGCAGACAGTCCGGTTGTCTCTGTATCGAGCAGCACCATTGGCTGTTCATCACCGACCACAGGATATAATTCAAGTGGCCAGGACTGCGGCTCACGCGTTAATGGAATACGCTCCAGCAATCTAAAATCTTCTGGTCTGTCTGGGATATCCGCGAGGCGCTCTAGCGGAAATGGCGCAGGGGCTCTTGTCATTGATGGTTCCTCTTCAATTCTATTGTTCGCTTTAGGTTATTTCACTGTGCCACAGGTTTTTCAAAATGCACCTTGAATACCTCTGCGTTTTTTTAATCTTTCTATTGGTTGAACCCATGTATGAAGGCTTTGGCTAAGCCTTTCAGAAAGCCTTAGCTAAACCGTTTAGGTAACCCTTACCGATACCCTTTACGTATGGCTTAGCCAATCCCTTTTCAAACGGTTGCAAAAGGCTTTAACTGAGTTCGACTGAGCATTTTAATGATGCTCCTGACTTCGCTTTAAGCCAGTAAATTCAATACGAAGCAGAATTTTACTAACTGTTTTTAAACCCTTTGCAAAGGGTTCAACAAGCCTTGTCTGACGGTTACTTGACCCATGCGTTAACCAGTAGCAGTAACAGGATCAGTAACAGAAACAAGAGCAGTAGGCAGAAGCAGTATTGTCCAAGCCTTGCAGGCTTTGACGAGGGCGATCGATCCCCCACATCAAGCTTTTCAACACAAAAAATAAATCACCGACAACACAACGTCTTACTCGAACAACTACAGTTTTACCTACAATTTTACTTGTAGAAATCAGCATAGCATTAGATACTGTATAAACAAACAGTATCAATTATGATTTTTCGAGGTTCGTCATGAGTGTCTCGCTGATAGGCCGTAGCGGCGCACTTGCCTTCATCAAAGCCAAGCGCCTTCGTATCCCATTGTTCATGGAACGTGTTTCTGCTGGTTTTCCCTCACCAGCGCAGGATTATGTTGAGCAAACGCTCGACCTTAACGAGCTGTGCATCAAGCGACCGGCTGCAACGTTCTTTGTGCGTGTTGAAGGTGATTCAATGATTGATGCCGGGATTCACCCAGATGATATTCTGGTGGTTGATCGCTCTGTCCAAGCAGAACACGGTGACATTGTCATCGCGGGAATCCATGGTGAACTCACGGTAAAGGAGCTTCAACTAAGACCGTGCGTCATGCTGATCCCAAGAAACCCGGCGTATGAGCCCATTCATATTCCTGAAGGGGCAGAGTTAGAGATATTTGGTGTGGTCACCAATGTGGTGCGAAACATGCGCCGCAAGTCGTGACTATCCCATGCCTGTATTTGCCTTGGTGGACTGCAACAATTTTTACGCCAGTTGTGAGAAGCTGTTTCGTCCTGATTTAAAAGATACGCCGGTTGTGGTGCTGTCCAATAACGACGGCTGCGTGGTTGCACGGTCGCGTGAAGCTAAGTTACTCGGTATTAAAATGGGCGTACCCGTCTTTCAAATCAAAGCTGAAATGCAGCGCAATGGTATTTTGGCATTCTCGTCTAACTATGCGCTGTATGCAGATTTAAGCAGTCGAGTGATGCGCACTTTGGAAGAGATGGCACCACGAGTAGAGGTTTACTCCATTGACGAAGCGTTTTTGGATTTAACCGGTATTGAGTCTGTCCTATCCCTTGTCGAGTTCGGACAACAAGTGCGAGAGCGCATAGGCCACTGGATTGGGATCACCGTTTGTGTAGGCATTGCACCGACTAAAACACTCGCCAAACTGGCCAACCATGCCGCCAAGAAATACCCTGCCACTCAAGGAGTTGTAGATCTAACTAATCCAGATCGGCAACGTCGATTGCTCGCATTAGTCCCGGTTGATGATGTTTGGGGCGTTGGTAGACGGCTTTCAACGCGATTAAATGCTCTGGGTATCACCACAGCCCTAGACCTCGCCAATGCCTCTCCTAGAGCCATCAGAGAACAGTTCTCGGTGGTTTTAGAGAGAACTGTCAGAGAGCTCAATGGTGAGTCGTGTATTGAACTTGAAGAGATCCCGCCAACTAAGAAACAAATCGTCTGTAGCCGTTCATTTGGCGTAAAAGTAACGCAATTTGAATTGTTACGTGAGGCCGTATGCGAATACGCAACCCGCGCCACTGAAAAGCTACGCAAAGAACAGCAGCAAGCCAAAGTGATGACCGTGTTCATACGAACCAGCCCCTTTAAGGACAACGAGCCGCAGTACAGCAACTCCGCATCGGGCGAGTTGTTGATACCCAGTTGTGATACGCGGGATTTTATTGAGCTGGCCAATCACTTACTCAAGCGGATTTGGAAGGATGGTTTTCGTTATGCCAAAGCGGGTGTCATGCTGTCTGACTTTTACGATCCTGGCATGTTTCAACCAGGACTATTCGATGACGTATCGACCCGCTCTAATAGCCAGCAGTTAATGTCTGTATTGGACACCATTAACCAAAGCGGTGCCGGAAAGGTTTTCTTTGCTGGACAAGGTACGAAGAAAGATTGGTCGATGAAGCGAGAGCATTTGTCTCCCGCCTACACAACACGCTGGGACCAGTTACCACGAGTGAAGTAGACCCGGTGATTTAATAGGCATTCACTCTGCGACGCAGCATGTTGAGCTTATCAACCTGGCGTCGAACATCACTGAAGAATTCTTCTTTCTCCATGGCCAGCGCTAGCTCCCATTCTTTGGCTAGACCTTGGCAGTCCAAAAATGCGTATCTCAGCTTCGTCTTTGAAATACGCAGCCCCTTGCTAAAGACCACGCGTTTGCCTCGTTGACCGTGAAAACTGTTGATGTACCACTCTATGCCAAAGCCATACTTAAAGTCTCTGATACGGACACCAAGCAGACCCCAGTCTTTAAAGGGCGCATTCTCGCGAACCTTGTAATGGGTAACCCAAAAGTCATCAACTTCAGCTCGTGCCAGCGCTTTTAGCCTGTCCGTTTCTTGCTGAAGTAAATCTGATACCTCTGCTTTCCATTGTTCATTGACGATTTCTACCAAACCAATTTCCCCATCCAATTAACCCCAAAAGCCAAAACCACTATCCGTTTGGCTTTTGGATCGAAACGCCAAACGTAAAACTGCGGTAACAATCACTGTTTGGCGTCTCGATATAAATCAACTCGCGCAATCCCATACCTGACAAGGGATACAGCCCGATTTCACTTAAAAACGCCTAAAAAGACGTATCACCATGAAGATACAAACCGTTTGGCAAGTTCAGGCCAAAATGCAAACGACGTTTGGCGTCTCGATTTTTTTAGCTCAGGCATCCGCCGCCAAACAGAGCCTATTCTCATACTTTTGCGAAAATGCAATAGGCAGATAGATGAAAGGATTTGTCACCTTTCTGCCCACCGCCAGTGCACCGAATCCTGATAATGACATTTGAGTGAACCGCCAGAGCACTTGGAAATGCCCAAGCGTGAACAGCGCGGTTGATTGAAAACCGTTAGAGCACTTTGCGTGCACAGGAGATAAGTATGTTTGTACTAGGCGTAGATATCGGTTACTCGAACCTGAAGCTGGCAATTGGCCAATCAGGCAGTGAACCGAAAACCATTATTTTGCCTGCGGGTGCCGGTCCTGCTGATCGTATGCCAGAGCGTATCGGTGGAGGCGATGATGACACTTGTTTGTATGTATCTGTCGATAATGAGCGTTGGGCCGCTGGTGTGCCTGCTGGACGCCTTCAAGGCTGGGAACGAGAGCTTCACCCGGAATATCCCACCACAAAAACCTATAAGGCGCTTTTTCATGCCGCCTTGTTAATGGCTGAAACAGAATCCATCGATTTGGTTGTCACTGGATTACCGGTTTCCCAGTTTCATGAACCACAACGTAAGTCTGACCTTGTGCAGCGTTTAAAAGGTGTCCATCAAGTGACGCCTAAGCGCAGCATCACCGTTCATGACGTCAAAGTGCTGCCGCAGCCTGCCGGTGCCTATATGGATCTGGTTCAAACAGGTGGAGATTTGGGCTTGATTGAAGAAGGTCGCGTCGTCGTTATAGACCCTGGCTTCTTTTCTGTTGACTGGGTTGCCCTTGAGGCCGGAGAAATTCGCTACAGCTCATCAGGAACCAGTCTTCAGGCAATGTCCGTGCTACTGGAAACGATTGATAAGCTGATTTCGGAAGATCATGGTGCCAAAGTGGGTATGGATCGACTTGAAAAAGCCATGAGAACCGGCGACTTGCAGGTGCTGCTATTTGGAGAAAAAGTCGATATTTCACCTTATCTGAATGCTGCCATGAAAAAGGTAGCGCCTGTTGCTCTTACAGCCATGCGCCAATCCATGCGTGACGAAAGCATCAATGCGGACTTGGTGTTGATCGCCGGAGGTGGTGCCTTGGCTTATAAGGAAGCGGCCAAAGAGATTTTTTCACGAAGCAAGATCATCGTGCCGGAACAGTCTGTTTTGGCGAACGTCCGAGGCTTCTGGTTTTATGGGGCCTGATCATGAGAGTTGTCGTCAACATTCCCCCAGGGAGCCACCCTGAACTGCTCAAAGAATTAGAAAAGACGCCGCCACGGGAACGCGCTGAGCGTCTGCGGATGCTGGCCACCTTTGGGTTAATTCACATGAGCCAACCCAATCTATCCACGGCATCTGTACCGGTGGATGGCCTTGCACCAGATGGTGAAGTGACTTCTATGAGTACAGCGCCAGAACCCAAAGCAGAATCACGTAAACAATCATTAAAATCAAAACTAGGGCTGGGCTTATAACATGGCGTTATCAGTTAGCTGGCTCGATGCCAGGTTAAATAAAGAAGCAAAAGAAACCGTAGTAAAAGCCGACCGAGATGGGCTAAGTGCTCGGGTATCGCCCAAGGGCAAAATTGTTTTTCAGTTTCGTTATCGGTTTGATGGCAAGCAACAGCGGGTAGACATTGGTACTTACCCACTTATGAAGCTTGCTGAAGCTAGGAATGAGCTGGATAGGTTAAGGGCGGTACTTGATCAGGGCAGAAACCCCAAGCTCTACCTACAGCAGGAACGGGCTAAGTATTCTGCTAATCAAAGCTTCGAATCGATTTTTCGAGACTGGATAGACTCTGCCGGTAAGCAAGGGCTAAAGGAGAAAACGTGGCACTACCAAAAACGCAGCAGTGAAATATATTTGCTGCCCCGACTTGGCAAGTACCCATTAACTGACATCAATGAATTGTCCTTGCGAAACTGTCTTCGTGAGGTTTCTGAATCGTCTCCGTCAAACACAGAGCGCCTAGTGTCTGTACTGCATAAGTTCTATGACTGGCTGATTGATGAACAGATCTTAGAAATTAACGCTGCTGCTGGGATCACAGCGAAGAAGGTTGGCGGTAAGAAAGGCAAACGAACTAGGGTGCTAAATGACAACGAGATCAGGATACTTTGGCGCTATTTGCATGAATCAAAAATCACTGAGAAGAATCGCATCTACATAAAATTGCTTCTGCTATTGGGCGGTCGCAAGGGCGAACTCATTCAAGCTGAAAAGCATCACTTTGATTTGCAATCTGCAATGTGGACAGTGCCTATAGAGATCCGTAAACAAGGAGAGAAAATTGGAGCGCCGATCATGCGGCCATTGATTAAACCTGCTATCGAGCTGATTGAGCTGGCGATGCAGATGAGCAAATCAACTTACTTGTTTCCCGCGAACGGACAAGAAGAGCTTGCCACAAATGGCTTTGATACCACTATTCCTAACAATGTGAAAATCTGGGCTCGCAGGTCGCTTGGTGTTGAGATGGAGCATTGGTCTATGCATGATCTTCGCAGAACGATGCGAACACGAATGTCGGCCATCACGACGCAAGAAGTTGCCGAGTTGATGATTGGCCACAGCAAAAAAGGGTTGGATGCTATCTACAACCAATATCAGTACCTGGATGAAATGCGTCATGCTTACGACGTTTGGTATCAACAGCTAGAGACCATCATCGAGCCGACAGGCTTTCCGTTCAACTGGCGTTTCGGACAGTAAAAGAAAGAGGCTCAGTCCTCTTTCTTCTCATACTCTTCCAAGTCTTCAATGTGCCACAGCTTATTTCGCGTATTTCGGTTGATACGAGGTTGCGGCAAGCTGCCATCTTTAATTCTTCGCCAGAGCGTCGTATAGCTAATGTGGTAACGAGCCATAACTTCGTAAGATGTTAGAAAAGGGGTTACCTGGTGCGCTACTGCTGTCATCTGCATTCTCCTGAAAATCAATGTAAAGCTATCATCGCCTGATTCATCACTTGTTGATGGTCAGAAAGATGCATGATTTGTTCAGAAGATCAGCCTTATCAAAACACAAATGTTGCTATTAGGTACTTTTCAGCTCAAACCTATGAATAACAAGGGCTACAAGGCGGTTTGTGTCATGAATAGCAATCAACACGCCTAACGAGAAAAATTTGTACACACTGTTTGTACACTCGCAACGATGACACACCAAAAACCACAATGACGAACCCTTTAAATTCATAAGCTTATAAACAAAAAACTAGAGATGATCGCAATTATTCCGCTTTTGTAATGTCGAAACCAAAGTACCAAAAGCAGGAGGTACTTTCTGCATCAAACCCAGTAACCACAAGGCCTACAGCCAGATTTGTGTCATGAAATTTTCGCCAAAGGCCTCTAAAACGGAATTTGTACTCAAGTTTGTACACACTTTCCGAGGTTACGCTTGAACATCATTGAAAAGCAAAGAAACGAGAAAAAGACAAAAAGCCTTTAAATTCAGTACGTAGAGATGTGATTGTGGTGTGCAATGAAAGGTGGTTTTAAGCGTTGAAAGGCTGGGCGGCATCAGGGTGAGAGATAATAGCGAATGTTCTTCGCTTATTGATTTCGTTAAGGAAAGTCTGGTCAGCCATTAAAAGTTCTTTTTTAGTTGGTACACGAACCGAGCACGCGTTACTGTAACCCATGGGGCGACTGCGTTAACCAATTCGTTAGGTGAATAATCATTGGCGCCTATTTTCACCGATTTAGGCGTTATAAACAATCAATGCGGTGCAGATAGATTGGGCTTTTTTACTAAAACCTAAGATCAAGATGTGAAGTTTAGTGTAACACTAACACTAAACTTCAATCATAAAGACATAAATCTAACGTCATATTACCTAAAGAAATAATGCGATAAGATGTTTATTGTTTGGTATATGACTTATCAACCATTTGAAAATAAAGGTTATTATAAAATAACCTCACTTTTCTCGGTTACAAGAGCAATGATAAGACATTGAACAAATAATCATTCTTCCAGCCAAAACAATGTAATTGATCTCATTAGAATAATCACTCTTGGTTTAAGCTTTGGCTGATTTTAGCTAACTCAACTCTGGCATATCTATGTTCGACAAAATCATAAATATTGGTGGCCAGCGCTAAACGAAAGTAATTAGCCGCATCATTATAGCGCTGCTGCTGTTGTGCCACTTTGGCAATATAAAAATAAGCTTCACATAGTCGCTCAGCATATTCATTAGGGTGTGTTAACCCCTGCTTGGCTAAGTCAAACACTTGTTCTCGGCTAGCATCACCTAAGTAATAGTCAATTATAATCGTTGACCAAGCACTATCTGCCAATTTATGACGGTGGGCCCGTAAATGCTTTTGTGCGCGTTCAATATCGATTTTAGCTTCAATTATGTATAACCATAATGCACGGTAACCATCTTGCTCATCACCATCATAAAAGCTCTGCATATCACTTAGCGCTAACTCATTACGTTCGCCGTAGTAGAGTGCAATACCGCGATTTAAATAGGCATAGTCATAATCGGGGGAAAGATCTAATACGGCATCGAAAGCTTCATAGGCACTCTCAAACTCACCTTCTTGAGTATAATAAATACCAAGAAAATTATAGGCATCGGCTAAATTTGGCTGTAGTTTTAACGCTTGATGAAAATCAATACGGCTTAAAATGCGTAACCCAACACTGTCGTAAATGACACCACGATCATAATGAAAGCGAGCGCGTTGCTCTACGGTCAATTCAGCTGAAGCTAAGATGTCATTTAGGCGGGCAAGGGTCACTTCTAACTTATAATCGGGCATCACTGGTGCAACAATCAGTTGGCCCTGCTCTGCATTTTGTCCTAATTGAGTCGATACACATCCTGTAAGCAGTATACTCAGAGCAGCCATCACCGCGACTGTAGTTGTACGCAATTGATAAGTCATCCATTTAACCTTATTTGCTTCGCTAATAGCCTCAATCATAGCAATCCCTAATAGCAACGGCTATCTGCATTTTAAAAATTCCAATAAAAAAGGAGACCTAAAGGTCTCCTTTAATTAGAAGGCGAAAAATTACTCGCTAGCAGCTTCCGCTTTAGGTTGCGCTTCTTTCATTGAAAGACGCACACGACCTTGGCGATCGACTTCCATTACCTTCACTTTTACATCTTGACCGACTTCAAGGAAGTCAGACACATTCGCTACACGCTCTTCAGCGATTTGAGAAATATGTACTAGGCCATCTTTACCAGGAAGAATGGTAACAAACGCACCAAAATCAACGATACGTACCACTTTACCGTTATATACAGTGCCCACTTCAACTTCAGCAGTGATCTCTTGAATACGACGAATCGCCTCTTGAGTCGCTTCACCGTTTGACGATGCGATCTTAACAGTACCATCATCTTCAAGCTCGATAGTCGTGCCGGTCTCTTCGGTTAGCGCACGGATAGTTGCACCACCTTTACCAATCACGTCACGGATCTTCTCAGGGTTGATCTTGATAGTGGTGATACGTGGAGCGTGATCAGAGATATCGTCACGATGTGAACCAATCGCTTGGTCCATCACATTGAGGATATGTACACGAGCGCCATAAGCTTGTTGCAATGCAATTTGCATGATCTCTTGTGTGATACCTTCAATCTTGATATCCATCTGCAATGCCGTGATCCCGTCACGAGTACCCGCCACTTTAAAGTCCATGTCACCTAAGTGATCTTCATCGCCTAGAATGTCAGAAAGTACGACGAAATTATCACCTTCTTTAACAAGACCCATAGCAATACCTGCAACAGACGTCTTGATCGGAACACCCGCATCCATTAACGCTAACGAAGTTCCACAAACAGAAGCCATTGAACTTGAACCGTTAGATTCAGTGATTTCTGATACGACACGAACACTGTATGGGAACTCTTCAGCAGATGGCATAACCGCATTAATACCACGCCATGCTAGCTTACCGTGACCGATTTCACGACGCTTTGGTGAACCAACCATGCCTGTTTCACCAACAGAGTATGGAGGGAAGTTGTAATGCAACATAAAGCGATTAGTATATTCGCCCATGATGCTATCAACTTTCTGTGCATCGCGCTCGGTACCTAAGGTACAAGTTACTAATGCCTGAGTTTCACCACGAGTAAACAGTGCACTACCGTGAGTACGTGGCAATACGCCAGCCATCACACTCAGTGCACGTACCATATCAGGTTCGCGACCATCGATACGAGGGTTACCAGCGATAATACGGTTACGTACGACACTCTTTTCTAAGCTGCCAAGCAACTTGTCGAGCTCACGTAAATCAACGTTTGCATCTTCTTCAACTAACTTAGCAACGGTCGCTTCTTTTAATGCACTAACGGCATCACGACGTTCATGCTTAGCAGTGATTTGGTATGCCGCAGTCATATCCGCTTCGGCCAATACCTTAATCTTCGCCACTAAGTCTTCATCCGCTTTTGGCGCAGTCCAATCCCAGTCAGGCTTACCAGCTTCTGCTTTTAGCTCGCGAATCGCATCGATAACTAATTGCTGTTGTTGGTGGCCATAAACCACACCACCTAACATAACTTCTTCTGGTAATGCATCGGCTTCTGATTCAACCATCAGAACGGCACCTTGAGTACCAGCAACAATCAAATCAAGCTGGCTATCAGCAAGTTGACTCACATCAGGGTTTAATACGTACTCGCCGTTGATATAACCAACACGAGCAGCACCCAAAGGACCATTGAACGGCAGGCCAGAGATAGCTAATGCCGCAGAGGTACCAATCATAGAAATAACATCAGGATTGATTTCAGGATCGACAGAAAGCACTGTGATAATTACCTGAACTTCATTCTTGAAGCCATTTGGAAATAGTGGACGGATTGGACGGTCAATAAGACGTGCAATCAGTGTTTCGTTTTCAGATGGACGACCTTCACGCTTGAAAAATCCACCAGGGATCTTACCTGCTGCGTATGTCTTTTCCTGATAATTAACGGTTAGCGGGAAAAAGTCACGACCTGGCTCTTCAGCTTTCTTTCCGACAACAGTGACCAGTACTGTTGTATCACCCATACTTGCTAAAACAGCAGCGTCAGCTTGACGTGCAATAACCCCAGTCTCTAATGTGACTGTATGTTGACCATATTCAAAACTTTTTACGATTGGATTCACGTGAACCATTCCTTAATTTAATAACCTTATTTTCCCGTGTAAGTATACTTCAAGTCTATTCAATAGATAAAGAGCACATGTGGATGACAAAGCTTAATCTTTTCTCTAAAGTGGAAAGATTAAGTGGTTTTCTGCAATCTCTAGCGGCTTTTTTTGTAATATACTGTAAAGAGTCGCCAAAATAGGAATGGCAAATGAGCGCGAGTTTCAAGTCATTAACATGGAAACAGACAACCTTAGTGGTATTTTCGGCGCTTTTTTTTGCCATTGCCATTTTCATTGTCGAAATTGCACTCGTCAGCGTTTCGGCCAGACAACAATTGATCGAAGCGCAATTTGAACTACTCAATTCTGTTGAGCAGCCTGCCGCAAACGCAGTATGGGCACTGGACGATCACTTGGCCAAGCAAACCTTAACGGGTGTATTAAAGGTCGAACATGTCGCACAAGCCAGTATACAACTTGAAGACGGCATACAATTTGTCACCATGGCCAATACGCCAAGCGACAGAGGTATCATAGGTCTACTTAGTCAAAGACTGTTTAGTGACCTAAAACAAACATCGCGGACATTACACCGCCCCTCAACATCCGATGTTGCCATATCACCAGAAATTATCGGCACCTTGATTGTTCGTTATAACACTCAACAATTAACCGACTCACTTCTGTCACAGCTTAAATTTAGCTTCTTGGCCACTTTACTAAGGGCGCTGTTGGTAACTTTGGTACTATCGGTACTGTTTCATCGTTTTTTAACTAAACCAATAGCGCAAATAAGCGAAGCGATTGATAAGATTGATCCCGAATCCCCCGATGAAAACTTATTGCCAATGTCACCTGAGCATAAGGATGATGAACTAGGTTTAGTCACCTCTAAATTTAACCAAATCCTCATTCAGTTTGGTCAGACTCAAAATAAACTCCGTAAAATGGCGACCCGTGATCCGCTTACGGGACTTTCTAACCGCACCTTATTACTCGAAACAATCGCCATATCAATACAGCGTGCGCGCGTTCATCAACAAGCTTTTAGCCTACTCTTCATCGATCTGGACCGCTTTAAAAACATTAACGATTCACTGGGACACGCCATGGGGGATCAATTCCTCGCCAGAATCGCTAGAGTCTTAGAACGAGCGATTGGTGACACAGGCACGGTCGCAAGGCTCGGCGGTGATGAATTTGTTATTTTAGCCAATGAAGCTCATACACCAGATCAAGCCGCAGATATAGTCGACAAACTGTTAATGGAACTCAACCTCCCACTGCAACTTAACGAGCACACTATCCATCCTGCGGCATCAGTGGGTATCGCACTATACCCAGATGATGGCTTAACCGCCGAAGACTTGATCCGCCATGCCGATATTGCCATGTATAGCGCCAAAGCAGCCGGAACAAATCAGTGGGCATTCTTTAAACAGCAAATGACTGAGCGCGCCGCTGTAAGGCTAAGAACAGAAGCCTCATTACATGATGCCTTTAAAAACAATGAGTTTTTATTGCACTTTCAACCCAAGTTTAATATTAAAACCGGTGAGGTTGTCGCCTGTGAAGCGCTAATTCGTTGGAAAAAAGAGGAACGCCTGATCAGCCCTATGGCATTTATTCCCATCGCGGAGGAAACTGGCATCATCATTCCAATAGGGCGCTGGGTTATAGAAGAAGCCTGTAAAACTCTCAAGCATTGGCAACGACGCTATAACGTAGCATTACCAATAGCCGTCAATGTGGCCTCACAGCAGTTTGCAGACCCCAGTTTAGTACCCGATATTAAACAGCTCGCCTTGAGGTACCAAATAGAGCCACATTTACTTGAGTTTGAGATCACCGAAACATCATTGATGAATGATATTGAATTAGCCATCAATAAACTTGAGCAGCTAAAGTCGGCTGGTTTTAGTATCGCTGTAGATGACTTTGGTATCGGTTACTCATCTTTGTCTTACCTCAAGCATCTGCCGATCACCACCATGAAAATCGATCGCTGCTTCGTAAATGACTTGCCACACGAAAGTCCGATAGCCTCGACAATTTTAATGTTAGGCCAACAACTTAATTTACACATTGTGGCTGAGGGCATTGAAAATGAGGCCCAATTAAATTGGTTAAAGCAGATGGATTGTGAAATTGGTCAGGGATTCTATTACAGTCAACCGCTGCCATTAGATGAATTTGAAGCTAAGTATATTGCGCCAAACACCGCAACGATTAGTCAGATATAAACCAAAGAACAAGAGAAATAAATAGCGAATATATCGTCTACATTTTTAATTAAGTTTGCTGAAATATAAGCAAAAAAAAGGAGGCTAAGCCTCCTTTATTTACTACCATACACTAATGTAATATTAGCGACGTAGACCTAGCTTTTTGATCAGTTCTTGGTAGCGAACGTTTTCAGTGCGCTTAAGGTAAGCAAGAAGCTTACGACGTGAGCTAACCATACGAAGCAAACCACGACGTGAGTGATGATCATGGATGTGCTCTTTGAAGTGACCTTGCAGATGGTTGATCTGTGCAGTCAAAAGAGCTACTTGAACCTCAGTAGAACCAGTATCATTCTCACAACGACCGAAATCAGCCAAAATTTGTGCTTTTACTTCTGTACTTAGTGACATTTTTATCTCCAAAAATAATATAAATACTTTAGCCGATCACTAACTCAGCCAAAGAGAGCGCGATATAGTAACGATTTTAGCCATCACTTGCAAGCATTAAGCCTGCTCATCACGTAAAACAATCAGGCGCTTGGGCGCTAGCAAACCGTCATCATTCATTTCACCAATACCAACAAATTTGTGCCCATCACCAATGGTAATTCTCACTAATTGGTCAATAGGTAAATTGGCTACCTGAACCGGATTACCATTCATGAGGTAATGCGCCAACTCACTAGATACATTGATCTCTTTAAAGCTACTAACCGCGGTATCCATTGGTAGCAATAACGGGTCGAGTAGCTCTTTCGGTGGGCGCTGCTCACTCTCAGCCTGAGCTAATAGCGCCTCTAGCTGCTCAAGAGTGACCATTTTGTCATAAGGGTAACCTGCCACACCAGTGCGGCGCAGCATGATGACATGGGCCCCGCAACCGAGCATTTCGCCTAAATCATCGGTAATTGTGCGAATGTAGGTACCTTTAGAACAATGGATCTCCAAGGTTAACTCATCACCATCTAGCTTAATAAAATTAAGCTCATATACGGTTATAGGCCTTGCCTCTCTAGGCACTTCAATCCCTTCACGCGCATACTTGTACAATGGTTGACCTTGATACTTCAATGCCGAAAACATTGAAGGCACTTGCATGGTCTCACCGCGAAAAGACGCTAACGCCTCTTCAAGTTGTGCCTGAGTAAAATTGAGTGGACGCGTTTGCACCACTTCACCATCTGAATCACTCGTATCGGTGCGTACACCCAGTTTCGCAGTGACTAAATAACGCTTATCAGCATCAAGTAGGTGCTGCGAAAACTTGGTTGCTTCACCAAGGCAGATGGGTAACATACCCGTGGCTAATGGATCCAAAGCACCGGTATGTCCGGCCTTAGCGGCATTGTATATGCGCTTAACACGCTGCAAGGCAAAATTGGAGCTCATCCCAGTGTCTTTATCGAGTAGCACTATGCCGTCGATAAACCGACCTTTAGGTTTACGCGCCATTACTTATCACCTTGCTCAAGTTCATCTGTGTCTGTTGCGTCAGAGCCATGCTCTTTCGCTTTAGCCTGATCAGAGCTGATCACTTGGCTAACCAAGTTAGACATGCGCATACCTTCAACCAAGGATGCATCATAGATAAATCGAATTTCAGGCATCACACGCAGCTTCATACGGCCAGCGACCAATGAACGAACATACCCAGCGGCGGTTTCTAATGCAGCAAGCTTCTCCTCCACCACAGCTTTGTCCTCTTCAAAGAAGGTAACATAGACTTTGGCGTAACTGAGATCGCGAGACACATCGACGTCATTAACGGTAACCATACCAATACGCGGATCTTTAATATCACGCTGTAACACTTGAGCAAGCTCTTGCTGAAGCTGCTGAGCAATACGACGAGTACGACTAAATTCTTTTGCCATAATTATTGCCATCTCTTAACTAAAAAAGGCGGCTTGCGCCGCCCCTTTTTGATTATAAGGTTCGAGCGATTTCGATCGTTTCGAAGACCTCTATCTGATCGCCAACTCTGACGTCATTATAGTTCTTCACACCGATACCACACTCCATGCCACTACGCACTTCGCTAACATCATCTTTAAAGCGACGCAATGACTCAAGTTCACCTTCGTAAATAACCACGTTATCACGCAGTACACGAATTGGCGCGCTACGCTTGATGGTACCTTCGGTAACCATACAACCAGCAATTGCACCAATCTTAGGCGACTTAAACACATCACGAACTTCAGCAAGACCAATGATCTCTTGCTTAAATTCTGGCGCTAACATGCCGCCCATTGCAGCGCGAACTTCATCGATAAGATGATAGATAACGCTGTAATAACGTAGGTCAACACTTTCGCTGTCGATAGTCTTACGCGCTTGTGCATCGGCACGAACGTTAAAGCCAACCATAATCGCGTTTGATGCAGCAGCAAGTGATGCATCAGTCTCGGTCAATCCACCTACACCGCTCGCAATGATGTTAACTTTAACTTCATCGGTAGACAGCTTGTTAAGTGAATCAGAAATCGCTTCGAGTGAACCTTGTACATCGGCCTTAAGCACGATGTTAAGCTCCTGAACTTCACCTTCGGTCATGTTAGCAAACATGTTTTCAAGCTTAGACTTCTGCTGACGAGCAAGTTTCACATCACGGAACTTACCTTGACGGTACAGTGCAACTTCACGCGCTTTACGCTCATCACGTACAACAGTGGCTTCGTCACCGGCTGATGGTACACCAGACAAACCTAAAATCTCGACAGGAATCGATGGACCCGCTTCAGTGATAGCATTACCATTCTCATCTTTCATCGCACGGACTTTACCGTACTCAAGACCACACAGAACAACATCACCTTGTCTTAGGGTACCTTCTTGAACCAGTACAGTAGCTACAGGGCCACGGCCTTTATCAAGTTTAGATTCCACAACAACACCAGCAGCCATACCTTCACGAACCGCTTTAAGCTCTAATACTTCGGCTTCAAGCAAGATCCCTTCAAGTAATTCGTCGATACCTTCACCTGTCTTAGCTGACACGTGACAGAACATGTTGTTTCCGCCCCAATCTTCAGACATTACGCCGTGCTGAGATAATTCAGACTTAACGCGATCAGGATCAGCTTCTGGCTTATCAATTTTGTTCACGGCAACGATAAGCGGAACGCCGCCGGCTTTAGCGTGTTGAATCGCTTCAATCGTTTGTGGCATCACACCATCATCTGCCGCAACCACCAAAATTACAATATCGGTTGCCTTAGCACCACGAGCACGCATAGCGGTAAACGCCGCGTGACCCGGAGTATCCAAGAAAGTGATCATGCCATTTTCAGTTTCAACGTGGTAAGCACCGATATGCTGGGTAATACCACCCGCTTCACCTGAGGCCACTTTCGCACGACGAATATAATCGAGTAACGATGTTTTACCGTGGTCAACGTGACCCATAATGGTGACAACTGGCGCACGAGGCTCTAGCTTAACGTTTCCATCACGATCAGCAAGTACTTGATGCTCTAGCTCGTTTTCACGAGTCAGCACAACCTTGTGGCCCATCTCTTCGGCAACCATCTGCGCAGTTTCTTGATCAAGCACTTGGTTAATCGTAACCATAGAGCCCATCTTCATCATCTGCTTGATGATCTCTGTGGCCTTAACGGCCATCTTCTGAGCTAACTCAGCAACCGTTACCGTTTCGCCAATGCTGACATCACGGCTAACAGCAGCGACAGGCTTGTTAAAGCCATGGTCCATTGACTCTGGAGCGTTACGCTGATTACGGCCATTACGGTCACGTCCGCCACGGGTATCTTTACCGCCACGCTTCTTATTCGTAGCAGCCTTACCGCCAGCAGGTTTACGTGCACGACGACCACGTTTTTCCGCATTCATATCGGCAGTATCTTCAGCCGCACGCGCTTCGGTAGACGTAGTGACGTGATGATCGGCACTTTTCTCCGATTCTTTACGTAGGCGTTCTTCTTCCGCCCAACGCTTCTCGTTTTCTTCTACTAAACGACGTGCTTCATCCGCAGCCGCTTTAGCTTCTTCATCAAGCTTTTGTTTTGCTGCTGCTTCTTTTGCTGCTAACAAACGCGCTTCTTCAAGTTTGGCTGCTTTCTCTTCAGCAGTTTCTGCAACGGCAGGCTTAGCTTCAGCGGCTTTTTTAGCTTTGGCTTTGGCTTCTGCTTCGGCCTTAGCTTTTGCCGCTGCATCGGCCTTAGCTTTAGCTTCTGCTGCCGCTTTGGCCTTAGCTTCTGCTTCTGCTGCAGCTTGAGCTTCAGCTTCTGCCTTGGCTTTAGCTTCTGCTTCAGCTTCTACAGCTGGATCGCGCTTAACAAAAGTACGTTTCTTACGTACTTCGACTTTCACGTCTTTAGATTGACCGCCACTGCCTGCAACACTGAGTGTTGAGACAGATTTACGCTGTAATGTCATCTTGGTTGGCGCTGCATCGCCACCATGCTGTTTCTTCAAAAAGTCCAGCAGTTGCTGCTTTTCTTGTTCTGAAACAGTATCGCTTTTACTTTTCTTAATACCAGCCTCGGAAAACTGCTCAACTAAACGTTCAGCACTCTTGCCAACTTCTACGGCCAGTTTTTCTACTGTAGTTTCTGCCATCTGTAAAATCCCCTCTGTTGATCGACTTATGCTTCTTCGCCAAACCAACAGATATTGCGGGCTGCCATGATGAGCTCACCAGCCTTTTGTTCTGTTAATTCTTCAATCTCGATCAAATCATCAATGCCTTGTTCGGCTAAATCTTCAAGCGTAATTACGCCTTTACTTGCCAGCACATACGCCAAATGACGCTCTAAACCTTCTAAGGCAAGTAAATCTTCGCTCGGCTCAGCACCATCGAGTGCTTCTTCGGACGCCAGAGCCCGTGTAGAGATAGCGGCTTTCGCACGTTCTCTCAATGATTCAACGATATCTTCGTCGAATCCGTCGATGTCCAGTAGCTCAGTTTCAGGTACATAAGCAATCTCCTCTAATGAAGTAAAACCTTCATCAGCAAGAACCTGAGCAAAATCTTCATCGACATCCAATGCGCTAACAAACAAGTTAACCACCTTCGCACTTTCTGCTTGGTGTTTCGCTTGCATATCAGCCACTGTCATTACGTTTAGCTCCCATCCCGATAACTGGGTTGCTAGACGTACGTTTTGACCGTTACGGCCAATAGCTTGCGCCAATGAATCAGCTTCAACAGCAATATCCATTGAGTGGTTATCTTCATCAACGATGATAGATGCCACATCTGCTGGTGCCATAGCGTTGATAACAAACTGTGCTGGATTGTCATCCCAAAGCACAATATCAACACGCTCGCCACCTAACTCATTAGAAACGGCTTGAACACGTGCACCACGCATACCAACACATGCACCGATAGGATCGATACGACGGTCGTTAGATTTAACTGCGATTTTGGCTCGAGAACCAGGATCACGAGCAGCTCCCATGATTTCAATCATTTCGTCTGCAATTTCAGGTACTTCAACACGGAACAGCTCCATGAGCATTTCCGGTTTAGTACGTGTTAAAAACAGCTGCGCACCGCGTGCTTCTGGACGTACGGCATATAGCAATGCACGAACACGGTCACCAGGACGGAAGCTTTCACGTGAGATCAAGTCTTCTTTAAATAACACTGCATCAGCATTGTTACCTAAATCAACCACGACACTTTCACGGTTACTCTTCTTCACCACACCGGTGATCAACTCACCTTCTTTCTCGCGGAATTGATCAACGATTTGTGCACGCTCAGCTTCACGCACTTTCTGTACGATCACTTGCTTAGCTGTTTGGGTCGTTATACGGTCAAATACCACAGATTCGATCTCATCTTCGATATAATCACCGACTTGGATCTCTGGGTCTTCGTATTTTGCCGCTTCTAATGTAATTTCGCGAAATGGATTTTCTAACGCTTCACCATTATCGTCAACCACCATCCAACGACGGAAAGTTTCATAAGCACCCGTTTTACGGTCGATAGCGACACGAACTTCAATATCACCTTCATACTTTTTCTTGGTTGCTGTGGCGAGCGCTATTTCTAACGCTTCAAAAATCTTTTCGCGCGGCACGGCTTTCTCATTTGAAACCGCCTCAGCGACTAGCAGAATCTCTTTATTCATCCTCTTGCCTCGTTCACCTTGAATCCATCAAAACTTAGCGATTAAGTTGCCTTTGCGGATGTTATCCAGGGCAATAATCAGTTCGTTGCCATCGACAGCCAGAGTGAGCATCTGCCCCTCTACACCCACGACGGTACCTTTTAAATTACGACTACCAGCAACAGGCATAGTCAATTGAACCTTTACAGTTTCACCGATGTAGAGCGCATATTGTGCCGCATTAAATAACGGTCTATCTACACCTGGCGAAGAAACTTCTAATGTGTATTCGGTTGAAATGGGGTCTTCGACATCGAGCACTGCACTGACTTGGCGACTTACGTCGGCACAATCGTCAATAAAGATGCCTTTTTCATTGTCGATATAAACACGCAAGATTGAATGTTTACCCGCATGTACGAATTCAATACCCCAAAGACTGTGGCCTAATGCTTCAACTGGTGCGATAAGCATCTGTTCCAGTTTACTTTCTAAAGTTGCCAAGGTTACCCCCCGAAAAACAAAAAAGGGCCTAAAGCCCAGTATGACATCGCTAAATAGCGATATTTTAAAAGTCCAGATAACAAAAAACCCCGTAATCACGAGGTCATAACATTCAGAACCTGTAACAGAAATGAAGAATATCTTCACTACTGGGAAGCTGGTTGCGGGGGCCGGATTTGAACCGACGACCTTCGGGTTATGAGCCCGACGAGCTACCAAACTGCTCCACCCCGCGACAACTGCTGCAATTATATGGATAGTGCCCCATATTTGCAATAATAAAGCTGCTTATATAGCGACTTTATTTAACTCAGACCAATGTGATATTGACCTAAATTTGGTGCGGATGGGGGGACTTGAACCCCCACGAGCATAGCTCACCACCCCCTCAAGATGGCGTGTCTACCAATTCCACCACATCCGCATGTGATTGTTACATTTCACTACTTTGTCTCTATTTGTTTGGTAATGAGGATTACCAAGAGACTCAACAGTCACGCCAATCATGTTGACGTCTTGATTTAGCCTACTGCGCTAAATCTTTAGTCAGGAATCTTATCTTCTGACTGAGTTTTGGTTTCAGTTGGATCAGTCACTTGCTCAGTAACTGCTGCAGCGTCTACACCTAAATCTTTCCACGATTCTTCACTCTTAGCGTGATTCGCACTTAAGTTACCTATGGTTAGACTTAATGCAAAAAATGCAATTGCCAAAATGGCTGTAGAACGTGTTAAAAAGTTACCCGATCCTGAAGATCCGAATAACGTTGCTGATGCTCCGGCGCCAAAAGAGGCTCCCATATCAGCACCTTTACCCTGTTGGATTAAGATTAGGCCGACTAGACCTAGTGCAACCAACAAGTATATAACCATTAGAACTTCGTACATATTATGCGCTCATTGCTATCGAACATAAACTTAAAAACTCGGTAGAGTTTAAGCTTGCACCGCCTATCAGTCCACCATCTACATCAGGTTGAGCAAATAGATCTGCTGCATTACTCGGCGTTACGCTACCACCGTACAAAATCCTGATATTCTCTCCAATGAATGGAGACACTTCAGAGAGACGCTTGCGTATAAACGCATGTACTTCTTGTGCCTGCTCTGGCGTAGCGCTCTTACCTGTTCCTACGGCCCATAATGGTTCATAGGCGATAATCGCGTTATCAAAAGCCATGGTACCATTTTTTTCAATGACTATGTCTAGCTCTTCGGCAATCACTTCAAAAGTGCGTCTTGCTTCTCGAGCTGGACCTGACTCACCAACACATAAGATTGGGGTCAAACCATGCTTTTGAGCTGCAGCAAATTTTTCTGCTACAATATCACTGGTTTCGCCGTACATACGACGACGTTCGGAGTGACCGATAATAACATATCGACATCCTGAATCTTTTAGCATTTGTCCCGACACTTCACCAGTATAAGCACCGAAGTCATGCTGACTTACGTTTTGTGCACCCATTCTGACAAGGCAACCATTTAAGGCTTCTTTATTAGCATCGAGCTGCTGCCGTACACTTTCAAGAAATATACTTGGCGGACATAAGACTACTTCCGCAGAATCATTTTGAAGCTTGGTAGCGAATTTATTAAATAGCTCTTGCGCGAGTTGCGCTGTGCCATTCATTTTCCAGTTACCAGCGACCATTGGGCGTCTTAGTGCCATCACTGTCTCCTTCTGAAAGCGGCGTGAATAATAGCGAACCACTTGTTAACTTACAATACCTAAATCGCGAATTTTTACTATAAACGCACCGCTCGGCTACTTTTTACCCTTAACGGGCAGTAAACGAACAGGATTTAACCTTGCAAAGATTAAATCCTGTTGATCTTACGCGTAAAAACTAATTAGACCAATGCCCTGATAGCATCGGCAATCCTATTTGCGTGACGAGTCACATCACTGGCAACATCTCCCTCAACCATCACACGGATCAACGGCTCAGTTCCCGACTTACGTAACAATACCCGACCGCGATCGCCCAGTCGTTTCTCAACCTCAGTTTTAGCCGCTAACACGCTATCGGCTTTGAGTGGATCATGGCTGCCTTCAAAACGCACATTAACCAAAACTTGTGGTAGCATTTTAATGCCTTCGGTCAGCTCTTCCAACGTCGCTTGCTTACGGCACATTGCTGCTAAGACTAAAATACCCGCAATGATACCGTCACCTGTTGTACCGTGATCTAAATTCAAAATATGACCTGAATTTTCGCCGCCAATACGCCACTGGTTCTTCTTAAGCATCTCCATTACATAGCGGTCGCCGACTTTAGAGCGAGCGAAAGCGATGCCTCGCGCCTTAAGGGCAAGATCTAACCCTAGGTTGGACATTAAGGTCCCGACAACGCCCCCTTTAAGTACGCCTCGGTCCTGTGCATCACAGGCCAAAATATACAGGATCTCGTCGCCATCGATCACCTTACCATGACGATTGACCATCATGATGCGATCGCCATCGCCATCGAGTGCAATACCTAGATCGGCTTGTTCTGCGATGACAGTTTCACGGATCTTACCCATTGCAGTAGCGCCTACCTCATGGTTGATATTGGTACCATTAGGCGATGCGCCAATTACAACGACATCGGCGCCAAGCTCACGAAAAACATTAGGGGCAATATGATAGGTGGCGCCATGAGCACAATCGACCACAATTTTGAGCCCTTTGAGGGTATGTTCGGCGGGGAAATTGCCTTTACAATATTCAATATATCGACCGGGGGCATCTTCGATGCGTGAGACTTTACCTAGTAGATGAGATTCAACACAGACAAGTGGCTTTTCTAGTTCAGCTTCAATCTCAAGCTCAATGGCATCGTCTAATTTACTACCATCATTGGAAAAGAATTTAATACCGTTATCGTAATAGGGATTATGCGACGCACTGATCACTACGCCCGCTTCTGCTCTAAAGGTACGGGTTAAATAAGCGACCGCAGGTGTTGGCATAGGTCCCATTAGCATCACGTTTAATCCGGCAGCAGATAGACCCGCTTCCATCGCTGATTCAAATAGGTAACCTGAAATTCGCGTATCCTTACCGATAATCACCTTATTGGTACCAGAGCGCGATAATACCCTACCCGCTGCCCAGCCCAGCTTTAATGCCAATTCAGGCGTCATTTTGCCTGAGCCGACCTTGCCTCTAATGCCATCGGTGCCAAAAAACTTTCTCACAATATTAACCCCTTGAGTCCTTTCTTAGGACTTCATTTTTTACAATGTGTACTGATAAGCATGACTGACTAAGCGACCCCAAAGTGCCGATACTTAACCACAAATGCTGTATTTTATCGCTTATCTAGCTCACTTACAGTGTTTTATAGTGCTCCATTGCCTGCATAACGGCAATCATGTCCATAGTCTCTTTTACATCATGCACTCGAAGAATATGTGCACCGCGCTGAAGACTCAACATACCGGCGGCTAAACTGCCAGCTAATCGCTGCTCGACATTTGCTGATAATAATTGGCCGATCATACTCTTACGCGATAACCCTATCAGCAGTGGCAATTCAAAATGCTTAAACTCAGCCAAACGATGCAGTAACTCGTAATTGTGTGCCAAGCTTTTTCCGAACCCGAAACCTGGATCTAGAATAATGTGTGAGCGAGGTATTGAAGCATCTATACAGGCTTGAATACGTTCAACAAAAAATTGAGTAACATCAGCAATAACATCATTATATTGAGGCTGTTCTTGCATAGTACGAGGCTGACCTTGCATATGCATTAAACAAACAGGAACGCCTAGGGCTGCAGCCGTTGTTAACGCGCCCGGTTCTTGCAGTGCCCTGACATCATTAATAAGATCTGCTCCAGCTTTAACCCCCTGCGCCATCACCTGCGCTTTACTGGTATCGATAGATATCCATACCTCGTGACGAGCATGAATATATTCTACCAGTGGGATCACTCTATCTAGCTCTTCTTGTAAAGAAACCTCTACCGCACCAGGGCGGGTAGACTCGCCGCCAATATCAATAATGTCGGCACCAGCAGCAATCATCTGCTCGGCATGCTGGCAAGCGTGTTCAAAATGCGAGTACCTGCCGCCATCAGAAAAAGAATCTGGTGTGGTATTTAATATCCCCATGACTCTAGGTTGGCTTAAATCTAATGTTTTCTGTCTACTAACTAATTGCAAAAGAGGATCCTCGACATTATGACTATTTTACGCTGAGCAATATTAACCTGTACTGTCAATAAGGCTCAATAAGTTGCACCTCAAGCATAAAAAATTGAAATATCGCTAAAAAATAAATTGAATTTCAATGTGGCATCTAGCAAATGCCAATAGCCTCATACTCAAAACAGTCTGCTTAACTGCTGGCTAACAAACCTATCTCAAAAAGGTTTCTCACATTATGCCTTAAAACAAGAAAACCCCTTACGGGGTTCTCTTTTAGTAGCGATATATATTAATAGGCTAACTTATTTGGTCACAGGAGACTCATCACCATCTTTAACGTCACCTTGATCAGTCACATCCTTTGGCGTTACCGCATCATTTTGGACATCTGAAGAGCTAGCATCACCTGTCGCGGTATTGGTGTCACTGGCGGACTTTTTGCCACCTTTATCACCACCATTGCTACCATTCTCATCCAAGTTCCAATCGGCAGGCTGACGCACTTCACGACGTGCCATTAGATCTTCTATTTGAGCCGAATCAATGGTTTCATACTTCATTAACGCATCTTTCATGGCATGAAGAATGTCCATGTTATCAGTCAAGAATTTTTTAGCTCTGTCGTAATTAGAATCGATCAGCATCTTGACTTCATCATCGATGATTTTTGCGGTCTCATCTGACATATGTTGCGATTTACCCATGCTGCGACCTAAGAACACTTCGTTCTCATCTTCAGCATACAGTACAGGCCCCAACTTTTCTGAGAACCCCCACTGAGTCACCATGTTACGAGCGATAGACGTTGCATACTTAATGTCTTGCGATGCACCAGTAGAAACTCGCTCACTACCATAAATCAACTCTTCAGCAAGACGTCCGCCGTAGGCGACCGAAATCTGACTTTCAAGCTTTCTGCGGCTCTGACTTATGGCATCGGCTTCTGGCAAGAAGAAAGTCACACCTAACGCACGGCCACGTGGAATGATAGTCACCTTGTGCACAGGATCATGCTCAGGCACTAAACAACCCACAATCGCGTGGCCTGCTTCATGGTAAGCAGTCATCTCTTTCTCTTCTTCCGACATCACCATAGTGCGACGCTCAGCGCCCATCATGATTTTATCTTTGGCACTTTCAAACTCTTCCATGCCCACCACTCGGCGATTATTACGGGCAGCAAACAATGCCGCTTCGTTCACCAAGTTAGCCAGATCAGCACCTGAGAAACCAGGTGTACCACGGGCAATCACGCTGGCTTTAACATCGTCAGCCAGAGGCACTTTACGCATATGCACTTTAAGAATTTGCTCACGACCACGTACATCAGGTAAGCCTACGACCACCTGACGGTCAAAACGACCTGGACGCAGCAGTGCAGCATCGAGCACATCTGGGCGGTTAGTCGCCGCAATAACAATAATACCTTCGTTACCCTCGAAACCGTCCATTTCAACCAACATCTGGTTTAGTGTTTGCTCACGCTCATCATGCCCACCACCGACACCCGCGCCGCGCTGGCGACCAACGGCATCAATCTCATCGATAAAGATGATACAAGGCGCTGACTTTTTAGCCTGTTCAAACATGTCACGTACACGTGATGCACCGACACCCACAAACATCTCTACGAAATCAGAACCCGAAATAGTAAAGAAGGGGACTTTAGCCTCACCAGCAATCGCTTTAGCCAGTAATGTTTTACCTGTACCTGGAGGACCGACAAGTAAAACACCTGTTGGAATGCGACCGCCTAGCTTTTGGAATTTAGTGGGCTCTCTAAGGTAATCGACCAGCTCTTTAACGTCTTCTTTGGCTTCGTCACAACCTGCAACATCGCCAAACGTCGTCTTAATCTGATCTTCACTCATCAATTTGGCTTTACTCTTACCAAATGACATCGCGCCCTTACCGCCACCGCCTTGCATCTGGCGCATGAAGAAAATCCATACCCCGATGAGCAGTAACATAGGGAACCAAGAGATAAATATCTGAGTTAAGAAGCCAGATTCTTCCGCTTCTTGCCCCTTCATTATCACCCCTTTGCGATCAAGATCATTAATCAGATCTTGGTCATACATCGGCATAATAGTGGTAAATTTCTCGCCGGTTTTTTTAGTCCCTTCGATAGTACGCTGATCACTTTTGATCTCAACAGTATTAACCTGTCCGGCACGCACATCGTCCAAGAATGTTGAATAATCCATCTTCAACGAATTTGATGAAGAGGGGGAGTAGCCCTGAAACACTGACATCAACACTACGGCGATGACAACCCAGAGAATTAAATTTTTTGCCATATCACTCAAAATTACTAGACCTCATACAGTCTTGCGGTTACTGACGTTAGGTTACTACAACTTGTATCCTGTCGCCACAAGATAGACTTCACGCGAACGCGGTCGCGAAGAGTCTGGCTTACGTGTTTTAACGGTTGTAAATGCTTCTTTAACCGTTTTCATATAATCGTCAAAGCCCTCCCCCTGAAAGACTTTGACCGCGAAACTGCCATTTGGTGCCAACACTTGATGACACATATCTAATGCAAGTTCGACCAAATACATGGCCCGCGGCTGATCGACGCCGCCTGTACCACTCATATTGGGCGCCATATCAGATAGCACGACATCAACTTTAGCATCACCGACACGTTCAAGTAAGGCCTCGAGCACTTTATCTTCTCGAAAGTCTCCTTGTAAAAAATCGACCCCAACGATAGGGTCCATAGGTAAAATGTCACAGGCGATGACTTTACCCTTATCACCAGCCAGTTTAACCGCGATTTGCGACCAACCTCCTGGTGCAGCTCCTAAATCAACCACAGTCATTCCTGGGCGGATTAATTTATCTTTCTGCTGAATTTCTTCAAGTTTAAACGCGGCACGCGAACGTAAGCCCCGTTTTTGCGATAATTTAACATAGTGATCATCGAAATGTTCCTGCATCCAGCGAGAGGAACTTGCTGTTCGTTTTTTACCTGACATTTAAAATCCGTAACAAATATGAGTTACACAAAGGCTATATGAGGGTAGAATAGCGTTTTTTCAACAGTAACTCAGCATAAAGTTGGTAGAAATGAACTTAACAACCAAACAAAAACAGCACTTAAAAGGCTTAGCACATAACTTAAAGCCTGTTGTACAGCTTGGTTCCAATGGTCTGACTGAAGGTGTACTGGCTGAAATTGATAATGCACTCTCTCATCATGAATTAATCAAAGTGAAAGTAGCCTCTGGAGACAGAGAGCTAAAAAATGCAGTCGTTGACGCCATCGTACGCGAAACACAAGCTGAAAAAGTTCAGCTTATCGGTCACGTATTGGTCCTTTTCCGTCAATCTCCAGAAATGAAGATTGCCATTCCTAGAGCAAAGTAAATTCATTTTGCTTAATAAAAAAGCCGCTATTAATTAGCGGCTTTTTTGTATCACCTTGTCGACTAGATATATTCAACTTTGATGATTTCAAAATCACTAGTGCCACCCGGCGTGGTGATTGAGATTTCATCATTGACGTTTTTACCTATCAAACCACGGGCGATAGGTGAACTAACCGACAACAAATTTTGTTTAATGTTGGCTTCATCTTCACCCACAATGCGATAGGTGAACTCTTCTTCGGTATCGATATTTAAGATAGTCACTGTCGTCCCAAAAATCACTCGACCAGTATTTTCCATCTTAGTCACATCGATGATCTGTGCATTAGACAGTTTACCTTCGATGTCACGTACACGCGCTTCACACAAACCTTGCTCTTCGCGGGCCGCATGGTATTCAGCATTTTCTTTCAAATCACCCAGCTCTCTGGCAATGCCGATCGCTTCAGCAATCTTAGGACGCTTATCAAACTTTAAAAAATCTAACTCTTTACGTAGTTGTTCAGCGCCAACTACAGTCATCGGAACCTTATTCATAGGAACGATCGTCTCCTTAAAAACAAAAGCATCCTAGCCAGCCTGACCCAAGTTTAGGCCACTGACTAAGCAAAATAACGCATGGAATACCCCTATTCTATACCGTGATGCCACTAGATGCTATTGAATCACGCTCAGTTAGTCGTAAGCCCATAAGAACGGTGTTTTTTACTCCGCCTAGCTGAACATATAGCAGGGGCTGCACAGCGTGAATGTAGGCAAACTATGACGAAACAGCAAGAGCCACAAGGGTCATCATTGTAAAATAACCCCATGAAAAAGGCCGCTATCGCGGCCTTTTCTTAGCTCAATAACGCCTTAACCAGTAATACGCTGGTGCAACTCTTGCACCGACGTCACATTGGTACGGTCATCTGCAGCGTGCGCCATGCACGTGGCAAAAGCCGCGTTCAATGTCGTGGTGTAGTTAACCTTATAACGCAATGCACCGCGGCGAAGTTGACGTGAGTCTTCAATCGCTTGGCGACCTTCGGTGGTGTTCACTATGTAGGTGTATTCATCGTTCTTAATGCGATCAAGAATATGAGGACGACCTTCGTGTACCTTGTTAACTAAGCGAGGGTTGATCCCTGCCTCGCCCAGCACCACAGCAGTACCGTGAGTGGCATCAATTTCATAGCCAAGTTCAATCAATTTAGCCGCTAAATCGGCAACACGATTCTTGTCGCTGTTACGCACAGATAATAACGCACGACCAGACTTAGGCACTTCCGATGTCGCACCAAGCTGTGCTTTAGCGTAAGCTTCGGCAAACGTATCACCCACGCCCATCACTTCACCTGTTGAGCGCATTTCTGGGCCAAGCAGAGGATCGACACCGGGGAATTTATTGAACGGCAATACCACTTCTTTCACTGAGTAGAAAGGCGGAATCACTTCTTGAGTAAAGCCTTGCGATGTTAGTGATTGGCCCGCCATCACGCGCGCGGCAATCTTAGCTAACGGCACACCCGTCGCCTTAGAGACGAATGGCACGGTACGTGCTGCGCGAGGGTTAACCTCAATCATGTAGATGTTGTTATCTTGCACCGCAAACTGCACATTCATCAGGCCGACCACACCCAGCTCCATTGCTAGCTTGCCAACCTGCTCGCGCATTTCAGCTTGAATCGCTTGGCTTAGGGTGTATGGTGGCAGTGAACAACCCGAGTCACCAGAGTGAACTCCCGCTTGCTCGATATGCTCCATAATCGCACCAACCACCACGATTTCACCGTCGCAAATAGCGTCGATATCCACTTCAATCGCGTTGTCAAGGAAACGGTCTAGCAGCACAGGCGAGGCATTAGACACGCTAACCGCTTCATTAAAGTAGCGACGCAAATCCTGCTCGTCATAAACAATTTCCATTGCGCGCCCACCCAGTACATAGGATGGACGTACCACGAGCGGATAGCCGATACGCTCGGCGGAAATCACCGCGCCTTCAACCGTGGTTACGGTATCATTTTCAGGCTGTTTCATCTCAAGGCGTTCAATCGCTTGCTGGAAACGTTCGCGGTCTTCGGCTCTGTCGATGGCATCAGGGCTGGTACCAATAATAGGAACCCCAGCGGCTTCTAAATCACGAGCCAACTTAAGTGGCGTTTGGCCACCATACTGGACAATCACCCCTTTGGGCTTTTCGATACGCACTATTTCAAGCACATCTTCAAGGGTTATCGATTCGAAATACAGCCTGTCAGAGGTGTCATAATCGGTTGATACTGTCTCTGGGTTACAGTTGACCATAATGGTTTCATAACCGTCTTCACGCAGTGCTAATGCGGCGTGAACACAACAGTAATCAAACTCAATCCCTTGACCAATACGGTTTGGCCCACCACCAATCACCATGATTTTTTCACGATCTGATGGGTTAGCCTCGCACTCTTCCTCGTAGGTAGAGTACATGTAGGCCGTATCGGTTGAGAACTCTGCGGCACAAGTATCGACGCGCTTGTACACGGGATAGATCTCATGGCGATAGCGCAATTTACGCATCTCGGCTTCACTGACACCTAACAGCACGGCAAGGCGAGAATCGGCAAACCCTTTACGCTTGAGCTTGTATAAGAAATCCTTATCCATGCCCGACATACCGAGTTCTTTGACTTGCATCTCTAGCGTCAGTAGCTCTTCAATTTGAATAAGGAACCAAGGATCGATATTGGTCAGCTTAAAAATTTCTTCTAAGCTCAATCCCGCGCGAAATGCATCGCCAATATACCAAATACGGTCTGCACCAGGCTCTTTTAACTCATGTCGAATACGAGACAAGGCATCCTTATCTTGAATATCGATGATAGTGTCTAGACCATTAACGCCCACTTCTAATCCACGCAGCGCTTTTTGCAGCGACTCTTGGAAAGTACGGCCAATCGCCATCACTTCACCCACGGACTTCATCTGGGTAGTTAAACGGTCATTGGCACCGGCAAATTTTTCGAAGTTAAAACGCGGCACTTTAGTGACAACGTAATCGATTGCAGGCTCAAATGAGGCTGGAGTCGCGCCACCAGTAATGTCGTTGCTTAGTTCATCTAGGGTAAAACCAACGGCAAGTTTTGCGGCGATTTTAGCAATGGGGAAACCTGTGGCTTTAGATGCCAATGCCGATGAGCGAGACACCCGAGGGTTCATCTCGATGATCACCATACGGCCATCTTTAGGGTTGATACCAAACTGCACATTTGAGCCACCGGTTTCAACGCCAATTTCACGCAGTACCGCAAGTGATGCATTACGCATCAACTGATACTCTTTATCCGTTAACGTTTGCGCCGGAGCCACTGTAATAGAGTCCCCCGTATGCACGCCCATCGGATCGAAGTTTTCGATTGAACACACGATAATACAGTTATCGTTGCGGTCACGAACCACTTCCATTTCATATTCTTTCCAGCCAATTAACGACTCATCGATAAGCAATTCATTGGTTGGTGAAAGGTCTAGTCCTTGCGAACAGATCTCTTCGAACTCTTCCTTGTTATAGGCGATACCGCCGCCGCTGCCACCCATGGTAAATGAGGGACGAATAATACAAGGGAAACCGACCTCATCGAGCACGCCATAAGCGTCCTCCATGCTACGGGCGATACCGGCACGCGGACATTCAAGACCGATAGCCTTCATTGCCTCATCGAAGCGGCTGCGATCTTCCGCTTTGTCGATAGCATCGGCTGTCGCGCCAATCATCTCGACATTAAATTCACTCAATACACCTTCGCTTTCTAGGCGCAGTGCACAGTTAAGTGCGGTTTGACCACCCATGGTAGGCAAAATGGCGTCTGGACGCTCTTTGGCAATAATATTGCGCACCACTTCCCACTGAATCGGCTCGATATAGGTCGCATCGGCCATTTCAGGGTCGGTCATGATAGTGGCAGGATTCGAGTTAACCAAAATAACTCGGTAACCCTCTTCACGAAGTGCTTTACAGGCCTGAGCGCCCGAGTAATCGAACTCACACGCTTGCCCAATCACAATCGGGCCGGCACCTAAGATTAGAATACTTTTTATATCTGTACGTTTTGGCATTACTGAAACCTTCTCCCGGACTACTTAGCGTGGTGACGATATTGTTCAATCAACTCAATAAAGTGATCAAACAAGGGGGCCGCATCATGTGGACCTGGACTCGCTTCAGGGTGCCCCTGAAAGCTAAAGGCAGGCTTATCGGTAAGATGGATACCTTGCAACGAACCATCAAATAACGACTTATGCGTCACTCTGATATTATCGGGTAGGCTCGCTTCATCAGCAGCAAAGCCGTGGTTTTGGCTGGTGATCATCACGTTGCCGAGTTCGATGTTGCTCACGGGATGGTTAGCACCATGGTGACCAAACTTCATCTTTAAGGTTTTAGCACCGGATGCTAGCGCCAGTAATTGATGCCCTAAACAGATACCAAATACAGGAACGTCGGTTTTTAAGATATCTTGAATCGCGCTAATGGCGTAATCGCATGGCTCTGGATCCCCTGGGCCATTGGATAAAAACACCCCATCAGGATTCATCGCTAACACTTCGCTAGCAGGCGTTTGGGCGGGAACCACAGTCACATCACAACCGCGGTCGACTAACATACGTAAAATATTGCGCTTCACACCATAGTCATAAGCAACGACTTTAAATTTTAGTTCTGCTTCTGGTGTGTCATCCGGCAGACCGCCGACCAGCCGCCAACTGCCACTGCGCCACTGATATTGCGTGTCAGTGGTCACTTCTTTGGCTAAATCCATGCCTTTTAATCCGGGAAAGGCTTTAGCGGCAGCTAGGGCTTTGGCTTCATCCATATCACCGACAACGATAGCGCCAGCCTGCGCGCCTTTTTCCCTTAAAATACGCGTCAGTTTACGCGTATCAATATCAGCTATGCCGACAACATTATTGGCTTTAAGATAATCACTGAGGGATTGCTGATTTCTGAAGTTACTGGCCATTAGTGGTAAATCTCTAATGACTAATCCGCATGCATGCACAGCATCTGATTCGGTATCCTCACTATTGGTTCCTGTGTTACCAATGTGTGGGTAGGTTAAAGTTACAATTTGACGAGAATAGGATGGATCAGTAAGAATCTCTTGGTAACCAGTCATTGAAGTGTTAAAAACGACTTCTCCAACTGCCAGTCCATCAGCACCAATTGCAGTGCCAGAGAATACGGTTCCATCTTCGAGTACGAGTAAGGCAGACTTTGTCAACGCGACCTCCGAAAAGAGCCAAGCCATTGTATAATAGGGTTTTATCTTGCTTTTAAAATACCAATTTCCGCTGAAATACGAAATTTTGACAAATTCCGTCAATTCTATAGGTCAAGTAGCAACTCGTCTATAGGTAGCTGGTAGTTTATTTCAAAAAAAAACGCCATATGGGCGTTTTTTATTAAATACTAATCTTTCAGGCCTAACACCTGTTGCATGTCATAAAGACCCGGATCTTGATCGCCAAGCCAAAATGCGGCGCGCATAGCACCATTGGCAAAGGTCATTCTACTGGATGCTTTATGGGTGATCTCCAAACACTCACCGATGTCGGCAAACATCGCCGTGTGCTCACCGACTAAATCGCCAGCACGGATCGTTGAGAAACCTATGGTCTCGCGCGAACGCTCTTCCATTATGCCCTCTCGGCCATAAACGGCACATTTTTCAAGATCGCGGCCTAGCACATCAGCAATCACCTCGCCCATCTTAAGCGCTGTACCAGAAGGCGCATCCTTCTTGTATCTGTGATGACCTTCGATGATCTCGATATCGGTATAGTCGCCCATCACCTCGGCGGCTAATTCCAACAAACGCCACATCAGATTCACCCCAACAGACATATTGGGCGCCATCACGATAGGCGTGGTTTCGCCATATGCAGCAATCAGCTCTTTTTGAGCATGGTTAAAGCCTGTGGTACCGATAACGATACCCTTACCATTGCGTGCACACCAATCGGTATGTACCACGCTGGCTTCAGGAGAAGTGAAGTCGATCAAAATATCAAAGTCATCGACAGCTTGATCAAGCGAATCGGTGATCGCCACATTCATCGCCCCGACACCAGCAAGCTCACCCGCATCGACACCTATCAGTGTCGAGCCAGCACGCTCAATCGCAGCACCTAAAAAGATATTGCTACTCAGTTTGGCCGATTCAATAAGAGTTCGACCCATTCGGCCGCTGCCACCAGTAATAGCGACTCTTACTTGCTCTGTCATCTACTTCTCCCTTCGATCTATATTGCGCTGTTTTACGGTTTATTATTATGTCCAATAGACCACAAAACTCGCTTTAAATACAATACAAAAAAAAGCCTAAGCAATCGCTTAGGCTTTTTTATTAAAGTATATCGAGCAACTCAACTTCAAACACTAACGCCGAGTATGGCGGGATTGATGCACCAGCACCACGCTCGCCGTAAGCTAGGTGATGCGGAACATACAGCTTCCACTTAGACCCAACAGGCATAAGTTGTAGTGCTTCGGTCCAACCGGCAATCACGCCAGACACTGGGAACTCGGCAGGTTGATCACGTAATACTGAGCTGTCAAATACGTCACCACCGATAAAAGTACCATGGTAGTGAGTACGAACAGTAGAATCATAAGCAGGCTTATCACCATTACCTTCGGTAATGATCTCATACTGCAGACCAGACTCTAGGGTCACGACACCTTCACGTTGTTGGTTTTGCGCAAGGAAAGTATCACCTTCAGCAGACGCAGCTGCTGCTGCAGCTTCTTGTACCTTCTGAATACGCTGACTAATTTCAGTGAAGGCAGTTTGAAGATCTTGCATAGAAACCGCACTCTCTTTACCGTCAAACGCATCAGATAGACCAACTTGTACAGCTGAAATATCAATACCTTCAAAAGAGTTTGCCGCTAATTGCTCGCCTAGTTGGCGACCGACACCGTAGCTGGCATGCTGTTCAATTGTGGTGAACTTGTCAGACATAATGATAATACTCTCATTTATTCAATTAATTTCGCGGCGGATCCTACCATACTATGCAACAAAAAACTCGCGAATAGCCAATTAGTCACAGCTATTTTTTACCTTAGCTTGGCTTGCCTGATATAAGGGCATCACCTTAGGTTGCATCTGCTGTAAATCGGCAATACGACGTCCGTGGGACGGGTGTGTCGAGAGCAACTCGGGGCCTTGGCTGCCCCCCGCCTTGGCCATATTTTGCCACAGTTTAATGCTTTGACTGGGGTCGAACCCCGCCCGAGCCATTAACTCAACGCCCATAATATCGGCCTCACTTTCTTGCTCTCGACCATAGGGCAGTACAAAGCCCACTTGGGCACCCAAACCCAGCGCCGCCATATAAAGGTCGCGATTGCTCACCCCGCTGACATCCAGTGCCGCATTCGCCAGTTGCATGCCAACCCCTGTCATCTGCGCCCGAGAGACTTGCTCATTACTGTGATTGGCTAGCACATGTGCCACCTCATGCCCAATAACGGTTGCAAGCTGATCTTGATTCGTCGCCACTTTGAGCAAGCCGGTATACACCCCAATATGGCCACCAGGCAATGCAAAGGCGTTTATCTGCTCAGACTCAAATAGCACCACCTCCCATTTGGGTTGTCCGACAGGCAATACCGCGGTAATGCGAGAGGCGACGCAGCGAACATAGGCGATACGTTGCTTATCTTTACTTAAGGCTTGTTGCTGTTTCATCTGCTCAAATGATTCGGCACCCATTTGATCCATCTGCTGCGCCGAAAACAGCAAGGTTTGCGATCGCCCTGTGGGCGACTGATTTGTCGCGCAGCCGGCTAATATGACTAGTATTACCACTGTTATCATCTGTTTCATCATCAATTCCTTTAGGGGCCACCAGCCAGCAACTATGCCACAAAATGCAACGGATACTCTATCATCATAATACTCGCCCTAATCACAACAATCTTTCGTCATAATAGTGCCTCGATATCATGGCTAAAGGAGCTAGAGGCTACGGGCTTAATCGTTTGTGATAATGTCGAGTAAAGTTGAGCCGTTGCAGCATATATTAGCGAGAGTAGGCCATAAAAAAACCTCGCATTGCGAGGTTTTTTTAGATGTTAACGCTTAGCATTAACTATTTAAGTCTTGAAAGAACTTTTTCACACCATCGAAAAAGCCTTCAGCTTTAGGGCTGTGCTTTTTTGCCGACCCCGTCAGTGTTTTGTCAAAATCACGCAGTAACTCTTTTTGCTTTTCGCTTAAGTTGACTGGTGTTTCCATCACAACTTTACACAGTAGGTCACCCACTGCATGGCTGCGAACCGACTTCACCCCTTTGCCGCGTAAACGGAACATACGTCCTGTTTGTGTCTCGGCTGGGATCTTAAGGCTCACCTTACCATCAAGGGTGGGCACTTCAATCTCACCGCCCAGGGCTGCTGTGCTAAATGAGATAGGCACTTCACAGTACAGGTTGTTGCCATCACGCACGAAAATAGCATGTTCTCGCACCGTGACTTGAACATATAAGTCACCTGCTGGTGCGCCAAACTCGCCCGCTTCACCTTCGCCAGAGAGACGAATGCGATCGCCAGTATCCACCCCAGCTGGGATTTTAACTGACAGGGTTTTACTCTTCTCGACGCGACCTTCGCCATGACACTTGTTGCAAGGATCTTTAATGATCTTGCCACGACCATGACATGTCGGACAGGCTTGCTGTACGGCAAAGAAACCTTGGCGCATCTGCACTTGGCCTTGGCCATGACAGGTGCCACATGTGGTTGGCGATGAGCCTCTTTTCGCGCCACTACCATCACACGCATCACATGCTGCAAGGGTAGGAATGCGTAGTTCTTTGGTTAAGCCCCTGACCGCTTCTTCAAGGGACAGTTCGAGGTTGTAACGTAAGTCACTACCGCGCGCTGCTTGACGCTGACCACCACGACGGCCACCACCAAAGATATCGCCAAACACATCGCCGAACACATCACCGAAATCGGCACCGCCGCCGAATCCGCCGCCACCACGATTAGGATCGACGCCCGCATGACCAAACTGATCATAGGCGGCTTTCTTATCGCTGTCGGTTAGGATTTCGTAGGCTTCTTTTACCTCTTTAAAGCGGGTTTCAGCCTCTTTGTCACCCGGATTACGATCTGGGTGAAACTTCATGGCTAGCCGCTTATAAGCCTTTTTAATCTCTCGTTCGCTGGCGTCACGACCCACGCCTAATACTTCGTAATAATCTCGCTTTGACATAGTCTTATACTTTCTGCGCTAGAGTTGTACGAACGGGCGTTAGAGTTTCCCCATAACGCCCGCTGAAAATAATTTAGGCTAAGCCTGAATTATTTTTTGTCGTCTTTAACTTCTTCGAACTCAGCATCGACAACATCATCAGCAGACGAATCAGTTGATTTTTCAGCTTGTTCGCCTTGGCTTGCTTGCGCCTTAGCTTGAGCAATTTCCATCAACTTAGCAGATGCTTCCATCAGTGCTTGAGTCGCTTTCTCGATAGCTTCTTTGTCGTTACCTTTACTGGCGGCATCAACATCGGCCATCGCAGCTTCAATTTTCTCTTTGTCTTCACTTGGTAGCGCATCACCTGCTTCTTCGATCTGCTTCTTGGTCGCATGTACCATGCCATCGGCTTGGTTACGGGCGGTTACAAGCGCTTCGAATTTAGCATCTTCGTCTGCGTGTGCTTCAGCATCACGAACCATAGCTTCAACTTCTTCTTCACTTAGACCAGAAGAGGCTTTAATGGTGATAGCCTGTGCTTTACCTGTCTTCTTGTCAGTCGCAGACACATGCAAGATACCATCAGCATCGATATCGAACGCCACTTCAATTTGTGGCATACCGCGTGGTGCAGGCTCGATACCTTCTAGGTTAAATTGACCTAGAGACTTGTTGGCACTTGACTGCTTACGCTCACCTTGAAGTACGTGAATCGTCACCGCACTTTGGTTGTCATCTGCTGTAGAGAAGGTTTGACTCGCCTTAGTTGGGATAGTCGTGTTCTTCTCAATTAGCTTAGTCATTACACTACCCATGGTTTCGATACCAAGAGAAAGTGGTGTAACGTCTAGCAATAGTACGTCTTTTACGTCACCAGAAAGTACACCAGCTTGAACTGCTGCACCGATAGCTACCGCTTCGTCTGGGTTAACGTCTTGGCGGATCTCTTTACCAAAGAAGGCAGAAACTTCTGCGCGTACTTTAGGCATACGAGTCTGACCACCAACCAAAATCACTTCGTTTACATCCGATACTGATAGATCAGCATCAGCCAAAGCCACTTTTAGAGGCTCAAGTGTACGAGCGATCAAATCTTCAACCAATGACTCAAGTTTAGCGCGAGTAACCTTAACCACTAAGTGCTTAGGACCTGTCGCATCTGCCGTAATGTAAGGCAAGTTAACTTCAGTCTGTGTGGTGCTAGAAAGTTCAATCTTCGCTTTTTCAGCAGCTTCTTTTAGACGCTGCATTGCTAGCGGATCGTTACGTAGATCGATTGACTGCTCTTTCTTGAACTCATCAGCTAGGTAGTTGATTAGACGGTTGTCAAAATCTTCACCACCTAAGTGAGTGTCACCGTTTGTGGCCAGTACTTCGAATGTTTGCTCGCCATCTACGCTGTCGATTTCGATGATAGAGATATCGAATGTACCACCACCTAAGTCGTACACAGCAACAACGTTATCGCCTTGCTTCTTATCGATACCGTAAGCCAATGCCGCAGCAGTTGGTTCGTTAATAATACGTTTAACTTCAAGACCCGCGATGCGACCAGCATCTTTAGTCGCTTGACGCTGTGAGTCGTTAAAGTATGCTGGAACGGTAATTACCGCTTCTGTTACTGGCTCACCTAAAAAGTCTTCGGCAGTCTTCTTCATCTTTTTCAGAATTTCTGCAGACACTTGTGGTGGCGCCATTTTCTTACCGTGCGCTTCAACCCATGCATCACCGTTGTCAGCACCGATGATCTTAAATGGCATGATGTCTACATCGCGCTGTACTTCGTCATCTTTAAAACGACGACCAATAAGACGCTTAATCGCAAAGAAGGTGTTCTTTGGGTTTGTTACCGCTTGGCGCTTAGCTGGCTGACCCACTAATACTTCTTCACCTGTGTAAGCGATGATTGAGGGAGTCGTGCGATCGCCCTCTGCGTTTTCAATTACGCGAGCCTTGCCACCATCTAATACTGCAACACAAGAGTTGGTTGTACCTAAATCGATACCAATAATTTTACCCATGGAGTCCTCCAATAAAAACTTTTAACGAATGCTAAATTTGTCATCTGATTCAGATATGGGGATAGGCGTCGTGATTTTCAAGCCTTACTATCCAAACCAATATCTTTCCTTAACACCCTATATTGGGCCACCAGAGATGATTACAAGGGTTAAAAATATAAAAATTAACTTAATTGAACATTTTTTTGGCTGAAAGCCAGTTCACCCGCCATTTGATGGGTATAATGTAAACAATTAACCACCCTCGACAGCCTACGATAATCCTACCGTGAGCTATTTTCAGTTAGTGAGATAAATCAGTGAAATCATCGAGCCAAGCCTATTTGTATGCCATAGGGGCCGTACTATTATGGTCGACCGTCGCCACCGCATTTAAATTAGCCTTAAGCCACTTTACGCCGTTGCAATTGGTGTTTATTGCCGTCTCCAGCTCCATTGTGGCACTGACGATTATCTTATTAATTATGGGCAAGCTTCACCTAATTCAACGCCAATGGATGAGCCGCCCTTGGTTTTATCTACAAAGTGGGCTGCTCAATCCGTTTCTCTATTATTTAGTGCTGTTTAAGGCCTATGATCTGTTACCGGCGCAGCAAGCGCTGTCGCTCAATTACACTTGGGCCATTTTGCTACCGCTATTATCTGTGCCACTGCTCAAACAAAAGCTACGCAAAAGCGATCTCACCGCGGCGCTTATCGCCTATCTTGGGGTGTTCATCATCGCAACAGACGGCCATATTACCGATATCCACTTTGATAGCGCAGCTGGGGTCATGCTCGCATTGACCAGCACAGTACTCTGGTGCCTTTATTGGATAATCAACACCAAAGACAGTGGCGACCCAGTGGTTAGCCTGCTACTCAGCTTCTTAATGGGCTTGCCCTTTATTGTCGTCACTCTGCTACTGACAGAATCGCTGCCCACCTGGAACACCAACGCCTTTGGCGCTGCGGTTTATGTGGGATTATTTGAGATGGGGGTCACTTTTGTGCTGTGGTTAGTGGCTCTGAAAAAAGCCGATCGCACTGCCAGCATGAGCACACTAGTGTTTATCACACCAGTATTATCTGTAGGCTTTATCGCTTGGATATTACAAGAAACCATAACCCGCTCGACCTTCATCGGCCTTGGATTAATTTTATCGGCATTGGCACTGCAGCAACTGCTACCACAGCTAAAACGCCGCCCGCCCAAGGCGCCCGTTTCACCTGGGTTATAACAGGCGCTTCCCCCGTCGAAGCTATCTATTAGCCATTTAAATCAGCTTGTTAAGCTTGATTTAAGTGCTTGTACTAAGCTCCCATCAGCAAAGCGTCGAAACATAAAAAAAGAGAAAGCAATTTAGGGTAACTGCTTTCTCTTTAAGCTGCGTTAATTTTACAGGCTTTGACTTTGTAGTGGTCAACGGCACTTAGGTCAACGGTCAACGCCATTAGCGACGGGCGGTATACTCTCCAACCCCAATCCACTTATACGTGGTTAAGGCTTCAAGCCCCATAGGGCCACGCGCATGCAATTTCTGCGTCGACACCGCCACCTCGGCGCCAAGGCCAAATTGGCCACCATCGGTAAAGCGCGTACTCGCATTCACGTATACCGCTGAGGCGTCGACCTGATTAACAAAGTAGGCCGCAGCGTGGATATTGTCAGTTAATATTCCCTCCGAGTGGCCACTAGAATATTGACGAATATGGGCAATGGCGGCGTCAATATCATCGACCACCTTAATACCTAATGTGAGTGCCAACCACTCCTGAGCATAGCTCTCCTCAGTGGCATCATGTATATCAACCGCAAAGCCATCAGCCAAGGCTTTGGCCTGTGGACAGGCATAAAAGCTCACGCCTAAGTCAGCCAATTGACGATACAATTTAGGCAGTAACTGGGCGGCAATGTCTCGATGCACTAACGCGGTATCCAGTGCATTACACACAGTTGGACGCTGCACCTTGGCGTTGGCAATCACCGCTATCGCTTTATCGATGTCGACCTCTTTATCGGCATACAGATGGCAAATGCCGATCCCGCCCAATATCACCGGGATAGTCGCTTGCTCGGCGCATAAGCGCTGCAGATGTTGGCCGCCACGGGGCACTATCATGTCGATGTAACGGTCGAGCTTTAATAGCCCTGTCACTAAGGCGCGATCGGCACTTTGGATCAACTGCACCGCATCGGCAGGTAAACCTTGCGCGGTTATGGCCTCACGAATCGCATCACTGAGCGCCACATTCGACTGCAAGGTTTCCTTGCCACCGCGTAAAATGACCGCATTGCCTGTCTTGAGGGCCAGCACCGCAATATCGACGGTGACATTTGGCCGCGCCTCGTAAATCACCCCAACGACCCCTAATGGCACACGGCGACGCGACAAACGCAGCCCGTTATCGAGCAACTGACTTTCTAACTCGGTCCCCACAGGATCGGCAAGGCGTATCACATTGTCGATATCGGCAATGACATTATTAAGCCGGGCCTTATCGAGCAGCAAACGATCGATCATCGCATCGCTCAGACCGCTTGCGCGCGCATTAACCACATCCTGCCGATTAGCCGCGAGAATGGTGTCACTATGGGCGGTCAATGTGGCGGCGATGGCGCTTAATAGCTGTTGTTTCTGCTCGCCACTGAGATTAGCCAGTGCATAGCTTGCCTGTTTTGCTTGCTGACCCAGTGCCTGCAAATAGGCTTGATGATGTTCGAACACACCCTTACTCCTCAAGTTATCTCAGCTGTTATTGATATTAATATGGCGTACCTTTACAGCACCACCATATCGTTACGATGCACAACGGCAGCGCCATAATCGTAGCCAAGGATAGAATCAATTTCCTCAGAGTGTCTGCCGGCAATGGCCAGCAGATCCTTGGCGCTGTAACGACTCATACCCCGCGCATATTCACGCCCCACTTCGTCCACCAGCTGCAAGGTCGCGCCACGTTCAAATTGACCACTAACACTGACAATGCCTTTTGACAGTAAACTACGCCCTTTTTGGGTGACGGCCACAATCGCGCCACTGTCGAGCACTAATTTTCCCTTAGTGGCAGGCCCAGCTAAGATCCATTGTTTACGGCTTTCAAGTGGGTTTTCTAGCGCGGTAAAGTGCGTTCCGACCGCCTCTTTACAGACCGCATCTTGGATAACCCTTGGTCTGTGCCCTGACGCGATGACCACTTCAATACCGGCGCGGCGCGCAATATCGGCGGCCTGCAACTTGGTCGCCATGCCGCCCGTTCCTAAACCAGACACGGCTCCGCCTGCAAGCCGACGTAAACTGTCATCAATATTAACCACCTGTTTAATCAACTTGGCATCAGGATTAGCGCGAGGATCGGCATCGAACAACCCTTTTTGGTCGGTTAATAAAATCAAAAGATCAGCATCACACAATAGCGCCGCCCGAGCCGATAAATTATCGTTATCGCCCACTTTTATCTCGTTGGTCGCCACCGCATCATTTTCATTAATGATAGGAATGATGCCATTGGCTAATAATGCATTAAGCGAGTCTCTGGCATTGAGATAGCGTTCTCTGTCATGCAGATCGGCGCGGGTCAGCAACATCTGCCCGACATGCAACCCATAAATACTAAACAGTTGTGACCACGCCAGAATAAGTTGTCCCTGCCCCACTGCGGCCAATAGTTGCTTATTGGCCACTGTATCGGGCAGGCTGGGGTAACCTAAATGTTCGCGCCCAGCGGCTATGGCACCCGAAGTACACAATACCACTTCAACGCCTGACTTCATTAAGCTTGCCATCTGGCGTGCCAGCTCAACCATATGTGCCTTATCTAACTGTCTAGAGCCAGATGTCAGCACACTGGTACCCAATTTCACCACCACACGGCGGTAACCAATCTCACTTAAGTTCATTTTTATAGGGGAAGAAAAAACCGAAGTTAAGGTTATACCCAATCCCTTGCAAAAATGGTAGTGAACAAGATAAAAGTTTAGCGCTATATCGACATGGATAAATTAGCCCCAATAACCCAATAAAAAGAGCCATACTGTGTATGACCCTTAATGACATTGCGGTAAATAAGCGAGTTAACCTATCACCATTGCGTGCTTAAATGCCGTTAAATAACACCCACGCCATTAATAGCTAACATTAGCCGTAGATAAACTTAGCTAAAAATAGAACGGCTAATACCGCCACCCCTAAGCTCAAATCTTTATAACGACCACTCAATAACTTAATCGCCGCATAGGCAACAAACCCCATGGCTATCCCCGTTGCAATCGAGAAAGTCAGCGGCATTAAGATACATACCACCACTACAGGAGCCGCTTCGGTTAAGTCATCCCAATCAACATGCATTAGGCCCGACATCATTAAGATAGCCACATAAAACAAAGTGCCTGCGGTGGCGTAGGCTGGCACCATACCGGCCAGCGGCGAAATAAACAGCGATAATAAAAACAGTATCCCAACCACCACGGCGGTGAGTCCAGTGCGGCCACCGGCACTGACACCTGCGGTACTTTCAATGTAACTTGTGGTTGTTGAGGTGCCTAACATGGCACCAGCAATGGTCGCTGTGCTGTCGGCAGTCAGCGCGCGGTTCAATCTAGGCAAGCGGCCTTTATCATCCAGAAACCCACCACGATGAGCAACAGCCACTAAGGTGCCAGAGGTATCGAACAGATCGACAAACAATAAGGCAAATACCACCGAGAGCATGCTTATCTCTAGGACACTAGAGAGGTCCATTTTCATAAAGGTCGGTGCAATAGAAGGTGGCATCGCCATCAGGCCATTATATTGCACATCGCCAAATAATACGCCCAGCACGGTAATAGCCAGAATACTGACGATAACGGCCGATTTCATGCCGTGATGCACCATGGCGATGATAAGAAAAAAGCCCAGCACCGCCATCACAGCTGGAAATGCCGTCATATCCCCCATACTGACCAAGGTCGCGGGGTTCGCCACCACAATACCGGCACTCTTTAGCCCAATTAACGCCAAAAACAGGCCTATGCCCGCCGCAATACCTAAACGTAGCGACATAGGAATACTGTTAACAATCCACTCGCGAATTTTGACTAAAGATAACACCAGAAAACAGACCCCAGACAGGAACACTGCACCTAGTGCTGTTTCCCAGCTGTAACCCATTTCACCGACAACTGTGTAGGTAAAAAAGGCATTGAGTCCCATGCCAGGTGCTAATGCGATAGGGTAATTAGCCACTATGCCCATAATTAAACAGCCAATGGCGGCCGCAAGACAGGTGGCCACAAATACTGCGCCGTGATCCATCCCTGCATCGGCAAGCATCATAGGGTTAACGAAAATGATGTAGGCCATGGTTAAAAAAGTGGTTAATCCGGCCACCACTTCTTGCTTCAAACTGGTTTGATGTGCTTTTAATTTGAATAGTTTTTCTAACATGGAACAAGGTTCCTTGAATAGTAAGTCATTGTATAGGGTAGTAATATCACTCAGTTTACTGGGATATCGCGCGCCGATTATACTCGACAACGCCCTTAATAACAGTCAATCAGAGGCAAGGATGCAGAACACTGAATTTTAGGTAAAAAAAAGCCTGCTCAAAGAGCAGGCAAGACATGTATCAAGTGTTCCTAACGGAAAGAGTTACCGCGCTAGCGGATGACACTGGCATATCATTCATGGGTCAATACGAACAATATACAACTTGAGTCTAAAATTCCCCAACATTGGGGTAAGGTTGATGGATGATGCAACTACTTGCTATCAAATGAACTAGGTTCAATTGATAAAGGGGTAGTTAACCCTTAAAGGGACATAGCAAACAATCCGCCACGCAGAGCATCAGTGTTAAACCAAGTATTCTGCCAATAAACGTATTGCATTCCTGTATAAGACATAGTCAAAACTCCTAACAAAGTTGAATAAATGAAACTTGATATTAGTCGCTCAAATAGGGCGATATACCGCAGAGTCAACTTGTCGCTCGGTTCCTTGGAGAATTATCCATCCTGGATAGACTTATGTTGGATGGCCTATGCCAACCAACGAGGCTATTATAGCCAAAAGCGTAATTTTATTACAACCCCTTAGGGCGATTTTTTGTAAAAAAGGCTAATTTTGTAGTTTTAATACAACAAAGCAACTTTGGCGGCGCATTAAGATCACACTTTCTGGCATTTTTTGAACTAAAAGCGACAAGAGGCCAGCTTAAGCCAGCCTCCGCCATATAAGCTGGCTTAGCATAAAAAATGCCGGCTCATTCGACACACAAGATCAATGTTCCTCTGCTATTGCGCCAGTTACCCGACTCGGCCCAATTTCCCGCCCCTGCGTCAATCGACGCCCACATCAAGTGGGCGCGAGTGCCATTGTCGCAAACACATTATTGATCGGCACACATATACTGAAACAGACTCACTAAAGGAGCCGCCGTCGGTTTACCATAAAGTGGCGAGCCTTCAGTGGCACTGCCTGCTATATCCACATGGGTATAAGCCAGCGGCTTATCACTCTTTAAGCCGTGGGCTTCTAATCCTGAAGCTTTAAGTAAAAATGCAGCAGGGTATTGATGACCACGAGCCGTGACCGAAGAAGGCGCATTATTGGATGACACAATATCGGCCGCCGCAGAGGGATCGATAAGCATCTTATAATCTTCACGGCGCAGACGAGACACCTCGATAGGCTCAGCCCACACTTCACTCACCTCTTGCAACTGCTCCGCCACACGCTGCGAACGCGCCACAGCATTTTCAACCACTGCAGTATAATTGCCATAACAGCGCACCACATGCCCTGTTAGGGTTGCGACCGAAAACAGCTGCGGCGCCACCGCATTAGCAGCCTTAATACGTAGATGCGATAGGAGATCGGCCAAGACTAAACGTCCTTCGGCATCGGTATTACCGATGCGCACGCGCGCGCCCGCATGACTACTGATGATCTCATCGGTAACAAAGGCTTCACTACCAATACTGTTACGCACCAACCCAAGCTCGGCAACAACCCTAATCCCCTTTGGCTTGAGTATCGCCAAGGTTTTCATCAATCCGGCAATGGCAGCAGCCCCGCCTTTGTCACGGCTCATGCCCGCCATGCCGCCACCGACCTTAATATCGGCGCCACCAGTGTCGTACACCACCCCTTTACCGGCAAAAAAGTAACTGCGGGTGATTTCATCATCGGCACAATATTCCACCTTAACGACCCTAGGTTGATGGCGCGATACCGCAAAAGAGGAGCGCCCAACGGCGCTCAGCAGAGGATAATCACGCTCAAGCACATCCCGGTCTTCAATTACGCTCACGCTTAAACCCGAATCTTGATACGCCTCGAGGCAATACTGTGCAAACGCGGGAGCCGACATCCGCTCGGGCTCGGTACCGCAAAGATCTCGCGCAAGATGGCGCCCAGCTTCGATGGCATTAAGTACCTTGGCCTGCACATCACTAACCAATAAACCAATAGTGTCGATACCATAGGTGAGTGCTACCGCTTCACGCAGCTCTAATGCTTGCCATAGCTCTTGGCCACAAGCCAAAGCCGCAACAGATAATGATTGACGATATTGGGGGGCGTTACTCGGTGAAATAATCAATAGTGGCTTACGAGCCCCTGCATCTTTAGCCAGCGCGATGCCTTGACGGGCAGCATCGGCATAAATACGCACATCTTCAACATCCTTGTCATGCCCCAGTACTGGCGCGACAATTAAACGCCCGCCAGCCAAACCGGGCGCAAATAATAAGGTAGCACTACGCCCTACTCGCGCATCGACCTTAGCGCCATGGCGGGCCAGTAAACTGATTTCGTCGATACCGATAGCATCGATACTTGACGTTACCACGATCAGTGCATCCCAGCCTGCACCTTCAAAAATGGCATCATTATCTTGTACATCAACAAACGTTATTGGATTCATATCCATTCCCTATGCTTGTGAACTCGATACCGCTCTGCGGCGGATCATCGCTGTCAAATTGTTGTGGCATTATTCACTTTATATAGCGATAAAGCCAAGTCAAATAAGAACTATTGTGAACCTATCTGGCAACTTTGTATGACAGATATCACAGGCAAAATCGACTTTAATCGACCCGAGTAAAATCACCCTATGGTAGACTGTGGCCAATTTTGACCTCAAAGACCTATATTAAAGAATGAAAGAGGAGTTTGTCCGTGAGCACATTAAGTCAATTGCAACCTCAAGCCTTGTGGCAGTGGTTTGAACAGATCTGCGCCATTCCCCACCCATCAAAGCATGAGCAAGCATTAAGTCAACACATTCAAAACTGGGCCAAAGACAAAGGGTTCAGCGTTGTCGAAGATAAAGTTGGCAACCTAATCATTAAGAAACCCGCCACACCAGGCATGGAAAACCGTAAAGTCGTCGCCCTGCAAGCCCATATCGATATGGTGCCGCAAAAAAATGCCGACAAAGAACATGATTTTGAAAACGATCCTATCGAAGCCTATGTCGACGGTGATTGGGTAAAAGCCAAGGGAACAACTTTAGGCTCAGACAACGGTATCGGCATGGCGTCGGCGCTGGCGGTTCTAGGCAGCGACGACATTGCTCACGGCCCATTAGAAGTGCTACTGACCATAGATGAAGAAGCAGGCATGACCGGCGCATTTGGATTAGAAGCGGGTTATCTTGATGCTGAGATCTTGATCAACACCGACTCGGAGCAAGAGGGTGAGATCTACATGGGCTGCGCCGGTGGCGTTGATGCTCAAATCAGTGTGCCTATGGTATGGCAAGCGCCAGAGCCAACAAACGCAACCTATACCCTGTCGATATCGGGTCTCAAAGGCGGGCACTCAGGGGTAAACATTCATTTAGGCCGCGGCAATGCTAATAAGCTCCTCGCCCGCTTTTTATTTAATCACGCCGATGAGTTAGCACTTGAACTGACAAACTTTACTGGCGGCTCGCTGCGTAATGCCATTCCTCGCGAGGCAAGCGTCAGCTTTATGCTGCCCAGTGAAAATGTGGCGCGCCTAAATGAGTTAATGCAAGCATTTACCCAACTCGTTCGTCAAGAGTTAGCCATCGCCGATCCAGATATGCAGTTAACCCTGCAAGAGGCTCCAGCCGCGAAACAGGTAATGAGTGAAGATGTGCAGCAAACGCTTATCGATCTGCTGCATGCATGCCCTAATGGCGTGATGCGCATGAGCGATGAGATAGCAGGTGTAACAGAAACCTCTTTAAACGTTGGCGTGATCTCAACCGAAGCAGAATTTGTCAATATTCTTTGCTTAATTCGCTCGCTTATCGATTCTGGCCGTGAAGAAGTGGAAGGCAACCTAACAGCACTGAGCAACTTAGCGGGCGCAGAGGTGGAGTTTAGCGGTGCTTACCCCGGCTGGAAGCCAGACAGCAGCTCCCCTGTGATGGCGATTGTCAAAGACACCTATGAAGCGATTTACCATAAAGAGCCAACCATTATGGTGATCCACGCAGGGCTTGAGTGTGGCTTGTTTAAGAAGCCTTATCCTGAGATGGATATGGTCTCCATTGGCCCCACCATCCGCTATCCTCACAGCCCAGATGAGATGGTATTGATTGAGACCGTCGAACAATACTGGAAACTGCTTCTAGCCGTACTCGAACGTATTCCAGCAAAAGCCTAAGCGGCGATTCATAAAAAAGGCGCCTATGAGTCATCATAGGCGCCTTTTTTGTCGGCAAAAATACATAACAATTTGTCAGCATATTGAATAAGTTTAAATAGCTTGCAGTAAACTCCCCCCCGAGAATTAACCACAATGAATGGCGCTTCTATAGGGAAGGTGTTTGTTTCTTCACATTCGATGCAAAAAGCTTGCTTGGGTTATATGACAAACGCCAAACCCTCAAAACTTAAATCTTTCTAAAACTCGATAGCATTAATCACTCTGCATCGAGTTGTTCTGTGTTGTTTAGCTGTCCCGTTAACCATGCTTTCATGTCGGCAATAACTTTTTTCCGTTCATTTTGGCCAGCACCATTGCTAAATCCATGGTCGAGTTTTTCATAAGTGAGATAATCAATGTTTTTATTTCCGGCTTTTCGTAACGCCATCATCATTGCATCAACAGCCTGCGGCGATACCGATAAGTCCATCCCCGCCTGAACGATAAGCAAAGGAGAATTTACTTTTTGAAGCACATCAAACTGGTCGATAGATAACATTTGATGCCACCAACTATAACCATGCCCGCTCACCTCAAGATTCAACGATGGTTGACTGTTAAGTACATGCTCAGAAAACCCCTTAAAGCCTTCAATGCTATCTCTGGCCGCTGCGCGGTTTTCATACTCAGAAGTGATATTGTATAAAACGTCATCGATGAACCAACGACCACCACCATTAAAGGAGATCGTTGCATCTACATCTTCATTGCTTGAGGCAAACAAATTGGCGACAAGCGCTCCTTCGCTCCCGCCGAGGACGATTAAATTACGGTATCGACGGTCCTTACGTACCCTATCGATAACGGTATTGATGTCCGCAACACGTTGCTTTGGACTATCGTTTTGAAGATATTGAACCGGGCAATCTTTTCGCTCTGTATCTGGGCTGTAATTGAGCTTCTTGTCAATTCCGTATTTTTCGATGAGAAGAAGATCAGCTGTCGGCCAGACATCTTGGTAGTCACTGAATATCGACTCAATTTGTAAAACACTGTTGCAGCTAGAGCCTTGAAGAATAAGCAACAACACATCACTGGGAGACTTATCAGGCTGACCTAAAAGATAATAATTTATTTGAGAGCCATCGAGCCTAGCCACGGTCAAAGACTCAACATCTCTAGCATATGTATTAAGCGTAATAAACAGCAATATTATAGGTATAACTACGAACTTCATTTAGTACCCCCAATGAGAGCAGATAATCGCTGACTCAACAGTGAAACTGCACCGAGTAAGCCATTAACCGACTCGTTTGATTGACTTTATCTATTTTGACTACACAGATTTTTCGTATGCTTTTGATACCCAACCAATAACCTCAGCATCGACGTCAGATATGCTCTTTAGCTGTATTCTATGAGTACACATAGTACCAAATGGACCTGAATCCTCTAAGCGACCTTGAACCGCGATATCTTTGAGTTTCAAACCTAAATCTATTCTCGTTTTCGTTGCAGGTTTGATTAAGGCAAACTGTTTTTTTCTGATAAAACTGACACTTCCTTTTTTTGGCGTAATGACGATATCTTCACCTAACTTATTTATTTCTAAAAGAAGCATGTCATAAATTGGTTTAAGCAATGCTTTACCCTTATATTGCATTGACACCAAATCATCGGGAGAGTCAGTTTTATCTCTGGATAAGGTGACAATAGTATTGGCAAATCCATGCGTCACACCATGCTTTGTTTTTAAAAAAGTGACCGCCGCCGAGTGCTTTTCAAGGTTTTCTTTTTTCAATATTTGAATCCATTCTTCTAGCTTTTTGCCAGTTTTCTCAGGCATATTTTCAATCATGGTTTGCAGTGCTTTATCCATATACTCCACCTTTCAATTCAAAATATTACGCCGCATTAAGGCATAAAAACGCTACCACTAAACCTAAACCATTGCGCCATAAACACAAGCCAATCATGGTTAATTCTGAGTATGTTTTGGCACAAAAGTAAGCAGGCAGCTAAGTGAAGTCTTAGTGTATTCAGATCAAGGAAGCCAGTACACGAGTCACTCCGCCAATCACTACCCAAACAAAGTAAAAAAAATGCCATACCCTCACTGCAAGGCCAACACACTTCGGGGCATAAGTGAGTCAGCGCAGGCTCGCTGACTCAAAGATGGACAAAAGTATCTTGGCCTTCGAATGAAGGTGTTGGCATTTTTGTGGTTTAACATTTGGCTGAGTTAGTGTTGGTAGAGTGTCTTTGAAATTTGTATCTTCACTGTTATCAATCGCCTGTCCGGCAGGGAGTGTGCAGATACTGCTGCTACACGCCGTGAATCCATCCGTGGAGGCTCGACGATGGCATCCCTGCCATCAACGTCCGCAGCCGCATCTACACTGGGTTATTCTGTCTCTTCGATTTTGCTTCATTTCGTGCGAGTAGCTAGTTAAAAAGCTAACTCGGTTTTGGACAAAGGCGGCATCCAGAAAGCACTAAAAAAAGTGATTACTGAGTGCAATATTCATAAATCTATCAGCACGCATAATCTACGCCACAGCTATGCCACTCACTTGCTAGAACAAGGATTAGATCTGCGCTCTGTTCAAAGTCTGCTCGGCCATAACAGCCTAAATACTACTGCACGCTATACACGACTTACCCAGATCACTCGCAAGAACACGGTCAAAGCAATTAACCTGCTGACGGATGGTTTAGCGCTGAAATGGGAGTGTGGCGTATGAAGTTCGTCGATATTTTACATGCTCATCTTGATGCGTTTAATCAGACATACGAGCAACAGATAACAACCGCGATGCGACAAGCCATTTATTCGATGCTCAGCTGCCGCACCAATACTGAACGCACGAGTCATAGGGCATGTCAGAGTTGTACTCATACCACTGATTATCCACTCTCATGTGGTCACCGGAGCTGCCCTCAATGCCAGCACAACACCACGGCAGATTGGCTAGCTAAACAACAAACTAAGTTATTGCCCGTTGAGTATTACATGGTGACGTTCACTTTACCTTTTGAGCTTCGAATCATTGCAAAACATCAACCTGAGTTGCTCTATCAAGCTATGTTTTCAGTTGCGGCCAGTGTACTTAAAGACTTTGCACACAACTCAAAATCACTTGGCGGAGAGATAGGTTTCACGGGAGTACTGCATACCCACAGCAGACGCCGAGACTACCATCCGCATCTTAACTTCATCATTCCCGCAGGAAGCTTCAACAAAGGCAAAAAGCAGTGGCAAAAAGCAGTGGCAAAAAAGCAGAGGTAAATATCTGTTCAACGCCTTTAATCTCGCCACGGTGTGGCGAGCAAGATTGCTGGAATACCTGACAAATAAGCTAGATATCACACTGTCAGCAGTTACCCCAAAGAAGTGGGTGGTAGATTGCCAGCATGTTGGCAAAGGCTTACCTGCACTGAAGTACTTATCAAGATACCTCTATCGCGGTGTATTGCCTGATAAAAATATCATCAGTAATATCGATGGGCACGTCAGCTTCGAGTATCTAGACAGCCAAACTCAAACCAATAAAGTGCGTACCTTACCCGCGATAGAGTTCCTATGGTTAGTGCTTCAGCATGTTTTGCCCAAAGGGTTACGCCGAGTACGAGATTATGGATTACTTAGCGGGAATTGCAGCAAACTGAGGCAACAAATACAGTTGATGATCGTTGTCGCAGGGGCGGTATTTCCCCTAGTCGAAGAGGCAAAACGCATTGCGGCAATACGGCCTTGTTCTTGCTGCCAGCAGCCGATGACATTTATGGGCGTACATGGAAAAAAGCAGGGGCGACTGACAAGCTTTCATAGCCAGAGCACTTAGCAATCTAACGCTACTGTTTAAGCGGTAAGATAACAGGATTTTGAAATTTTAGATCTCTAGAAGTGAAACGCAGGAGGTGATTAAGCTTTTGAAACTATAGACTTACTTATTGGCTGTCGGTGCTAAGGGATAGCTATGGCTAGCCAAAAGTGTAAATTAAGCTCCCCGACCTAAACCAGCGTGAGATCTCACGCCGCTATTTACTATATAAAGGTATCACTTCCTACAAACCCGGGCTTGTTCAACACTCGGGATAAGGACGCGGCTACGCGCGGCCTATCCTTATTAGTTAGGCTTAGACTTAAGCTTTATAAGTCATTTAGATTAAAACCTGTATTAACCGCACAGCGCTCGATACTGTCCAAATAGTTTACTAACGCAGAGTTCTTCTCATACACAATCTGCGCATAGTCTTTAGGCGGAATATGGTCAATATAGTCTGTCGACAACATTACATCTTCAGACCAAGTATTAGAATGAATATGATCTCGTCCGATATATATTGCAGCAATGATTTGCATTTGTACCTTAGGGGTAAGCTGTCCCATGAAAGCGCTAGCTTGTTGAAGAGTTAGCGGAGCAGTGCTTTTTAAAGTATTTATCGCGTTATAAATTGGCATTGGTGTTCCTTTATGTGTTTTATATATCCACCAACACACATATGGGCTATTCAACTAATATTCAAGGGGTTATGCCCAAATTCATCCAAAGGTGTGAAACCTAACGCCCGCTTAAGGGGCAGACAACGCTACTACCAACTTTCCGCATAACACCGTAACCACAAAAACCAACGCATAGTAAAAATGCCACGCGTTGGCTGTCCCTCTTGAAGCGTTTGTTAGGTGTATTGCCCAAATGCCGATTATGTCCAACCTTGAGACCACTTTTGTTCATTTTTTAGCTCTAGCCAATCAATGGAATATTCATTTTTGGAAAGAACAGATTCTAACTTACACAAAGTTACCGAACCGTCCTCTTCATACTCAACTTCTGACACCAAAAAGTGTTTCTCTCGATTTATCGGTTTTACAGCTGTCCATTTGCTATTGCGCAATTTTACCGGATTAATCTGATTCATTTTCAACTCCATAACATTATGAATTCATTTTGGATAATTCATTATTTTACGGACATTTTGAAAAATAAGTTCAATTGATGGCTGCGTTACTAAAGAACACCTAACGCCTTGTTAAGTAGCAGCTAACTACCACGATACTCAAACAAAGCCACCGTAATCTCTAAACTCAACCAAACCAAAATCGCCAACTGTTAGCTGTCTGCTTGAACAATTTGTTATGTGTGTTTTTCAAACTTAGCGATATGACGTTTATACTTTTTCTCACGCCACCACCAGATTACGAAACTAAGAGGAAAGGCACCAACCGATGCCCAAAAGCCACTGATTAATATATCGATAGTTTGAACCCAACTCCAAGCTACTTCTGATATAAATATAGGATCAATGCTCTGACCTATCATCACACCCAAAATAGCAGGAAATGACATACAAACAGCAAATCTAAAACACCCTTTTTCTCGTTCGAATTTCCACTTAGAAAATTCGTCATCCGGATCTTTCATCAACTCCTCCATAAGTTAATTACCACAAACACATAACGCCTCGTTAAGAGGCAAATAATATGTTGGCTAAAATAAGCGACGCAGGAGCAAAAGCCAACTGTTATTTGTCCTGCTTTAACGACTTGTTAGTTGTTGATTACACTAGACTTATTTTTAGCACTTGTAAGATAATTAGCACCAATTGAACCAATATAAAATAACACCCCAAAGACACTAATATCAATTAGTAGTTTTTGAATATCAAAAGCATCTGAAAATAAAGAATACTCAAAAGCGAATAAATAAAATATACCCTTTGATCCAAAATACGCAGTTAAAAAGGGGATTAAAAAGTTAAGTAAGGATTTGTTTGATTGATTAATTTCCATATTCATATCTCCATTATTGATTTAATTAACTCTGCTAGAAAAAACAGCTAACGCCACCTTAAGCGGCAAAAAATTGTTTGCTAAAATGTTGAACGAAGTGAAAACAGCAAACTGTTTTTTGTCCGTTTGAAGGTCTTGTTATATGCCGTATTATGCTAAGATATCAACCTTCCCATTTAACTGTTTACCGTCAAGATCTTTAAATTTATTTAAAACACCTGATAAAAAGTCAGTATTCTCACCAATGCTTTTTTTAAAATCTATGGATTTTTCAACTTGCCCAATTAAGTCTACTTTGATTTTACCTATTTTTTCGGGATCATTATTATATTGTTCAAGTACATTTAATGGTATAAATGGCACTACATCAAGTAAAGCACTTTCCCCTGATTTAATTAATGTATTAATTTCATCAATTGATATGTTTCTCATATCAATCTTTGTAGGTTGTGAATTATTTTGGTTTATGTTTTTTTCTACAGCAATAGATTCAGTCGGCATTTTATTGCCGCTAGCTGCTGTCGTAATGGAATAGTTTTGCCCTACATTTAAAATATTCATATTAATTCCTCATGTATTAATAGATATTTGATATTAATGCAAAAGGTGCACCATGTTAGATATTATACTAATGACTATTTTAGGCATATAACGCCGCTATAAGCGGCTTGTAATTGTTGGCTAAAATGTTGAACGGAGTGAAAACAGCCAACTGTTACAAGTCCGTTTGATTGCCTTGTTATGCGTAAAGTTGTTATGACTACAAACAACGCAATTTATATAAGCTTTCGTGGCAGCCCTACCGTAGAAGCAAAAAACACCCACGCAGTGCGACACACCAAGCCTTGAATTTTGAGCCACTCAAATAGAGTGACGTTTTTCACCAAGCCTACCTTGGCGAAAAACTGTTTAGCTAAAAGCTGAAACAAAATATTTAGCACTCAAGTTACCAAACTAAAGACAAGGCAACAAACGCGATAATCTTTATAAAGTGCCGACAGTCAAAAACAATTTACACTGAATTCGCGCTGACGCATAACGCCTAAATAACAGGAAAATTGAGTTGGACGCTTTTTTGCGGTTCTTTGCAAAAAATCGGCAAACTCTATTTTTCCTAGTTTATTTTCTTGTTATGTGTGTCTAGCAGAACACTCACAACACTGTTGGCACAAATTTCGCTTGATAATTGAAAACTTATTATTTTAGAGGCTAAAATGCAAATTACCAGTACTACTTATATGACTCCGGCAAAAGAAGCATATAAAACCGGCAATTCTTTGCCGGACAATAAAACCCAAAGTGCTATGGTTGCGCAAGAAGTATCCTCTATACATGAATTAGCCCAATATATAGACCCAAGTAATATGTCTCGAAATGAAGCTGCCATATTATCTGGTGCATTATTTCCCGATGAACCTAGTGCGACTTTTGGTGCACAAGCCATTATACTAGTAAATGATAATGGTACACTACGGAATGCAACTAAATCAGACGCAATCATGAATGAAAAATTTGATATGTTCGAGTCGATAAAAGGGCAAATGGAATTTAATCAGCAACGTGGTATATCAAATGACAACTTAGAGCTTGCTCAAGATTATTTACATAAATTGCAAATAGCAAAAACCTCTCCGTCAGTTAACATATACACATAACAGCTTATTGATTAGCAGCAGGATAACCTCCTGCTTTCTTGTAAGTCTCTTCGTCAAAATATCACTTGTAAGTGTTTGTTGTAAATATATTATTTAACAAAAAAGTCAGGTTAAATATGACAATTTAACAGATAAAAAAGATGCATAGGTGTTTACGAGGTCTGCATAGCACTTTTATATATATTACAAGCTATTGATAATAATGAGTTAATGTTTAAAAGTTAGTATTATCGATGCGCCAATCAAACGATTTATGCATCTTTTTCATAGTAATTATCTTAACTTGAACTATACATGGCTCTTCGTCGAAGGTGGTGGTAAACGTAGCTTTTAAGATAAACTTCTTCGTACAATTTCATATTCCCGATAGTCATGAGCGAAACCCTTTTATACCAGAAAGTATTAGGCCTAAAGGCTCCATGTGGTAGTCTTTAAGGCATACTACAAGGCAAGTTACTAGGGCCTTATCTTTTGCTTTCCGCATTAGTAAATATAAGGTAAACACAGAAACACAAAGTTCGAATGAGTAATTGTTCTAAATGATAAAGGGGCAAAAGCTTCTTAGCCTTTAACTCACTAGTCGTATCAAATGAAGTCCAATCGAAGAAGCGTTAGAGATAGGTGTAAGCGCGGTTTTGGCCCTTGGCGGCATGGATGCCGCCGTGGAGCGTATAGGGATATATTCACAGCGAGCCAAAAGAGCGCTTACACATAAGCCTGCTGCAAGCAATTAACTCACATTGAAGGTTCGACCTTCAAACACACTTAACAAATAAGATGTAGCCGAACGCTACTATAGCTAATCCCAAAAATTCCAAGCCTTAATTTCAAGGCCAGCAAACTTTGGGGCAAAACTAGGTTAGCTTTTAATGCGTTATTAGTCTCAAATGAAGTTAAATCGAAGAGAGTCAATATCCCAGTGTAAGCGCGGTTTTGGCCTTCGAAATCATGGATGATTTCGCAGAGCCCACATGGATGTGCTCGCGGCGTGCCAAAAGTGTGCTTGCACACAAGCTCACCGCAGGTGATTGATTGCAATGAAGATACGACCTTCAAGCCCACTTAACCAACTCCCACCCAGCCAAACGCTACTTAAGCTAATCCAAAAAATGACAAACCTTCATTTGAAGGCTAACCCTAAAACCCGAGATCCATCTGTGCAGCATTAAATTCATCTTCACTGTCACTGATGACAGCAGCACTCTCTAACCCTACCGACACACCGAGCAAGCGGATGCCGCGTCCCTCTTGGCGTGCTAACGCTTGCGATAACAGGTCATAAAACAATTTAACCGACACCTGATCGCTGCGATGCTCTATCGTGGTCTGTTTAAAATCATCAAATTTAAGTTTAACCACTTGCTTATGAATACGTCGCGCCGACGCGCTGCGACTAATGCGTGCCCCTAACTCTTGGATAAGTTGCGGCATAACCGATTCACACTGCTCCAAGGTATAGATATCCTTGGCCAGCGTAGTTTCGACTCCCACCGACTTTCGTTCCCGATGAGGCGAAATACTGCGATTATCGATCCCTTGTGCTCGCTCGACTAAGACACCACCAAACTTACCGAAACGCTCGATTAACGCCGTTTTAGAACACTGCTGCACATCCAAACAGGTGATTAATCCCATCTGCGCTAACTTGGCGGCAGTGACTTTTCCCACTCCGGGGATCTTTATCAGGGGTAAGGTTTTAACAAACTCGGTTACGGCATCTGGAGTGATCACATATTGGCCATTAGGTTTATTGAGATCGGAGGCAATTTTGGCTAAAAATTTAACCGGGGCGATCCCAGCCGATGCTGTGAGACCTGTAAGGTCAAATATCTCTTGCCTGATCGCTTCTGCAATTAAGGTCGCAGAGCCTTTATGGGCGTCGCAATCGGTGACATCTAGGTAGGCTTCATCGAGCGATAAGGGTTCGACTAATTCGGTATAGCGATTAAAGACGCTGCGGATCTGAGTGGAGACCGCTTTATACACATCCATCCGACCCGGCACCAAAATTAAATCGGGACACAACTTTAAGGCATAGGCTGAGGCCATAGCCGATCGTACACCAAATTGCCGAGCCTGATAGTTACAGGTACTGATCACCCCGCGGCGATCGCTGCGCCCGCCCACGGCTATCGGCTTGTCTCTTAACTCGGGAAAATCTCGCATTTCAACTGCCGCATAAAAGCAGTCCATGTCCACATGAATAATCTTTCTCAATGGGCATTACCTCCACCCGCAAGAATACTGTATATTTAAACAGTGCACAAACACTTATCCATGCCAACTCACCTAAACCGGCCACAGCAGTAGACTTAAAGGCCCTACCGCCTTAAGCGTAAACAAAAAACCACAGCATTATGCTGTGGCTTAGATCTAACGTTTTAGCTATCGGCTACTTTTATCCGCCATGATTAGAACAACCAAAGTGAACTTGGAGCAATTCAAATAACCGCGACTTGCACTACCTTAGTTGCAGCCCACAGCTTATAACCTTACATCTTAGACTGCAGGTAATTTTGCAGCCCAATTTTATCGATGAGACCCAGTTGTTTCTCTAACCAATACATATGATCTGACTCGGTTTCCTCAAGCAGTACCTCGAGTAACTCGCGTGAAGCATAATCTTTATGGGCTTCACATAAGGCGATGGCTTTACGCAGGTTATCGGCAACTTGATACTCATAGTTAAGATCATTTTGCAGCATCTCTTGCGGATCTTTGCCTATGTGCAGTGCTTCACGGCTGGCTACATCGGGCGTCCCCTCGAGAAACAGTATGCGCTCGACCAACTTTTTAGCATGTTCACGCTCATCGTCTGACTCATGGGAAATGCGCTCATGTAGTTCAGTTAAGCCCCAATCATCGTACATCAGCCCGTGTACAAAATATTGATCCATCGCCGACAGTTCACCAGTAAGCAATTGATTAAGTGTATTAATGACGTCTTGATTACCTTTCATCCTAAACTCCTACTCTGACTCTATCTGCGCTTGTAAATAGTTCTGAATCCCTGTCATCTTAATCAAGTCTTGCTGCGCTTCAATCCAATCAAGATAGGCCTCTTCATCTTCGAGAAGATCTTCTAGGATTTCACGGCTGACATAATCTTGCTCAGACTCACACAGACTTATCACGTTACGTAGTTCAATCAATTGTGCTTCTAGCATGGTTTTATCGCATTGCAGCATCTCTTGTGGATTTTCGCCAATATGCAGTTTTTCAAGTTGCTGCAGATTAGGTAGACCTTCGAGAAACAATACCCGCTCAATTAACTTGTCGGCATGTTTCATGTCCTGAATCGACTTTTTATAACATTTTTCGTTGAGCTCTTCTAAACCCCAATTTTTGTACATACGCGCATGTAAAAAGTATTGGTTAATGGCGGTGAGCTCAAATGTCAAAATCTTATTGAGATGCCGAATGACATTCGGATGACCTTTCATAGCAATTATCCTTATGTTCTATGAGAAATAGTGAATATCTGACCACGTTACTAACGCTGACAGTGTCGATGAGCCTCATGCTCTTACTCTGCTGGGCAATAATTTGTAATACTACTCTCAAGCTACTGGATCACGCCAATGAATACAATGTTGTGAGGTGGGACTTAGCAAGATTCACCAAGGGATCCTTGGCCGTGATGGAATAACAGTATAGCCTAAAGTGATAACAACAAATGGTGAGACACCGCGAATGCGGCATTGAGAAGGCAATAAAAGGCACCGATATCGGTGCCTTTGTGACATAAAATTAAGTGATTATATGATACGGTCTTGATTAAACTTGTTACTGCGCTCTTCTTCAGCCATTTTAGCCTTGCGCTTGTCACATGGATCGTCGCAATCACACGCTTTGTCGATGCCTAAAGCACCTAAGCCACCACAGCTACCCGCAACCGCTTTCTGCTTAACGATATAACCAACCGACATTAATACAAAAAAAAGCAGTAATACCACAAAAGCCGCTAAAAAAGTGCCCATCATATACTCCAAATGCATACCACCTACAAGGCAGACAATATGCGTCAAAAATCAATTGGGTGACGCTGTCACACCTCTAGGTGCGTGACAGCGTCTATATTGTATCACAAGCCAACGAAGGGCTTAAATGCATCACTGTAATAGACCTTGAAACCATTAGGCTGCTTTTCAATTAACATAACGGCAAGATGGTGTTCTTGCGCCAGAGCTAATGAGTCTTCGGTGCCCATCACCATCATCGCAGTCGCGTAACCATCCGCCATCATACTTTGCTTGTGCAGCACAGTGACAGAAGCGAGACGATGATTCACCGGATACCCAGTTCTAGGGTCAATAATATGGGTGAAGCGTTGACCGTCTTCTTCGTAGTAATTACGGTAATCACCAGAGGTTGCCATCGCCATATTGCCAGGTGTTATCACCTGCTGCACCTGACGTTCATCAATATCGGGCTGCTCGATCGCAATACGCCACGGACTTTCATCGGCTTTAGTGCCATATAGGCTGACTTCTCCGCCTATTTCAACCAAATAGCCTTTAGGCTGATATTTAGCCAAAAGATGAGCCACTTTATCGACTCCAAAGCCTTTAGCAATGGAAGATAAATCGACATATAAATCTGGGTTGTCTTTACGCAGTTTTAACCCATCAACACTTAAATGCTCGATGCCAGTTTTTGCTCTGGTCTGGGCGATTAGCTCGTCGCTAGGCACTTTGACAGGGCGCTTATCGGGACCAAAGCCCCATAGATTCACCAGCGGCCCTAATGTGATATCTAATGCCCCGTCGGTGATCTCAGACAAATCGATCCCGGCTTGGATAACTTGGGCTGTATCAGAGGACACCTCAATAGTGCTGGCTAAGGCCATCTGATTAAAACGCGACAGCTCGGAGTTACTCCGATAGGTCGACATCTGATTGTTGACCTGTTCCAGTGCAAGCTCAATTTCCGCCTGTAACAGTTGTTCATTAGGTTCCTGCCCACCACTGACAAACTTAATATGATAGGTGGTGCCCATAGTCTCACCAGACAGAGAGATCATGGGTGCCGATTGGCTACACGCTGAAACAAAAAAGGCTAGTCCAATTAAGACTAACCTATTGATAAAGGTCTTAAACATAATGACCATATTCCTTAATAATCACTCAGATAAACAATGGATTTCACCACAGAACGCCTAAGCGTCCAGGGTGAAATCACATAAAGCTGAGTCGATATTATCACAAGAACCTGCGATTAACCGCCGAAGTCATCCAATAAGATGTTTTCATCTTCAACGCCCAAATCTTTTAGCATACCGATAACAGCCGCATTCATCATCGGAGGACCACACATGTAGTACTCACAATCTTCTGGTGCTTCATGGTCGCGCAGGTAGTTTTCATACAAGACGTTATGAATAAAACCTGTGTAACCATCCCAGTTATCTTCTGGTTGTGGATCTGACAAGGCAACATGCCACACGAAGTTAGGATTCTCCGCCGCTAGGCCGTCAAAATCTTCGACGTAGAACATCTCACGCTTCGAACGCGCACCGTACCAGAAGCTGATCTTACGCTTAGACTTAAGACGCTTGAGTTGGTCAAAGATGTGTGAACGCATTGGGGCCATACCAGCACCACCACCGATAAAGACCATTTCGGCATCGGTATCTTTGGCAAAGAACTCACCAAATGGACCAGAAATCGTCACCTTATCACCCGCTTTTAGGCTCCAGATGTACGACGACATCTTACCACAAGGCAAGCTCAGGTTACGTGGAGGCGGCGTAGCAATACGCACGTTCAACATGATGATACCTTCCTCTTCAGGATAGTTCGCCATCGAGTACGCACGAATGGTTTCTTCGTCCACTTTTGATTCAAGATTAAAGAAACCAAAGTGTTCCCAGTCACCACGATATTCTGCTGGTACGTCAAAATCAGCATATTTAACATGGTGAGCCGGCGCTTCAATCTGAATGTAACCACCAGCGCGGAAAGGCACTGATTCGCCATCAGGAATTTGCAGCTTAAGCTCTTTAATGAAGGTTGCTTTGTTATCATTAGAGATAACTTCACAATCCCACTTTTTAATACCGAAGATCTCTTCTTCTAGTTCGATCTCCATATCGGCCTTCACGTTTACCTGACACGATAAACGGCAGCCGTTACGAGCATCGCCTTTAGAGATATGATCGCGCTCTGTTGGCAGAATATCACCACCACCAGACTTAACAATCACTTTACACTGACCACAAGAGCCACCGCCACCACAAGCAGATGAAACGAAAATACCGTTTTCAGCGAGTGCGCCAAGGAGCTTACCACCGGCACCGGTTTTAATTGCTTTGCTAGCATCATCATTGATGCTGATTGTGATATCACCACTTGGTACCAGCTTTGATTTGGCAAATAAAATAACCAATACCAACACTAGTACAATGGCAGTAAACATACTCACACCGAGATAGACGTCGATTGGAGTAGATTCAATAATACCCATGAACTTATCCTTTAAGGTTCAAAATCTGAAGCCGTTAAGGTGTCTCTTTACAGAGACACACCTGAGAACGACATGAAACCTAACGCCATTAAACCCGCGGTAGCAAAGGTAATACCTAAACCACGTAGACCATCAGGTACATCAGCATACTTTAACTTCTCGCGAATACCGGCTAGCAAGACAATTGCCAATGCCCAACCGATACCAGAACCTACACCAAACACTAAACTTTCGGTCAGGTTGTAGTCACGCTCAACCATGAAAGAGACCGCACCAAAAATCGCACAGTTTACCGTGATTAACGGTAAGAAGATGCCTAGCGCGTTGTATAGTGGTGGAAAGTACTTATCCAGTGCCATCTCGAGGATTTGCACTAAGGCGGCGATCACACCGATAAAGGTGATGAACTTCAAGAAGCTCAAGTCAGCATCAGGAACGCCTGCCCAAGCAAGTGCACCTGGGGCTAAGATCCCTTGATAGATAATTTGGTTAACGGGTACTGAAATCGCCAGCACCACAATAACGGCAACACCTAAGCCCATGGCGGTGGTGACTTTCTTCGATACCGCCAAGAAAGTACACATACCAAGGAAGAAGGATAACGCCATGTTTTCAATGAAAACAGAACGGACTAAAAGACTAATATAATGTTCCATAGCGCTTACCCTTTTGCTTCTACTTGATCAGGCTTCATAGTACGGATAATCCAGATCAACGCAGCAATCAGGAAGAACGCACTCGGCGGTAGCAACAACAAGCCGTTTGGCTGATACCAACCACCGTCAGAAATCTTACTTAAGATCTCGACGCCAAATAGAGAACCGTTACCAAATAGCTCACGAATGAAGCCGACGGACAACAGGATGGCACCATAGCCTAAACCATTACCGATACCGTCCATGAAACTCATCATCGGCGGTGTCTTCATCGCGTAAGCTTCAGCGCGGCCCATTACGATACAGTTGGTAATAATCAAACCAACGAATACCGACAGCTGCTTAGCAACATCATAGGCATAAGCTTGTAGGACTTGGTCTACCACGATAACTAGCGACGCGATAATCGTCATCTGCACGATAATACGCACACTGCTTGGAATGTGGTTACGGATCATCGAGATGAACAAGTTAGACAAGGCCGTTACTGCAGTCAGTGCGATAGTCATCACTAATGCCGTTTCCATCTTACTGGTCACAGCCAAAGCACTACACACACCCAAGATCTGCAACGCAATCGGGTTGTTACTAATAATAGGTCCAGTCAGAACCTGTTTAAGTTCTTTAGCGTTAGCCATTAGCTCAGCCCTCCGTTGCGCGCCTTTTCAATAAAGCGAGCGTAACCTTCTTCACCCAACCAAAACTCGAGTGAATACTGCACACCATTACTGGTTAGGGTCGCACCCGATAGCGCGTCAACACCGTGTACCGAGTTTGCGATAGCAGGGTTTTTGGTCACTTTAATCGCCAGGTTGCCCTGCTCGTCATAAAGTTTTTTACCTTCCCACTTAGCAATCCACTGCGGGTTTTGCACTTCACCACCTAGACCCGGGGTTTCACCCGCTCCGGTGAAGTCGTAATAAACTAAACTACGTACGGTATTGAGATCAGACTCGACCGCTAAGAAAGCGTACATGGTTGACCACAGGCCATAGCCCTTCACCGGAATGATCACAGTTTGCAGCTCACCTTTGTCATCGTTTACTAAGTAAACAACGCCAGTGTTAGCCACATTCTTAACCGATGCGATATCATTTTTAGGTTTAAATGAGGTCTCAGGGTTACGCGCGGCTTTATCGGCGTCAAAGGTGTTGGCATCGCCATCAACCCACTCACCCGACTTAAGATCGACCAGCTTAGCTTCAACATACTTATTGTAGGTGGCTAATATTTGATCTTTCTCAACGCTACCTGACTTAGTGTCCACCAAGCCAGCCGCTTCAAGAATGTACTTTTGCTTATCAAGCAGCTTGTTTTCTTGTTGCGTCGGTTTTAGCAGTACCGCAGCGGTAGATACAAATACCGAGCAGATGAAACATAATCCAACAACAACAAACAGTGTTCTACCGAACGAATCTTTATTACTAGCCACGTGCAATCCTCCGCTTGATATTCGACTGAACCACGAAATGGTCAAATAATGGAGCAAACAGGTTCGCGAATAAGATGGCCAACATCATGCCTTCAGGGAAAGCAGGGTTGATAACACGAATGAACACCGCCATAGCACCGATAAGGATACCGTAAGCCCATTTCGCATTATTAGTGAATGACGCAGAAACTGGATCTGTCGCCATAAACATCATACCGAACGCAAAGCCACCTAACACCAAATGCCAGTACCAAGGCATAGCAAACATAGGGTTAGTGTCGCTGCCAATCGCGTTAAGCAGTAGCGATACCGCGATCATACCGGCAAGCACACCACCCACAATGCGCCATGAAGCGATACGGGTATAGATGATAACCGCGCCACCAATCAATATAGCGAGAGTCGACACTTCGCCCACTGAACCTGGAATGAAACCAAAGAAGGCATTCCACCAGTCTTGGGTGAGTCCATACTCAAGGGTGCCTTGCGCCGCTTGGCTCAGCGCAGTAGCACCTGAGTAACCGTCAGCAACGACCCAAGTGGTATCGCCTGACATGTTGAGCGGATAAGCAAAGAATAGGAACGCACGACCGGCAAGGGCTGGGTTTAAGAAGTTACGCCCAGTACCACCGAAAATCTCTTTCGCCACAACCACACCAAAGGTAATACCTAAAGCAACCATCCACAGTGGAATAGTGGCTGGCAGGGTGAGCGCGAATAGGATTGAGGTAACAAAGAAACCTTCGTTAACTTCATGGCCGCGAACTGTCGCAAACAACACTTCCCATATACCACCCACGGCAAAAGTCACCGCGTAGATAGGCAGGAAGAAACAGGCGCCGTACCACATTAATGCGGCCACACCTGAGTCGGCAGTAAGCTCGGTACCAAACAGCCCGAACAAAGCCGTTTGCCAAACGTCAGGCGTCGCAAAGCCAGCGGCTAAGGCGTCTTGCGCTTGCAGACCCACGTTGTACATTCCCACAAACATGGCGGGAAATGCACAAGCCCAAACCGTAATCATCATACGTTTTAGGTCGAGGTTATCACGCACATGGGTACGACCCTTGTTTACGTGCCCCGGGGTATAAAATACTGTGTACGCGGCTTCAAACAGCGCGTACCACTTTTCGTATTTTCCGCCTTTTTCAAACTGCGGTTCAATACTTTTGAAAAACTGTTTCAAGCCCATTAGCCTTCCCTCACAATCGTATCTAAACAGTCACGCAGATATGACGCATAGTCATATTTACCGGGACATACGAATGTACATAGTGCCAAATCTTCTTCATCTAACTCCAGCGCACCTAACGCAGCGGCGCCATCGATATCACTCGAGACTAGGTCGCGTAATAACATGGTAGGAAGAATATCCAGAGGCATTACACGCTCATAGTTACCGATTGGCACCATTGCGCGGTCAGAACCACCCGTGCTGGTCGTCATATTAAACAGACGTGAAGGTGACAAATGACCTAAAAACGCACGCGTAATTGAGAACTTATCAGAACCAGGCATAGCCCAACCGATAAAGTCTTGCTGCCTGCCTTCTTCAAGTAGTGATACTTGATTATGGAAGCGACCAATATAAGCATGTGCGCCTACGGCGGTTTTACCATTTAAAATGGAGCCTGCAATCACACGAACATCGCCGTCAGCCATTTCACCTGCGGTCAGCTCAACCGTTGATGCACCCGCTGAGGTACGAACCAATCTAGGCTTAAGCGCCTTAGGACCGGCAACAGCAACCACACGCTGGGTATTTAACTCACCCGTTGTGAACAGTTGACCGATAGCGATCACATCTTGGTAGCCGATATGCCAAACAGTACGTTTTGCAGATGCTGGTAAGACAAAATGTATATGTGTACCGACAAGACCCGCAGGATGCGGACCGGCAAACTCTTCAACCTGTGCATTGGCAGCTGGAATATCAGCACCGGGCGCTTTACACAGATATACTTTTCCTTCGGTCAATCTGGCTAAGACTTTTAAGCCATTAGCAAAATCTTCCTTGTGCTCGTTAATGATAACGACAGGATCGGCAGCAAGAGGTTGAGTATCGATAGCGGTGACAAAGATACCAGCAGCAGAAGAGTCTACGGCAGGCGCTTTACTGAAGGGACGAGTGCGAAGTGCGGTCCACAAACCTGATTCAATCAAGTTGTCACGCACCAGTTGCTGGTCAAGAGAGTCTAAAGCAGATGCATCATATTTAGCAAAGGCAACGCTATCGTCCCCTTCCACTTCAATGACGACCGACTGAAGAACACGCTGAGCGCCCCGGTTAATGTCTGAAATTGTGCCACTGGCTAAAGCAGTATATTTAACGCCAGGATTCTTTTTGTCTTCAAAAATCACCTGACCTTTTTGCACCTTATCGCCCACTTTAATCTTCATGGTGGGACGTAAGCCAATATACTCTTCACCCAAAGTAGCTACATGTTTAATGGCTGGGCCATTATGGATAACTTGCTCTGGTCTACCTGTTATAGGTAGGTCCAATCCTTTCTTTATTGTAATCATATCCACAAGCACTACGTTATGAAGGAAAGATAATGCGTCGCGTTCCTGCTAAATGAGAAAGGCTTTGAAACAAATTCTATCTCATTGAGCTAGCGCAGATTTATTACAGAAATGCGATCGCAATCACGCTGGTCGGGCGCATTTTACCGCAAATAAATAGTTATCGCCATGGCAAATACAGTTGTTTTAAAAGGAAAGCAGGATTTTTATTGTGCGCAGTAGATCACAATTCTATGTTTTTTTAATAATTAGATTAAGCCGAATTAATTTAGCCCCTTGTCCTAACAGGGTTATAGCATTTGAGCGAGTCAAAAAACACTAAAGACTGAGGCCTGATTATCAGGTAATAGCGAATCATCGTTTGCATAAAAATTAGACTAAGGTCTAGCGATACTCGCCAACCGCCAGCTTGAAAAAGCAGCAGAACGATAGCGTTAAATAGCTTAACTAAGATAAAAGTGAAGATAACGTCACTAGACGTAAATTAAAGCGAGGCGCCTTTGTATGACAAGCCAACATGACATTGGTCTAGCAACAATGACATCAAAATAACACACCAATACTGATACAAAATAAACGCAGCCTGAGCTGCTTTTATCATTAAAGGTTCACTGTTTCATGAGTCCCTCGAGTGAACTAGAGCCCCTTGAGGATCTCATCACTGAGTTTGAGGTCATCATTTTTATTAACATTAACCCCAGCTGCAATAATATTGCGGGCGATCTCTTTGGCCTGCTCTAGCGAATGCATCTCATAGGTACCGCATTGATATTCATTGAGCTCAGGGATCTCTGACTGTTGCTTCACTTTAAGCACATCTTCCATCGCCGCTAACCAGCAATCTGCCACAACAGATTCTGATGGCGTACCAATAACACTCATATAAAAACCAGTGCGGCATCCCATTGGGGAAATATCAATAATTTCAACATCATCGCCATTGAGATGATCCCGCATAAAGCCCGCAAACAGGTGTTCTAGGGTGTGAATACCGCGCTCACTTAAGATCTCTTGGTTCGGAACACAAAAGCGTAAATCAAATACCGTGATCGCATCGCCACTGGGGGTTTTCATGGTTTTAGCCACTCGCACCGCTGGGGCGTGCATGCGAGTATGATCGACGGTAAAACTATCTAGTAACGGCATTGCTTTTATCTCCTTTTTGCGACTCAACCATTATTGCCAATGGCTGATACAGCAACGAAAACTCAACTAAAGTGGCGGGGAATCATCACCCACGCAGTATTACGCTGGACTTAATATGCGTTACTGTTAATCGGATGTAAAGCTCCTGCAGCGAAGATTCAACGCCCATAACCCAACTCACACACAATACCACTCAACTATTGAGAATTTAGGGCGCATGCACACAGGTTTACACAGTCGATACATCGGCTATCAAACGCTGTTGATGCAAGTGTGCGCCGAGAAAGCGGCTCAGAATAATATCGATTAGCTTTAGATAATAAATTAGCCAATAAAAAAGCGCTTATGTAATAAGCGCTTTTTTAGTCAATATTGCTAAGGCGGTGTTAATTAGCCACGGCACTTAGGTGAATTAGGTACATCGGCTTCGGCCTGCCACTCACTCGGGGTAAAAGTATGCATAGACAAGGCGTGTAAGCCATTGGCAAATTCTTCCGTCAAGGCTTGATTAACACTGCGATGACGGCCGATCAGGCGTTGGCCTTCAAATGCCTCACTGGCGATAATCACCTTGAAGTGAGTTTCAGAATTGGGCGGCACATGATGATTGTCGCTTTCATTAATCACTTCCAAATAAACAGGAGATAGTGCGGCCGTGAGTTTTTCAGTAATAATCTGTTTGACGGACATAGTCATTGTCTCAATTGAGTACAAAAATAATGGCGGCAGATTACTGCGCTGACGCCAAAAGGTCAACCATCAGCCCAAGCTTACCCGCGCATCCTTTGACACACCTTCCAATAACTCAACCACACTGGCATCACTCACCTCATCTGGCACTATAATGGCAAGCTGAGATGAAAATACTGTCTGACCAATTGTCGAAACATGTACACGATTAAACTCCATATGCTCAATCTCTAAGTTCAGATTAGATAGGAGATCGACAATTTCCCGGGTCAATCCGGGGCGATCGCGACAATCGACATTGCATTTTAAGATGCGCATATGCTGGGATGATGACTGCGCCTGATCGCTATAGCTAAACTGCAACAAAGGAAACTTGACGGCAAACGCTTGCTGTAATTCAGGTACCGCATCAGCAGCAATGGCCACTTTGAGTAGGGCCGCAAACTGGCTATCGAGCTTAATCACCTTACTGGTTAGCCATTCGCCGCCTGCAGCGCGTGTGGTATCGGCTAAGGCTTTTATCACCCCAGGGGTAACACTGCCCACAACGGTTGTAATCATCATTTTTTGCATCGCTGACTCCAATAAATGCTCCCATAGCCTATTGAGCATAAAACATTAATTTATACCGAAGTGGGAGCTAGCTAGCAAAAGTCAGTGATAAGCTCTGCCCTCTATTGTCATATAAACGAGTGAGGTCTCTGCGCAATTAGGCCGCGCCTATCATATCCAGCGCCAAACTATCGGCGTTTAACATTGGTGAAAATGAGGCGTTAATTGCCTAAAAGTGTAATTAACCCGCGTTTGTTTAACCCCAAGCCGTTTAGGCAGACAGTGCTGCCAATACGCTTGCATCGGCCAGTGCATGAGCAGCAGATCACCACTGTGTAAGCTTAAACTTATCTTCTGCTTTGTCTGTTTATGGCGCAGTAAAAAATCTCGACTCGCCCCCAAGGTGACCGAAGCGATATCGCTTTGAGGCGCTATTTCAGGCTCATCATCACTGTGCCATCCCATAGACTCTTGCCCATCTTGATAACGATTAACCAGCACGCCATTACTGGTTAGCCGCCACTCACGGGCGAGCTTTTCCTGCAAACGCTGAGCATATTTAGGCCAAGGCAATGCCTCGATAAATAACCCCGAATAACGATAATCACACCCCTTGTCACCAAACCATACCTGACTGCGCGGAATCGCATGCTGTTTACCAAATATCTGGATATGGGGGCGATTAAAAGGGTAATCCATCGACTCTTGCCACAATGCCTGTTGCTGCGCCAATGAAAGGTACCCTTCAACTAAGGTAAAAGGCGCACTGATATTGGCCCCTTGGGCTTGCTCCTCTAAATCCAGACTCGGTTGATACACTCTGGCTTCTTTAATCATTATCGTTAACTCTCATTATCGCCAGTAGAAAACGGATATAAACATAGGTCAAGCTCCACACTTGGTTAGCACTCAAATCGACCATGGCCTTAACAACGGTAAGCAAGGCGCCTTATGTCCTTAGCCTTTAAAGTGAGATGCTAGGGCTCACTCGCTTAACTATACCTGATGGGGGAAATCTGCGATAATCGCGCCCCCAAATTCAACGTAGCAGTGCAGTCATGACAACTCAATTCTCCGTCGCCGATATCGAACTTGAACTTTATCGTTATCCCGCCAAGCAGGAATCCAACCTGCAGGCCTGGGACGCCGCCGATGAGCACTTGATTAAACACTTAACTGAGCAACAGCAAACGCCATGTTGCACTGCCATTATTAATGATAATTTTGGCGCTGTAACCTGCTCCCTGACTCGTCAAAATAACGCTTGGCCATTGCTTGTCGAAACCGATGCTAAAACTAGCCAGCTCGGCACCTTGCAAAACCTTGGCCGTAACCAGCTGCCTGACGACAATATTCAATGGTGTAATAGCCGCGATCTATTACCGCAGCGCCCTGAATTGGTGTTGATGAAATTACCCAAGAATCTTAACTATTTGGCCCATCAACTCGACAGGTTATCTCAGGTACTCGCCAAGGGCACCACAGTCTATATTGGCGCTAAAGCCAAATCGATAAATAAGGCGCTGCTGCAACTACTCAAGCAGCATTTAGGCCCGGCGACGGCCAGCCTCACCTGGAAAAAGACCCGCGTTATCACCTGTATCTCAGACGGCACCGCCCGCCCGCTGCCAGCAGATACCCGCTGGAATGTGCCTGAATATCAATTAATGATCAGCAATTTAAGCAATGTCTTTGCCGCCAACAAACTCGATATTGGCGCACGGATCATGTTAGACAACATGCCCCAAGGCGATTTTAAGTCCATTGTCGATTTAGGCTGTGGTAACGGGATATTGGGACTCAGAGCCAAACAGTTGTTTCCTGATGCCCGGCTGCATTTTGTTGATGACTCAGAGATGGCCATCGCCTCAGCCCGCTACAACTGGCAGCTCAATCAACTGGATAATCCAGACCTTGAGGGCGAGCAAGCCTGCTTCCATTGGGATGACTGCTTAACCCATTTGGGCGATGAGGTTCGACCCGATTTAGTCTTATGTAATCCGCCGTTCCACCAAGGCGAAGCCATCACTGATCATATTGCTTGGCAGATGTTTTTAGATGCCCTTAGGCGACTCGCCGATGGTGGGATCTTACATGTGGTCGGTAATCGTCATCTGGCCTACCACGTTAAACTGCAGCGCATCTTTAAAAACTGCACCACAGTGGCATCCAACGGCAAATTTGTGATTTTACAAGCCAAAAAACAGGTTAACAAAGCAAAATCAACCGATTAACGCGACTCATTTACCTGCGCCGCATCGGACTCTGTTTGAGCGGCGCTGCTCTTTGACGTCATGGGCCTTACAGTGCTTTGTACCGCAGTGCTTGGCGGCGCAAATAACACCCTTAAACGCTGCCTAAGGCTAAGCCCTTTAGCGAAGGCCTCGGTCAACATATCACGCCACTCAGCAAAGGTTACCACCAAAGGATTAACGCTATTAAGTGGTTTAGTGATGCCATACTCCACCGTCTCCTCCTCTTTAACATAAGTGCCAAACAATCGGTCCCAAATGATCAAAACACCGGCATAATTTTTGTCAATATATTGCGCATTGCGACCATGGTGCACTCGATGATGCGAGGGGGTATTAAAGATCCACTCTAGCGGTCCAAGTGATTTAATCGCTTGAGTGTGAACAAAAAACTGTAAACCTAAGTTCAATAGCACCACAAAAACCACCCAGTTGGGATCGAACCCCATAATAACCAGCGGTAGCCAAAACAGCCACATGCCTGCCAATGGGTACATTAAACTCTGCCTAAACGCCGTACTAAAATTCATATGCTCTGAGCTGTGGTGCGCCACATGGGCCGCCCACATCCAGCGCACTCTGTGGCTGGCGCGGTGAAACCAGTAATAGCAAAAGTCTTGGGCGACGATAAGGCCAATAAAGCTGACGACGCCCATCTCAATATCAAATAGGCGCCAACCAAATCCCCACAGATAGAGGTGAGCCACCAGCAAACCGGTCAGGATGTCGCTCGCCTGATGCAATGCCGCTAAGGTGAAGTTGCATAATACTTCGGGCCAATGGTAAGCCGCATTCGCCGGTAAGCGGTTCAGCCGAGTGCCGTACTGCCACTCGAGTAGGATACAGATAAAGAAAATCGGCGCTAAGGCCAAGAGCAATACTTCTGGGTGTGATATCAACCAATCAAAATCCATCTTATTTATCCCGCTCAATCGTTAATAAAATCAACCTGCATCGGCCCTTACCAACGCGCAAAATGATCTTCAGTTAAACCAAGCACCTGCTGTAAATGATGCTGCTGGCCTTCGCCATCGATAACCTCGCCTTCAAAGTGACCTATGTACTGGCGAAAATTACTCTGTAATAACCATAAATTAAGCTTTTCCTGACGACAATTTCGCGCTTTAAAACGCAGATCCACCCGTCCATCAAGCGACGTTATTCGCCAATAGTCATCGCTGATGTGCTCACTATTGCGTAAAAAATCAAATTGCACCGGCCCCAATAAATGCCGCGCCCCGTTGACCCACAAGACATTTTCTGTGGCGCCAGTTTCATTAACCCCTGCCGCTAAGTTAAGCCCTATGATGGCATCGCCTACTCGAGCGTTAATGCTCGCCCAACGCCAACTGGTTTCACGCCGCATATAGCCCGCTGAAAAGTCATAGCTGGCCAGTGCGTTGTTGAGCGGCTGCGGCTCATGCTTAATGGTCAATCGCCCTTTGGGAAGCAAGCCGTTATGCTTTTGAGTATAGGTCCAGCCGTTATAGCCCGTTGGAGTGCACATCGCCATTGGCAAGCTCAGCGCCAAAGGATGCAGCTCAAGCTCTGCGCTTATCTGCGGCGTATCTAGGCTCAGTTGCCATAAACCATCGACCAGATTAAAAGTAATGCGGCCGCGGCGACCGCCAATGAACGCCTTGCCCTGACGTGGGGATGGCGACATCGACATCCCCTTGGCTAACGGTTTGAGCCAAGTGGTTTCAACCAGAGTATTGGCCGCAATATCGTACAGATAACAAAAGGCGCTGCCCACATAACCAATATCGGCCAACGCCACACCAATCACATATCGGGGCGTCAGGAGCGACACAAATTGAAACTGCTTAAAATGAAAATGCCGCGCCCAGCGGCTTGCCAGCTTATCCATGTTATTGCGGTACTCAAAGTGCGCCAGTCCCAAAGAATCAACTGGGCCATCAAAGTGGCCAAACTGGACTTCTCCTGAGGGTAAAATCAGGCTTTCTGGCGCCGCAGGGGAGATTAACTCTGTCACTGGAACCTCGCATTGACTGTTCAGGTTTAACCATAAACAAGCGCTACTGCGGAGCTAATCCCAATGCGCCGGGATAACATGGCAAGGGAGTCGACAGCGCTGAGCACCAGTTTTTTGTTATCGATTTTTTACTCTAACGGTTTCTGAGATAAGTTAACAGTCCAAAGCAACAAGCATGTAACATATCACGTCATTCCCCCGTCATGGGGGCGTGCTTAAGAGTGGAATCGACGGCCGATTCTGGTATGCTGATGCCACCTTTTGACTATAAAAATCACCACTATGCGACGCTTAACCTTACTTATCGCCACCGCCGGCATTTTGTTTGGGTGTGCCAGTAACGCCCCTACTCACATGGCATTGAATCCACAGCTGCCGGCCATCAGCGCCCATACCATGGCAGCCAAACCAATTGCCATTGAAATGATCGATACCCGCTCGGCCAACTTTGTCGCCCGGTTCAATCATGAGGGGGATGCCGCACGCTTAGTGAGCCCATCGGAAGCGCCACGTCAACAGCTCGATACGGTTTTTCGTCAAGGATTTAACCGAGCCGGTTACCAAATTGATCCCGCCGCCACTAACCATATGCAGCTGCAATTAGAGAAACTCTTAACCGACGTCAATGAAACCACGTTTGGCTACGAAGCCAGCAATGACATTATCATCAACGTCATTGCCAGCAATAGCAGCCAAACATTCACCAAGCGGTATACCGCGCGTAATACGGTATCTGGGCCACTGAGCGCCGACTTTGCCACATTGGAGCTCGCCGTCAACGAGCTATTGAGCGATTTAACGGGCAAAATCATTAACGATCCCGAACTCAACCAGTTTATTCAGCAATAAGTCCATCAGGAGCGATACATGAAACAGTGGATATTGGCATGTTTTTTACTGTCACTGTGCAACATGGCCCATGCGGTCGATATACAAGCTGACACCCTATACCCTAAGGTTGAGCTACAAACCAGCATGGGCAATATTGTGGTGGAACTCGACCGTCAACGTGCGCCTATCACAGTCAATAACTTCCTCACCTATGTGGTGAAAGGGCATTATGACAATACCCTGTTTCATCGCGTGATTGCCGACTTTGTGGTACAAGGTGGCGGACTCGACCCAAAATTTAACGAAAAGCCGACCGATAAACCCATAGTCAATGAAGCGGGCAACGGCTTGAGTAACGCCTTAGGCACCATCGCCATGGCACGAGAAACTGATCCCCACTCGGCCACGGCGCAGTTTTATTTTAACGTGGCCGATAATAAACGCTTAGATCCCTCTAAACGCCGCTGGGGCTATGCCGTATTTGGTGAGGTTACCCAGGGCATGGAGGTACTTGAAGCCATGGCCCAGCAACCCACGGCTATCAATAGCAAGCTCGGATGGCCCGATGTGCCTGTTACGCCGATAATCTTAACCAAGGCAACGCTATTACCCAGAGAGTAGTTGCACCCGAAAGTCGTGAGCAAGAGTCGTTTGTGTGAAAGGTCGTTGCCGAGTAAATTGTGGCAGCGAAAATATGCGTTAGCCTCATCACAAAGTCGAGCAATCACAGTGGCGCACCTCCCTCGGCGCCACAATACTCAAGTTGAATCGGTTTACCGTAATCTCGTGCCACAACAGCATATTGGCCTTCGGCCATTGAGATGGGTAAAATTGCAATAACAAAAAATGGCTGACTATACTTACTTCGGTGTAGCAGCAAGGAGGCGAACGATGACCCCTAATGAGTTCATCGATAATAAAGCGCCCCAGCTGGCTCTATATGGAAAAGCGTTTTTGAATAATCAACTCGATTTCAATGAGATCCAGCTTTATTTATGGGACACCCTTGAAGAGTGGCAACAGTTTAATCATCAGGGTGATGCGCAAAGTGACATGGAGCGAGTGTTTTGGCACCTAATACATGCCTTCGATAAATGGCCTGACTGGAGTATTCGCGGCAATCAATTTTTGCGTAAGCAAATAGACGAATGCTGTGATTTCTTGAGCCTTGGCGGTCAATGTCCAAGTGGCTGTGTAGGTAACAGACCCTGTTCCTTATCATGATAATGTCTAAAAAAGCTCAGCCTGTGTAGGCTGAGCTTTTTTATGGCCGATTTTCGCTTTTTATTTACCGCCGTAGCGTTTAAGCTAACTTCACCTTACTGTAAACCTGTTGTATGTCTGTGACCCTTTCTCATGTAAAAGATGCACTCTCTATTTACTGTCACAAGCGGGTGTTAATTCTGCTGTTATTAGGCTTTTCTGCCGGCTTGCCTTTGATGCTGGTATTTTCCACTCTATCTTTCTGGTTGCGTGAAGCCGGTATCGACAGAACCGCCATAGGTTATTTCAGTTGGATAGCCTTAGCTTATGCCATTAAATGGGCATGGTCGCCCTTAGTTGACCGCTTATCCCTGCCCTTTTTTACCCGATTACTTGGCCGGCGACGCGGATGGATGCTGTTTGCCCAGTTAATATTAGTGATCGCCATTTTGGGCATGAGTCAGAGCGATCCGGTACAAGATTTGGAACGCCTGGCACTCTTTGCACTTATGGTCGCCTTTGCTTCTGCGACGCAAGATATTGTGATCGATGCCTTTCGTATCGACTCGGCACCGATAAAAATGCAAGCGGCGCTCGCCGCCGCTTACCAAGTGGGTTATCGCAGCGCCATGATTGTGGCCACAGCTGGCGCCTTAACCATAGCCGCATGGGTCGGCCCCAGTAGTCAAGTTTACGATCTTGCTTCATGGCAAACCGCATATCTCGTGATGGCCGCGCTGATGTCTGTCGGCATCATCACCACTTTAATGAGCAAAGAGCCACAGGTGGAAACCAAGGACGCTGACGCCAAAGAAGCAGAGCTTAAAATTGCCCTCGCTAAACATCATCATAGAGTGGTGGCTGCGGCACTTTCTTGGATTTATACCGCCAGTATTTTACCCTTTATCGACTTCTTTAAACGCTATGGCTACAGTGCCTTTTTAATCTTACTGTTGATCTCCTGCTATCGCATCTCAGATATCGTCATGGGGATCATGGCGAATGTGTTCTATGTCGACATGGGATTTTCCAAGGCCGAAATCGCCGCCATCAGCAAGGTCTATGGGTTAATCATGACCTTAGTCGGCGCTGGCGCGGGTGGCGTATTACTGGCCCGTTATGGCACCATGAAAATATTATTTTTAGGCGCCTTGATGGTCGCACTCACTAACCTGCTATTTGCCTATCAGGCGATGGTGGGTTATGACGTCAATCTGTTAACGGCCGTGATCTCCATCGATAATTTCAGCGCCGGCATTGCCACCGCCGCCTTTATTGCTTACCTCTCGAGCTTGACGAGTAGCGGCTATAGCGCGACGCAATATGCATTACTGTCGTCAATTATGTTGTTGTTTCCTAAATTTATTGCAGGATTTTCAGGTGCCTATATCGATGCTTTCGGCTATATCAACTTTTTTGTTGCAGCCAGTGTTATCGGTTTTCCTGTGTTGGGCTTAATTGTATTGGTGCAGAAATTTGCGCCTCACCCAAGCGATGATTTAAGTGCAGCTCAAGCCAGTGCAGAGCAAACCTCTGTCGCCCCTAAAACAGAGCCCTAACCTCAACTGGCCAATGCTAAATGTAAGATGTTAAGTGTGGGCTGTTAGCTACGCCCCATGACAACATAGACTCAAGCGCAAATAAAAAGCCCCGAGTGAAGGCTCACTCAGGGCTTTTTATGATAGCTGTCATGTTGGACTTAGTTAAAACCGCAGTCGATGCGCTTACATCTGATGCAACAAACTATCAGTCACGAAAGTTATTGAACTGGAATGGCTGCCCCAAATCCGACTCACGTGCCAATGCCATTACCGCTTGCAAGTCATCGCGCTTCTTACCTGTCACTCGCACCGAGTCACCCTGAATCGCCGCCTGCACTTTAAGCTTGCTATCTTTAATCTGTTTAACCAGCTTTTTCGCCACTAGGCTGTCGATGCCCTCTTTAAAAGTCACTTTAAGCGAGAAGGTTTTTCCGCTATGGATCGCCTTATCGGCGACCTCCATCGAAGCAGGATCAACATTGCGTTTGCTCAGTTGGTTACGCAACATATCGAGCAGTTGTTGGCATTGAAAATCAGACTCTGAAGCCAAGGTCACCTGATGATCTTTGTAGGTGATTTCCGCTTCAACATTGCGAAAATCAAATCGAGTGCTCAGCTCTCGACGGGTATTATCGACCGCATTGCGCAGTTCAACTTCATTCACTTCCGATACGATATCCATTGATGGCATGTGTATTCCTCATGTTGCCGCTCGATCTAATGGCGCTAGTTTACCTTTTTGCTGTCAGTGAGGCCAAAAAAAGTTAACGCTGGCACGAACGACTCAGACTTAATTATTAATGACTTTAGGATGACATTTTTCTATGATTGCTAAAATTCGCCGATGTATCGTGACCTGTGAACTCAAGAAAATTCATTTTTAAAATCGCCCTACTTATCGCCTTACTGGTGATCAGTTATTTAGTCTTCTCTCGTCCGAGTTATTCTCAAGCGATCCCCAATCTAGATAAAATTGGCCATCTAGGCAGCTTTTTCTGTCTGGCCTTGCTGACGCATTTAGCCTTTGAGCCCAAATGGTATAGTCTGGCAGCGATACTCGCCGCTTACGCCTGCTTTATCGAAGCGGTACAATCGCGCCTGCCTTATCGCAGCGCTTCACTTGGCGACTTTATCGCCGATATGCTCGGTGTTATGCTGTTTTATTGTGGCTTGTGGTTGTATCGACGCTATATCAAAGCCACTGTCATCCAACAAAATTAAGCAAGCCATGAGCCCTCAAATATCATCGGTAAATCAAACCGACTCTCCCCAACCTAGCATCGCCATAGTCGGCGCTGGGGCCATTGGTCAATTACTGTTTCATCAATTAGCCAGTGCAGGGCAAGCGCCGCTGCTTATCGGTCGGCAACAAGCTAGTACCGATAACAGACCGACCTTGCTACAATTTACCGACCTAAAGGGTGTCCCATCGACCCGCACAGCCCAAGTTATCATCCCCAACAGCGATGAGGCGCAGGCTGACTTAAAGCACATCACGCTGCTGATTGTCTGCGTTAAAGCCTATCAAGTCATCGAGACCCTCAAACCGCTGCTACCTCGCCTTAATCGCGAGTGCCAACTGTTATTACTGCATAATGGAATGGGCCCACATCTGGCCCTTGCCCCCTACCTCAACGGGCGAACCCTCTGCCTTGGCACCACATCGCAAGGGGCCTTAAAGCAACAGCGCTGGCAGGTGCGTCAAACAGGGGCAGGCCTTACCCAGCTCGGGCTATTTAGCGGCCCGAAACTGACACAAACGACGAAAACACACTTACTTAATGCCATTCCCAATAGCCAGTGGTGTAGCGACATTATTCCTATGCTCTGGCAGAAATTGGCGGTCAATATTGCAATCAACCCCTTAACTGCTATTTATCAGTGTCGCAATGGGGCATTGGCCGCTCCTCAATATCGTCACACCATCTTAGGGCTGCTTGATGAGGTGATCTTGGTGGCTCAGGCTGAGCAGGTGCCGCTTGCCAGAGAGCCTCTCATTACGCGGGTATTTGACGTTATTCACTTAACCGCTAATAACTTCTCGTCGATGTATCAAGATATTGCCCATCGGCGGCCAACCGAAATCGATGCCATAACGGGTTATCTTATCCAGCGCGCTGCCACTCATGGCATCCCAACGCCCCATAATCAGGCCATCTATCAGCAGCTCACGACGCTTGAGCAGCGCTCGAACTAGCCGAGTTGACGCCGCAAAGCTTATTGCTTGTCTTTGTTTTTATGTGTTTTACCCCTCATTCATAGATTAACGGCTACAGTTAATTAAGGCATTAGCAGACCAGCCGACACGAGGTGAGTGATGAAGCGAGAGCAATGGAATTCGAGGGTGGGATTTATCTTAGCCGCAGTAGGCTCTGCCATTGGGCTGGGTAATATTTGGCGCTTTCCTTATATGGCTTACGAAAATGGCGGCGGCGCCTTCTTTGTACCCTATCTGTTTGCCATGGTCACCGCGGGCATCCCATTTATGATCATGGAGTTTAGCCTAGGCCATAAACTTAAAAAGACCGCCCCGCGTATCTTTAATCAACTGGGGGCCAACTTAGGGCTCCGCCTCGAGTGGTTGGGGTGGTTTCAGGTGTTTATTGCCGCCATCATCGCGGTCTATTATGTGGCCATTATCGGCTGGACCCTCTCTTTTTTGGGCTTCTCTTTCAGCCAGAGTTGGGGGGATGATCCTAACGCCTTCTTCTTTGAGCAGTATCTACAGTTAGGTAATAATTCCCCAACGAATTTAGGTCAGTTCCAGTGGGGCATTGCCGCCGCCATGAGCTTAGCATGGGCCATCACGACAATGGCGGTGTTCACTGGGGTTAAAGGCGGCATTGAACGGGCGAGTAAAATCATGATGCCCATGCTATTTATTATGGTGTTGGTGTTGATCACCCGAGTGCTGTTGTTACCCGGCGCGCTATCGGGTCTAAACTACTTGTTTGAGCCCGATTTTAGTCGTTTATTAGATATTCAAGTCTGGTCCGCCGCCTATGGGCAGATATTTTTCACCTTAAGCGTCGGCTTTGCCATTATGCTAGCTTACTCCAGCTACCTGCCCACCAAAGCCGACATCAACAATAATGCCTTTATGACAGTGCTGATCAATTGTGGCTTCTCTATTTTGGCGGGCATATTGATTTTCGGGGTGCTCGGTTACATGGCTGAGCAACAGATGAAGCCCTTGACCGAAGTGGTCAGTTCAGGCATCGGACTTGCCTTTGTGACCATCCCGACGGCCATCAATTTGATGCCACTGCCACAACTGCTTGGGCCGCTGTTTTTTGTGGCCTTAGTTATTGCAGGATTAAGCTCGCACATCTCTATCATTGAAGCGGTTATCAGCGCGATCATCGATAAGTTTCATCTACCACGAAAAACGGCGGCCATTATTGTGTGCGCAGTCGGTTATCTGGTGTCGATGGCCTTTGCCACCAGTGGTGGACTGCTACTGCTGGATCTGGTCGATTACTTTATTAATAACATCGCCCTGTTATTGAGCTGCCTAGTAGAGCTGCTGATTATCACTTGGATGTTGAAGGTCAATTTGGTGAGACGCCACGCTAATCATTGCTCTGAGTTCCATGTTGGCCGCTGGTTAGAGATCTGTTTGCAAATAGTAAGCCCTGCCATTTTAGCCACTATATTAGCTAAGAATCTCTATAACACCCTGCTCCATGGTTACGGTGATTACCCTATTGCCGACCAACTCTTGTTAGGCTGGGGACTGGTGGCCGCCATGTTATTATTTGCTCTGTTGATCGATTTTGCCAGTAAACGCTCCCCTCACCGAGAGCTGTGGCAGAGCCAGCCGATTTCATCGACTAAAGGAGAAAAAAAACATGAGTAACAGCGCCTTAATCATGATGTGCCTTGCATTAACGCTAACCTGGGGAGGCGCGGCGCTATGCATTGCGATTGCCTATAAACGCCGCCATGGTAACGAGCAGTAGCTGATATGGACTAACGCATTTGCCCTATCTGTTGCAACGAATACGCCGTCAAGGGATCGATCTCTTTTACCAGCTCTTGAATTTTAGTGATCGCCTCTAATGAGCTACTATCCTTACGATAAGAAAGGTAAATAGGCCGATGCCAAGGTTCGACGTCCGCAACACGATACAGCTGCTTTGATGCCAAAAAAGGCTCAACAATCGATAACGGCAGATAAGCGGCGCCCGCCTTATCGAGAATAAAATCAAGCGCGATACGCCCAGTCGAAGTACGCAAATACGGCGGCACCGCACAATGATGACGCTCGGCGTGCTCCGACGCAAAACGTGTGCCCCAATCCACATACACATATTTATCCGCTAATGCCTGCTCTTGGACACATGGCGACGTCGACACCAGTACCAGCACTAAATCGGCCACCTGTTTACAGACTAATTCGTCTGATTTTAATGGGTCAAAGGCAAACGCCATATCTAAGGTGCGCTCAATGAGGTTGCGATTAAGCTGTTCACGGCTAAGCGCCTGCGCCATAAAGCCATAGCCACCAAAGGCGTCAGTCACCTTGCTTAAACAGTGCTGTAAATAGGCATCCCAAATGTTAGGCGTCCCCGCCATGGTCAATTGCAGCGCTTTATTGTTGGTTAGGGCTAACTCATTTTTGGCTTGCTCTAAGGTATTGACCATCACTTGGGCGTAACCGACTAAGCGCTCACCTGCTGAGGTCAATTTAATGCTATTTCTGTCTCGAATAAAAAGTGCTGAATCAAAAAAAGACTCTAGCTGCTTAATCCGAGCACTAACAGCAGCTTGGGTAATATATAAGTTCTCAGCGGCGCGGCCAAAATGGCGGGTTTGCGCAACTTCTAAAAACGTTTTAAATACTTTGACGTCCATTTTGGTCTCTCTATCGATTTGATCGAGAGAATAACAACTAATCCTGATGGTGACGACAAAAATGTTTTGTTTCTCTTTTGCCCCCAAAAAACATAATTTCGCGATCGAATATCCCTGTAGTTAAAGCGTTTAAATCACAGTTAGAGGTTGCCATGTCAGAAGAGTCATTCCGTTTTGGTCAAAAGCGTTTTTTTGATGACAAAAACTTTCCAAGAGGGTTCAGCAAGTCAGGAGAATTTACCTTATCCGAAGCGGAGTTGTTAAGCCTATACGGCGACACAATGCAAGCCTTCGAGGCCGGGCAATTAGACCCTGAAACTGCAGAGGAAAAACATTTTATTAAGGTACTCAAACACCCCAATAAAGCCAATACTAAGCTTGAACATGTGTGGATGAAATACCTAAAACTCACACGAGAGCCAAAGAAGTTTCACACGCTCAATAGCACAGTTAATCAGCGTGTTGAACAATACACGTATGTAGAATCACACCCAGAAGATGAGGTTGCTTAACTAAGATGCACATTTGCTTTTTGATGTACCCGTGGGAACGTATCGATGCTGAATCTGATACCACCCTAAGACTAGTTCATGAGTGCGCTCAGCGTGGTCACACCGTTGCCATAACCACCACCAGTGGTTTAACCATTCGAGACAGTAGCGTCTACGGGTTTTGCCAAATCATCAAAAAAGGCATCAAAATTCCGGATAATATTCCGCGCTTTTATCGCTCAGTTGAGTTTCATAAGGCGCGTCTACCAATGGCAGGGTTTGACTGCATTTTTATGCGCGCTAACCCTCCTTTGGACAACTTAGCGTTAAATTTTCTCGACTCGGTAAAAGGTGACACCCTGATCATTAACGATCTTGAAGGCTTAAGGGTCGCCAACAATAAACTGTACACCGCCAGCATGAGCGGTGCGGCGAGTCGCTATATTCCTACCACCCACGTATCCAAAAACCGCGACTACTTGCAACGTGTACTCGAAGAGAGTGACAGCGACAAGATGATCCTTAAACCCTTAAACGGTTTTGGCGGTCATGGGGTTATCGTCATTGAAAAAAGCGCACGGCAAAACTTTAGCTCGCTACTCGACTTTTATATTGGTGCCGATGATCAGAGTAACTATGTGATCTTACAAGATTACATCGAAGGCGCCGAAGAGGGCGATAAACGCATTTTAATGCTCAACGGCGAACCGATTGGTGCCATGAGACGCGTCCCCGCCAGCGGTGAATTTCGCTCTAACGTGCACGCCGGTGGTACCGTCGTTAAACACACCATCACCCGCGAAGAGCGCGAATTGTGCGCCGCGATTGGTCCTAAACTGGTGCGCGATGGCCTCTATTTTACCGGCCTAGACGTGATAGGTAATAAATTGGTCGAGGTAAACGTGTTAAGCCCAGGTGGCATAACCCGTATTAACAAGCTTAATCGCGTAAGACTGCAAAAACAGGTGATCGATTTTGCCGAGAACATCATCAACTCAAAAGACTTATTGATGCAACGTAAGAATGCATATCGACGTGCGGTAGAAGATGCAAACCTATAGTTTAGAGCAGATGTTAGGCCTGATTAAACGTGGAGAAGCGTTCTCGGGGCAACTCGAATCATCAGGTTGTTTTATCAAAATTGAAGAATACCTGCCTGTAGTGTGTACCGCTATCCATGCGGGCCATACCTTACGTAATGAGCTGATCAAACTCGGTCAGCTCAGCGCAGAGGAACGCTATTTTGAGGAAGACCCTTATACCGACGAGGTGATTGCATCACAACCCATCACGTTAGTGGGTACTGACTCACGTTTTGAGTACGATCTTAATCGACCCAAAAGTTTAAGCACCTATTACAAATCGGCCTGGTTAAAACAGGTATGGCGTAAACCGCTTAGTGCCAAACAGCGCGCGATCAGCCAAGCCAAACACAATGATTTTTACCTCCTCTATGAAGCGCTTATCAGTAAGCTCGAGTCCTTGTTTGGCATGGTGATTGTGTTTGACCTGCACTCGTACAATTACAAACGCATCGACAAACCCGTGCCGGTATTCAATATCGGCACCGCGCAAATCGACATGGAACGTTGGGCACCTGTGGTGAAAAAGTTCCAGAGTGAACTTAACCAGATCACCCTACCTAATATCGAAGTTGACGCCAAAATTAACGCGATTTTTGAGGGTCGTGGCTACCTTATTGCCCATACCAATGCCCACTTCGACCGCACCTTAGTGTTACCCACTGAGATCAAAAAAGTGTTTATGGATGAACTCACTGGCGAAGTTTATCCTATCGTGCTAGATGACTTAAAGTTAGGGCTTAAAAACGCTTTCAGTGCCACCAGTGCCTATTTTCAGCGCAAGTTAAATCGACGCAGTAAAACCCGTAGCGCCGACATGCTCAGCAGTGCCATCGAGCCAGCAGTACTGGACATCGATGCCGCCCTGTTTCGCTTAGCGCAAAAGGTCGACACCTTAAAGTATGTCAATCCGACCAACTTGGTCGCTGAGCGCAAACGCTTTTTTAGCGCACCAAGCCGCTATAAGCCCAACTTTCGCTACCGTCAGCTGCCTATCGATGCCAACGAGTTTAAATATAAGTTGTATCGATTACCGATAGACAATATCTCTGATCCTGCGCTCAAACAGATGTACAGCGATATCGTCAACAAGCTCGGCGAACAGGTCGACTTACTGACCAGTGTTGGCCAAGAAGGCTTTGTTTATAACTCGCTACGCTACCATGGCCGCCCCGATACCCATGCAATTAACAATGCTAAGTTCTTGTTATATGCCAAAGAGATTGCTGAGGTTGCAGGTGAGCAATATGATGCCAAAACCGCCACCGAACTCATGAAGCGACAAGCTGAGCAATGGGATATGCAGTGCAAGGTAAGCCTTAGCTCGTCGATTGTGGCGCGGGCCATGGTGAGCTCGATGCCGCCACAGCTGACCGTTAACAGCCATGCGACATTTGCCCATGCAGAGGTGCAGCGGTTGATCCAGCATGAACTGGGGGTACACATGGCAACCACCTTAAATGCCAAACAGCAGCCCTTAAAAGTGTTACGCCTTGGATTACCGGGTGCCACCTATACCCAGGAAGGGTTGGCTATTTTAGCAGAGCTAAAGGCTGGCTTTATGGCACACTCACGCCTCAATACCCTCGCCTGTCGCGTATTAGCGGTTGAATCTATGCTCAAAGAGCAAGATTTTTATCTCACCCATAATTACCTAGTAGATGAGGTGGGTATGGAGCCAGACGACGCTTTTGTAACAACAGCGCGGGTCTATCGCGGCGGCGGTTTCACCAAAGACCATCTTTACCTCAGTGGTTTTCTGCAGATGTTGCAGCTCTCAAGCAGCCGTAGCTTAACCAACTTGTTGGTGGGAAAAACCAGCGTGCAGTATCTGGATTTACTCGATGAGCTAGTGCAGCGCAACTGGCTCATCGCCCCTAAATTTAATGTCACCCCGACCGCAAACTTAGAGGAGAATCCCAGCCTCAATTATCTGATTGAGAGCCTGCGCAGCTAACAAAAAAACGCCATGTTGCCCATGGCGTTTTTTATCCTGTTGGCTTGCTACACAGCCACTCTTTGCTCAACGTGGTAGTTCTAATCTCAGGCGCGTGAATCACCTAGCGCTAAAAATAGGTATAGCTGGCTCCTAAGCCCAGTGGCAATCCAAGTGACCAATACAGCAATAACCAGGCACTCCAAATCGACATCAATGCCACACTAAACGGCAACATCATGGCAATTAAGGTACCGATACCTATGCCTTGCACATAACGCTGACAATAGACCACCACCAAGGGGAAATAGGGCATCAAGGGCGTGATGATATTAGAGCTAGAGTCACCGACACGATAGGCTGCCTGCGACAGATCTGGACTAATATTGAGCTGCATTAACATGGGCACTAATACTGGCCCAATCAGTGCCCATTTGGCTGACGATGAGCCGACAAATAAGTTAACAAAACCCACCAGTATTATCATGCCGACAATGGTGACTTCGGCAGACAAGTTAAGCGCCTTGAGTGCACCAGCCCCCTCGACCGCGATTAATGCCCCCAAATTAGAGGCTGAAAACGCCGCGACAAACTGAGCGCAGAAAAAAGCCATCACAATATAGTGCGACATGCCGCTCATCGATTTAGACATCGCCTGCACCACATCGGCAGACTGAGTAAAGGTCTTAGTGAGATAGCCATACACTAGCCCAGGCAGCATGAAGAAGATAAAAATCAATGGCACAATCGACTTCATCAAAGGAGCACTAAAACTGGTGAGTGAGCCGTTAGCGTCGCGCAAAGTCGAGGTTTCAGGCAAGGTTAACGAGAAAAAGCCAATAATCGCCACCAGCATCACTAGGCTGGCGATACGAAAAGCCTTAAGCTCGCTGGGCGTTGTCATCTCCATCTCAGGAATATCTACCGCGTCGCGATTGACCTTGTGAGTACGGTTAAGACGCGGCTCCAACACTTTGTCGGTGAGATACCAAATAATCAAGGTGATCGGAATACATGATGAAGCGGCAAAGAACCAATTATTCAATGGATTAATCTGAATATCGGCATCGACAATCTGCGCCGCCGATTGGGTAAAACTTTGCAGTAATGGGTCGATACCCGAGGGAATGAAGTTGGCGCAAAAGCCGCCAGACACACCCGCAAAAGCTGCCGCGATCCCCGCCAGCGGATGACGGCCTACGGTAAAAAAGATCACCCCAGCCAGCGGAATCACCACCACATAGCCCGCATCCGTCGCGGTATGGGAAATAATCCCCACCACAACCACAGCAGGCGTTAGCAACTTAGCCGGCGTTATCTTTAGCATTTGCTTTAACGCGGTATTGATGTACCCAGAATGCTCCGCGACGCCCACACCCAACATCGCCACTAACACCACGCCTAAAGGCGCAAAGGCGGTAAACGTCGATACCATGGAGGTTAAAAAGTGGGTCAACGCCTCGGCACTCAGTAGATTACTGACAACGATAGGCGCATCAGTACGAGGGTCTATGGCATCAAAACTGACCCCAGATAGCAGCGCCGATAAGCCCCATACCGCAAACAGTAACATTAAAAATAACATAGCCGGATCGGGCAGTTTATTGCCCACACGTTCTATGGCATCGAGTGCCCGCCCTAAAAAGCCGGGGGCCTGCGCATTTGTTGTCATCATCACTCCTTGTACTTACACGTACTTGTTATTATCCTTGGTTGTCGCAGCATGCATAATAATAAATCAGCTTAATACAAGCATACTCAGCACCACTGAGCCGCTATTATATATTAGGCTTAATATTCAATACTATACCCAATCAGGTTATCGTAAGCCTTAGCATTAGTTAAAAAAAAGCCTCGCGATTGCAAGGCGTTACAGACTAAGTGGAGACACTACTTACTGGTGTCTATAGGCTCAAATGATTTAACCAGTTCATCCACCGCCTTCATCTGCTTGAGGTAGTTTTCAAGCTGATGCAGAGGCAAAGCACAAGGACCATCGCACTTTGCATTATCTGGATCGGGATGCGCTTCGATAAACAGACCGGCTAAGCCTAATGCCATACCACTGCGGGCAAGTTCAGTAGCTTGCGCACGACGCCCACCCGCACTGTCGCTGCGGCCACCCGGGCGCTGTAAGGCGTGGGTCGCATCGAAGATCACTGGGTAACCCGATTGCTTCATCTCATCCATGCCCAACATGTCGACCACCAAGTTATTGTAACCAAAGCTTGAGCCACGCTCGCACAGCATGATCTCATCGTTACCCGCTTCATTAAACTTAGTGATGATATGGCGCATCTCGTGTGGCGCTAAAAACTGCGGTTTTTTAACGTTGATGATGGCGCCGGTTTTGGCCATTGCTACCACCAGATCTGTCTGGCGTGCTAAAAACGCGGGTAACTGAATCACATCGACCACTTCGGCCACTGGCGCACACTGATGCGGTTCATGGACGTCGGTGATAAGCGGCAAGTTAAAGGTCGATTTTATCTCTTGAAAAATCTTCAGCCCCTCTTCCATACCTGGGCCACGATAGGAGTTCACCGAAGAGCGGTTAGCCTTATCGAATGAGGCCTTAAACACATAAGGGATCCCTAATTTTTGAGTAACTTCGGCATAGGTTTCCGCGATCTGCATGGCTAAATCACGTGATTCAAGCACATTCATGCCGCCAAACAACACAAACGGCTTATCGTTTGCAATCTCAATGCTACCTAACTTTATGGTTTTATTACTCATCATTACTTCTCTCTTAAGAAGCTAAGGCCACACCTTAGCATTGTTCAAATAGGTATCGCTGCATGCGATTATAGCGCAACTGCCTGTAAAATTTGACCACATAACCATGCCATATAAGTGCCTACAGCATAGCCTAACACTGCCAATAACACACCGACGGGCGCTAATGCGGGGTGGAATGCCGCCGCCACAACTGGCGCAGATGCAGCGCCGCCCACATTGGCTTGACTGCCCACCGCCATATAAAACAGCGGCGCCTTAATCAGTTTAGCCACCAGCAGCATAAAGCTGGCATGCACTAACATCCAGATAATACCGATGGCGAAATACCAAAGATTTGCCGGATCAAATAGTTTAAACACATCCATATGCAAGCCAATGGTGGCAACTAGAATATACAAAAAGGCCGACGCTACTTTAGAGGCGCCAGCGGCTTCTAAATGGCGCACCGGGCTAAATGACATCGCCAAACCAATAGTGGTGACGGTGACGATTAACCAGAAAAATTTGGACGTTAGACTGTAATCACGTGTCCACGGATAATTGGTTTCGAAAAAAGGCCCGAGGAAATCGGCAAACATGTGCGCCAGTCCGGTAATACCAAAACCGACCGCCACTATCATCATCAAATCGCGTAAGCTAGGGATTCGTGCATGCTCGGCATGGTACTTCTCAACCTTGAGCTTTAAGGTTTCTATGGCACGGGTATCGGCACCAGTTTTAGCATCGATCTCCTTGGCTTTCGAGGCCATATAGAGCAGCACCGCCATCCAGATATTGGCTACGATCACATCCACGGTAACCATAATTGAGAAGATATTACCGCCCGCTTCATAGATCTCTTTCATCGCAGCCTGATTCGCACCGCCGCCAATCCAACTACCGGCTAGGGTGGTCATGCCACGCCAGACCGCATCGGGACCACTAACACCTAATACCTCAGGGTTAATGCTGGAGATAATAAGCAAGGCAATCGGCCCGCCAATCACAATACCTACGGTGCCGGTGAGAAACATCACAATGGCCTTAGGGCCTAAACCTAAGATCGCTTTTAAATCGACGCTTAAGATCAATAATACTAAGCAGGCAGGCAGTAAATAGCGTGAAGCCACATAATAGAGCTTAGAGGTATCGCCATCGACAATATTAAATGAATTAAGCAGTGATGGCAGGAAATAACACAGTAACAACGCTGGAATGTAACGATAAAATTTTACCCAAAATGGATGAGTGCTGCTATTGGTATAAAACACTAAGCCTAAAATGGCTGCTAATAATCCCAACCCTGTGGCATCATTGGTCACTAATGCGGTACCGCTCATATTTCCCCCTAATTCACATCTATTTTTAGTTTTATTTTTAATATCAATTTGTTGTTTTATTCGGCTTGTATAAGCGCGTCATTTATCAGGCCTGTGATGCAAGCCTGTTGTAAATATTAATAATGGTATTAGTTGATCCAATGGTGAGCCGTTTTAGCCTGTAACGACAGGTGGTTCAATATAAGATTGACAAGATTGCGAGCCGACCAGCATAAAATGGCCGCTGACGCCAAGGCATCTATTGCCACGGTCTTCATTGACCCACATAAAAAAGCTGAAGCCATAACGGCTTCAGCTTTTCCTTAATGGTATATCTCAAGCTCTTCATTTAGCTCTTTAATTTGTAGCTTAACCAATTCAGTCACTGGATCATGCGGACTATTGTCGACAAAATGCTGTAAGTCCGCGGCGGCTACACTGATGCAGCCTAACTGCTGTGCAATAAAAGCTCGCTCACGATTGAGGTTAAGGTCATCGCTATGCCACTGCAATAACAGATTGCAACACTCCATCGCACTCTCAAACTGGTTCGATAAAATCGCTCCCGCTTTGAGCTCGTGGATCATGCGCGACAATAACCGCTTTAAACTGGCAGGCTTTAAGTAACGCGGTTTAAAGGCCGCGCCATTACCCAACTCGCCACGTACCAACACATGCAACTGGTGCCGAGACAGCGACCGCCCCGTTAATGGGTCAATATAACGCACCTGCTTGTCAATTCGACTGCACAACACAGTATTGCCGGGCAGCAGCAAGGGCTCAAGCACTAGGTCTAGTTGTTTAGCCAGTAACATAAGTAACGTGGCTAAGGTTGTACTATTACCTTGACGAGTGAGTATGCAGCTGCCTAAATCGGCAGCCTCTACACTAAAATACGCCTCGCGAGCACAAAAACCTAAGTCGCCATAAAACCACTTAAGCAAGGCATTTAATCTATCTTCACGGTCGACCACATAATGACTCAGTACAGAGCCTGCAAGTTCTAGCCAAGCCCAATTAGCACTCTGTTTATTGGAAAAACCTAAATGCTGAGTGATGTCAAACGCGCTCTCGGGTAACAAGAGCTCATCTTGTAGAATCATCTGCGCCATTAACTCAGTATTATCGCTTGTTTAAGCATGGCGACCTTACCTGCATAGACGATCCAAGCGATAGCACCGAGGGCGGCAAATATCTTAAACAGTTTATTGCGATTGGCTTTGAGCGCAATGGTTGCTAAGAAGATATAGGCCAAAAGCGCGCCGATTTTTTCGGTCAGCCATACATCTTGAAAAGGGTATTGCTTGATGATAAAACACAGGGTTAAACCAGATAGCACCAGCAGAGTGTCGATAACATGCGGGGCGACTTTAACGAACTTCTTATCCATAATAGGCGACTGCTTTAAGTGCAGCGCAAAACGCACAATAAAAAACAGTACACTGAGGGCAATAAACGTAAGGTGAATATGCTTTATAGCAGGGTATAAACTGTCCATTTTAAATTCTTTGGTTGCTGACAAAGGCGCTAGTGTAACTGATCTGCTCCAACCGCACCAATATCATCAACCGATTATCGACGATAAACACAGCATAATCAGCATCGCAGCCAATAACACAAGATAATAACCAAAACGTGATGAATTTAAAAAAGATAATGTCACTCGTAATGCTCCCGTATTTATCCCCCCAACTTATCTAATAAAAAAACCACGCCAAGACCGCAGCTTTAGCGTGGTTTGAGCCGACTGCCAACCAGTTACTATCTGTAGCAAGCGGCTATCTGTAGCAAGTGAAATCAATCGTAAGCTGTGGCCTATTTGACCGTATCAGGCAATGTGCCGGGGAGCAGTTCAAACTCCATGGAGAATTCGACCATTGCCCCCATTAGCTCATCGATTGCACGACGCTCTCCTTCCACCTTCACTTTGCCAGCTTTGATTTTATCGTCGAAACTCTGCGCGCCCATCATGACATCATTTAACTCGCTGCGATCTATCGTTAAGGTGAGGTCCGCTTGCGGTGATTGTATTCCCTCGATATTGGTCAGCGCCGAATTACTCAGTTCAACCAGATACTGCTCGCCATTATCCGGAGTGACCAAGTTAATGACAAAATGTTTATCTGCAGTCTTGCTGGTATCAAGGCGAACTCCGAGGTAGTCAAGCCATAAACCGGTAGACATACCACGAATAATGTCGGGTCCTGTCGATTTAGGCGAAGCACCTGTTGGCATACCATTACGCAATTCGTAAGCCGCCGCTAAAAAGCTATTGCGCACACTAGGGCTCTCTTTTTGATAACCAATTTGCTCATACACATTAGCGAGTAAATCTTTAGCGGCTTGATTTTGGGGCTCAGCAAACACCAGTTTATTGAGGATCTCTATGGCATGGAAATATTTTCCTTGCTCAAATAATTGCTGGCCTTTGGCAATAATCTTACTGCTACCTCCCATCATCTCAACATATAAGGGCGCTGAATCTTCTGGTGATAAAGGCATTAAGGTCGCGGGATTAGCATCCCAATAACCTAAATAACGATTCAACACTGCGCGGCTATTGTGCTCCTCTGAGCCATGATAACTGTGGGCTGACCATTGCCGCTGTAAACTATCGGGGAGCTTATATACGTTGTGAATTTGATTAATGGTCACACCTTGATTAGCCAGATGCAGCACCTGATTATTGAGGTGCGCATAGGTATCACGCTGACTGCGCATAACTTCTTGAATACGCTCATTGCCCCACCGAGGCCAAGAGTGGGCAGAAAACATCACCTCTGCCTGTTGCCCAAATTTATACAGCGAAATATTAATTTGCTTAGACCATTCCAATGCATCACGTACCAATGCGCCGCGTAAGGTATAGATATTATGTATGGTGCCGGTTATATTCTCGGCGGCCCAAAAAGCGTTCAAGTCTGGAAACCAAGTGTTCATCTCTGCTGGCGCTTCAGTACCTGGGGTATTTTGAAACACCATGTTGACGCCATCTATGGTCATTTCAGTAAAGGCTTTATCGATAATTACGTTAGGCGCAATTAAACCTAAATTACCTGCCGCGGTATTTTTACCGATAGATTGATCTACATGACCATAAGGGCTTCTGGGGAGTAGTACACCGTATTGAAAAAACATCCTGCGCGTCATGGCATTACCGGCCATGACATTTTCAGAGACCGCATGATGCATAAAGCCCTCAGGGGCAATGACTTTCACCTTACCACTTTGAACATCTTGTTCATCCACCACACCACGGACCCCACCAAAGTGGTCGCCATGAGAGTGAGAGTAGACCACAGCCACAACCGGACGCTCACCTAATTGCTGATTAATAAAGGCCAATGCTGCCGCCGCGGTCTCTTTGGCCGTTAAGGGGTCAAATACAATCCAACCCGTCTTACCTTTAATAAAACTGATATTGGCAAGATCATAGCCTCGCACCTGATAAATATGGTCGGGCAACACTTCATACAACCCATAAGCCATGTTGAGCACTGCTTGACGCTGCAACGAAGGGTTAATGGTATCGAAGGTTTTGCCTTCATCGAGCAGCCACTCATAACTGCCCATATCCCACGCAACGTTACCCGCTTCGGCCATAATTTGTTTATATTCGGGCGCCGCGATAAAGCCTTTTTGGGCTTCTTCAAAGTCACGTTTATCGTCAAACGGTAGGGTTTTACGCAAGCCATTTTGTAATGCTAAGGTGTATTTTGATGGTGCTTGCCCTTTAGGATCAAAGTGTTTATTCGGATCACTTGTTACCACACTGCCACCACCTGCGGCGTTGACAACGATATGGGTCGATATTGTCACACTGACGAGGGCTGACAGTAGTGCGACATTGACGAGCTTTGTATTCATACACCTAACTCCTTGGTTATTAATGAATTACAAGTTACCCAACATTTCTGTGTATGTGCTGGCGACACATAGCCAGAACACAACGACGATGACTAACCTAAATATGCAAGTGAACAAAGACCACCCACGCTAAAACGCTCACCCAGATATTAAGGTAGTAATGCATTTAGATTTGTACAAGGCGAACTTATCTTCGTCAGGCAGTATTGTTTAACGCGAACTTGAGCTTAATCATGCGAACAATCAACATTCGGAGCAAAAACATACACAAAAAAAAACGCCATTAGCATAAGCCAATGGCGTTTAATCACCTTAGTCGCTTTCATAAAGTTTCGAGCGTGTCAGTTAACCCTGCCTAGGCCAACGGCCTAAGGTACAACGGTCGTTACTGCCAAAGTCTCTCACGGTCGACACCGACTCATAACCTAGCTCAATCATCTTATTGCGCACCGTAATGGCTTGCTCAAAACCGTGCTCGAGTAGCAAATAGCCACCGGGCGCCAGATAATCACGCGCCGACTGAGCAATATGAAACAGGTCGGCATAACCATGTTCGGCAGCGGTCAACGCACTCTGTGGCTCAAAGCGTACATCGCCTTGAGACAAATGCTCATCTTCTTCGTCGATATAAGGCGGGTTAGAGACAATCAGATTGAAATCGTACTGATTGACGGCATCAAACCAATCGCTTTGTAATACCTCGACTTGCGGTAACTTCAAGTTGTCACGATTCGCCTTAGCCAAGGCCACAGCTTCAATCACTTTGTCGACGGCCGTGATCTGCCAAGTGCTGCGTTCAAAGGCTAACGACAGGGCTATCGCTCCCGTCCCTGTGCCTAAATCGAGTACCTTGGCATTTTGTGCTAACGGCAAGTTTAATGCGGTTTCAACCAAAATTTCGGTATCGGGACGCGGAATAAGCGTGGTGGGGTTAACCATAAATGGCAGTGACCAAAATTCGCGCTCGCCAACGATATGCGCGATAGGAGTGCCTATCGCACGCCTTGCAACCATCTGCTGAAACGCGGCGGATTGTTCACTGGTAATGCGTTCATCGGGCCAAGTGTAGAGGTAGCTGCGCGGCTTATGGATGACATGAAGCAGCATCACTTCGGCATCTAGCTTGGCAGTATCAGAGATCTCAACAAGTTGAGAAGAAGCCCATTGAAGGGCTTCAGCTAACGTCTGGTACAAAAAAATATCCTTATTAACCTAGAGTCGCGATATTGAGTATATTAATCGTCTGCCAAAGCAGCCAACATATCGGCTTGGTTTTCTTGCATTAGCGGTTCGATAATCGCATCTAAATCCCCTTCCATCACTTCATTTAAGCGATAAAGGGTCAAATTGATACGATGCTCACTGACACGCCCCTGAGGGAAATTATAAGTACGAATACGCTCAGAGCGATCACCACTGGCCACTAATGTGCGGCGAGTCGATTCCTCTTCGCTGCGGCGTTTTTCATCTTCAACCGCTTGTATACGAGCCGTCAATACACTCATGGCTTGAGCGCGGTTTTTATGCTGCGAGCGCTGATCCTGACATTCAACGATGATGCCAGACGGAATATGAGTGATACGGATAGCCGAATCGGTTTTGTTAACGTGCTGACCACCCGCGCCCGATGCGCGGAAGGTATCCACTTTTAGATCGGCAGGATTAATTTGAATCGCTTCGGCTTCGGGTACTTCAGGCATAACGACCACAGTACAAGCTGAGGTATGCACCCGCCCTTGCGACTCGGTCTCAGGCACACGCTGTACACGATGCCCACCCGATTCAAATTTCAGTCGGCCATAGACCCCATCGCCAGACACTTTAATGATGATCTCTTTAAAGCCGCCATGTTCACCTTCGTTAGCGTTCATCACCTCTATCTGCCAGCGTTTAGCTTCGCAGTAACGGCTGTACATACGGTACAGATCACCGGCAAAGATGGCCGCTTCGTCACCCCCTGCGCCGGCACGAATTTCGACAAAGGCATTGTTGTCATCTTTAGGATCTTTAGGCAGCAGTAGGATCTGCAGTTCATCTTCGAGCGTCTCGAGCACTTGCTTGGCGGCTTTAATCTCTTCTTGCGCCATCTCTTTTAGCTCGGCATCGTCTTCGGCTAACATCTCTTGCGCCGACTCGAGATCGGCCTGCGCCTGTTGAAATGCCTTAAAGCTTCTTACCACGTCTTCGAGTTGAGAGTACTCTTTGGACAGAGCGCGAAAACGCTCTTGGTCGGCAATCACACTAGGATCACTCAGTAGCGCCAATACTTCTTCATTACGCTCAAGCAAGCCTTCAAGCTTGCGAATCACACTGTCCTTCATTCCAACGCTAACCTTAGTCTTTATCTAATCCAAGCGCCGCTCTTAATTGTCCGATGCTGTTTAAGTCACCGCGTCGACTCGCCTGAGTAAGGGCTTGAGTCGGCGCATGGATCAATTTATTGGTTAACTTATTGGCCAGTTCCAGTATTAGCTGTTCGCTATCACCGCCTTGGGCTAACTTATTGATCGCGCGCTCTACCAGCTCATCTTTGATCGCCATACTTTGGGTACGGTATTCACGGATACTGTCGACCGACTCTAATGAGCGGATCCACTCCATGAAAAGATGAGACTCTTCTTCAACAATTAATTCGGCTTGCTCGGCAGCCTCACGTCTGGAGGCCATATTTTGTTCAATGATGCTTTGCAGGTCGTCAACCGTGTAGAGAAAGGCATCATCTAGATCCCCTACTTCGGCTTCAATATCTCTAGGTACTGCTATATCAACCAATAACATAGGTTGATGACGACGCTGTTTCAGCGCTTTTTCTACCATGCCTTTACCCAGTATAGGTAATGGGCTGGCGGTAGAGGATATCACGATATCGGCCTTAGGGAGAAAATCTGGTATCTGTTCGAGCGTAATGGCCGTTGCGCCAAACTCTTCGCACATGGCTTCGGCGCGCGAAATGGTGCGGTTAGCCACAATCATTGACTCGACGCCATTGTCTTTAAGATGCCGGGCAACCAGCTCTATGGTCTCACCTGCGCCGATGAGTAACACCTTGGTGGCACTCAAAGCCGAGAAAATATGTTTAGCCATGCTCACCGCGGCAAACGCTACCGACACGGCTGCGGCACCGATTTCAGTTTCGGTGCGCACTTTCTTGGCAACAGAAAAGGTATTTTGGAACAGTCGGTCCATGGTGACCGCCACCGTGCCAGCTTCTTTTGCCTTAACAAAAGATTGCTTAACTTGGCCTAAGATCTGTGGCTCACCTAAGATCAATGAGTCAAGACCTGCAGAGACACGCATCAAATGTCGCACGGCTTCTTGGCCGCGATATTGGTACAGGCAAGGTAGCACATCTTCATGGGACAGCTGATGATATTCCTCTAACCAAGTAATCACGTCCTGCGCTTCACCGTTGTTACAGTAAAGTTCGGTGCGATTACAGGTCGAGATGATCACCGCTTCACCCGTCTTAGTTAGACTGGCAAGGCTTTTCATCGCGTCATGAATTTTATCGGGTGAAAACGCTACTTTCTCACGTAGGTCTACCGTCGCTGTTTTATGATTAATACCGATTGCTACAAGGCTCATCTGACTCTTTCTGGTCTCTAGGGTCTGTTTATCTTGCGAATTAGATTTGTTCTGGCTCAAAGCGGTGGTCAGAATACAAACGAAAATGCGACTGGCTCATATTGCTCCACTAACGGCTTTGAGGCGAACGACTAGGGTTTAGCTTGCTGCTGACTTTTGCTGACCATGCCTTATTACCATTTTTTTGATAGTCACAGGCGACACTTGGTTTAATGCGAGCGCGTCACATTGCCTCATATAGAGTGGCGACAAAGTCCTCATGCAAGGGCCATCGCCCTGATTAATCTCTCTTAGTGGCAGCCATTCTACTGAATTGAGCCAACTAAAAACAGAATACGCTTAACAAAACCGAATAATAATCTCGTTTATTACGCTTTTTTCACATTAAAGCGCAGCAATAACCACCAAAATACAAGCCATTACAAAAACACTTAGCACTAGCTGAAAGCCTAGGCTTGGCAGGAAATTTAACGATTGCCATTGGTATTTATACACAGCACTCGTATGATATGAGCTCGTTGTAACAGTAATAGATAAATAATTTGAACTACTTCACAAAAATCTTAATTAGCGCCCTATTGCTGACACCTTTATTGTTAGGAGGGTGCGCCAGTCGCTCCGATATTGATCTGCAGGACATCAATGTCAGCCATGTTGAGCAAGCTAAAGCCTGGGAGATGCAGGGCAAGCTAGCGGTCAAAACCCGTGACGATAAATTCAGTACCAATTTGTATTGGCTTCACACCCCCAATCGCGACCAATTACGCCTAACGACGATGTTAGGCACAACGGTCATGCTACTGGAGCGTGACGAGGATGGGGCTCAACTGATGATTGACGGTAACACCTACCAGCATCATGACGCCGAGCAACTGCTCAAGCGGCTCACGGGCTGGTCTATCCCTATCGAACATTTACCATTATGGATAACAGGCCAAGTGGCGTCTTCAGATCTGGTGATCCGTTATGATAACAATCACAGACCGATACAAGTACAGTCAACAATGACACAAACACCATGGCAGGTAGAGTTTAAGAGTTGGCAACACCAAAGCGGCGCACAACTGCCTAGATTACTTGAGTTAACTCGTGAAAACATACGATTAAAAATGCAAATAAATCAATGGCAAGCTCTTACTAACAGCACCCCATCATCAGATAACGCCGGACTATCGCATGACGAATAAACGCTCTATCGCATGGCCTGCGCCAGCAAAACTTAACCTGTTTTTACACATCAATGGGCGCCGTAATGACGGTTACCATGAGCTGCAAACCCTATTTCAATTTATCGAGCAGAGTGACCTACTGGATTTTGCCATCAACCAGACTGGCGAACTTACCTTACACTCCAACATTAGCGATGTTGTCGCAAATACAGATAACTTAATTCTTCGAGCGGCAAAATCGTTGCAACAAAAAACCGCAACTACACTTGGCGCAGAGATATGGCTCGATAAAAAATTGCCTATGGGCGGTGGAATTGGCGGCGGCTCGTCAGATGCCGCCACAACCTTAGTGGCGCTAAATCACTTATGGAACACCCAGTTATCATTAACTCAACTGACAGAAATCGGCCTAAGTTTGGGTGCCGATGTACCTGTTTTTATTAATGGTTTATCCGCTTTTGCCGAAGGTGTCGGTGAGAAACTTATTGCGGTAGATTTACCAGAGCCTTGGTATCTAGTACTCACGCCCGACGTTCATGTGTCAACGGCTGAGGTGTTTAACGATCCACAATTACCGCGAGATACGCCAAAGTTATCTTTAGCCGATTTAATGACCAGTGACTGGCACAATGATTGCCAACAACTGGTCGCCAAACGTCACCCTCAAGTTGCCAAAGCATTGGCGTGGCTGATAGAATATGCGCCGTCTAGAATGACCGGAACCGGAGCATGCGTTTTCGGGACATTCGCTACTCGCGAGCAAGCAGAGCAAGTTTTTGCCAAAAAACCTGCCGATATGAGCGGTTTTATCGCGAAAGGGACAAATAAATCACCACTTATGCTGCGCTTAGCGCAGTGTTAAAATCATGCGGGATAAGGCTACTTTATCCCGGCCATTAAAATGAAGCATACGCCTGAGGTTCATACAGTGCCTGACATTAAACTATTTGCCGGTAACGCAACACCCAGTCTCGCAAAGAAGATAGCAGATCGTCTATTTTGTAAACTCGGAGACGCAGAGGTTGGCGTTTTCAGCGACGGTGAAATCAGTGTCCAGATTAACGAAAATGTACGTGGGGCGGATGTATTTATCATTCAATCTACTTGTGCACCGACTAACGATAACCTAATGGAACTTATCGTTATGGTTGATGCGTTACGCCGCGCATCTGCTGGCCGTATTACTGCGGTTATTCCTTACTTTGGTTACGCACGTCAAGATCGTCGCGTACGCAGTGCTCGTGTACCTATTACTGCTAAAGTGGTTGCCGACTTTTTGTCAAGCGTAGGCGTCGACCGCGTACTGACTTGCGACTTACATGCTGAGCAGATCCAAGGCTTCTTCGATGTGCCAGTTGATAACGTATTTGGTAGCCCAGTACTGTTAGAAGATATGCTAGCCAAGAAGTTAGATAATCCTGTTGTGGTATCGCCAGACATCGGTGGTGTAGTACGTGCTCGTGCTGTTGCCAAACTACTTGATGACTCTGATCTCGCCATTATCGATAAGCGTCGTCCACAGGCAAACGTCGCGCAGGTGATGCACATTATCGGTGATGTTCAAGGCCGTGACTGTATTATCGTTGACGATATGATTGATACAGGGGGCACACTGTGTAAAGCCGCTGAAGCGTTAAAAGAACATGGTGCTAACCGTGTATTTGCTTATGCGACACACCCAGTCTTCTCTGGCAACGCTGCAAAGAACATTGCTGAATCAGTGATTGATGAAGTAATTGTGACCGATACTATTCCGCTAAGTCCTGAAATTGCCGCGCTAGATAAAGTCACCCAGTTGACTATGTCAACAGTGATGGCCGAAGCCATTCGTCGTGTCAGCAACGAAGAGTCCATCTCTGCGATGTTCAAGCACTAATCGATTAGATTATTTAGCGAATAAAAAACGCACTCGATTGAGTGCGTTTTTTTATGCTTTGTAGTCAGGAGCCTAATTAATACGCACAGCTCTGCCCTATTCAACCCGCTTTACCCGCCCCCCTAAATAAAGGACTAGCGCCCTCAAATGCCCGCTTTGATATAGCTCTGTAAATACTATGAATACCGCTCGCGATGAAATAGCCCTGTGATGAAAGATAGCTCATGGTAAAGGCTGCTAAGTTTATCGCTAACGCCCCCCTCAAAACGGGCCATTACCTTTAAGCCAGCATCAAAACATAATGCGCTAACACTTCCTAAGACGGCTCTAGAGTGGTTAATTCACAGCAAATTTAACCCATTACACTGATGAAATGACCAGATTGTACAAACTCAAGAAGCGAAGATTGAGATGCGAACACAATGCAAGGGAGCGACAATATTGCTTGAATTGGTCATTAGCATGGCGCTGGCAAGAAAGCCTATGCGGCGGCCCGAGGTGGTACCGACGCAAAAGATCGTGAATATCAGCCCTCGATTTAAGTAAGTTTTTAATCCCTAGGTATAAATCATAGCCTAAACCATCCCTAAGCCTCGCTAACGCCACTGACTCGCTGCCAACGGCTTAACTCAATACATACACGCTTAGGGCAACAAAGCATCTAAAATCGCGACTGTATAGCGCTTAACGCCGCAGACAATATAGATTAATAGTAGAGTCGTACAGGCTAAAGGGGGCAAATTTTAGGCACAAAAAAGCCCGTCAAAAAGACAGGCTTATTTGTTTTTAATAAATGGTACGGGAGGAGAGACTTGAACTCTCACACCTTACGGCACCAGAACCTAAATCTGGCGTGTCTACCAATTCCACCACTCCCGCACTGCATCATTTTTTACATCTTGATTAAAGATGGTGGGGCTAACCCACTCACTTAAGTCAATGACTTAGGTGGTTGAATAATGGCTGGGGTACCAGGATTCGAACCTGGGAATGCCGAGATCAAAACCCGGTGCCTTACCGCTTGGCGATACCCCAAAAGCTTTCGCTTTTGTTACACCCTGTAGACCACAAGGCTGTAACTTAAAATAAATGGTACGGGAGGAGAGACTTGAACTCTCACACCTTACGGCACCAGAACCTAAATCTGGCGTGTCTACCAATTCCACCACTCCCGCACTGCATCTAGTTTTACATCTTGATTAAGATGGCATTATGAAACTAGCGTGTCTAACTATCAACATCCACTACTCTCACGCGGCATCTAGTTTTACATCTTGATTAAGATGGTAACTCATTCAAGTCACGCTTTCATTTTACATCTGAATAAGATGGTAGCAATGGCGGGACTTGAACCTGCGACCCCAGCATTATGAGTGCTGTGCTCTAACCAGCTGAGCTACATTGCCACATATTATCATATAGATAATGGCTGGGGTACCAGGATTCGAACCTGGGGATGCCGAGATCAAAACCCGGTGCCTTACCGCTTGGCGATACCCCAAAACTGTGTGAAGCAAAAAGAAATGGCTGGGGTACCAGGATTCGAACCTGGGAATGCCGAGATCAAAACCCGGTGCCTTACCGCTTGGCGATACCCCAATCTTTTCTTGCTTCAAGTTAAAGACTCTACAATCTCTAACTTAAAATAAATGGTACGGGAAGAGAGACTTGAACTCTCACACCTTACGGCACCAGAACCTAAATCTGGCGTGTCTACCAATTCCACCACTCCCGCACTGCATCTAGTTTTACATCTTGATTAAGATGGCATTAAGATATGGCTTGTCTAACTATCAACATCCACCACCCTTACGCTGTACCTAGTTTTACATCTTGATTAAGATGTTGCCAACCCTATTTCTGCTGATTGATATACTTCAACCATCAACTAGTCGGCTTACCTCAAGTTTTACATCTTAGAGAAGATGGTAGCCATATTGCCGGGGCTTATACCGACTTGCTACGCATTCATTTTTCATCCGAATAAGATGGTAGCAATGGCGGGACTTGAACCTGCGACCCCAGCATTATGAGTGCTGTGCTCTAACCAGCTGAGCTACATTGCCATCGTTTTCTTACGCGTCCCTCTTGGTGAGGAACGGGGCGTATTATGCTTATTCAGCGTATTGAGGTCAACAGCTTTTTTCCGCTAATTTACACTTACCTCATCGTTCGCTTATAAACTCACCAAAGTGAGCAGCAGTTATCCAAAAAAGAGGCTTAAAGCGCCATATTAAGCCTTAGGTTGGGTTTAAATATCAGATTTATATAAGCCTTAAAATACAAAAACGGCTCAATAATTTATTGAGCCGTTTAGATTCTATAATGCCACTTGCTATTTTATTAGCAAGATTAGCCTCATGCTTATACGTTAAATAGGAAATGCATCACATCGCCATCTTTAACGATATAGGTTTTACCTTCGATACGCAGTTTACCTGCTTCTTTCGCGCCAGCTTCACCTTTATAGGTAATAAAGTCATCATAAGACATTACCTGGGCACGAATAAAGCCGCGCTCAAAGTCTGTATGGATAACACCAGCGGCTTGTGGTGCACTCGCCCCCACTTTAACGGTCCAAGCACGTACCTCTTTAACGCCTGCGGTAAAGTAGGTGTGCAGATCCAGTAGCTCGTAACCGGCGCGGATCACACGATCCAATCCAGGTTCGGTTAAACCAAGGTCAGCCATAAACTCTTCACGGTCTTCAGCGTCCATTTCTGCCAGTTCAGATTCAATCGCTGCACACACGGCAACGACCACGGCATTCTCTTTGGCCGCAATGTCGCGAACCGTATCCAGATGCGTGTTATTTTCAAAACCATCTTCTGCGACGTTCGCGATATACATGGTTGGCTTAAGTGTAAGGAAGTTAAGATAAGCGACTGCCGCCAACTCTTCCTTAGTTAAGTCCATTGAACGCAGCATTTGACCTTCGTCCAATACTGGGCGCATCTTTTCTAACACGCTGACTTCGAACTTAGCTTCTTGGTCGCCACCTTTAGCACGCTTTTGCTGACGCGTGATAGCGCGCTCGCACGAGTCTAAGTCAGCCAAGGCTAATTCGGTGTTGATCACTTCAATGTCACTGGCAGGCGACACTTTATTTGCCACGTGCACGATATTGTCATCTTCAAAGCAACGCACCACATGACCAATCGCATCGGTTTCACGAATGTTAGCAAGGAACTTGTTGCCCAGCCCTTCACCTTTAGAAGCGCCCGCCACTAGGCCTGCGATGTCGACAAATTCCATTGTAGTCGGCAAAATACGCTCAGGCTTCACGATTTCAGCCAATGCCGCTAATCGTGGATCGGGCACTGGCACCACACCGGTGTTAGGTTCAATCGTACAAAATGGGAAGTTAGACGCTTCGATGCCCGCTTTAGTCAGTGCGTTGAACAATGTCGATTTACCTACGTTTGGTAGGCCAACGATGCCACATTTAAAACCCATATCTTTACCTTTATTCAATTAGTATTATCGGCACAACCAATAATAACGCTGCTCACACCTGATTGCTTCAGAATGTGATGGATTAACCCGCCTTGTAAGAATGCAGTCTATGCATCGCCTTACTCATATTTTCTTTAAATAACAGTTCGGTGGCCCGCACCGCTTCGTCAATCACGTCTTCGATTAACCTTTGCTCAACTTGCGGCGCCTTACCTAAAACATAATTGCTCACTAGACTCTTATCACCTGGGTGACCGATACCAATGCGCAAACGATAAAAGCCTTTATTATTGGCAAGCCTAGCAATGATATCCTTTAAACCGTTGTGACCACCATGACCGCCACCGAGTTTAAACTTAGCCACGCCGGGCGGCATATCCAGCTCATCATGGGCGACGAGGATCTCTTCGGGCTCGATGCGAAAGAAATTAGCCAAGGCACCAACCGATTTACCGCTGAGGTTCATAAATGTGGTTGGGATCAATAAGCGAACATCTTTACCGTATAGGGTCGCTCTCGCTGTGAGGCCGTAATATTTACTGTCTGCAACTAATGTTACGCCGCAAACGCGCGCCAGTTCATTAACATACCAAGCACCCGCATTGTGGCGGGTTTGCTCGTACTTCTCACCTGGGTTTGCAAGCCCAACAATCAGCTTAATATTGCTCATTTAACCTATGTCCATCTCGCAAGGGCGCATAAAAACGCGGCATTTTAGCACTCTATCGCCCGAGCAACAAATTTGTTGTAGTGAAGACAGCGGAATTTAAGGAAGGTTAGCACTGCGCCATGCCCTAAGACCTAAGCGATTAACCTCAGCCGCGAAATCAATCGTCATGGTGCTGCGGTGGCTGGTCGGTGAGCCGCTTTACCCACAAGATGATGAGTAAAGCCAGCTCGTTTGAGTTGACGCTTAGAGACCCATGGCGTATTTCAACACCTTATGCTTAATGGGTGAGTCTATATTAGCGATTTTAAGCGCACTGTTGCGCAGTAATTTTAGCGGTAAATTCTTATTGCTAAAGCCGGCATAAAAAAGGTCCATAGTGCTCATCATCAACAAATTGTCGCCATAGCGGCGACGCTGATATTGTGCCAACACATCTTGAGTCCACCAGCTGCGCTGCTCATCAATAGCCCCTTTAACAGATGCAATTAATGCCGCGACATCTTTAAAGCCAATATTCACTCCTTGACCAGCTAATGGATTAATCGTGTGTGCAGCATCACCTAAAATCACCACATTATCCTGATAGTAGCGCTGCGCATGACGTCTGGTAAGCTTAAAACTGCCATGAGACACCACTTTAAATGCCCGATCGAGGCGTGCGGGGAAATGGGCGTTAATTTGCTCGTACAGCGCCTCAGCGCTTAATCCGCTTAACTGCGCAATGCGATTAGCATCGTCGTACCACACCAAAGACGCGTTGCGACCTGGTAGCGGCAACAGAGAGCGTGGGCCTTGGGGAGTAAACTGTTGCCAAGTAACATCTTGCTCTTCCTGCTGGGTCTCAATATTAATCAGCATCGCCGACTGGGCATAATCCCACCCAGTTAAGCCGATCCCTGCCCACTGACGTACTTGAGAGTTTGCCCCATCGGCACCGACTAACAAGCGAGTATCTATGCTTGTGTTATTACTTAATCGTAGCCTAACCCCATGCTCACTCCGGCTAAACTGGTCGACGTTAACCGGGCAGATAAGCTGCAAATTGTCATACTTGTCAAATGCCTGCCACAAGGCTAATTGCACCACACGATTTTCGACAATATGCCCAAGATGAGTCGCACCCACTTGATCACTATGAAACTGTGTCTGGCACCCATCAAGCTCCCAAGTTTCCAGTCCTTTATAGGCCACCTGACGCATCGCGGCGATAGCGTCGAGCGCTCCTAGCTGTTGCAGCAACTGCTCAGAAGCGACGCTGATGGCTGAAACACGTAAATCCAATGGTTGCTCAGGGCTGTATGCTTGAGGCGCAAAGGCTTCAACAACGGCAACCTTTAACCCTAACTGGGCTAACCCAATTGCGGTCGCGGCTCCCACCATGCCACCGCCGAGGATCACGACATCTTGTTCTAGATGTTGGTTTTGATTCTGACTCACCTTACGCTTTACTCCCTGATGGTTAACTCTCTAGTGCACGCTCATGACGACACATTTATTACGTTGGTTCCCTGACGAGCGGTTTCTGTGTCTAAATATGTCAATTAGGCCTATTACGTATGCAAATATGACTGACACTGTAATCACTCACACTCAGTTACAAAGGCGGCCAATCCCAAGCTCATCGTGTTCTATAGTGGTTGTGGACGTTAGTCAGTATGGATACTCACTTATGCACCTACATTCACTATTTATTGCATTAGAGGTTCACTATGAAACGCTCAATGATTGCCAGTGTAATGATAACCAGCGCATTAATCGCCAATGTGGCGTTAGCCGATCAGGCCCCCGCCATGGAAACCATGACTATAACCTATCGCGCGCCGCTCGATTATGCCCTATATCAATATACGACAGAATGGCGCAGTCAATACAGAGTAGAAATTTATGACAGCATACAAGATCAAGCCAGAAACAGCAGCCTTGCAATGGCACAAGCCTTCGAAAGTGCAGCCCTTGAATCGGCCTTCGACACAACGTCAATGTTAACGGCAAAAACCTTTAGCCCGGAGTAATTTCTAATATATAACGCGCAAAAGCTAGCCAGAGTGGTGCTCAAAGGGTAAAATGTTGCGCTATTTTTCCCAGTAATTGCAACCACGGCGCAAAACTGATGAGTAAGAAACTCCATATTAAAACTTGGGGCTGTCAGATGAATGAGTATGACTCATCAAAGATGGCCGACCTACTAGACGAATACCAAGGGTATACCTTAACGGATAATGCAGAAGAGGCAGACGTACTGCTGCTTAACACCTGCTCTATCCGTGAAAAAGCGCAAGAAAAGGTGTTTCACCAACTTGGTCGCTGGAAAACCTTAAAAGATAAAAAGCCTAATCTTATCATTGGTGTTGGTGGCTGTGTCGCCTCACAAGAAGGCAAGGCGATTAAAGACAGAGCCCAGTGTGTGGATCTGATCTTTGGGCCACAGACCTTACACCGTTTGCCTGAAATGATTGACCAAATCCAGCAAGGCGGCAAAGCGGTTATCGATGTCAGTTTCCCTGAAATCGAAAAATTTGACCGTCTACCTGAGCCGCGTGCCGAAGGACCAAGCGCCTTCGTGTCTATCATGGAAGGCTGTAGCAAATACTGCTCTTTCTGCGTAGTGCCATACACTCGCGGTGAAGAGGTCAGCCGCCCGCTCGATGATGTCATTCTTGAGATTGCCCAATTGGCGGCTCAAGGGGTGCGTGAGGTCAATCTACTTGGCCAAAACGTGAATGCTTATCGTGGGGCCACCCACGACGATGACATCTGCACGTTTGCCGAACTGCTACGTTATGTAGCCGCTATTGATGGTATCGACCGTATTCGTTTCACCACTAGCCACCCCATCGAGTTTACCCAAGACATCATAGATGTTTATGAAGATACACCAGAATTGGTGAGCTTCCTGCACCTGCCTGTGCAGTCGGGTTCCGATCTAATTTTGACCCAGATGAAACGCGGTCATATGGCGATTGAATATAAATCTATCATTCGTCGTCTACGCAAAGCACGTCCCGATATTCAGATAAGCTCTGACTTTATTATTGGCTTTCCTGGTGAGTCGAAACAGGATTTCGCCGACACCATGAAGCTAATAGAAGATGTGCAATTTGACCACAGCTTTAGCTTTATCTACAGCGCTCGTCCGGGCACGCCTGCGGCCGATCTGCCAGATGATGTCTCAATGGAAGAGAAAAAAGAGCGCTTAGCCATATTGCAAGACAGGATCACCCAGCAAGCGATGCGTTACAGCCGTCAAATGCTCGGTACCGTGCAGCGTATCTTAGTCGAAGGGCCATCGGTTAAAAACCCAATGGAGCTTCGGGGACGCACCGAAAATAACCGCGTGGTGAACTTCGAGGGCGATCCTAAGCACATTGGCAGCTTTGTCGATGTTGAAATTGTCGATGTTTACACTAACTCATTGCGCGGTATCTTTATCCGTGGTGAAGATGAGATGGACTTACGTCGCGACCTTCGTCCATCTGACATCTTGGCTAAGCATAAGAAAGATGATGAGCTAGGCGTCACCCAGTACATCCCTTAACTTGGGCGAGTGACAACGTAAATTGAATCAAAGCGACTGTGCATCACAGTCGCTTTTTTATTGCTCACTCGACTTGCCAGTACACATAGGCCACTACACCTGTGGCCCCCTTTTAATGGCATCGAACACTAAAATTAGCGTTAGCATTTCAACTTAATGCCTCGTAAACTGTCTGAGTTAACCCTATTTGTGGATACAGACAAACATCATTTGGAGTTATTTTTGTCAAATAAATTAACCACCCTCAATTTGTATCTCGAACCCGCTGACAGCCGTAGGCTTGCATCGCTATGCGGCCCTTTTGATGACAACATCAAACAGTTAGAACGCCGCATCGGTGTTGAGATCAATTACCGCAACAACCATTTTCAAATTGTTGGCCTGCCACGCAACTGCTTAACCGCCAACAACTTACTCAAAGAGCTGTATGTTGAAACCCAGCCTGTACGAGGCAGTACTCCTGACTTAGAGCCAGACGCTGTTCATATGGCCATTCAAGCTGCCATCGCGCTAGAGGCCGACGGCCCCCGCGATGACAAAGAGCTGTATATAAAAACCAAACGCGGTGTCATTAAGCCCAGAAACCCTAACCAAAGTGATTATGTAGCCAATATCGTCCGCCATGACATCAGCTTTGGCGTTGGCCCTGCTGGTACGGGTAAAACCTACCTTGCGGTCGCCGCCGCGGTCGATGCGCTCGAGCGCCAAGAGGTAAGACGCATCTTACTGACGCGCCCTGCGGTTGAAGCCGGTGAGAAACTGGGCTTTCTGCCAGGTGATTTAAGCCAAAAGGTCGATCCGTATCTGCGCCCGCTATACGATGCCCTCTTTGAGATGATGGGCTTTGAAAAAGTCGAACGATTAATTGAACGCAGCGTTATCGAAGTGGCGCCACTGGCCTATATGCGCGGACGAACCCTAAACGATGCCTTTATCATCTTAGACGAAAGCCAAAATACCACCGTCGAGCAGATGAAAATGTTTTTAACCCGCATCGGATTTAATTCGCGCGCCGTGATCACCGGCGATATTACTCAGATCGATCTGCCCAAGCACCAAAAATCAGGCCTGCGTCACGCCATTGAAGTCCTTAGTGATGTCGATGAGGTGAGCTTTAACTTTTTCCAAGCCAAAGATGTGGTGCGCCACCCCGTTGTGGCCCGCATTGTCGAAGCTTATGAAGCCCATGAGCAAAAAATGGCTAGCGAAAAAGCCAAGCGCGCAAGCCAATATCAATCCCAGGAACAAGCCCAACATGATGTCTGATCACCCTACTCTTGCATTGAGTCTCGACCTGCAAATTGCAACCGACAGCCAAGCGCTTCCGACTCAGGCACAATTTGAAACCTGGGTGCGCTTAGCACTGGGCAACACTATGGCCGAAGCTGAAATGACGATTCGACTGGTTGACATAGAAGAGAGCCAACGCTTAAATCATAGCTATCGCGGTAAAGACAAGCCGACAAATGTGCTATCATTCCCGTTTGAAGCGCCTCCAGAAGTGGAATTACCACTACTTGGCGATTTAGTGATCTGCGTACCCGTTGTCGAAGCTGAAGCAAAACAACAAGATAAAGCCTTAGAAGCCCACTGGGCTCATATGGTTGTACATGGTTGTCTGCATCTGCTAGGGTATGATCACATCGATGATAGCGAAGCAGAAGAGATGGAGTCCTTAGAGACTCAACTGATTGAAAGCCTAGGCTTTCCTAATCCTTACAAGGAGCAATAATTGGCTGTAATAGCCAGGAAATTACTATGAGCGATGACATCCCACCGAGTACCAACGCCCACAAGAAGGGCTGGTTTGAAAAAGTAAGTCAGTTATTCCAGGGCGAACCACAGAGTCGCGACGAGTTAGTGGAAGTTATCCACGATGCTGAGCTAAGAGAAGTGATTAGCGAAGACACTCGCGAGATGATAAAAGGTGTTTTAGAAGTTTCCGATCTGCGCGTGCGTGACATCATGATCCCACGAGCACAAATTGTGGCGCTAAAGATTGATAGTACAGTTGAAGAACTACTATCGACAGTCATTGGTTCTGCACACTCTCGCTTTCCTGTCGTCAACGAAGATAAAGATCATATCGAAGGCATTTTACTTGCCAAAGATCTGCTTAAATACGGCTTTAAAAACAACGACGAACCTTTTTCTTTAGGGCAAGTGATCCGCCCTGCTGTTGTTGTGCCAGAGAGCAAGCGTGTTGATGTCTTATTAAAAGAGTTCCGTTCACAACGCTACCACATGGCGATTGTCGTCGATGAATATGGTGGCGTATCGGGCTTGGTGACGATTGAAGATATTCTCGAAGAGATTGTCGGTGAAATTGAAGATGAATTTGACCACGATTCGGCCGAAGAAACGGAAATCCGTCAAGTGGGCAAACAGCTTTATATGGTTAAAGCCTTAACGCCCATTGAAGACTTTAATGAAAAATTTGGTACTCACTTTAGTGACGAAGAATTTGATACTGTCGGTGGTTTGGTCTCACATGCTTTTGGGCACCTGCCTGAACGTAATGAAAAGGTGATGATCGACGATATAGAATTTAAAGTCATTAGCGCCGATACCCGCAGACTGGTCCAACTCAGGGTTAAATTACCCGATAACCAAACTGACAACGATAACGACTAGTTTCGTATCCCCTTGATGAGGCTTAAATGCTGCTACCACTTAGGGCTATAGCCCATCAACCTTGGTTAAAACTGGTGCTCGCCTATCTGGCGGGTGCCAGCACTACCCTTGCGTTTGCTCCCTATGGCCTATGGCCTATCTATCTGGTTTCAATGGCCTTTGCCCTTAGTCAAAGCCAACCACTCTCACCGAAGCTGACATTTTACTATTGGCTTAGCTTTGGCTTTGGCTGCTTCTCAGTAGGCATTAGCTGGGTGCACGTGAGCATGGACACCTTCGGCGGCCTGCCGCTGGCGGCCTCTATTGGATTAATGGCGTTATTGGCCCTGTATTTGGCACTGTATCCTGCGCTGGCAGGCTATTTACTGGCCAAGCTGACGCCGCAATCGCATTATCTGCGCAACCTATTACTCTTCCCTGCCCTTTGGATGCTCACCGAATGGTCTCGTGGCTGGGTATTGACGGGGTTTCCTTGGTTATGGGCCGGGTACAGCCAAACCAGCGGCCCGTTGAGTCCATTAGCCAGTGTGATCGGCGCACTCGGCCTCAGTTACCTAGTAGCACTGTTGGCTGGCGCGCTTGCGTTGCTGTTTAGCGCTCATAAAACATCATTGGCAAAGCGCGGCGCGCCTTTATTCATCATCGTATTAGTGGCCTGCTCAGCGAGCTACATGACTAAAGTACTGTCACCCATCACGCCTACCGGTAAACAGGTTAATGTCACCTTGGTGCAAGGCAATATTGCCCAAAGCATGAAATGGCAGCCCGAAGCCCTATGGCCCACCATGCTTAAATATATGGACTTGTCGCGACCTGAATTTGCTAATACCGATATTTTTATCTGGCCAGAGGCTGCAATTCCCGCTCCTGAAGATATGGTGAGTGATTTTCTCGACAATGCCAATCAGGTGGCCAATTTTAATAATAGCGCCATCATTACCGGCATTATCAGCCGTCAACAACAGCAGTTTTATAACTCGCTTATTGTCTTAGGCAATCACCAGGCGCCGATGCAAAGTAGCCCGGATTATCAAGCCAATGGAATTAATGAGTTTAGAAAGCATCACCTTCTCCCTATTGGTGAATTTGTGCCCTTTGAGTCCTTGCTACGCCCGCTAGCACCTTTTTTCAACTTACCCATGTCTTCATTTGCTCGCGGCGATTATCAGCAACCTAATCTCAATGCCCTAGGCCATCAAGTCGCGCCCGCTATCTGCTACGAAATAGCCTTTCCTGAGCAACTGCGCGCTAATGTGACCAACGATACCGAACTCCTGCTGACTGTGTCTAACGATGCGTGGTTTGGCCGCTCAAATGGTCCTTTACAGCATATGGAGATTGCCCAGATGCGGGCCATTGAACTGGGGCGCCCCTTAGTCAGGGGCACCAATAATGGCGTCACCGCTGTGGTAAATGTTGATGGCGAGATCACCGCCAGCCTACCGCAATTTGAAACCGGGGTATTACACGCAAGTATTCCACTGATGACAGGAACAACACTGTTTAGCCGCTGGGGACAATGGCCAATATTGCTATTTAGCTGGGGCGTTTTGGGGTATGTGATGATACGCCGATGGACGGTGCGCTGAGCGATTATCAATCACCCACTGCACCGGTATGAAAAGCGGTTAAACATTAAGTTAACCACTTAGCCGTTTCGTTAGCGATGGTAGCGCTAAGAGCAAAGAATCGTTAGCGCTACCGTGCGCCGTCAAAGCGGTTGGCGACACTTACAAGCTAACCCTAAGGCGTTAACGCCTCACGAGTAAACTGCCCACAATCACACTCAGGACAGTCGGGGATCACCCCTGGAAATTCAATGCGCATCTCATGGCCACAGGCGGTGCAGACTAACGTCCCTTGCCCGATAATTTCACCACTTTGATACAGACCATTATGTTTAAAATCTTGCGTGACCTCATGCCACTCCACTTGGCTACGATCAGTGATTTCACTTAACCAATGCCATAACGTATTTTCAACCGCGATAACTGTGGGGCTATGGCTTAAGTCGGAGGCATTTTTCTCTTGCAAGTAATCTGCGATATCACGTTTTAAAAATTGTTCGACTAAAGCTAACTCTTCAGTTTTAGCTTGTTGCTTGAGAGCCAAAAAGTCCTTACTGTTAGTGACAACCTTATATAACTCCTTTACTGTCATAGAGTTATCATCAGCAAAATCCAATTTAACCTGCGAGATCAGGGCCTGATAAAGCGATAGTAATTCGGCACTTCTTTGACTCATGTTCAATACTCCTTCATGCGAACCTTTTTAATGACTCACTTCTAGTTTATTCTATGCAGATCTCACTCGCGCGCAACGTGCGCAAGATCAAATAATAGGCGACATGGCCGGGAATCATCAATGCAAGAGCAATATCTACCTTCAGAGATTGAAGCTAAGGTGCAGCAGCACTGGCAAGACACAAAAACATTTGAAGTAACCGAGGATGAAAGCAAGGAGAAGTTTTACTGCCTCTCGATGTTTCCATACCCTTCTGGCCGACTCCATATGGGCCATGTTCGCAACTACACCATAGGCGATGTAGTTGCGCGTTACCAGCGTCTTCAGGGCAAAAATGTCCTACAACCTATCGGTTGGGACTCGTTTGGCCTGCCTGCTGAAAATGCGGCAATCAATAATAAGACGGCGCCAGCCCCTTGGACTTACGAAAATATCGACTACATGAAAAACCAGCTGAAAATGCTGGGATTTGGCTACGACTGGAGCCGTGAAATCGCCACCTGTACCCCAGAGTACTACCGCTGGGAACAATGGTTCTTCACCAAGTTATACGAAAAAGGCCTAGTCTATAAAAAAACCTCAGCGGTTAACTGGTGCCCCAACGATGAAACCGTACTCGCCAATGAGCAAGTACAGGACGGCTGCTGTTGGCGCTGTGACACCGAAGTGGTGCAAAAAGAGATCCCTCAGTGGTTTATTAAAATCACCGATTACGCCGAAGAGCTACTCAACGACATCGACCAACTCGATGAATGGCCTGAGCAAGTTAAGACCATGCAGCGCAACTGGATTGGTCGCAGTGAAGGCATAGAGATGACCTTCCAAGTGGCTGATAGCGAACAGAGTTTCGATATCTATACCACGCGTCCCGATACAGTAATGGGGGTGACTTATGTGGCGATTGCCGCCGGTCACCCACTCGCTGAGCAAGCCGCGGCCAACAACCCCGCACTTAAAGACTTTATCGAAGAGTGTAAAAATGCCGACACCACCGAGGCCGCTATGGCTGCGATGGAGAAAAAAGGCGTCGATACTGGTCTTAAAGCGATTCATCCACTCACGGGTAAGTTAGTGCCTATATGGGCGGCTAACTTTGTGTTGATGAACTACGGTACTGGCGCGGTGATGTCGGTTCCAGGTCATGACCAACGCGACTATGAATTTGCCACTAAATATGGCCTGCCAATCGAGGGCGTGATTAAGCCAGTCGATGGTGAGCTTGATATTAGTAAAGAAGCTTATACCGAAAAAGGTATTGTGTTTAACTCTGGCGACGCGTTCCCAGAGCTAGATGGCCTAGACTTCCAAGCGGCATTCGATGCCATCGATGCCAAACTATCGAGCGAAGGTAAAGGTAAACGCCAAGTTAACTTCCGTCTACGCGACTGGGGAGTATCTCGTCAGCGTTACTGGGGCGCGCCAATTCCTATGGTCACGCTCGCCGATGGCACTGTAATGCCAACGCCAGAAGATCAACTGCCGGTCATCTTGCCAGAAGATGTGGTAATGGATGGTATTCAAAGCCCAATCAAGGCGGACAAAGAGTGGGCCAAGACTCAAATTAATGGCCAAGAAGCATTCAAAGAGACAGACACCTTTGACACCTTTATGGAGTCATCTTGGTACTATGCTCGTTACTGCAGCCCACACGCAGACCAGATGTTAGATCCTGCGAAAGCCAACTATTGGTTGCCTGTGGATCAATATATCGGTGGTATTGAGCACGCATGTATGCACCTGCTTTACTTCCGCTTTTTCCACAAATTGCTGCGTGATATGGACTTAGTCAACAGTGATGAGCCAGCCAAACGCCTATTGACTCAAGGAATGGTGTTGGCCGATGCTTTCTACTACAACGACGAGAAAGGCGCCCGCGTTTGGGTTTCACCAAGTGATGCCACCGTCACCGAAACGGACGACAAAGGCCGTATCGTTAAAGCGATAGACAGCCAAGGCCATGAACTGGTTTATACTGGCATGAGCAAGATGTCTAAATCTAAAAATAACGGTATTGACCCACAAGAGATGGTCGATAAATACGGCGCCGATACCGTACGCTTGTTTATGATGTTCGCTGCGCCACCAGAGCTAACTCTTGAGTGGCAAGAGTCGAGTGTTGAAGGCGCGCATCGCTTTATCAAGCGTTTATGGAAACTGGCACACGACCATGTCTCTCAAGGGGCGACCACAAGCTTAGATCTCACTGCGCTCAATCCAGCACAGAAAGAGCTGCGCCGCGAGCTGCACAAGACCATTGCTAAAGTGGGTGATGATATTGAGCGCCGTCAGATGTTTAACACCGCCATCGCCTCGGTGATGGAGTTGATGAATCGTCTGCAAAAAGCCCCAGCAGAGAGCGAGCAAGACCGCGGCTTAATGCAAGAAGCACTTTGCGCTGTGGTACGTCTACTGTACCCAATCATTCCGCACACGTGTTTCAGCCTATGGCAAGCTTTAGGGCACGAACAAGCGATCGAAGAGGTGCTGTGGCCTGAAGTCGATCAAGCGGCGCTAGTGGAAGATAGTAAACTTATCATAGTGCAAGTTAACGGCAAGCTACGTGCTAAAATCACTGTCGCGGCCGATGCCGATAAAGACGCAGTTGAAGCTTTGGGTATGGCGCAAGAAGGCGTGATTAAACACACCGAAGGCAAAACCATACGTAAAGTGATTTATGTCCCTGGTAAGCTGCTCAATATCGTAGCAAGCTAACTGTCGCAAGCCCGGCACCTGAATAACCTTTGTGATTCAGGTGCTGCAATGCTCAGCCTATGTTGTTAGGCTGAGCATCATTACTTTAGGAAGAACAGACTCACTTATGTTTATTAAACGCCTGTGTTTCGCCCTGTTAACCCTGACCCTTTTGGCCACCAGCGGTTGCGGCTTTAAACTGCAGCGCAGTTACTCTATTCCCGATGCGCTAAAATCACTGCACCTTAGCAGTCAAGATCAATACAGCGAACTCACCCGCTTGGTACGTGAGCGCTTACGTCTTAACAGCATCAATGTGGTTGACGCGAACGCGACCTTACCCACGCTGAGCATCCTTAATGATTCACTCGACAGAACCACACTCTCCTTATATCCCACAGGGAATGTCGCCGAGTATGAGCTCAACTACCTAGTCTCATTTACGGTGCAACTGCCTGAACGTGATGCACAGCGTTTTGAAGTGGCAATTCATCGCGACTACCTCGATGACCCGCGCACCGCACTGGCTAAAAGCCGTGAAATGGAGCTACTGGTTAAAGAGATGCGCATCCAAGCCGCAGACCAAATTATTCAAATTTTGGCTTCAATCGAGACTAATTGATGCGGGTTTATCCAGATCAATTAGCCAAACAGCTCACGCCATTAACTCAATGCTATTTAGTCTTTGGCGATGATCCTTGGCTGTGCGAAACCAGTAAATCCTTAATTTACGCCCAAGCCAAACGCGACGGTTTCGAAGAGCGAATTCAACTCACCCAAGAAACAGGGTTTAATTGGCAAGACTTGCTCGAAGAGTGGAACACCATGAGCCTGTTCGCGAGCCGCCGTATTATTGAGTTGTCTTTACCCCAAGCCAAGCCTGGCAGTGACGGCAGTGCACAGTTGCAAGCGTTAATGCAACACCATAACCCCGATATCTTATTGCTGCTAACCGGACCCAAATTAGCCAGCGAACAGACTAAATCTAAGTGGTTTAAAAGTCTCGACGCCAAAGGCGTTTATATTCCGTGCACCACGCCTGAAGGCGCGCAATTTCAGCGCTGGCTGCAAGGCAGAATCAGTCACTTCAAGTTACGGCTGACCCAAGATGCACAGCAGATGCTGTTTAACCTGTATGAAGGTAACTTGCTCGCCGCCGATCAAGCGTTGCAACTGCTGCAGTTGCTCAACCCTAACGATCTGATCAACAGCCAACAACTTGAACAGTACTTTGAAGATCAATCTCGCTTTACCGTTTTCCAGTTAGCCGATGTGCTGCTTAATAATCAGCAAGATAAAGCGCAGCATATGTTGTCACAACTGCAGGCCGAAGGCGTAGCCATGCCGATTTTGTTATGGGGCCAATTTAAAGAGCTGACCACGCTATTACAGCTAAAGCAAGCCCAAGAGCTGGGCGGCAATGTCAGTAGCTTATGGAACAAACTGCGTATTTGGGATAAACGTAAAGCGTTATACCAAGCGGCGCTGTCGCGTTTAAGCCTAACGCAAATCGAAGCCATGTTAGCGTTTGCATCCAAGACCGAGCTGAGACTCAAACAACAAGGCGTCGAAGATTGGACCGCCTTGAGCCATCTATGCCTGTTGTACGATCCCAGCGCTCACGAGCACTTGAGCCATATCGAATTAGCATAAAATGAATATCGGCTTGTTAGGCGGCACTTTTGACCCGATCCACTATGGTCACATCACACCGTTACTTGAGGTGCAGCAGGCACTTGGGTTAGACCAAGTGTGGCTAATGCCAAATAACATTCCGCCGCACAAGCCTCAGCCTATGTGCAGCAGCGCACATAGGCTGCAAATGGCGCGTTTAGTCTGCCAGCAATACCCACAAATGCAGGTATGTGATATCGAAATTAAACGTAGCAGCCCGTCATATTCGGTGGTCACGCTTGAACGTTTACGTGCGGCGCACCCGAATGATCAACTGTTATTTATTATGGGCATGGACTCATTTATCAACCTCTCTAGCTGGCATCAATGGCAGCAATTGTTCGAGCTGTGCCATTTGGTGGTATGCCAACGACCAGGCTGGCAGTTGGCAAACGACTCCCCCATGCAGCAGTTACTTGAGCAGCGCCGCGGCGATAAAACCAGCCTCGCCATCGCCACAGAGCGGGGGCAATATGGCGGGCTTATTCTGCCGGTGGCCATTACTGAGCAACCTTACTCATCGACGCAAATAAGAAAGCAACTAGCTAACAACACCTTGCCCGCTGACGCCATGCCCAAAGTCGTTCGCGACTATATTACCGAGCACCAACTGTACCGTTGATCGCGATACAGGCGTTGCTATCGGCGCTCTAATTTGCTAAAAATCCCCTGCCGATGCCGCCTATAGGCGATTACTTTGGCAAGATAACCTGTTATACTGCCCCGCTGTCAAAAATGAATGAGGAAAACCGCGTGCAAAGCGCCGAGCTAAAACAATTTGTCATCGACAAAGTCGAAGATTTAAAAGCAAGAGATATCACAGTATTAGATGTGAGTGAGCAATCAAATATCACCGATTTTATGGTGGTGTGCTCAGGAACATCTAAGACTCACGTTAAAGCAATTGCTGAAAACGTGGTACTAGAAGCTAAACGTGCCAACCTGCACATCAATGGTGTTGAAGGTCGTGATAGCAGCGAATGGGTTCTCGTCGACCTAGGCGATGTTATTGTGCATGTAATGCAAGACAAGACCCGTGATTTTTACCAGCTTGAAAAGCTGTGGTCTGAAAAGCCAGAGTAATGAAGTTACAGCTAGTTGCCGTAGGCACCCGTATGCCCAGTTGGGTTACCACTGGATTTGAAGAGTATCAGCGCCGTTTTCCACGGGATATGCCTTTCGAATTAACAGAGATCCCAGCGGGTAAACGTGGAAAAAATGCCGATATAGCTCGAATTCTTCATAAAGAAGGCGAGCTGATGCTAGCAGCGATACCTAAAGGTAATCATATCGTTAGCCTCGATCTCCCCGGCAAAAACTGGACAACACCTGAACTGGCTACCCAGCTTAGCCGTTGGCAACATGATGGACGCGACGTCAGCTTACTGATTGGTGGCCCAGAAGGACTTGCTCCCGCCTGCAAGCAAGCGGCAACACAAAGCTGGTGTCTTTCGGCACTGACATTACCTCACCCCTTAGTTAGGGTATTGGTGGCCGAGAGCCTTTATCGCGCTTGGAGCGTTAACAATAACCATCCCTATCATCGAGAATAACCCTTACGCTCCTATGCCCGTAGGACACCACAGGATAGGCTAATGATTGCGAACACCAACTTACTGCTGGAGAGAGTATAATTGGCGCCACGTAAACGGATGGCGATGCATAACCATGCCGCCGAAGCCTCACTGTTCAAGCGAAGAGCGATTTTTACTTTCATATGTGTCGTGGTGTTATTGTGCATCCTGTTCACCAATCTCTATCAGTTGCAGATCCTCTCTTACACCGATTATGAAACCCGCTCCAATGACAATCGCATTCGAGTGGTTCCCGTTGCACCGAGCCGCGGCCTGATTTATGACCGCCATGGACAACTACTGGCTGAAAATCAACCCTTCTTCTCGCTTGAACTGATCCCCGAAAAAGTCACTGACGTAGCTTCGACCCTCGATGCGCTTAACGAGGTGATTGAGATCAGTAACGATGAAAGAGAAAATCTCCTCGAAGCCTTGAAATATCATCGCCGCTTCAAGCCTATTACGGTTAAAAATCGCCTGACAGAAGAGCAAGTCGCCGCCTTTAGTGTTAACCAACATCGATTTCCCGGGTTTTCTATCGATGCAGGCCTTAAACGTCATTACCCTTACAACGGTTTAATGACCCATGTACTTGGCTATGTCGGCCGAATTAACAACCGCGATCAAGCAGCCCTTCAAAGCGCTGGCTTATGGAAAAATTACGCCGCCACCAATGATATTGGTAAGCAAGGCATCGAAAAGTTTTACGAAAATTTATTGCATGGCACCCCAGGTCACTTAGAGGAAGAGGTCAATAACCGTGGGCGCACCATTAGGACCCTCAAGTCAGTCGCACCGATACCTGGCCAAGATATCCATCTCACCTTAGATCTGCAGCTGCAAAAAAAGGCCATGGAACTATTAGACGGTAGGCGCGGCTCAATTGTCGCTATCGATCCCCGCGATGGCGGAATATTAGCCATGGTTTCTAGCCCAACTTACGATCCGAACCAATTTGTACACGGCATTAGCTCTAAAGCCTATGGCGAGCTGCTTAACTCGCGCTCACGCCCCTTAATTAATCGATCGACTCAAGGGCAATATGCACCGGCCTCAACGGTAAAACCCCATATGGCGCTATTAGGCTTAGAAGATAAAGTCGTCACCGCGAAAACCCGCGTCTGGGATCCGGGTTTTTGGCAGATCCCCAATGTCGATCATAAGTATCGCGATTGGAAACGCTGGGGCCATGGTTGGGTTGATGTAAATGGTGCGCTAGTACACTCCTGCGATACCTACTTCTATGATTTAGCTTATAAGACTGGCATCGATAAGATGAGCCACTTTATGCTGCAATTTGGCTTTGGTGAACGTACTGGAGTGGATATTTTCGAAGAATCTGCCGGCATCATGCCCTCTCGAGAATGGAAGCGCGCTAAGTACAATCAGCCTTGGTATATAGGTGACACCATTTCAGTGGGAATTGGCCAAGGGTATTGGACTACCACCCCGCTACAGCTTGCTAATTCAACGGCTATTTTAGCCAATAATGGCCAGCGATTTGTGCCTCACCTGCTTAAATCGGTGGAAAACGACACCACCAAGGTCGATACCTTGATCGATGAAATGCCCCCGCTGGAGCTGAAAGACCCACGTAATTGGGAGATCATCAACTCCGCTATGAAAGACACGGCGCATAAATCGCGCTTTGTCGACGCCGGATACACCGCCGCGATGAAAACGGGTACGGCACAAGTATTTACCGTGGCAGAAGATGAAAAGTATGATGCCGATACCATTGATGAGCACCTACGCGATAATGCGCTTATCATTGCGTATGCGCCCTATGAGTCACCCAAAATTGTATTAGCCGTGGTACTCGAAAATGCTGGATGGGGTGGTGCTAACGCAGGTCCCGTCGCACGCGCCTTACTCGATGAATATATTCTCAGAGATGAGTCTCCCACCGTCACCGCTGGAGCGCCGAACAATGACCGCCCATAGCTATCGCCCTAACATCTGGCAGCGTTTACACATAGACCTGCCCCTACTGCTGGGGATCTTGGCACTGATGTGCTTTGGCCTATTTGTTATCTATTCTGCTGGCGGTGAAGATATTGCCCTAATGGAACGTCAGTTAGTGCGTATCGGCTTATCGCTGGCCATCATGCTATTTGTGGCACAGATCAACCCTGAAGTCTTTAGGCGCTGGGCATTCCCCATCTATATTGCCGGGATTGTGCTGTTGCTCGGGGTGCATTTTTTTGGCGAGATAAACAAGGGGGCTCGGCGCTGGTTAAACTTGGGCTTTATGGAGTTTCAACCCTCAGAGCTTATTAAACTGGCCTTTCCCATCACGATGGCCTGGTATATCAGTAAGTTTCCACTACCACCAAAGAAACGCTACCTAGCGGGTGCGGGGGTGTTACTGCTGGTTCCAACGTTGTTGATTGCCAAGCAACCTGATTTGGGCACTTCGATTTTGGTCGCTGCTTCAGGGATATTTGTACTGTTTTTGTCGGGCATGAGCTGGGCGATTGTCGGCAGTTTTGTCGGCGGCGTACTCGCCATGTTACCTGTGCTGTGGTTTTTCTTAATGCATGACTACCAGCGCACGCGAGTATTAACCTTACTCGATCCTGAAAAGGATCCCCTTGGCGCGGGCTACCATATTATTCAGTCGAAAATTGCTATCGGCTCAGGAGGTTTATGGGGCAAGGGCTGGTTAGATGGAACTCAGTCACAGCTGGAATTCTTACCCGAGCGTCATACCGACTTTATCTTCGCCGTCATTGGTGAAGAGTTTGGTTTGATCGGAAGCCTATTGTTATTGGCGCTTTATTTATACGTAATTGGTCGCGGTTTAGTCATTGCCACGCGGGCACAAACCAGTTTTGCCCGTTTACTCGCTGGCAGTATTACTTTAACCTTCTTTGTGTATATTTTTGTCAACATAGGCATGGTGTCGGGTATTTTACCTGTGGTTGGTGTGCCATTACCCCTAATCAGTTATGGAGGCACCTCGATGCTGACACTGATGACTGGCTTTGGTATCTTAATGAGCATTCATACCCATAGACGTTTTGTCGACCGATAACGGAGCACCAGAGTGAAGCTAAGATCGTCCCTCATTGTCATTATGGCCGCCCTCACACTGGGCCTGACCTCGCCAACGACCCAAGCTGCAACTGTAGTCGCTGCCGATGGTGATATTAGCCCCGCCAAGCAAGCTTTTATTCAAGCACAACTCGATGCAGGCTTTACCGAATCAGAGGTAGAGCAGTTTCTTGCCAAGGCTAATTATAATCAAAAAGTCATCGATGCAATTACCACCCCCTGGGAAGCCAAACCTTGGCATCTTTATCAACCTATTTTTCTTACCGAGCAACGCCTAGCTAAAGGTATCGAGTTTTGGCAACGTTATGCCGATACTATAACTAAGGCCGCCAATGAGTTTCAGGTCGAACCGGAGATCATTGTAGCCATTATTGGTATCGAAACCTTTTATGGTGGTTATTTGGGAAATTACCCTGTCATCGATGCGCTATATACCCTAGGGTTTCACTACACCCCTAGAGCCAAGTTCTTTAGCAAGGAGCTCGCTAATCTGCAGATGCTCGCTAAAGAGGAACAACTTGATATCAGCAACTTAAAAGGCTCTTATGCGGGCGCGATGGGTTTTGGGCAATTTATCCCTTCGAGTTATCGCCATTACGCCGTAGACTTTGATAATGATGGCCAGCGTGACTTAATAGGTAATCCTATCGATGCTATTGGCAGCGTTGCTAACTACTTTCATCAACATCGCTGGCAAAAAGGCGAGCCAATAGCCTTGCCCTTAACCAATCATACGCTACCCGAGCATTTAAAGGTGTGGCAAGGTGAAAAGTTACATTACCAGGTGGCCGATATACTCTCGCCTCAGATTTCACTGGCCCAAAATACCGACTTAGATATCAACCAGCCAGCGATGATCGTTGAACTGGTTCAAGCTCAGCAAACCGATTACTGGTTAGGACTGCACAACTTTTATGTGATCACTCGCTACAACCGCAGCCCCTTATACGCCATGGCCGTTTATCAATTCAGCCAACAACTGAAAGACTCATATGTTAAATAGTTACCGCTTTAATCATAAGAAACACTGTCTGTATCACGCCAGCTTAATGGTATGTATTTTATTACTTGGCGCATGCTCATCAAACAGCGATCGCCGCTATAAAATGAGTGACGATGCGGCGCCTACACACACACCAGATGTCACCAAGGTTGAAGACGCGCATCCTAGATTTGAACCCTACAGCCGTGGCGGAAACAGTAAAAGTTACACTGTTCGCGGTAAGACCTATAGCGTACTCGATACGGGTAAAGGCTACCAGAAGACCGGAGTTGCGTCATGGTATGGCGCCAAGTTTCATGGTCACCTTACCTCGAATGGTGAAACCTATGATATGTATTCAATGTCGGCGGCCCACAAAACCCTGCCTTTACCCAGTTACGCTAGAATCACAAACCTAACCAACAACAAGAGTGTGATCGTGCGTGTGAACGACCGAGGCCCGTTTCATGATGAGCGCTTGATTGATTTGTCTTACGCCGCCGCCCATCGACTCGATATGCTCAAAACCGGGACGGCCAAAGTCAAGGTTGAGGTCATTTATATTGAGAACCCAGAATCGGCTGCCCTTGCCGAACTCAAAACTACCGACTTGCATTATGTGCAAGTGGTGGCATCATCAGATAAGCGCCGCATCGATAAGCTATCTGGCCAATTAGCTAGCCAGTACCAAGTAAAAACCCGTATTCAGCAAACGGGAGACTTATATAAGCTTCAATTGGGTCCCATTGGCCGGCAGCAAATTGCTGCCGAATTACATCAAACCCTGCGGCAAAATGGTTTTCCGCAAAGCTACTTAGTCGTAGAGTAGATGAATAATTGACTCAATTTAATGAAGATTAATGAACCTTCACTCAATTACAGAGTCGACTAATGGTATACTCGGCCTGATAGCTGCTTTCTTTTCGCATTCAACCAAAAGACGTGCCTTTTTAATATGAAATTGATAAATCAATACGCTAAATCACTGCTCCTTCTAAGCTCACTCTCCTTTACCGCTGTCAGCGCCGCGCCAGTGGTTACGCCAGACGCACCAAAGGTCGCAGCTAAAGCTTATATTTTGATGGATTACCATTCGGGGCAGATTATTGCTGAAGAAAATGCCTATGAAAGCTTAAACCCAGCTAGTTTGACTAAAATGTTGACCAGTTATGTTATCGGTCATGAGATCAAAGTGGGCAATATCGCGCCTACCGATCAGGTTACTATTAGCAAAAAAGCCTGGTCAAAGAACTTCCCTGATTCATCCAAGATGTTTATCGAAGTCGGTAAGCAAGTGACTGTAGAGGACCTTAATCGCGGTATCGTCATTCAATCGGGTAACGATGCTTGTGTCGCGATGGCGGAGCATATTGCTGGTACTGAAGATGGTTTTGTTAACATGATGAACTCATGGGCACAGCAGCTTGGCATGACCGACAGCTATTTTGAAAATTCACATGGGCTTGACTCGGAAAATCATAAAACCACCGCTTATGATATGGCGATCCTTGGTGCGGCATTAATCCGAGATGTACCTGAGGAGTATCGAGTCTACGCTGAAAAATCCTTTACCTTTAATGGTATTAAGCAATACAACCGTAACGGTTTGTTGTGGGATAAAAGCTTAAATGTCGATGGCATCAAAACTGGCCACACGTCAGGCGCTGGTTATAACCTCGTCACCTCAGCGACTAAAGATGGCATGCGTCTTATTTCTGTAGTCATGGGCACCGCAAGCGAGTCAGCGCGTAAGGCTGAAAGCAAAAAACTACTCAATTATGGTTTCCGCTTCTTTGAAACCATCACTCCGTATCAAGCCGGTGACAGCTTTGTTACTCAAAAAATTTGGTACGGCGACCGAGAAACTGTTGATCTGGGCGTCACCACAGACACCCCAATCACCATTTACCGCGGTCAGGCGCAAAACCTCCAAGCTAACTTTGAACTGAATAAAGAACTTACCGCGCCACTCGCCAAAGGGGAAGTTGTCGGACGCCTCTATTTCCAGCTTGATGGTAAAGATGTAGCCCAGTTCCCACTCGTTACCTTACAAGAAGTCAATGAAGGTAGCTGGTTCAGTAAGTTAATGGATTACTTCAAACAGATGTTTGCCAGCTGGTTCAGCTAATTTAACCACGCAAGACTAAGGTCACCTCTGGGTGGCCTTTTTGTTTTACCTTACAGGGGTTGAATTAGGTATAATGCGCCCCATTTAATACCTCATCTATTTCGGCAAGAGATTAAAACCAATGTTAGACACTAAGTTTCACGAGCTCATGGAGTTCCCTGCAGCATTTCCGTTTAAAGTTGTTGGTGATGCAAGAGGCACACTGGCCGATGATGTCGTTGCCGTTGTGCAGCGCCATGTACCAGGTGACTATATTCCGACAACCAGAGAATCGAGCAAAGGCACTTATAACTCAATCACCATCAAGGTGATGGTCGACAGCAAAGAACAAATTGAGACGCTGTACATTGAGTTAGCCGCAATTGTCGGTGTTAAACGCGTGCTCTAATCCAGTGCCATACAAGAAGAAGTGTGATCTATATTACATTTCTTAATTTCGCGCGTATAATAAGCGCACAAAATGCTAAGGGGAGAGGTTGCCCTTGAAGGATAAAGTTTTACACATTCGTCATCTTGGTCGCCAAGATTACGAATCGGTATGGCATGCCATGCAGCATTATACCGATACTCGCGATGAACACAGCCAAGATGAACTTTGGATAGTAGAGCACCCAGCCGTTTTTACCCAAGGTCAAGCAGGTAAGAGCGAGCACATACTTAATCCAGGTGACATCCCAGTGATCCAAGTCGATAGAGGTGGCCAAGTGACCTATCACGGGCCTGGACAACTGGTAGCGTACCCTTTACTGGATATCAAGCGTCTCAAAATTGGGGTGCGCCAGCTGGTGACAGATATAGAGCAAAGCATCGTCAACATGCTAGCCATGTATGATATCCAGGCGTATCCTAAAGCCGATGCGCCGGGTGTCTATGTCGATGAGCGTAAAATTGCCTCTCTCGGGTTACGTATCCGCAAAGGATGCTCGTTTCATGGCCTTGCACTTAATGTCGATATGGATATGTCCCCATTTCAACGCATCAACCCCTGTGGGTATGCCGGTTTAGAGATGGTGCAATGCAAGCCGTTAAACGGACCTCAAACCGTCATAGAAGCAGGCGAAAAACTTATCCAAACCTTTAGCCAAACACTGGGCTATCATCATTTAGAACATCATCAAGGGTTAGCAAAGTCATATGAATAGGCCTGAAAGACTACAACCGGGAGTTAAGTTACGTGACGCCGATAAGGTCTCACGCATTCCAGTTAAGATCGTGCCTTCAGAGCGCGAAACAATGTTACGTAAACCCGATTGGTTAAGGGTAAAATTACCTGCTTCTAATCAGCGTATTATCGACATCAAACAAGCACTGCGTAAAAACGGGTTGCACTCTGTCTGCGAAGAAGCATCTTGCCCGAACTTAGCAGAATGCTTTAACCATGGTACTGCGACCTTCATGATTTTGGGGGCTATTTGTACTCGCCGCTGTCCGTTTTGTGACGTAGCCCATGGCCGACCACTAAAGCCTGATGCCGAAGAGCCCGTCAAGCTTGCACAAACAATTCGCGATATGAAGCTTAAATATGTGGTGATCACCTCTGTCGATCGTGACGATCTTAGAGACGGTGGAGCACAACATTTTGCCGACTGCATTCGTGAAATTCGGATATTAAATCCAGAGATCAAAATAGAGATTCTCGTGCCTGACTTCAGAGGCCGTATTGATGCCGCACTGGACATCTTAGCCACAGAGCCGCCTGATGTGTTTAACCACAACTTAGAAACGGCGCCTAAGCACTATCGTAAGGCCCGTCCTGGCGCCAACTATCAATGGTCACTGGATCTGCTGAAGAAATTTAAAGAACGTCATCCATCAATACCCACGAAGTCTGGATTGATGATGGGACTTGGTGAAACCAACGAAGAGATCGCTGAAGTATTGCAAGATCTGCGCGCTCATAACGTCGAAATGCTCACACTAGGCCAATATCTTCAACCTTCTAAGTTTCACCTACCTGTAGAACGTTATGTTCCGCCTGCGGAGTTTGACGAGCTAAGAGAATTTGCCGAAAAGATAGGCTTTACCCATGCAGCATGTGGCCCAATGGTTCGTTCTAGCTACCATGCCGATCTACAAGCGCAAGGCAAAGAAGTTAAATAAGCGCTTCTTTTAACCGCAACAAGTTTTAATCTAAAAATAGCGCCGCAAGGCGCTATTTTTTTATCACAATATTTGTTGCAGGTAAGCCTATAATAATCGCTCCATCAACACCGCATCTTCCTTGCCTAGCTCATGTTGATAATAGTTAACCCGTAAACCAGTACTAACAAAACCCGCCCTTTCATACAAACGGATCACCGCAGTACTCGATGCCCTAACCTCTAACATTATCCGCTCTGCACCACCAGAGGCCGCTAAATCGACTACAGCATCTAATAACACTCTACCAAGTCCTTTGCCTTGATTTTCTGGTGACACGCAAATATCCATCAATGTGGCGTCCTCAAATAACAAGTGCAAAATGGCAAATCCTACGAGGTCGCCATCAATCTCAAGACCAATGACATGATAGAAACGCCCAAAGCAACTCTCAAGCGTTGCTATAGACATAGGAAATGGGTGACAACGTTGCTCTATTTCAGCAACCTTGCTCGCATCAGCCAGCGATAAAGCCCTTAACTTATAATGCATGCTGTTGCTCGCATATCGATTGCCAAAGCGCCCGCTTAGCCTGAACGTCACGCTCAAGCTCATTCAAAGGGGCGGAGCTGATAACAGAGTTCACTTTAGGCAGCTTTAACTTACGCATATCCCAAAGAATATTATGTTGTAATTTAGTGGTTAGTTGAACTTGAGCGGATTCTACATCAACAAGCCTAAGCACAATTTGGATGATCGGATGACTGAGATCGAGTTGCCCACTATGATCAAGCAGAATAATAGCCCTAGGCAATACATTATTAGCATCGGTCCAACGGGTTACCCCCATCGCGTCCAAATAATCGTCTCTATTCAAGTTCACTCCAATCAATCCAAATACGACACAAGAATACCAGTTACACAGTTAGAATGTCACTGGAGTAACTAAAGCAAGTCGTTAAACACGAGGAAGATGGCAAACACTTTGACAGGTATTAACACAGTAAACGTATCGATCGACATCCACATTTAATAAAAGCAGAAAAGCAAAAAGCCGTTCATTTCTGAACGGCTTCTTTAATTTGGCAGGGGTGGCAGGACTCGAACCCGCAACCATCGGTTTTGGAGACCGCTGTTCTACCAATTGGAACTACACCCCTGTTGACGTGGGGCATTATGCAAAAACAGCCTCCAAAGGTAAAGTACTTTTTCAAGCTAAATCACCTGACTGCCTCTTTTTCATGCAAGACAACCTATATCATCGATATTATGTACGTTTTATCCTAAGTTAATCGCCATTAGTTCACTAGATGACTTTTCCCTTCCATGAAACACAACGAGGCAATGCATCTGAATCTAGCGGTAAATGTGGACTTAAAAAGGCTCAACAAACCAAGATCAATAAGATTCCTTCATAAACCTTTATTGGAACACTGAATTAGTGACCTTGTAATTGAGCATCTATTATCGACTTCTATAGCTAATCCCGTGCAGCCCCGATGGTAACCAATCTTAAGCGGTTATTATCCAGTTTTAAGCTGTTCTTGATAAATACAGGAACTCCATACTACAAGCGCCAAGAATAGCGGGAGTGCTATAGAATGTAGGAGGCAGCGTAATGCATCTAAGAGTTACTGAGGAGACATTAACGACCTCAACATAGGTATTACACCTTACGCCGTTCACAGGCTTTATCCCCCCCATGTTCGAATGATAATGTTAAAAGCGAATCCCTGCACTGCATGCTAGCAATTATTCGCCTCTCTTTCTAAAATGCTTTTTTTGAAGATATTTAGGTATCTGGAAATGGTCAGCTACGCTAAAACGTCATGCTAACCGATATATAGATGTAGGGGGCTATAGTAAATGCCTGGACAAAACTTCTGCCATAAACACATCGCTACCACGATATTCGCCCTACTCTCATTTAAAAGCATCATATTGGCTCATCTTGAGCGAAAAAGTAGTACGTGGACGTGTAGGCCTCAGCTTCTTTATCACTAAGCTGAGGCCTGCACAGCGGCGGAGCGACATCGGGAGTAGGCACAACTTCTAAGTGCTTAAGTGGATAAGCCACCTTATTCAGATGACTTATCCACGACTCTTTACGAGAAGTATTAGGCACTTGTCATGGTCAGCTTCGAGCTAGCTCTCCGCGTTCAGCGCCAGCATCAAGCTGCGCTGAATAAGCGCAGACGCTGCCCCCTACGACCGCCAAGGATGGCGGAAGTGTCGATATTGTCTGGAACATTTATCGACCTCCACATGAGTTTGAGCCTCACCACGTTCGGACTTTTTATTTCCCCATGTTCGAGTGGTTATCTCCAAGCTAAAACGAAAAAAGCCCGTTGCATTAGCAACGGGCTTTGTCGTATTAGGCGTCTGGAAATGACCTACTCTCACATGGGGAGACCCCACACTACCATCGGCGCGATTGCGTTTCACTTCTGA
>NZ_QPQT01000009.1 GCF_003605125.1 Shewanella algidipiscicola
TACCAAAAGTATCCCTCCTTGGCTTTTGGCATCAATGTTCCAGACACAATTACCAAAAGTATCCCTCCCTGGCTTTTGGCATAAGTGTTCCAGACACAAAAAAGCCTGCAGTTGCAGGCTTTTTTACTATAGCAAGTGAGTCAATCAGCGTTATAGCTTAGACTAACGTAATCTTGGCAAACTTACGCTTACCCACTTGGAACACACCCGAGGTGCCAGCACTCAGCTGCAGACGGGTATCTTCAATCTTAACGCCATCAATCTTTGCCGCGCCTTGCTTAATCATTCGCATGGCATCAGACGTCGAGCCAACCAAGCCTGCTTCTTTGAGCACATTGGCAATGGCAATGCCCTCGCCCGCAACAAGTTCAACCTCTTCGATATCCTCAGGCAGCGCCCCTTTTTGGAAACGGTTGATAAACTCTTGATGAGCCGCTTCTGCTGCGGCTTCATCATGGAAACGGGCGATGATCTCTTTAGCCAAGGCAATTTTCACATCTCTTGGGTTAGTACCCTGAGCAACATCGGCTTTAAGCTGCTCAATCTCGCCTAGCGGACGGAAAGAGAGCAGTTCGAAGTAGCGCCACATCAAATCATCTGAAATCGACATGATTTTACCGAACATCTCACCAGCTGGCTCGCTAACACCAATATAGTTATGCGCCGATTTAGACATCTTCTTCACGCCATCTAGGCCTTCAAGCAGTGGCATCATGATCACGGTTTGCGGCTTCTGCCCTGCCGCTTTTTGTAACTCACGCCCCATAAGCAGGTTAAACTTCTGGTCGGTACCACCTAGCTCTACGTCAGCCTTAAGCTCAACTGAATCATAACCTTGTAGCAGAGGATACATAAACTCGTGGATGGCAATAGACTGACCCGATGCATAGCGCTTTTTAAAATCATCACGTTCCATCATGCGGGCAACGGTCTGCTGTGATGCCAGGCGGATCATGCCTGCCGCCCCCAAATCTTCAAGCCAGCTTGAGTTAAATTCGATACGGGTCTTAGCGGGATCGAGGATCTTAAACACTTGCTGCTTATAGGTCTCGGCATTAGCCAATACCTGCTCGCGCGTCAACGGAGGACGAGTGCTATTTTTACCACTTGGGTCGCCAACCATACCAGTGAAATCACCAATTAAGAAGATTACTTCGTGACCTAAGTCTTGGAAAGTTCTCATCTTATTTAAGATAACGGTATGGCCAAGATGGATATCTGGTGCGGTAGGATCGGCTCCCAACTTAATGCGCAGCGGACGCCCCTCTTTCAGTTTTTCCAGTAAATCCGCTTCGAGAAGGATCTCATCGGTACCACGTTGTATTTCTGCTAATGCTTGGTCTAAATCAGCCATTTTGGCAGCTACTCCTAAGAGCCTATAGATAAATTACGGGGTACTCATGTTACTTGTTAGCCAGCACAAATGAAAGGGTGTACACTACTAGGAATCGCTTAAGTTTTGAAAATTGGTATCGGAGTCAATGGGAAAGGTCATTACACTCTTAAAATTACTACCCAAGCCACATCAAATTTTGTTGGGCATACTCATGGTCGTCACCCTAACAGTGTTACTGTTACCTACCGACGATGCACAAGCTTCGCGCGCCACCAATAGCACGCGCTCTGGCACCATCCCCTTAGGCGATGACGCTAACCCACAGCGCGATATTAATCCTAATGGCAATGCCAAAGTCTATCCTGTACCACTCGCCTTTAGAACTCCAGAAGCCCCCAGCGCAGACGATATAGCAAACGAAATAAACCAGTTACACCAAACATCTGAACACGAGACAGCAGTAAAAAATGCAACGCCCCCCTCTGCCAGTGAGCAATACACAGAGCACTTTACCGTACGCAGTGGTGATACCTTAGCCAAACTTTTTAAACGTGCCGATCTCACCCCCCGTGATGTATACGAAATCACCCAACTGCCTAAAGCTAAAAAGAATCTACTTAAAATATTACCCGGTGAAGAGATAGCCATTGTCAAAAATAGCAGCGGCGAGCTCAGCCAGTTACGTTATCACCTTGATCCCATCTCCACCTTAGTCATTAACAAGCAGACAGACGGTTATAGTGAAGAGGTGATCACTAAACAGGTAGAACAACGGACTAAATTTGCCAGCGCTACCATTAACAGTAACTTTTGGAATGCTGGGGTGACCGCGGGATTAACCCCGAACCAAATTATGCAGTTGGCTACCATTTTTGGTTGGGACGTCGACTTTGCGCTCGACCTGCGTCAAGGCGACAAGTTTGCCATCTTATTTGAAGAGGAGTTTGCCGATGGCCAGTTCCTGCAAAATGGCAATATTTTAGCTGCCGAGTTTGTAAACCAAGGCGATACCTACACCGCGGTGCGCTATAAAGATGGCAACTACTATTCGGCGGAAGGGCGCAGCATGCGTAAAGCCTTCTTACGCTCACCAGTAGACTTTAAATATGTCAGTTCAAGCTTCAATCCACGCCGATTACACCCGGTCACAGGCCAAGTAAGAGCTCATCGTGGTGTGGATTATGTTGCCGCCGTTGGCACACCGATTAAAGCCGCGGGCAAGGGGCGCGTGATAAAGTCAGGTTACAACCAGTACAATGGCAACTATGTGTTTATTAAACACAATGAAACCTACACGACTAAATATCTGCATCTCAATAAGCGTAAAGTCAAGCAAGGCCAAACGGTAAAACAAGGGCAAATCATCGGCACGCTCGGCTCTACCGGTCGGGTCACAGGCGCCCATTTGCATTATGAATTTATCGTCAATGGCGTACACCGTAATCCGCGCACGGTTAAGCTACCGCAGTCGATGCCTATCGACAGCAAAGAGAAGCAACAATTCTTAGCCGTTAGTCAACAGATGATGGCAAAACTGAAGCAAAATAACGATATTCAGCTTGCCGCACAGTAAGGTAAACAGATGAGCATTCAGTACTATATCGGCCTAATGTCAGGCACCAGCATGGACGGTGTCGATGCCGTATTAGTGAAATTTGAGGGCGATAAGCTCACGCTTATCGACACCCATACCGAGCCACTGCCCAGCCATCTGTTGAGTGGATTACAGCGACTTTGCCAGTCTGGCAGTCATGATGAAATCAATTATTTAGGCACGCTCGACAGAAGTGTGGGACAACTGTTTGCCAAGGCCGTTAATGCGCTGGTAAGCAAAGCGGATATCGATAAGGCACATATCAAGGCCATAGGCAGCCACGGCCAAACCGTGCGCCATATGCCGAACCTTGAGATGGGCTTTACCTTGCAGATAGGCGACCCAAATACCATCGCTGCCCTCACCGACATCGACGTTATCGCCGACTTTAGACGCAAAGATATCGCCTTAGGTGGCCAAGGGGCGCCACTGGTGCCCGCCTTTCATCAGCAAAGCTTTGCTCAAACGGGCAGCAAGCGCATCATATTAAATATCGGTGGCATCTCTAACATCACTTATCTACCCGGTGATGCCAGCGCGGTGATCGGCTTTGATAACGGCCCTGGTAATACCCTAATAGACACTTGGATAAAGCAGATCAAAGATGAGCCTTATGACGACGACGGCCAATGGGCTGCCAGCGGCAAGACAGATGTAAAATTACTCAACCAGATGTTGTCCCATGCGTATTTCTCTTTAAGCGCACCTAAGAGCACAGGACGCGAGCTTTTCAACCAAGCGTGGTTAGAGCAGCAAACCGCAGACTTTGGCTATTTAGATGAAGCCGATATTCAATCAACCTTATTGGACTTAACCTGCCACAGCATTGCCAACGATTGCCTTAAACTGGCTGACAAGGCCGAGCTGTTTGTTTGCGGTGGCGGTGCATTTAACCAAGAGCTACTGCGCCGTCTGGCCAAGTTGCTGCCCCATTATCACATCGATACCACAGCAGCGCTGGGCATAGACCCGCAATGGGTTGAGGGGATCGCCTTTGCTTGGCTGGCTAAGCGCTATCATGATAGCCTACCGGGCAACCTGCCAGCCGTGACCGGCGCTTCACGCTTAGCCGTGCTTGGTGGCTTGTTTCCTGCCGCCTAACGTCGATTAATCATTGCGAGTAGACCACTGTCGATTAACACGATTTGCGTTCTGGCCGACTAGCCCTTACCCCCCCAAAAAAATGTTCACGGCCATCAATCACTGATGGTCGTAAATCTTGCCGCAGATCTCTATCGCTATAGCAATAATCTATGCTGTAACTTAATCACATCGCGTTTCGAGTTTTGTGACTGGGTCAGCAGTAAGCTATGCGAATCAGCAATATAAGCCATCGAGCCCGCACGCGGGATAACCGTGGGGGGAAGCTTAATAATGGGCGTGACCAAATTGGTATTAAATCGCCAAAAATTAACTAACTGATGGTCGCTATGGTTAGCTCGATAATAGACGCCTTTCTCTGTTGCGACCCAGTTGTAGCCTTCATTAAACTTGTCGCCACCCAGTAGCAGCTCAAGCTTACTCGTCGTAGAACTTCGCCGCGGTTCATCAGATAATGGCGCCTCGGTCTCCTCAAGTGCTAAGGCCCATAAACCCGCTTTATCAAGGCGAGTGAAGACTAACTTATCTGCCGTAATAGACTGACCAAGGCGCATATTAAGCGAACTTAACACCTTGGGCGGGCGATTATCGAGGTAAAACTCGGTAATGCCATCGAGGGTATTCGCAAATACAGTTTCATTATCCCAGCCCCAACTGGGACGGTTGTGATCTAAATAGGGCGTCGCCAAAATGGCTATAGAGCCAGTGTCGAGATTGAGCACATGGATTTTATTACCTTCATTTTTATCATCAGGCGCTAAAAATGCGATTTTACTGCCATCGTGGGACCAACTGGGGTAAGCCACGCGCCGTTTCAATTGTGTATGCTGACGAATATCGCCACCTTGTGTATTGACGCTCCACACCTCATTAAAACCGGTTTGATTTGACACATAGGCAATACGTTGACGACTGGCGGAATAACTTGGATTACGGTAGCTGTATTCCACATTTAATAACGAAAACGGCGTGGTGGGGATCGATTGATCTAACGCTAGCAGTGAGATCTGATGATCACGAATATAGTTAGCGTATACTAACTCACTGCGCTCGGGGATAAAGCGGGGATAACTCATCCCTTCCACATCTAGAGGTTGGATCTGCTTATCGTCAATATCGACGATATAACCATTGCGCACGCCAGAGTTTTCGGTGCTAAAAACTAATCGCTCACTATCATGGTGCCAGCTTAAACCACGGATATCTTCCAACCCAGTGGTTAAACGTAGCTCCTGCTGCGAGCTTAAATCGCGTAAAAAAATATCTTCTGAAATATTACCAAAACGACGCGCTATCGCCATCCAGCGCCCATCGGGGCTATACGCAAGATCCCTGTCGCGATGCAAGCAATCTTGTTGACACGACAACCTTTGAGGCTGTGAGCCTAATGACTCAAGCGCCAAGGTATAGATACCTGATGACTCATCACCTTCCGCTAGCCAAATATAAGCTAATTGATCGCCATCGGGCGCGAGATCTAACGCGGTATTAAACGAGTTACAAGGTGCCAACGGCGTCACCTCGCCGCTCTCTATGGTTAACTGCATAATATGACACTGGCGAGTTGTACTGTGCTGTGACGGATAATAGAGCGTATTACCATCAGGGCTCCATACCGCGCGGATCTCAGCCGAATTAACCGAGGTCAGTCGCTTAGGGGTATCGCTTAAGGCATTAAGATCTTTCAGATACAAACTGTAGCTTTGGTCATTACCCCGGCTGCCATACACCAACCAACGCCCATCGGGCGACACGTTAGGAAACAATTCGGCATCTGTGGCCGTGGTTAATTGTTTTTTGGTAGTGGGGATAAAATGCGCCTCATCATGATACAGGTGCCAAGTCGTAAAACCTGTCAGCAATAGTACTAGGACCGCAGCGGCCAACAGGCCTTGACGATACCCTCGCTTGAGTCTCGTCACTTGTTCCTGCGTCTGTTGTAATAGATCGGGTTTATCGGCTACGTCTTCAGGATTAAATTCTGGTGCGATAAGCAGTCGATAACCCGACTTTCTTACCGTTTCAATGATCTCTTGCCCGTTTGCTACCGGGCTTAACTGTTTACGCAGGTGCCATATGGCATTGGTCAGCGCTTTTGCCCCCACATAACGATTACCATCCCAAATAGCATCGATTAACGCTCCACGAGTCACCACGTTAGGATAATGCTGAGCAAGGTAACACAGCACATCGATAAACTTAGGCTGCAAAGAAACCTGCATCGCATCTTGTCCAGGCGTTTCAGGGGAAAACACTAAACTGTGCCCCAATGGAGACACCTCACACCTACCCAATTTAAACCCCAATTCTTTTACTACAGCCACCTAAACCCCCATTTTTTGTTAGCAATTAATAAAAATATGACCCATTAAAGTCATCAGAAGGTAGAGCTAGTGTAACACCAACTGTCATGTTAACGCTAAAACAACACAATTAAAAATAGACAATAATAGATACGTAAGACCATGTTTAAAAACACAATAGACTTTAAATAGAGATATAAACAACCTATAAACGACACGCTAGGCATTGTGAGAGAGTAACAAGTTAGTTACAACTAGGCGCAGTAAACAGCAAGCTATCTTGATGGTTAAACAACACCGTCATTTGCGCTCTCCGCACATCACACGGAGCAGCCAGTAAAGCTCTTTAGGTTTGCAGATAAAAAAGATAGTTAACGATAATAATAAGGATCATATTAGATGAAACCCCAACTTAAGCATTCAGCCATAAGCATAGCGCTGGCACTGGCCTTTGCACCCACCACACTGATAGCGGCACAAAGCGACACCGATAACAATGAAGCAAAAATAGAAAAAATCGAAGTCACGGGTTCACGTATTAAACGTGCAGACTTTGAAGGTGTAGCACCAGTGACAGTGATCTCTGCCGACGATATCGCTAACAGTGGCTTAACGTCTATTGCAGAAGTGCTGCAATCATCTGTCGCCAATACCGGCGGCTCACTTATATGGCGAAAGCGACGGTTTTACCGACAGCGCAAGCTCTGTCAACCTACGCGGTATGGGCGCCAATAGAACACTGGTGTTGATCAATGGTCGTCGTCAAGCGTCATTCCCCAGTGCTGCTGGCGGTTCAAGTAACTTCGTTGATACCTCTGATATCCCTACCGCAGCAGTAGAGCGTATCGAAATTCTCACCGGCGGGGCATCGGCCATTTACGGCTCAGACGCCGTCGGCGGTGTGGTTAATATTATCTTAAAGAAAGAATATGACGGCGCTAAGGCGGCGGTTAAGTACAACTCACCGACCCAAGGTGGTGGCGAGCAACTTGATCTGTCATACCTGCAGGGTATTAATACCGAAAATAGCCAAACCTTAATCATGTTCGAATACAAGAAAGTTGAAGCGATTAAAACCTCGCAGCGCGACAGCTTATTCAACCCTGCTTACTATGAAGATGAAGATGGCAATATACGTTGGGGCGCAGGTCCTTATGGAGATGCAGCAGCCTCTAGCTGGGCCTCGTGGATCCGCGACTATGACAAGGTCTATACCAGTGACAAATATAGCCCACTAGACCAGGCGCAATGTACCGACCTGTTCGGTGACAAAGGCATTTATACCCCAGTGGGAACTTACGATTGCTACTATGACAAATATGCCGACCGTGGCCTGCAATCGGCCTATGACAGAATCAACCTAGTCGTTAACAGCACTTACGATCTTAATGATGCCTGGCAGCTGTACGGCATGATCAACGCCTCATATAAAGAGGCGCAGAAGTACAAAGATGAGAAAGGCTTTGGCACCTACATCTATGAAGATCAAGCCACTGGCGCGCTGAGCTATGATTCTGGTGAATTTGCTAACGACAACAAGTTCCAGCTGCGTCGTCGTATGGAAGAGTTCCCAGGCGATCGTATCTATGACACCCAAAATACCAAGCTAGCGTTTTCATTGGGTGCCAGCGGCGTAATAGGCGATTATGAACTGGATCTCTCTTGGTCGAGTGGCTTTAACCGTTATGAGAAACAAAATAATCATATGGTGAGTGCCGATGGACTACTCGATATCATCACCTTCGATCCTAACAACACAGATCCGACTAAATGGTATCCAAACAATAAGCTTACCGATACCCAAATTGAAGCCTTGATTGGCGCCTCAACCAAAGACTCCACCTCGAGCATGCATCAGTTCCAAGCGGTATTTACTGGCGACCTCATGGAATTACCCGCAGGCAGCGTTGGCTTTGCCACCACAGCCGAATGGGCGCGTGAAAGCTATGAAGATACCCTAGATGAAGTCACTAAGAGCGGCGGCTTTATCGGCATGGGGGGGACGGGTGGTGAAGGCGATCGCGATCGCGTTGCCATCGCAGGTGAAGTACAGATCCCGGTGTTGGCTAACATGACTGGGGTAAAATCATTAGATTTGTCTGCGGCACTGCGTTATGACCGCTATTTAGACGATTCAAACGTGGGCGGCGCTACCACACCGCAACTAGGTATTATGTATCGCCCTATCGATGAAGTAATGGTGCGTGCCAACATAGGTAAAAGCTTCCGAGCCCCCGATATGCATCGCTTGTATGCTGGCCTAACTCGCAGCTTTGGCAGCACAGATTACCCACATCCCACCATACCCAATGAGATCTATGAAGATAGCTACGATGGTTTTAGCTCAGGCAACCTGAACCTAACTGAAGAAAAGGGTGATTTCTGGAACATTGGGGTTGTTGCCAACCTTAGTGAGAACGCTGATATTTCATTAGATTGGTGGAACATTGAACTGGAAGGAGCGGTAAAAACCATCTCTACTCGTGAGATGCTCGATGATCCAAGCTATAACCAAACGGGCAACTACACGAGCTGTGATCAGATGGATGTAGTCGGCTACCTCAACGAGCTCGATGATGATGGGATCAGCAACTTAGCGTGTATGCGTAAAGGGCCGATTAACAGTGCTTATGAAGCTTCACAGGGTATCGATGCCAGCTTTAACTATCGTTTTGCTGAAACCGCAGCAGGCGACTTTAAACTGAAACTGGCCGCCTCTTACCTGCTTAACAAAGAGTACCAAGAGAACGTCGACAGTGAGGTTGAAGAAGAAACCGACACTAACTTTGTGCCTAAATGGAAAGGTAATGCTAGCCTGACTTGGAACTATCAAGATGTTAGCGCAACCTTAGCCTACTACTACACAGGGGAAGCCACGGGTACCGATACCTTTGATCTTATTGATGCCAATGGCGATAGCTATGAACAAGATGATTATCCCGATACACTCGATGCTTATCAGGTGATCAACTTAACCCTAGGTTACAACGCGCCGTGGAATGGTAAGTTTACTGCTGGGGTGAAAAACCTCACCGATGAAATGCCACCGCTGTTTGATGTACGCAGCGACAATCATAACGATTGGCCCTTCTTCGAAGAAGGCAACAGCAGCTACTCTATCGTGGGTCGCACCTTATTCTTAGGTTATTCACAAAAGTTTTAAGCTTTTGAATAAGTCATAAAAAGCGCCCAAATGGGCGCTTTTTCATCCGTCATGCATTTAAGTCAGGATAACTAATGCACACTTTAAAATACTTAATGGCTGCCCTGATCTTGCTGTCCAGCCTCCACGCCACGGCTAGCGACTATCAGCGGCCTTCGGCGCCACTGCAACAGGTGCTCGAACAAACCAAAATGGTCGATACACGACTGGCACGCGATGCACGCCATATAGCGCTATTGCATCCTCAGACCCATCCCAGTATTCATGAGTTGGCCCAGAGCGAAAAAAAATTGGCAGGCCTACGAATTTCGCCAGACAACTTAGCCCAAAGCCGACCGAAAAAACGCTACCAGTTCATTACGTTAATTAATCTTGATAACAATAAACGCCTCACCATACAGCAGCAAGGCGCTAACATTGCTAACGTACAGTTTTCACCCGACAGTCAATACCTAAGCTACATTGCCATTACGCCTCGCGCCGTTGATCTCTACCTATATCAACTGGCTAGCGGTCAAACCCGCCGCCTCAACGCCAGCCCGCTCAATGCGGTATTTGGCGCCAAATACCAATGGCAACATGACAGCAAGGCCATCGTCACCACCTTCGCAGTGCCACAAGATAAGCAAGCTCCCCTTGCTGATATAGGCCCTAACATTAGCCATGCCTTGGGCGAAAAAGCCCCAAGGCGTACTTATCAAGATTTAATTCAAAATCAGCAAGATGAGCAGGCATTTAAGCAGTTAACCACCAGCCAATTGGCGATCATTACCCTCGATGGTCAACGCACCAATGTCGGCCAACCGCAGATTAACAGTCACTTTGCCCTATCACCAAACGATCAGTACCTGATCGCAAAACAGATACACGCGCCCTATTCCTACATCGTTAAATACTATGACTTTGCCCAGCAGGTTGAGCTATTTGGCCGTGATGGCCAACATATCAAAACCTTAGGTCATATCGACAGTGGCGAGTTTCGCGCTGCTGGCGCCGACTCGGTCAGCGGTGGCCCGCGCCTTATTCACTGGCGACCCGATCAACCCGACACCTTGGTTTTTGTCCTGCCACTGGATAACGGCGATGGTGAACAACCTGCAGCGCTGCGTGATGAAGTGCTCAACTGGCCTGCGCCATTTACTCAAGTCCCCCAGACTTTATTGCAAATGCCATGGCGCATTAACGACCTTGATTGGGCTGAACAAGGCCAACTGTTTGTCACTGAAAACAATGCCAACAAGAAGCAGGAACGCGTCAGCATTTTGGATGTAAGCTTACTGGGTACAGACAACGCTAAGCCCGCTAACCTCTGGTACCAAAAGGCCCAACGCGACACCTATAAAGCCCCCGGTAAGCTCTATCGCGACAGGCAACAAGTGCCTGCCCTTGTGGATATAACCCAAGGTAAATTCAGTCATTATGGCATTGGTGCATCGGCCAAGGGCTACCGCCCTTTCCTTAAGCAAACTCACCTCGACACCAAAGAAGCTAAGATTATCTGGCAAAGCGCGAACGATAAACTTGAGCAGGTCAAATATGTCATCAGTTTGTCACCACTTAAATTAATCATTAAGCGTGAAGACTCTATAACCCCACCACATTTAGTGTTAATTGAGCCACACACAGGCAGCGAGCAACTGCTTTATCAGGCCGATAATGAGCTGGCGGCCTACAAAGGCATGACTCGCCAACTGGTTAACTATCAGCGTGCCGATGGCTTACCCCTCTCAGGCATGCTCTACTTACCTGCCGGATATGATAAATCACAAGGGCCACTGCCCCTGCTAATGTGGGCCTATCCGCGCGAGTATAAAGATGCGAAAGTCGCCGCTCAAGTGAACTATTCAGTGCATCAATACCAAGGGATCAGCGCCAAAGGGCCACTGCCATTTGTCGCCCAAGGTTTTGCCGTGTTCGATAAAGTGGCTATGCCGATTGTCGGTCAAGGTCATGTTCAGCCCAATGACAGTTTTCGCTCCCAACTGGTGGCGAATGCCAAAGCGGCCATTGATATCTTAAGTGGCATGGGGGTTGCCGACCCAGACAGAGTCGCCATCGGCGGTCACTCCTATGGCGCGTTTATGGTCGCTAACCTCTTGGCTCACTCGGATCTATTTAAAGCCGGTATCGCGAGAAGCGGCGCTTATAACCGCTCTTTAACCCCTTTTGGCTTCCAATATGAGAAGCGTAACTACTGGGAAGCCCCCGATCTCTACCAGCAGATGTCACCCTTTACCCATGCCGATAAAATCGATGAGCCACTACTGCTTATCCATGGCGAGATGGATGCCAACTCAGGCACTTACCCGATGCAATCATCACGACTGTTTAACGCGATCCGCGGTCTAGGGGGCACGGCAAAATTGGTGATGCTGCCCTATGAAAGCCACAGCTACGCAGCCAAAGAATCGTTACAACACATGCTTTGGGAGCAGCAGCAATGGCTAGAGCAGTACGTTAAGCCCATTAACGCTGGCATCGACAAGGCCCATAGCGCTGAAGCCCCTGAATCTATCGAGTCGTTGGAGTAATATAATGACACAATCCACATTGCAATCGACATCAGAACTGGCATCAAAACTTATATTAGAGTCATGCTTTGCCACTATGGTACGTCTGGCTGCGGCCCTCCGTCGGGGCTTGAGCCGTTCGGCTCGCTCACGTTGGGTTTCTCGGAGCATCGTGCCCCTAGCCCTAATCCTGCATGGCGGCGCTTCGGCATCGCCCACCAATATCATCTACATCATAGGCGACGGTATGGGTCCCGCCTACACCAGCGCCTATCGCTACTTCAATGATGATCCCAGCACAAAGGTGGTTGAAGCGACCATTTTTGATAAGCTGTTAGTCGGCATGGCGAGCACCTATCCCGATGATGACACCTATGTCACCGACTCGGCGGCGGCAGCAACCGCGCTAGCCACCAGCCATAAAAGTTATAACGGCGCCATTGCCGTTAATAGCGACAAACAAGTCTTGCCGACCTTGCTCGAATATGCCAAAGCTAAGCAGCGCACTACCGCCGTGGTGGTAACCTCACAGATTAACCACGCCACCCCAGCAAGCTTTTTGGCCCACAATGAACATCGCAGAAACTACAATGAGATAGCCGATGATTTCCTCAGCAATCTCATCGACAACAAGCCAGTTGCTGACCTAATGCTGGGTGGCGGCCAACAATATTTCGTACGTGAAGATAGAGATTTAGTCGCCGAACTGCGCGCCTTAGGTTATCAATATCAAGACGACTTCAATGCGCTGAGCCAACTCGATCGCCTACCCGCCTTGGGACTATTTGCCCCCAAAGGGTTAGCGCCAGCCTTGGACAGCCCAGCCCCATTGCGCTTAAGCCAAATGACCGAGCATGCGCTCACATTGCTGCCAGCTAATCCCAAAGGTTTTGTGATGATGATAGAAGCCAGCCAAATCGATTGGTGTGGCCACAGCAATGATATTGCCTGTGCTATGGCAGAAATGACCGATTTAGCCGCCACGACCCAACGGATCGTCGACTATATCGACCAACATCCCAACACCTTATTGGTGATGACAGCGGATCACTCGACGGGCGGCCTTAGCCTCGGCGCAGATGGGATCTATCAATGGCGTGGTCAACTGCTGCATAGCGTCAAGCAGATGCCCAGCACCTTAGCCAAGTGGCTCTACGAATCGCCAGCACATTTGGCAAGTGAGCAGGCCTTTTACGATTTCTGGCAAACACACTTAGGCTTACCTATCGATGCCGAGCAACGCAATGAGTATCGCCAGCAGCTGCAAACGGCATTAGCACAAGATAATGGGGTAAAAGAAGCCACTAGGCTATTAAAGCAACAAATTGACACCCTGACCTCTACCGGCTGGACAACCGGAGGCCACGACGCCGTCGACGTACAAGTATTTGCTTATGGCCAAGGTGCAGCGCAATTTAATGGTCATCAAGACAATACCCAAATCGCCAAAAAATTGATCGACTTAATTCACTGAACCTGCTCCTTGGGTAAAGATGCTGGCCGCCAATGTATTGCGGCCGGCTGACTCCCCGCCTCACCTCGCAACAAAATCCTCTATACTGCGGCGTAACAAATGTTATCATTGCCGCCAATCGGTTTAGCCCATTAAGATGAAAGAGAACACCATGAGCAAAAGTGCAAAAGATGCCAGCAAGATGACGCCAGAAGCGCGTTACGACTACCTTGTCGAACAAGCCAAGGCCCACAAAACCCTATGGACATTGCAAGACGCTGATGGCTGCGTCATGCTCACCACAGATGATGAAGATTGCATCCCGATGTGGCCTTGCGAAGAGTCAGCAGCCATGTGGGCCGTTGATGATTGGGCTGACTGTACTCCTTTAGCCATTGCCCTTGATGAATGGCTAGAGCGTTGGGTTCCAGGTATGCAAGATGATGATCTGTTTGTGGCTGTATTCCCAGTGCAAGAAGATCTTGGCGTGGTGATCCCGCCTTATGAGCTAGAGCAGCGCTTAACGCCTAAGCAGAGCCACTAAGCTCGACTATCACTGGCTCGCCACCGCGCAATCAGCCAGTCGCTCAACAGCGCTTTAGCCAGACTAAGGCGCTTATCTTGTCCTTAGATGTCGGAGCCTCACTCGTGCAACCACCCTCACAGTTACATGACCTCCATCAGCCGCAGCAAACCAGCTCTACGCCAGTCAAAGCGCGGCTACCCAAACGTTTAATTGGCTTGTTACTCTTCTTAAGCATCGCATCGATTAGTGGTCTTGTGGCCAAACAAGGGGTGTTATTTTGCTTGTTGACACTGCTGATGGTGATCGCCGTACTGGGCCGCCAGCGCGCGGGATTGTATCTACTGCGCGGTTACACTGTAGTGCAACTGGGATTGGTTAGCATTTTACCAGTGTTGCTATATGACCCAGATAATTTGCTTACAGGCCCATCGACCTTTCAGTTAGGCGAATGGCAAGGCAAAATCCCCGATTATCTGGTGTTTGGCGCGCTGATTTTATTAGCAATATTGCAAGTGTGGATAGCATTTACCGCCCAAGTGTCAGCCTATTGTCATGTCAAAAATAACATGAACATCATGCGTTAACCTTTATCGCTACATAGAGTCAGGTGCTATCACGCAGTGATTTAGGCTTTGTGCTTTGTGCTTTGTGACGTTAAGACATTCAGGCTGGATTAGCGCAGACACAACGCCAATTTTTACCGTCCCTAGTAAATTGGCATAAGTGTTCCAGACACAACGCCAATTTTTACCGTCCTTGGTAAATTGGCATAAGTGTTCCAGACACAAAAAAGCCAGCAATGCTGGCTTTTTTATGCGTCAGACTCACCATAGGTGGTCAAGCAACTAGGTTATACCGAGAAGCTAGCACCACAGCCACAGGTGGTGGTGGCATTAGGGTTTTTCACAAAAAAGCGCGAGCCTTCGAGTCCCGAAGTATAGTCCACTTCGCCACCCATAAGATATTGCAAGCTCATAGGGTCAACTACTAACTGAACCCCTTGTTTCTCGATGGTAAAGTCACCTTCGTTGACTTTTTCATCGAACGTAAAACCGTACTGGAAACCTGAACAACCGCCGCCAGTCACGTACACACGTAACTTAAGTGCATCATTTTGCTCTTCATCCAACAAGGTTTTTACCTTTGAAGCTGCCGCGTCGGTAAAACGGATTGGCATTGTATCTTCAACTTGTTCAGTCATTACTACCTCTATACATCGGTTTGCTGAGCGAATTATCCAATACCTGACCAATTTGTTCAAGTAATAGTCTTGGCTCAGATAAAATCAGTTTATTTTTGTGTTAGCACGCACACTCTTATTGAATGACAGGGTCAATGGCCTCATTGCCATTTTGGGGTTCATCCTCAAGCTGTGGCGCCTCTTCATGAGCTTCATCTTCTTTAATGACCCTCTCATCGGCGCTATCTGCCGTCGACTCCACTTGTAACAGATCCGTGGCGGCAAACACCAACTCGGCACTGTCGCCTTTACTCCAGCGACTGGCTGGCACAGTGACTTTAGCTTCGACCTGAGAAAGTACGAAGCCTTCAGGGAATTGCACCACGGTTGCTAAAATCTGAAAATAACGAAAGCTGAAGTTAAGCTTATCATCAGTGAGCGACGATAACGGCAGGCTCACCACTTTGTCATCCTGTAGGCCGATAAACGTGAGCTCGGCCTTACCTTTCAATGCTTGCTTACGTTTTTGAAGTTGGGTTAATACCAATTTAACCCTAAACTGGTTAGGCAATAAGCCAGGGCTTAGGCCTAAGTCATGAATTGCGACACCGTCTGCTTGATTTTCTGGCGCCATAATGCTGCGATAAAATGCCAGCTCACGTTCGAGCTCTTTCTGTTTTTGATGTTGAGTTAAAAACATCTTTTGCATATTGTCATTGGCTTCTTGGGCTAACGCCAATTCCAAATTTCGCGAAGCTAACATCTCGGCTTGCTGCGTTAACGCTTGGTTTAATTCGGTGCTATTTTTCGGCTGAGCTGACTGGATTTGATGTTGCGATGACCAGAGATCCCAGGTCAATACACCGGTAAAAAATGCCACTAAGATCAAAAAGAAAAGATAAACGCTCGAAGGTCGAATTTTTCGCTCCATCACTTGCAAGCGATCGATCCAACGATGATAATTTGACATTAAACATTAACCCCTTATAAAAAAATCGACACTCACGCTTTCAGTACGGTAAAGGTTTACCACCATGGTTTCTGTGCAGCAACTCGTTAATCGCCTTATTACTCAATGCCGACATTACCTTAATACAGCACTTAAAGATAAATTGTCACAAGCCCAGATCAGTGTGCAATTGTGCGGCTTGGCACTCGCATTTGCCTTGGTCGCTTCTGGAGTCATTATATTATTTAGGCTATTACTGCAGTGGTTAAATACCTTTACCCACACCCAAGCATGGGATTTTACTGACAACTTTAGCGACTGGCGAGTGCTATTACCGCTTTTTGGTGGATTGTTGATCTGGCTCGTGGCGCTATTGGGCTCTAAACGTTACAAACGCATGGGTATCGCCTATGTCATGCACCGCATGAAACTGCACTACGGCAAAATTCCCTTACAATCGGCACCGGGGCAATTCTTCCAAGCCTTATTTGCCCTTGCCAGCAACTTTTCTGTGGGCCGCGAAGGCCCTGCCATCCACTTAGGAGCTGTCAGTGCCAGTGTTATGGCTGAAAAGTTCCAGCTACCAGACAACAGTGTACGCATTATGTGCGCCAGCGGAATTGCCGCAGGCATCGCCGCAACCTTTAATGCGCCACTGGCCGCGGTGATCTTTGTCTTTGAGGTGATACTTAGGGAATACAAGGTGCATTACTTTTTTCCCATTATGCTCTCAGCCATTTGCGGTGCACTCAGTAGCCAGCTGGTATTTGGTAACATTCATGAATATGAACAGATAGGCATCGACCAAATCCCCTTGTCACAATACCCTATCTTAGCCCTGTGTGGCCTAACGCTCGGCTGCATCGCCGCCCTGTTTAATCACAGCCTGCTAATGGTGACCGCTAAAGGCCAACAATGGCCGCTGTTTGCGAGGCTCATGCTGGCAGGCTTAGTCACCTGCGCTATTGGGCTATTATTACCCCAAGCCTTGGGCAGTGGTGAGCTGGCAATAAGTTACGCCATTAGTGAACACCCCAGCCTGTGGATATTAGTGGGCTTGCTGATAGGCAAGATTATCGCCACCATTGCCGCCATAGGCCTTGGGATCCCGGGTGGGATTATCGGCCCTTTATTTGGGATAGGCGCCTTAATTGGCGCTATTTTAGCCATCATCAGCGCGCAGTTTTTCCCCGGCATTAGCCCCTATATTGGCCTGTACACCATCATAGGCATGACCGCCATGATGGGCGTGTGCCTCAGTGCGCCGCTGGCCGCCTTGGTCGCATTGCTGGAACTCACCCATAACGCCGCCATCATCTTGCCCTCGATGTTTGTCACCATCCCTGCCTTCTTAATTGCCCACCAAGCCTTTAATACTCAGTCGCTGTTTTATAAACAGATGGAGCTGATGGGGCTGGACTACAAAATTTCACCGGTCAAACTGGGACTGCAAAAAACCGGTGTGCGCGCCATCATGGATAAGCGCTTTGTTATTGTTAAAGACAACGATGAGTTGCTGCTTGAAGTGCTAAAACGCGCTGAAGGACGCTCGGTATTAATGCGTAACCACCAAGGCGAAATAGAGATGTTGCAATTAGAGCTGCAGCATGACGACAGTAAAAGCACCTTAAGCCGCCACCCGATACAAGGCGTTGCCGATAGCAGTACTTTAAAAGAGGTCTACGAAATTTTAGCCATCGAACGTCGCGGCGAGGTATTCGTCTATCAAGGTGAGGTCGATAATATCGTTGGCGTGATCGGCTGGTCGGCGTTACAGAAACAGATCAATTCTGGTCAAATTTAATGCTAACGAGCTCGGCCGTATGAAGCTTGCGCTAATGCGACAAACCGCTAACGCTCACTTTTTCGGCATACCTTTGTTGGTATAATGACAACCCATCCCCTAGCTCACCCAAACCACAAACAACTAACCAACTGATTAGTAAGTAGTTTTATAACTTTTCATAACTTTTTACATGCTATTACTCTCATTTAACCTTAATTTTGTGACCCCGGTAACACTTGCGCGTATTAACGTGAATTTAGTGATGTTTTTTTATGCGCATTCGATAGGCAGCTCGATTGACGCCAATGACTCACTGACGGTTACGACTAAATATAACTATGAGTACTAAATAACATGCAGCGACAACGTAACAGCCGCTGGCTTATTGCTTCAGTCACATTGGCAAGTATAAGCCTGTGCACCAACAGCTTTGCAGCATCGGATGAGAAACTGCTCAACATGTGTAAAGCATGTCATGGACAGACTGGTCATAATCCGTTTCCCAGCATTCCCAATCTTGCTCAGCAAAACAGTCAATATATGGTTGAGCAATTAACCGCATTTAAAAACGGCCAACGCCAAGACAAAACCATGAGCAAAGTCGCCAAGTTATTAACCACTGAACAGATGCAGCAGATGGCGCACTATTTTTCTAAAGGTAAGGATTAAATCACCATGGCAATCGATAGACGTAATTTTCTTAAAGGGGCGGTAGCCACTTCAGTAACGGCCATGTTGCCAGTCAATTGGGTATTTGCGCAAAACCGTCCAGCAGGCATGGCAGCCATGGATGTGTCTGCGGTGAAGTGGAGTAAAGTCGACCACCTACCTGAACACTTTAAGGTACTCAATAGCAGCCCGCTTAATGCCTTTCCACCTGAACATCTGCTTGACCCAGCCACAACGCCATCGGATGTCGCCTTTATTCGCTGGAATGGCCAGATGCCCGACTTCGAGAATATAAATCCCGACACTTGGGAATTTACCGTTGATGGCGAATCAATCGAAACGCCTAAAACCTACACCATCGCCGAGTTGAAAAAGAAGTTTAAGACTCATACTCAACAACTGGTGCTCGAATGCGGTGGTAATAGTCGAGTCAACTTCTATCCTAACGCCAAAGGTAACCAGTGGAGCAACTCGGCCGTCTTTTGCGCTGAGTGGACGGGGGTTTTAGTTAAAGACGTACTAGCCGATTGTGGCGTAAAAAGTGATGCTGTGTACACGGCACACTATGGCGCCGACAAACACATTAGTGGCAAAGGTGCGGCTATTTCTCGTGGCGTACCGATTGAAGCAGCCATGAATGAAAACGCCCTTATCGCGTGGGCCATGAACGGCGAAGATATCCCTTACATGCACGGTTACCCGCTGCGTATTGTCTTTGGTGGCCGCCCAGGCTCGGTATCACAAAAATGTGCTACCGGCATTGGTGTACGCGATCGCGTGCACGATGGTAAAAAGATGGCGGCTCCCGCCTACCAGGTGCCAAAAAATCCGGTTGCCCCAGGTGAAAAGGTCGACAACAAAGACTTTAAGATCATCGAAGAGATGATTGTTAAGTCCTTAATCACCTCACCACAAACTGGTGGCGAAGTGGCACTAGGTGACAGCATTGAAGTACGGGGTCATGCTTGGGCTGGCGTGCGTGAAGTGACCAAAGTGGAGGTCAGCTATGACTATGGTACCACTTGGCAAAGCGCGTCACTCACCAAACCCGCTAACCCAACAGCATGGCAACAATGGGCCATCACACTCAAACTGCCACAAACTGGTTACTACGAAATTTGGGCGCGTGCTACCGATAGCCAAGGTGATAGCCAGCCTATGGTACAACCCCAGTGGAACCCCAAAGGTTATCTGTTTAACGGTTGCCACCGCATTGCGTTAAGGGTGGGGTAATGAGAAAACACTTAGTTGCGGCAGCACTAATATTGGCAAATGCGCCTGCACTTGCGGCTGACTCGCCAAAGGTGGCCACTTATCCGGTGGATACCGAAACAGGATTAATCATGGCTCCGGGTTGGGAGATGGTAAGGGATCAGTGTAACGCCTGTCACACCAGTCATATTATCCCGCAAAATCCCGGTAGCAGAGCCGTGTGGCGCGAGACCATTGAATGGATGATAGACACTCAAGGGTTATGGGATCTGTCAGACACCTGGGATCCTGTGCTCGATTACCTGTCGACTTACTATAACGAGACTGGTATCGACATGCAGATCTTTAGGCGTAAACCGTTAGATCCTGAGCTGATGCCCCCCATGCCAACGGCTAAAGGAGACCACTGATGAAACGTTTATTTGTGAGCCTTGGCCTCATCGCTGCACTGCTATTTGCCGCTATTGTCAGCGGCAATGAGCGCCGAGAGTTCAACCAAACGATCGAAAATATGGGGCTAAAGATAAGCCCTAGTACCTTGGCATATTCGGCCGATGTTGAGCAGGGAAAACAGCTAGCCTCGACTCGCTGTATCGCTTGCCATGGCGCGACTATGCTTAAGCTGATGCCAAGCTACCCCATGCTAGAAGGGCAAAAAGCCGCTTACCTGTTTAAACAACTGGTGGCGTTTAAGCACGGCGAGCGCAGCAACCCGATTATGCAAGGGCAAGCTGCCATGCTGTCAGAGCAGCAGATGAAAGATGTGGCGCTGTACTACTCGCAGCAACCAACACTTACACTGCGCTAAAATTATATAAGGCTCGCAGCGCTGCGAGCCTTATCGATGAATGCATATCTGGGCGACGCCATCAAGGCCCGCCCATTGTTTTGAGTCCTCCCCAAACAAGTTCCAAAGTCTAACGTTAACAAAAACCGGCCAGCTTGCCCGAGCGCGAGTAATCGCCGACTCTGTGATCGATGACATTGAAAATGCTGAGCATACGGTCACAATAACAGATCAACTTGAAGACAATTTAGTATGGGCTGATATACTCTAGCGGCTCATATTCAAGCGCTCGGTTTTGCCTCACAGTAAAACGCTAACCAAGCGCTGTTAAGTTGCACTTAACCCACAAAATTGATACACAGCATTGCAAACACTGTGCTTATGCCCCGCTGTCACGAACGCGAGAAAAATAGGCAGATAAGGTTCGAACAATCACCATGGCACTATTTGCAGTGATATTAAGGGGTTGTGGCACAAGTTGAGCAACCCTAATGAGCCGTTACTTGATATTCACAAAGCCGATTTTTAATCTGGCAACTGACTTTAAAGGATCTAGCATGACCCGCTCTGAAACCCTATTTGAACAGGCTAAAAAAACCATTCCTGGTGGCGTTAACTCGCCAGTACGTGCCTTTAACGGTGTCGGTGGTTCGCCACTGTTTATCGAAAAAGCGGACGGTGCTTATATTTATGATGCCGATGGCAAAGCCTATATCGATTATGTTGGCTCTTGGGGACCGATGATTTTAGGTCACAACCATCCAAAAATTCGGGCCGCGGTATTGGCCGCTGTGGAAAATGGCTTGTCATTTGGTGCACCGACTGAACTTGAAGTGCGCATGGCTGAAAAAGTGATCGAGATGGTGCCATCTATGGAACAAGTCCGTATGGTGAGCTCAGGAACTGAAGCGACTATGAGCGCCATTCGTCTGGCACGTGGCTTTACCAACCGCGATAAGATCATGAAGTTTGAAGGCTGCTATCACGGCCACGCGGACTGCCTACTGGTTAAAGCGGGGTCTGGCGCTCTGACGCTGGGTCAGCCAAGCTCACCGGGTATCCCTGAAGACTTTGCTAAGCACACCTTAACCGCCGTTTATAACGAACTTGAATCGGTTAAAACGCTGTTTGAACAGTATCCAGAAGAGATCTCGTGCATCATTCTTGAGCCAGTAGCAGGCAACATGAACTGCATTCCGCCAATCCCTGGTTTCCTTGAGGGTCTTCGTGCCCTGTGTGACCAATACGGTGCGCTACTGATCATCGACGAAGTCATGACAGGTTTCCGTGTATCGAAAAGCGGGGCTCAAGGCCACTACGGGATCACGCCTGATCTCACTACCTTAGGTAAAGTGATTGGCGGCGGCATGCCAGTAGGCGCTTTCGGTGGCCGTAAAGATGTGATGCAGTTTATCGCACCAACGGGCCCAGTTTATCAAGCCGGTACCCTGTCTGGTAACCCTATTGCCATGTCAGCGGGTCTTGCGCAGATGGAAGCACTTTGTGAAGAGGGTCTTTACGAAGCGCTTGCCGATAAAACAAAACGTGTTGCCGAAGGCTTTAAAGCAGCGGCCAACAAACATGGTATTCCACTGAGTATCAACTATGTTGGCGGTATGTTTGGCTTGTTCTTCACTGACGAAGAGAAAGTCACACGTTTCGATCAAGTCACTCAGTGTGATGCTAAGGCCTTCCCAGAGTTTTACCATGGCATGTTAGATGAAGGTGTATATCTAGCGCCAAGCGCCTATGAAGCAGGCTTTTTGTCTATGGCTCATGGCGACAAAGAGATTGAAGCAACGCTTGCCGCTGCCGATCGCGTGTTTGCCAAAATGGCTAAATAGCCCCAGCGTTAAGCAGTAGCGATAACGCGCACGCATAACATAAAAAGAGGACCTAGTGTCCTCTTTTTATGTATCTCCCCGTTGCCATAATGTGCCCGCCACGCTAAGCCGATAAAGTCACATAAAATGAGTAATCCCATAATAAAGCAGAAGCTAATGCTAACGGATGTTCAACGGCTAAAAAATAGTTAAATCATCTACCAAAAGCAGCAATATTAGCAGAACCTACACAACTCACCCCGAAAAACCCAAGACTCATCACAGTTTTACTGCAAAATTAGACTAAGGTAACACTTGCCTATTCCACTTTCCTATGGTCAGATCGCCAGCTACCACAACAACCTTAATATAACCTTGATTTTAAATCTGCATTCTCACCCCGTTGAGGCGCGGACTTAAGTCGGCTGTAGGACCAATGTATGCTCGACATTTTCCTGATAACCCTTGCTGTGCTAGCGCTATTAAGTATCATTTTTGAAGAGGTCACCCATCTTAACAAAGCCAAAACCACCCTGTTTTTTGGCTGTATAGCCTGGATAACCCTGTTTGTTGCCGCAAACGATGTCGACCACCAGCGCTTAATTGCCCAAGAGCTTAATCACAACCTATTAGAAATCGCCACCTTATGGCTGTTCCTCATGTCGACGATGACCTTTGTGGCTTATCTCAATGCCAAAGGCATGATCCAAGTCTTAGTACAAAAGTTATTTCCACAGCAGGTATCGGTGCGCATGCTGATGATCTTAGTGGCCTTGTTCTCGCTGGTGTTGTCGGCCATTTGTGATAACGTCACCGCCACCTTGGTTTCACTCGGATTATTAACCACCTTTCAACTTGAAAGCCAGATGAAACGCCGCATGTCGGTATTGATCATCTTTGCAGTCAACTCAGGCGGTGTCGCATTAATCACAGGCGATGTCACCACCTTGATGATCTTCCTCGCGGGCCATGTGCATATCTCACAGCTACTGGTGCTGTTTATCCCTGCCGCGGTGAGTGTCATGTTACTGGCAGTGTTGTTCTCGCTTAAAGCCGAAGGCCGCGTGAGCACCACACCAATAAAACGTCAGTACAGCTACATTGATGTGCTGATCGCTGTTATTTTTCTCATCACCATCATATTAACCATGGTGCTGAATATCTTGTTTGGTATTCCGCCGGTATTGACTTTCCTGTCGGGTTTGTCAGTGATGTTTTTAGTGGGCACCACCTCACGCAGTAATAAAGAGGAGTTACAGATCCTCGAATATATTCGTCAGGTCGAATTCGATACCCTACTGTTTTTCCTCGGCATATTATTATTGGTGGGCATGCTTAAAGAGATTGGCACCTTGCATCTACTCACCGAGGTGTATGCCAAATTTGATCCCAATATCTCTAACTTTGTCACAGGTATAGGCTCTGCGCTGCTCGATAACGTGCCGTTAACGGCCGCATTACTGAAAGCCGAGCCCGTGCTGACCACCCCCGAATGGTTAGGCCTCACCTATTCTGTTGGGGTTGGCGGCTCATTACTGGTCATTGGTAGCGCGGCGGGCATCATCGCCATGAGCAAGGTCAAAGAGCTGACCTTTGTGGCCTATTTAAAATATGTCCCTGCACTCATGCTGTGTTATACCTGCGGTTACGGCTTAACCTTATTCCTAGCCTACGAGTTTTTTGGCTAAAGCGCCCAAGCTATCCTTACCACTTAAAAATGCGATGAGCCTGCTCATCGCATTTTTATTTAACTCAGCCTATCGTTATCCGTCGCCTTCTATTACAAACCCGCTTTACTACCAGTCATCTTGATTAAAAACCACCTAGATTAAAAGTCATCAGCGATGACCTACCCGCTTTATTAAAAGCCACTTCATTGCAAGCCAGCGCAATTTTAAGATAAGCAGCACCAACTTAGTTGATGGTTATCACGGCATGAGACCCAAACTGCCTCTCGATGAATAGTCCCCAGCATAGAGTCAACTGAAGGGATTGGGTTACTGCGACCAAAAGCATATACAGCCAAAAATTTACCATAAGCGAATCTCACTATGCCTTTGTCTAAGGAAGCCTTTAAAACCATCCACCAGCTCGCTAAGTCAGGGAGTGTTGCGGTTGCAGCCCAATAACTCATGCCAAAGGCAGAGGGCAAGCGCTCAAGCTCGGCAACCTATGAGGCTCTGACCACAGACCTAAGCGGCACCTGTGATACTTAAGCGATAGCCATTGAGTGAGTCGGGTTGAGTCTACGGTCAAAAAACCATGAGTCAGTAATAAAAAGGCCATGCCTTCTGTATCAGAAGACATGGCCTTTTTTATGCGCTTTTTTATGAATAAGAACAGATCAATTAAGAACAGAACAATCAAATGGCGGGGACTTTAAACTCGGTGCCAGCCACTTCAAGCACCACATCGCGAGGTCTTATCTCGACGATGCGTAATACGCCGCCAATCATATCTCCTTGCTGTAATTCGGCGCCATCGACATTAAGCCAGCGGTTATCAGGGCTACTGGCATAAACATGGGCCAAAATTGTAAACTCAGGGACCTGTAGCTGCACACCTGCCGGTAACTGCCCATATTTAGGTAGTGTATCGGCGCTAGGCTCAGGAATAGGATCAAGCTTAGGCTCGGTCACTGGCGTTGCCACCGCCTTATCTATCTCTACTGCTTTTAATGCCGCCTCAAAGGCCGCGAGTAAATTATCGCTTGGCGGCTCACTTTGACTCACTGTTGCATTGCGCGCCTGTGCGTTGGTTGCGTTGCTAAAGCCCACATCTTTAGCAGCTTCATCGACTTGTGCCTGCAGTGAATTAAGCAAGTCTTGACCACGTTGATTACTATTCGCGCCTAAAATGATGGGCTCTTGTGCATCGTAATCTGTCACTTCGGTTGCCATGGCGATGGTGCGCGATCCCTGCGCCAAATTAGGTCGCTCACTGATAGGTACTGGCTGCGCTTGATAATCCATAGGCCGTGCTATGGGTACAGGCAATGCGACTTTTCCCGCCAGCTGCACATTTGGGCTCGACGGCTGAGTACCGACGGACACATCGGCTTGTGGGCTAGGATTAGCTTGTGGGCTGCGACTGACCTTAGGGGGCGACATTGACGCTAGCGCATCAGGCTGTCGTGTCACTGAGCGCTCCGGTAACGGCGCCTTAAAGGCACTTTGGCGTAGCGGGCTGGCACTACTAAGCAACCATGCCGCCAATACTGCTAACCCCAGCAGAGTGGCAAACAGCGCCCACTTCAATCCAAGGTGACGAGTACGGTTCATCGCCTGATATTGAGCACGCGGGGTAATAATTGCATCCAGAGGCTGCTCTTGCTGTTTCGCCCGCATCACGGCATCGAGTAAAATAGACATCAGTAGCGCCCCCCACTTTCTTGCAGCCGCGGCCCTTGGTCACTCAAGTAAAGATTAAGCTGCACTAAGGTTTGGCTGCCGGCAATGGCATCGGCCCGTAAACCATGCTGGCGTTGAAACGCCCGCAGCGCCTGCTCTAACTCATCGTCAAATTGGTTAACCAAACGCGGAGATTTTTGTTGGATATGTGCCAGCGCATTTTCAAGCCATTGCACCTGCGCAATTGGCGCGCCGCGACCTATCTCTTTAGGCTGGTAACTGGGCGCCTGCCATAAAATTTCGAAGGTGCCACTGAAATGGCGAGTAAACCAAGCTCTGTCGACCCACAATTGCTGCTCGCCCAGTTGCAACAACAGTTGCTCACCTTGGCGCGACACCACAGTGCCATAAAATGGTTGCTGATTTTCATCTTGCAGATACACCACCGCAGGGTAGTTTAACCGTAGCAGCGAAAACCAGTTACCTTGTTGCTGAAAACAATCGAGCCCTTGTTGCTGCGCCGACTGACAAGCCGTTAAGCCGATATAGGGCGACTTGCCCCACAAGCCTAAAATACTGGCGTAGGCGCTATCTATGTTGCGGCTCTGCTCTATAGCTTGACGCAAAATCTGTTGACTGGCGCTCAGTTGCGCCGACTTAGGCGCGCTCATGCTATCAAGGTCATCTGACGGTTGAGGAATCGCCCCCCAATCGCCTGAGCGCTCGCGCTGCGCCACTTGATTAGGCATCTGACTCGCTGAAGCGCCCGCACCTGAACTTAGCGCAGCACTGGAATTGGTACTCGGCTCTGCAACCAGATTAAGCTCGCCACGCTCATCAGTGTGGTTAAATAGATAAAATGCCCCCGCAAAGGTGAATACCACGGCGGCGGCCGCTGCCGTAGGCCAAAAAAGCGATCGCGACTTAACCTCTTCGCCGAGCACTTCCGTTGCCGCTGTGCGCACCATGTTGGCATCAATCGGCACCTTAGATTGCGCGTAACCGGCCATCAAGGCGCGCTCACACAACAGATTAATCAACCGCGGAATACCGCCACTGTATTGATGCAAGGCTTTGATTGCACTGCGATGAAACAAAGGCTCATGCCGCCCCGCTACCTGCAATCTGTGCTGCACGTACAAGGCAATCTCTTGCTGAGTCAAAGGCAATAAGTGATAACGGGCGGTGATGCGCTGGGCTAATTGACGTAACTCTTGGCGTTTAAGTAGTTGCTGCAGCTCTGGCTGACCAATCAAAATGACTTGTAATAGTTTTTTAGTGTCAGTTTCGAGATTGGTTAACAGACGCAGCTGCTCAAGAACTTCGGCGCGCAGATGCTGCGCTTCATCAATGATCATCACGGTATTACGTCCGCGTTCATGGTTCGCCAATAAAAACTGGCTTATTTTATCGGTAAGCTGCTTAAGACTCGGCTCGGGGCCATATTCGATATTCAATGCATCGCACAAGGTGGCTAACAACTCTAACTCGGTTAGCGAAGGATTAAGAATAAAGGCGGTGTCGGTATTGTCCGGTAACTGATTGAGCAAGGTACGCGATACCGTGGTTTTTCCTGTGCCAACTTCGCCCGTAAGCAGTACAAAGCCCCCCGTCTCACCTAGGCCGTAGGTCAAATGCGCCAACGCCTCACGATGACGGTCACTTAGAAACAGATAATGCGGGTTGGGTGCAATAGAAAATGGGTTATCGTTAAGTCCATAAAACGCTTTGTACATGCAGGCTGTAGTCCCAAAAAATAATTGACACTCCAAACTAATCTTTAGCCGATCCATTGTCAAAAATTAGCCTAAAATATTTGCGTGCCGCCGCATTGCAAACAGTACAATCACGCCTCGTTAGCATGATAAGCTAGAGGCAAAGTAAGCAAAGAGACTCTAACTGGTGAAAATTTATCTCGTAGGCGGCGCCGTCCGTGACCAATTACTGCAACAGCCTATCAAAGATCGTGATTACATGGTGGTCGGTGCGACGCCAGAGCAGATGCTGGCTCAAGGTTACAATCAAGTGGGTAAAGATTTCCCAGTGTTTCTGCACCCTAAAACCCAGCAAGAATATGCTTTAGCGCGCACCGAACGTAAAACGGGCGCTGGCTACGGTGGCTTTAGTTGTTACGCCGCCCCCGATGTCACCCTGGAAGAAGATCTGCTGCGCCGCGACCTAACCATTAATGCTATCGCACAAGATGAAGATGGCACCCTCGTCGACCCTTATGACGGCCAACGCGACATAGAACTGCGTTTACTGCGCCATGTATCGGCAGCTTTTGTCGAAGACCCACTGCGTGTGTTACGGGTGGCCCGTTTTGCCGCCCGTTTTCACCATTTAGGCTTTAGTGTTGCGCCAGAAACCATGGCGCTGATGCAGCAGATCAGTCGCAGCGGCGAACTCGACACATTAACCCCAGAACGGGTATTTTTAGAATTAGACAAGGCACTGGCAACCGATGCCCCGCAAGTGTTTTTTGAAGTATTGCGCCAGTGCGCTGCGCTACCTATTTTATTCCCCGAAATTGATGCTCTATTTGGTGTCCCCCAACCAGTGAAGTGGCACCCTGAGATCGATACTGGCGTGCACACCATGATGGTACTCGAACAAGCCGCAAAATTATCACCAGAACCCGCTATCCGCTTCGCCGCCCTAGTACACGACTTAGGCAAAGCCCTTACGCCGCCAGAACTACTGCCGAAGCATCACGGCCATGGACAAAAAGGATTGACGCCGATCAGGGCGCTGTGCACACGCATTAGGGTGCCTAATGAATATCGCGATCTGGCTTTACTGGTGAGCGATCAACATCAAAATGTGCATCAAGCTTTTGAGCTAAAGCCGCAAACTATAGTCAAAATATTCGACAAAGCCGATCTCTGGCGCAAGCCACAGCGGTTATCTCAACTGTTGATTGCCTGTGAGGCCGACATGAAAGGCCGTAGCGGATTTGAAGAGCACGACTACCCGCAGGCTCAATACTTACTAGACTGCTTTGAGGCGGCACAAAACGTCGCTATAAAACCCATTATCGATGCAGGTTTTACTGGGGCCGACATCAAAACCGAACTACAGCGCCAGCGCATTGAAATTATTACAAAGTATAAAGTTAAACATCCCAAAAAGGATACCGAGCACTCACATAAGATTGATTGATGGTGATCAAGGATCAAAATTGACAGAAATTATCCACAGAGTCTTGCTTTTGGTCACTCGTGAGATATTGTATTGCAAGGTAAACACGAAAATTCATAGCAAAATAATATAGCTATGACATAATTAACTGGTTGCAGTTGAGTTTCAACTGCTCCATTTAAATCCAACACACTCTAAAGGGATTTCCCATGAACAAAAAAGTACTTATGCTTGCTGGCGTAGCAATGACGGCCCTTCTTGGTGGTTGTGCAAACACTACTGCTCTAGAAGAAAGCGTTGCAAACCTAGGCAACAAGGTTGATCAACTATCTGCTGAAGTGAGCTCTCTTAAGTCTGAGCAAGGCGCTCTTTCTGCAGACGTTAAAGATGCAAAAGCAGCAGCTATGGACGCACAAGCTGAAGCTAAGCGTGCTAACGGCCGTATCGACAACATCGCTTCTTCTTACAAGAAGTAATTTGTCTCAAAGTTAAGCTTATTTTTATAAGTGAACTTTCAAGGCTTGGTTAATGGTGAATAAATGTGCCACTTATCGTGACACACACCAGACCAAGCCTTAATTTTTGGCGTTATCCAGACTCTCACAGCCAAAGCGAATCAAAGCCGTTAGTCATAACAATCATTACTCGCCCAGCGCCTCTATACCTTGCGGTTAATACAACTAAACTCCCTGCAGATTCTAATACAAAGTTAGCATCTGGCGTCCTTTTCAAATCCTCACCTCGACCATAAATGTCATATGTTATGTAAGCCAAACTTGACTTACCGTTATTGAAGAGTGGCTCAACGACAATAACATCCACGCTATGTTGATGGCGGCGTACCTTCTCCATTAACAACAACGGCCTCAATTTGTACCAAGGCATCCATAGGGGTGACGGTAATTCCAACGATTGTTGAAGCCCTAGTTCAGCCATACTCGACCACAAAATAGAGCCTCATTAAGCATTATAGGGCTCCATCGCCTTGGCGTAGCCTGCTGGGGAAAATCTCGATGTGATAATAAGCATCAACAGCAGAGCGAAGATCACCATCAACCAAGCAACCTGAAAACTACCGGTCGATTGGCGAAGTATTCCAGCAACATAAGGAATGACAGCCGTGATGATAAAACCAATCCCCTGTATAAATGCGGTTAATGCGCCTGCTATCTTGGGAGTTGCCAGATGTTCAAGAGCCACAGTTAAAGTCAGTGCAAAGCAGCTGCCAAGTCCAGTACCTATCATCGCAACCCACACAAGCATCATTGGCTCTGGTACCAGCACTAGCCCAATGAATCCTACCAACTGAATACCTATCCCCAAAAACAGCCATAGGCGTCGGTCTCGTTCACCTGACAACGCAGGTCCCGCCAATGCGGCGATTACTTGAAACAACGTCATGATACCTATGAGCTCACCACTGCTCTGCGCGCTCCAGCCGAATTCCTGAGCATAACTTGGTAACCAAGCGATCATGCAGGCGTAACCACCGTTTGCCAGTCCAAAGTAGCATGCCAACAACCACGCACGGCGATGGAAAAAAAAGTGAATTGAGACGCCATGATTCTCAGCCGCTAAAGCTTCGCGTGGTCTTAACCCCCACAGCAGCATAGCGAGGATAGCAGGCACTAACCAAAGGCCTAACCCAGCTCCCCAACTACCGTAGTAATGCGCCACCATAGGGCTGAATATTGCAGCAAGGCCACCGCCAGCCATCAAAGACGCTGAGTAAATCCCCATCGCCAGAGGCACACGTTGTGGATACCAGCGTTTAACGACACAGGGCATTATCGCCTGCACTATGGCAATTCCCGTCCCCGCCAGCAGCGCACTGCCAATGAGCGCGGCGCCATCACCTAACCATAAACGCCATAGACTCGCTAAAACGATGGCCAGTAACCCAACTGTTATCCACACACTTTCACTCATCCGCTGTCCTAGCCAAGGCAGCAGCAAAGGAAACAGCCCCATGCAAAACATAGGCAATACGGTTAACAGTGACGCCGCTTGTAATCCCATTGCCATACTACAGCGGATCTCTAGCAGTAACGGACCTATGGCAGTGATCGCCGGGCGCAGGTTGAGTGCCAATACGGCAATGATGATCATAGGCCAAAAAGCAGCCAGGCTAAGTTGGCGCGTAAGGGGCGTGGGCGCCTTGTTATTGTCAGTGTTCATAGGTAAATGCTGGCCGATCAGAGGAGAAAGTCGGCGCACGGCGCCGACTGTCGTCATATCAAGGGATGGTTAGAAAGGCTTGTAAGGCAGGAATTTACCATCAAGGGTGATCACCGCACGAGAGCCACCTTCGGCATCTTCGACTTTCTTGATGTCCATCTTGAAGTTGATGGCGCTGATGATGCCATCACCAAACTGCTCATGCACTAGGGCTTTTAGCGTTGTGCCGTAAACCTGCATCATCTCATAAAAACGATAGATAGTCGGATCGGTTGGCATGTTGTTTTCAACGCTGCCACGCAATGGAATCGTTTGCAATAGTGCAATCGCGCTATCATCAAGACCAAGAGTTTTACCCACCTTTTGGGCGGCTTCGGCAGGTAATGGCTGCTGACCTAACAAGGCGGCAGTAACAAACACATCACTTAGGCCCGTACCCTCGGCAATTTGCTCGAACGACAATTTTTTTTCTGCTTTGGCAGCAATAATCACGTCAGTTAACGCCTGACGAGCGGTATTGCTAACTTGAGATTGGATCATAATAATACCTCTTTTGAGTTAAGTAAGGGTTATACAGCGACAGGTAGCTGTATTGGATAGGCGCGGACATCGGTATTGTCCGCAAGGGAAACAAAGGTGTTAGTGGCACCATTTAACGCATCAATACGGCCCGACTCGATATCGTAAACCCAACCATGTAAAGCCAAGCGCCCCTCGCCTAAAGCCAGGCGTACTGATGGATGCGTTTTAATATTTTCGAGTTGAGCTATGACATTTTCGCGTACCATAGCTGCAATACGGTCTCGTTCACTGACATGGGGACGTGCTTCGTTAACGATACGAGCCGAGTCTGCATAGCGCAGCCAGCTGCCAACTGCAGGCATATGATCCATGCACTTACATGCGGCTATCGCGGTCATAGCGCCACAATCTGAGTGACCACAAATGACGACATCGGTGACGCGCAGTGCCGTAACTGCGTATTCCACTGAAGCTGATACACCACCAGGCTCTGGGCCGTAAGATGGCACTATGTTGCCAGCGTTACGAATAACAAACAGTCCACCAGGTTCATGCTGGGTAACCAGTTCAGGCACTAAGCGACTGTCCGAACAGGAGATAAACAGCGTGCGCGGATTTTGCTTAGTGGCCAGATTTTTGAACAGCTCGGCGCGCTCGGGAAATGCGTCGCGCTGGAACTTTAAAAAACCTTCAATGATCTCTTTCATGGCGGTGCCTCTCTCTAATTGATGCAGTGAATGTTACGCCCGCCTTGTAATAAGGTAAAAGACCGATATATTATTACCGCTATAAGCAATACTTATAGGTAAGCCATGCTATTACGACATATCAATTATTTTCTCGCGGTTGCACAGCACCGCAGCTTTACGCGAGCCGCAAGCTCCCTGTATGTGTCGCAGCCAGCGTTATCACAACAGATAAAACAATTAGAGGAGAGCCTTGGAGCAACCCTGTTCGATCGCACAGGCCGCACCATAAAGCTGACCGATGCAGGAGAGGTCTATGCCCGCTATGCTCGGCGCGCCCAGCAAGATTTAGAAGAGGGTCAGCGGGCGATTCATGATGTCCAAGATATGAGTCGCGGCACGCTGCGCATTGCCATTACCCCGACCTTTACCGCCTATCTTATTGGCCCGTTAATACAGGGATTTCATCAGCGCTATCCTAACGTCACACTGAGCGTGCAGGAGATGTCACAAGAACGGATGGAAGATCACCTGCTCGATGATAAGTTTGATCTGGGAATCGCCTTTGAAGATGTACAGTCTGCCGATATTGCCGCGCAAACACTGTTAGAGGAAACACTGGCATTGGTGGTGGGACGCGAGCATCCACTTGCCAAGATGGACGCGATTGACCTGCCCACACTAAGTGAACAGTCACTGGTCTTGCTAAGCAGTGAGTTTGCCACCCGAGAACAGATTGATCGCTATTGTCGCCAGCATCAAGTGCAGCCGCGCGTGCTCATGGAAGTTAACTCTCTCAGTGCGGTGATTGAGATAGTGCGCCACACAGGGCTGACCACCTTGCTGCCATCCAACATTGCGAGTAATCGCGACGAACTCGTTTCAATTGCCCTTGCGCCCTCTTTGTTACAACGAACGGCCGTGTTAATGCAACGCAAAGGCGCCTATCAAAGCGCTGCAGCGGCTGCATTTATTGAGTTAGCCCATAAGTTAGTGGCCGATAAATTCACCTGAGCTGTACCGCTGTTTAAGCAAATAAAATGCTCATGACGGTAATAGGCCTACAAGTGCACTTAAGGTCCCCCATCGCCTGAGTGCTTTTGGGCGCACTGCTACACAGTTTACCCATAAAAAATAAGCATAAAAAAAGCGCCCACTGGGCGCTTATTAATTGCAATTTGTGCATATTGACACGGATATTAATTCCCTGACCAGCTCAAGTCTGAGCTGTTTACGTCATCACGAGTGATGAGCACTGGGATACCATTTTGAGTCAGTATGGCATCGTTGGCTTTAGCCCTATCGACCTTATCTTGGCTGATGAACTTTACCATTTGACTGTTTAAGGTGATCACCTTATTGCTGGGCTCATCTTCCGACTCAGATAATGGCGAATGCACCTCAATAATATGCCTGCCATCTGGCTCAGCCGATATTTTCACCGCTTGATTTATCACTCGTACGTTATCGCCATACTTTGACTGATTAAATAACCACTCAATATCGTCGGGGTTAAGCCTTATACAACCAGCACTGACGCGCATACCGATACCAAAATCTTTATTGGTACCGTGGATCAGATAACTACCATCGCCATAAGAGAGTTGCATTGCATATTGGCCTAAGGGGTTATCGGGCCCAGCTGGCACCACGCGCGGTAACACTTCGCCACGTTCGCGTAAATGGTCGGCGCGAATACTGGCCGGCGGTGTCCAACTTGGGTTAGGAATACGCGACTTAATTTTAGTCACCATCTCAGGCGTTTCACGCCCAACACGGCCAATACCGACCGGAAACACATGGACTTCACGGCCATTTTCGGGGAAATAATAGAGACGCAGTTCTGGCAAATTAATCACAATACCTTGACGCGGAACATCCGGCAGCAACATCAGTGTCGGTATGGTCAATTCCGTGCCAGGCGTGGGCAAAAAAGGATCGACACCAGGGTTCGTTTCCATTAACTCTAAAATACCGACATTATATTGATCGGCAATAGTCTTAAAATACTCCCCCTGCTGAACCACATGCGTCTGTAATTCACCAATCAGGCGTCCACCATTGGTTGGTAAAGAATACACATTAGCAAGTGTATAGCACGGCAATAACCACAAGATGACCAACAGCATTTTACGCATCATCGATTTTACTTCCTAATCTGGGTGTTAATGGCCTAACCTTAATGAGTTAAAGGGTACCTTGAGCCAAGCCTATTTTCTAGTGCTCAATGTTAGATAAGGCTAATTAACCTTTTCAATCATTTGTTTACGACTCAGGGTAAGGTAAAAATCAACTTCAAGTTGGCTAAAGTCCCCAGTTGACATCTGCCGCTTCACCTTATCGGCCGCTCGCCAAGCATAGGGCGTCATCTCCAATAGGGTAACCGCCTCATCAGGGGTGACATTAAGCGTAAAACTCACTCGCTGTTGATGGATAAGCTCAAGCCCTTTCGCTAAAGTGGGAACGGCAGGTTTTTCGGCTAAGTCCTTATAGAGATACTGCTTAATTTGCCACAGATGGCGCGGGCCGGGTGAAACCTGTACAAACAAACCGTTAGGCTTAAGCACACGTAACAACTCTTTGCCTTTAAGTGGCTTATCGATAAGTGTCACAATATCGAAGCACTCATCCACAAAGGGAAGCTGCTTTAACTGGCTGACGATGTAGGTTGCCTCTGGGTGACTTTTAACCGCCGCAAATAAGGCATTTTCCGCCTCACCTATCCCTGTTTGACTGCTGTTTGTTGTCACGCCTTGGAGGGTATCGGTCAGGGATCGCAAGTAAAAGCCGTCACCACAGTCAAAATCTAAGTGGTTAACCGCAACATTTTGGTCTGTCACATATTCTGCCAATGCGAGAGTCAGCTGCTGTTTTAATGCATCTAGCAGCGGAGTAAACACGCCAGACTCAAGCAAGAAACGCTTAGCGCGCATCACCTGACGAGAGTCCATGTGCGGCTTTTTAGCTTGGCTGAAAACCCAATACCCCTGCTCATTTTTATCTAAATGATGCTTCTTTGGGCAATGTAGCCCTTGTGAAGCCTCATGGATCGACATCTGAGCTTGGCAAACGGGACATAAATAATGGCTGTTCATGGGATCTCTTTAATAATTCATGGTAAATAAAAACGTTAAGCGAAAATCACCACACACAACACTGCACCTAACGCTAGGCGATAAATAACAAAGGGTGTCATCCCCATGCGGCTAATAATTTTAAGAAAATAATGAATACAAAGGTATGCCGCCACAAAAGAGAGCAAGGTTCCCAAACCTAAGGCTTGATAGTCTAGCGCCTCACCACTTTCAATGAGATCTTTAACCACTAAAATAGCGGCCCCTAAACTGACTGGTACCGACATTAAAAATGAAAAGCGTGCTGCCGCTTCGCGGCTCAAGCCTAACATCAAGGCGGCAGTTATGGTGGCACCAGAACGCGACGTCCCCGGGATCAACGCCATCGCTTGGGCGATACCTATCACTAGGGCTTTCTTCCACCCGACTTGAAACTCACTAAACCCTTCTCGCGTCATGCGGTCCGCCCACCAAAGTAGCAGACCAAATACTATGGTGGTAAAGGCAATGACTTCAATATTGCGCAGGTGGGTGGCGATAAACCCTTTGGCAGTAAAGCCCACAATCACCGCGGGAATGGTGGCTAAAATAATCCACCATGCGAGTTTGCTTTGCTCATCTTGCTGGCCGCTAGCGATGCTGCCCGTCCAAGCGGTAAACATCGACCATAACTCACGGCGAAAATAGATAACCACAGCCAACAATGAGCCGGTATTCACCGCAACATCGAAGGTTAATCCTTGATCTTGCCAGCCTAAAAGCTGGGCGGGCAGAATTAAATGCGCCGAGCTAGAAATAGGTAAAAACTCCGTAAGGCCCTGGATAAGTGCCAATACAATTACCTGAAACGTATCCATATTTATCCTTTATCGATGGATTGTTAGTAACACCAATGAAATTCAATCGGCCACAGCTTTTGCTGCGACTTATCAAAGTTATCCCACAAGGTTTGGTAGGTTTGTTGCTCGACGGGATGCAGTAAGGTCGGCGCGATCTCGGCTAATGGCCACAGTACAAAAGCATTGGTGGTGATCTCTGCGCGAGGCAGTTCTACCGGGATTTGACCCACCCAGTCGTCATACAGTAACAGGTCAAGATCTAAGGTTCGTGGGCTGTATTTTTTGGCCCCTAAACTGCGGCCATTGTCTTGTTCTATGCGTTTAAACAGCGCAACCACTTGCGCTACAGATAATGGCGTGTCGCCAGCCACCACCATATTGAGAAAATTACTACCCTTAAATCCCACCGCTTCGCTTTCAAATACCGACGATAGGCACAGGTTTGAAAAGTGATCTGTTAACGCCTTAAGGGCCACATTAAAATAATGCTCGGCGTCAATATTACTGCCAATACTAATAAAAATACGCGCCATAGTATTATAGATGACCTCGTTGTATTTCTACGCCGACAGCGGATGCTGAAGGGACGGCTCCGGGCTTCATCACTTTCACTTTTACCCAAGGCACATCAAACTCCGTCATCACGCACTTAGCGCACATTTCGGCAACGGTTTCGATGAGTTCAATTGGCTTTTCGGTAATAAGCTCAACTAAACGATTAGAAACCGTTTCATAGCACAACGCATATTGGTAATCGTCGCTGTCGGCGGCCGGGCCATTATCCCATGCCATTTCCAGATCGATTAACAACTGCTGATGGATCTGCTTTTCCCACTCGTAAATCCCAATCACTGTTTCCACTTTCAGTTGTGAAATAAGCACCTTGTCCATAATGCCTCCCGCTAGGCAAGTTAAGTGTTGGCAAAAAGAGGTCTAATAAGCTAATGAGTCCAACCTTGATATAATGACAAAATTGCACAGATAACTGTGTTTACCCCTTTCGTACAGCTAAAAACCCAAGTAGGATAAGCTGCTGTAATGGCATCGAAACAGGGTCTATGAGAACGGATGACATCGCCCCGCTGCTCATTACAACCGCTCTATCAACCAGTGCGTAAAATATAAGGTTAATGAGAGGCCTCGATGCTAGGTCGCGATAATACCTTAAGAAGGATAAGGAAACCAATTTGAGCTTAACGCTGTTGACCCTAGCGATGATTTTGATCGCCTACTTGGCCGGTTCAATCTCCAGTGCAGTGCTAGTGTGTCGTCTTCGAGGGTTACCCGACCCCCGTAACGAAGGTTCTGGTAACCCTGGCGCGACCAATGTCTTGCGCATTGGTGGCGCGAGCGCCGCAGCCACGGTATTGCTCTTCGATATGCTTAAAGGCGCCATTCCTACCTACATTGCTTTTCGCCTCGGTGTCGATGCCGTCCCCTTAGGCATTATCGCTATTAGCGCCTGCCTAGGGCATATCTTCCCTATCTTTTTTAAGTTTAAAGGTGGAAAAGGGGTTGCCACCGCCTTTGGCGCCATGGCCCCTATCGGTGCTGACCTATCACTGGCTTTAATGGTGACATGGATAATCTTAGTCATTATCTGCCGTTATTCATCCTTAGCGGCCATTATAACCGCTTTTTTAGCACCTCTATATACTTGGTATTTCGACGACCGCTTCACCATCCCCGTAGCCATGTTGTCCATGTTAATCGTGATCCGCCATCGAGAAAATATCGCTCGCCTGTTAAAGGGAGAAGAGTCGAAAGTGTCGCGTAAAAAGAAAGAAAAAGCCCAGTAAAAGGGCTACTTTGTACTGGGCTATTCACAGGCTAACGGCACGACTAGACTGGCGGTAATGAATCTAACGGCCAGCGTGGCATACCTTTAACAGCTAAATCTTCTATCTGGCCAGCTTTTAAACGCTGCATACCCGCATAGGCGATCATCGCACCATTATCGGTACAGAACTCACCACGTGGATAATAAACTTGCCCACCAAGATCTTGCATCATTTGTGCTAAAGATGCCCTTAAGCGACTATTGGCACTCACGCCTCCGGCTATCACTAAGCGGTTATACCCAGTTTGCTTAAGCGCGCGCTTACACTTGATGGCTAAGGTATCAACCACAGCCTCTTCAAATGCGCGGGCAATATTAGCGCGAGTCTGCTCATCATCGGGCTCGGCGGCAATCGTATTGGCGGCAAAGGTTTTCAGCCCTGAAAAACTAAAATCAAGCCCTGGGCGATCTGTCATAGGGCGTGGGAAACGATAACAATTAGGCAGTCCTTGAGCGGCCAATTTTGCCAATCTTGGGCCTCCGGGGTAATCTAAGCCCATCAGCTTGGCGGTTTTATCAAACGCCTCACCGGCAGCATCATCAACCGATTCGCCCAGCACCTGGTAACGACCTATGCCTTCAACCGCGACCATCATCGAATGGCCACCTGAGACCAACAAGGCCAAAAAGGGGAATTCAGGCACATTAACTTCGAGCATAGGCGCGAGTAAATGCCCTTCCATATGATGAACGCCCACAGCGGGTTTCCCCCAGGCAAAGGCCAACGCTCGGCCAACACAAGCACCGACGAGTAAGGCACCGACTAAACCAGGGCCTTTAGTGTAAGCAATACCGTCAATATCATCTTGGGTGCAGTTAGCATCGGCTAATGCTTGCTTTATCAACGGCACTATTTTACGGACATGATCGCGCGAGGCCAGCTCAGGGACCACCCCACCATAATCGGCGTGTAACTTAACCTGACTGTAAAGTGTATGAGATAAAAGCCCTTTCTCGTCGTCATAAACGGCAATACCGGTTTCATCACAAGATGTCTCTATACCTATAACTCGCATCGTTTCCTGTCTACCTAAATGAAGTGGCGGCCAATTTTACCTGCTCTGTGGCAATTATACCAATCGATAAATAGCCTCCCTCTTCCCCCTTTGCCGCGACGGCGTTATAATGGTCGATTATCACGCTATATCAGGGCTCAGGACTCACCAAGTCCAGCGTCCAGTGCTAAACTTGATCTAAACACCGAGTAAAGATCGCACATAAGATCGCTACAAAGGGGTTTACAAACTATTGGTAGTCGGTATAGAATTCCGCACCATTTTTAAATTAACTTGAGTTAATTAGTTAACTCAATACAACCTACACCTAAGGGGTGATGGCGTATGCCAATTATTAAAGTACGTGAAAATGAACCATTTGACGTAGCTTTACGTCGTTTCAAGCGCTCTTGTGAAAAAGCTGGTATCTTAGCCGACGTTCGTGCTCGTGAATTTTACGAGAAGCCAACTACTGCACGTAAGCGTGCTAAAGCCGCAGCAGTTAAGCGTCTTGCTAAGAAGCTTTCTCGTGAAAATGCGCGTCGCGTACGTTTATACTAATCTCTTATGAGCCTAATTGATCAGCTAAAAGACCAAATGAAAGATGCCATGCGCTCCAAAGATAAGGTGCGCTTGGGAACTATTCGTATGGCACTGGCAGCCATCAAACAGATTGAAGTGGATACCCGCGAATCTCTGAATGATGATCAAGCCATAGCTGTCTTAACCAAAATGGTTAAACAGCGTCGTGATTCTATTGCGCAATATAGCGCAGCGGGTCGCGACGAACTAGCCGATGCTGAAGCAAGTGAGATTCAAGTACTTGAAACTTTCCTGCCGAAACCTCTTTCACAAGAAGAGGTCGCTCAGCTAGTAGATACAACGATCCAAGAGATCGGTGCATCATCCATGGCGGATATGGGCAAAGTAATGGGAGCGTTGAAACCTAAAGTACAAGGACGAGCTGACATGGCGGCTATTGGCGCCATGATTAAGGCTAAGCTTCAGTAACTTAGTGTTCAATGTATGAATGAGCCGTGCTAAAGCACGGCTTGTTTGTTTGTACTCTTTCAGTTTTTTTCGCGAAAAGGCGGCATTTATATACCAATGGCGATACCTCGTGATTTTATCAATGAGCTTGTAGCTCGCACCGATATAGTCGACCTTATCGATGCTAAAGTCCCCCTGAAAAAGGCGGGGAAAAATCATTCTGCCTGTTGCCCGTTTCATAGCGAAAAATCCCCGTCCTTTACTGTTAGCAGAGACAAGCAGTTTTACCACTGTTTTGGCTGTGGCGCTCATGGCAATGCTATCGACTTTGTCATGGAATATGACAGATTAGACTTTGTCGATGCGATAGAAGAACTTGCAGGCCAATTAGGCTTAGAAGTTCCCAGAGAACAAGGCACGGGTAAACGCCGTGATGAAGGCTTGAGTCGCGACCTCTACCAGTTATTGGATGAGGCCAGCCTGTTTTTTCAAAGCCAATTGAGACAACACCCAGATAAACAAAAAGTGCTCGATTATTTAAGCCATCGAGGTTTGTCTGATGAAGTGATTAACCACTTCAATATTGGCTTTGCGCCCGACGGCTGGGATGGGTTACTCAGTCGTTATCGGCACAACCAAGATTCACAAGATAAACTGCTCACCGCTGGAATGGTGATCGAAAACGATAATGGCAAACGTTACGACAGGTTCCGTGACAGACTGATGTTTCCGATCCGTGATAGACGTGGCAGAGTTATCGGCTTTGGTGGACGTGTACTCGGTGATGGCACGCCAAAGTACTTGAATTCGCCAGAAACGCCCATATTTCATAAAGGGTATGAGCTATACGGCTTATATGAGCTAAAGCAGCGTCACAGAGACCCGCAGCAGATATTAATCGTTGAGGGCTACATGGACGTGGTGGCATTGGCTCAGTTTGATGTGGATTACGCCGTAGCATCGCTCGGTACATCAACAACGGCAGAGCAATTTCAGTTACTGTTACGTAGTGCTAAAGAAGTCGTTTGCTGTTATGACGGCGATAAAGCGGGTATCGAAGCTGCCTGGCGCGCATTAGAAACGGCGCTACCGCTGTTAAAACCTGGCGATCAGGTCAAGTTTATGTTCTTGCCTCAAGGCGAAGACCCTGATTCTATGGTCAGACAAATTGGCAAGCCGGCATTTGAACAATTAGTTACTGAGGCTAAACTATTACCCGAATTTTTATTCGATACCTTAGCCAGCCGCTATGGCACAGATAAAGGCACCTTGGCAAAACAAGCCATGATGCTGATAGAAAAAGTACAAGATACTGTTCTGCAAAGTTTATTACTAGAAAATCTAGCCTATAAGCTCGGCATGAACAGTGCGGAAGAGCTGCAACGAAAACTCGGTTTTAAAGCAACCAAACAGAGTCAAACGCTGCACAATAAAGCGCTCAAGGGACGTGGAACACCATTGCGACTAGCCATCGCACTGTTAGTACAAGATCCCAGCTTAGGTAACGGATTACCAGAGCAACCAGCGCTAAAACATATCAAGATGGCCGGCATCGATTTGCTGACCCTCTTATTAGACCGAACTCGAGCCAACAAGATAAACAGCGCACAACTACTTGAACAATTCAGAGGTGATGACCAATTAGGCACCCTGAAAAAATTGACCCAATGGGAACATCAAGTGGCGGATGAAAATTTGCAGCAAGAGTTCAAAAAAGCACTGATATGGTTAAACAATCAATACATTGAACAACGATATCAGGAATTGAGCTTAAAACAGCACCATACTAAAGAAGAGCGGATGCAATTAAAAAAGCTCATTGCTGTGATACAGGGTCAGGCTTAAAAGGCAAAATTTGTCTTAAAGTAATGACTTGGGCTAGCACAGCGCTACACACAAGGCTATAATTGACGATTTGCGCGGCACTCGTTTGTCCGTCGTTGTAACAGTTACCCAACTTGGATGATATCTATGGAGCATACTCCGCAGTCGCAACTTAAATTGTTGCTTGCCAAAGGTAAAGAGCAAGGTTATTTAACCTATGCAGAAGTGAACGATCACTTACCTGCAGATATGGTCGATTCTGACCAGATCGAAGATATTATCCAGATGATTAATGACATGGGTATTCGCGTCTACGAGCAGGCGCCGGATGCCGATGAGATCATGATGTCTGAAGACAGCACCGATGAGGATGCTGCCGAAGAAGCTGCCGCAGCACTGGCTACGGTAGAGGCTGAACTCGGACGTACGACAGACCCTGTGCGCATGTACATGCGTGAAATGGGCACGGTAGAACTTCTGACCCGCGAAGGCGAGATTGTTATCGCTAAGCGTATTGAAGAAGGCATCAATACCGTTCAAGCCTCTGTAGCTGAGTATCCTAAAGCGATCGCCATGATCCTTGAGCAATACGACCGCTATGAAGCTGAAGAAGTCAGACTATCAGACATAATCTCTGGATTTGTGGACCCCAATGCTGAAGATGTTGCCCCAACAGCAACACACATTGGCTCAGAACTCTCAGATGACGAACTCGATGATGAAGATGACGACGATGATGAGGATGGTGAAGATGAAGAGGATGATACCCCGAAAGGGCCAGATCCTGAAGAAGCGCGCGAGCGTTTCACTCAACTTCGTGAAGCCCATGAACGCGCATTAAAAATCATTGCCGAAAAAGGCCGTGAGCATCCAGAATCGACCAAGGCGTTATTTGAGATTGGCGAAATCTTTAAAGAGTTCCGCCTAGTTCCAAAACAGTTCGATCGCCTTGTTAAAAGCATGCGTGAAATGATGGACAAAGTGCGTGTTCAAGAACGCCTCATCATGAAGCTGTGTGTTGAACAAGCCAAGATGCCAAAGAAAAACTTCGTTAAAGTATATACTTCTAACGAAAGTAGCATCGACTGGTTTAACGATGAGATCGCCGCGAAGAAACCTTATTCAGAAGGTTTAGCTATGGTTGCCGACGATGTACGACGTTGCCGCGCTAAGCTTGATGCGATTGAAAATGAAACCGGCTTGGCGATTGCCGCGATCAAAGATATTAACCGTCGTATGTCAATCGGTGAAGCTAAGGCTCGCCGGGCGAAAAAAGAGATGGTTGAAGCCAACCTACGTTTGGTTATCTCTATCGCGAAAAAGTACACTAACCGTGGTTTACAATTCTTGGATCTGATCCAAGAAGGTAACATAGGTTTGATGAAAGCCGTTGATAAGTTTGAATATCGTCGTGGCTATAAGTTCTCAACTTATGCAACATGGTGGATCCGTCAGGCGATCACTCGCTCTATTGCTGACCAAGCAAGAACGATCCGTATTCCAGTGCATATGATTGAAACCATTAACAAACTCAACCGTATCTCTCGTCAAATGCTACAAGAGATGGGGCGCGAACCTTCACCAGAAGAGTTGGCCGAGCGCATGTTAATGCCTGAAGATAAGATCCGTAAGGTACTTAAGATTGCTAAAGAGCCAATCTCAATGGAAACCCCTATTGGTGACGATGAAGATTCGCACTTAGGTGATTTTATCGAGGATACTACCCTCGAGCTGCCATTGGATTCGGCGACTGGCGAAAGCTTAAGAAACGCTACTCACGAAGTGTTAGCCGGCCTTACCGCCCGCGAAGCCAAAGTACTGCGTATGCGTTTTGGTATCGATATGAATACCGACCACACTCTTGAGGAAGTGGGCAAGCAATTTGACGTAACACGTGAGCGTATTCGTCAGATTGAAGCCAAAGCGTTGCGCAAGCTACGTCACCCTTCTCGCTCAGAGATCTTAAAGTCATTTCTCGACGAGTAGTCATACTGATTTTAACGACCCCCAAAAGCCCAGCATCTTGCTGGGCTTTTTGTTTTCAATGGAGATTAGCATCAGATTGATTAACAGATAACCAATTGAATTCAAACTTGGGATTTGGACCATATTCTGGGGTGACAACGGCAATTAAACCTCGTATACTTCTCAGCGCTTTCGATGGTGACGACCATCTTAAGTCGGCCCCTTAGCTCAGTTGGTTAGAGCATACGACTCATAATCGTCAGGTCCACAGTTCAAGTCTGTGAGGGGCCACCAATTTATGAAAAAGCCGCTTGAAGAAATTCAAGCGGCTTTTTCATCTCTGCTAGAACTAGAGGCTGTAAGCCTTTGACCAAATTAAAATACCTCTGATTGTATATCAAATATATAGATTATTTTTTGTATTAAAGCCTCTCACCAAATCAATAGCAAATTCACTATATCCATGACTAAAAAATCATTACCCAGAAAATGGCTGGATGAAAAAAAGGGGTCTATCAATAGCGCCTTTAGCCATTTTAACCACTTCTGATTACACAATCAGAGTTGCCTATTATGGCCGTCAGCAGTAGCTGAAATTTCGATTTAGACTCTGGTAATCTTGTCAAAGGCAAACATGTAATAGGTGAAGATAAATGCCCTGTATTTTTCCGCTTAGTATTCATAATGTTAAAATGGCAATGGATAGAGCGATTAAACAAGAAAATATGCAATGGGACTAACAAATCGTGTTGTCAGTCAGTTGAACCACTCATTTATCGTTGGCTCAATTGGTATGACAGTAGAGGGTGACCTTATCATTGATAAGCAAAAGGCAGGCTGCGAAGACAAGGGCGTTAAACCTTAGTTTTTGTTCGCTAACTTTTTAACAAGTTAGCCTAAATATAGGCAAATTTACGCTCTTGCCTTTTCTGTTGATAATTATGCTCCACACCACAATCTAATGTTTAGGCTCGCGCAGAGGTAGTAGACAGAACGCCCTCGCTTGATATGTCGTTGGCAGCCAAATAATCTTGTATAGCAATAAGCAGCTGCCGATAACGAGGTTCAATCTGTCCCAGTTGCAGTACCATCTTACTCCTATCTTGTGTCTGTGCCGCTATCTCTAAGCTATGAAACTGCATTTGCAATTCACTCGCTCCAATACTGCTGGATAACCCTTTGAGTGAATGGCTCAGTTGTCGGGCAACCTCAAATTGGCTACATTTAATCGCACTCGCTAAATCAGCAAGTTGTTTAGGAGTAGTTTGACAATACATAGTGCAGATATCACAAAATAAAGCGTTATTGTCCATCAGACGGGCTATTGCAATAGCCTTATCCCACCCTAGAGCAACGGACTCATGCTCATCCGCTGAGATGACCGTCGCTTGATATGACGATAAAATAGCACTTAATACCGCCTCGATTAAACGCTCTGCTGCAATCGGCTTAGTCACATAATCGTTCATACCCGCATCGATGCATTTCTCTCGCTCTCCCATCATAGCGCTGGCAGTCATAGCGACTATCGGAACATTAATATAAGCCTCGCCGGCCTCGCCTTGACGAACACGTTTAGTGCAATCATAACCATTGAGTATTGGCATCTGGCAATCCATCAATATGCTATGGATAGGTTGATCCCCTGAATCTAGCAGCCGCTGTATGGCCTCATCTCCATTTGATGCTTGAACGAAATGAATGGGTAAACTCGACAATATGCCAATAGCCACCTCAATATTGATATCATTGTCATCAACGATCAATACTCGAGCATCTTTGACACAATTAATATCACTCGACATTAACTGTAAACTCGATGTCACATGTGTAGTTAAGGCTGATTTAGTTAAATCGATGCTACTGCCAACCATTCTCTGCTGTAGCTCAGACATCAGTAATGGATTATTTAAATAGGCAGCCTCAATATTATTCAGTGACCTACCAGCCACTATGTCGCTACTTTGTTGAAATACTAATATCTTGGGGAGGTGATTGCACTGAGCGTTCAACACTGCCCAGCGAGCATCGAGTTCGAATAGTAACTTATGTTGTTGCTCAATCACGATAAACTTAGGTAAGTTTGTTGGTAACGATGCACGACTAGTACACAACCACTCAACGAGTGGCTGCGCTGAAACAATTCGCCCATCAAGGCATAAAAGAGAGCGTTCAATGCACAGATGTTGTTCAGGATGAGTCACTAGAATCGCACATGCGGCGCCCTCTAGCTTAGTCTTGATAGCCATCAACTTATAATCATGGCGAGCCAAACACATAGTAAAAGAAAATGTACTCCCCTGCCCCTTAGTGGACTCGAAGCTCATACTGCCATTTAATAATTCACTCAGCTGCTGACAGATTGATAACCCTAAGCCAGTGCCACCGTATTTGGCCGCAATGCTAGTGGTTTCTTGAGAAAAGGCATTAAAAAGCTTATCTTTATATTCTTCAGAAACCCCCATACCAGTATCTGTCACCGCACACGTCAGCGTTAACGTCTCATCAGCTAACAGTTCAGTTTTTAACGTAACCTTGATAAATCCACTATCGGTAAATTTGACCGCATTATTAATTAAATTAGTTAAGATTTGTGATACCCGATGAGGGTCGCTAATGATACTTTGTACCCTTAAATCGACCACATCAATAATAAATTCAAGGCCTTTTTCTTGGGCCTTAACCGCCATACTACTGCAAATACTTTCAACCAGATTTAATGGGTTGAATGATTTAAAGTCGAGATCTAATTTTCCTGCTTCAATTTTAGACAGATCAAGCACATCATTTATTAAAACAGAAAGTGCATTGACACTGACCTCGGTCATGTCCAAATAGCGGCGCTGCTTATCAGAAAGGGGGTCTTTTCTGACCAAGTTTAACGTACCGACAATACCGTTTAACGGCGTACGCATCTCATGGCTAATATTAGAAATAAACCCGCTCTTCACATGGCTCGCTTGCTCCAGCTCTGCAGTGCGAACCGCGACTTTTTCTTCTAATTCAGCATTAGCTTGCAATATTTTTTGTGCTGCCAGCTTTTCAATAGTGATATCTTTAATCACTATTGCTACGCCGCTTATCTCATTATGCTCACCTAAAATCACCGATACCGATATCGACAGCTCCACCTGAGTATCATCTGCTTTTTGTAACTGAGTCTCATGTGAGATTAATTTGTTAGTATCATTTAATTGCGCGACTAATTTAGGTAATTCGATAGCAGAAAGTTGCGGTAACTCATCAAGTTGACGGTCCATAACATAAAGGTAGTCATAACCAAATAGTGACTGCGCCGCACGATTCCAGTTGGTTATTTTACCCTCGTTAGATAACCCTATAATGGCATCTTTAGAGCCGTTAATGATTGCCGCTGATTGCGCTCTCGCCTTAGCTAAATTCTGATTATTCTTAGCGCTACGATTAAGCATTACCACCACAAAGACAAACAAAGCCCCTAACGCTAGCATGTAAGTATAAACACTTATGCGTCTACCCATACTCATCTTGTCGGCATGAGTCTTAGGCGTCAGCAATATCAACTGTAACTGCCCATCTAGCGGGTCATTAGAAATGATGATAGGTCGGGTCAATGCGTAATACACTTCATTAGCATCAAGCTTATCGGTAACCATTAAAAAGTTTCGCGCCACATTAGCGCCAACGTCATAGCGATTACCCCATGTTTTGTCCTGGTCTAAGTCACGGCTAAAGCGCATTTCATTATCAGGATGAAGTAAGAAATACCCTCCTGAATCGATTAAAATAAGTTGATTCGGCGGCGGGGTCATTGCTTCTATCGAATGTAATAATTGATTAGCATTTACGTTAGCAACCAAAAAACCAAAGCGTTGACCAAAATCATCATGAATCGGTATAGCCATTCGCAGCATGGGTCGATAAGGGTATTCAATCTTATCAAACTCTCTATTTAGTGAAATTGGGGAAGTATAGATCTCACCGTCAATCAGCTGCATACTCGCTTGGTAATAATCTCGATTACGTTTATTTTGTAAATTGATATCACTTACCACTTGTACGACACCATCACGCTTATTGACACGCACTAATTCTATGCCATCAGTACCAATGATCCTCAGCTGATCATATTCAATATTATTGCGTAAAAATGCCATAAAAATGGTTTCAAGTCGCTCACGCCACTGCTGGTAAGTGGTGCCATCCAGCGGATCAACACCTTGATGACCTTCAGCACGAGACAAGCCTTTGATGGGGGGAGTAGCATGTAAAAAACGTAGGTCATTGAGATGTTTACTTAAGTGATCTTGCACCTGCTTATCCACCCGAGTACTGATATCACCTAGGGTTAACTGTAAATCATCGATAACTCGATTTTTAAGTTGAAATTCAAACGTAAAAATAATGGCGAGTGACACGACAAAAACCACTACCAAGCAGAGCATGAGCAAAGATGTATTTAGCTTAGCCCATAGATTTGATAGCGTAATAATGTTGTGTTTCATAGTGTTAATTCCTTTTAAAAATCTCGTCCTTAAAAATTACGCTATTAGATCTCCATTAGTTAAGTTAGTAGATAACAATCAATTTAAGCCTTGTTATTGAAGCATACTCTCGTTTTATTTACTAATATTAGCTAATATCACTGAAATCACTGTATTTGACTAGCAGGTAGCGGCACACTAGCTATTAGATATGCAACGACCACTGGCCTACTGATACCCAGTATAGTAGGAGAGACTAATAAGTGGTGTCTAAATTAGAAAAGGACTTCTACTATGCTATTCGGTAATGGAGTTAATTATCGTCAAAAAATGTTGATTGTTGATGATGAGCAACTCAACCTACACATGCTAGAACAGTCGCTTAACGACTTGGCTGATATTATTTGCAGTACTGGTGGTAACGATGCCTTAATGAAAGCTGAAACTTACCAACCCTCAATTATTTTACTCGATATAGAAATGCCCCAAATGGATGGCTTCGAAATCTGTACTCGACTGAAAAATAATCCCAAGACATGCCAGATCTCAATCATCTTTATCACCGCCCACCAAGAAAGTACTTTTGAGTATAAATCACTCGAATCGGGCGGTATCGATTTTATAAGTAAACCTATCGACATGATATTATGCCGGCTCAGGGTTAAAAACCATTTACGCCTCAAGCAGCAAGAGAAAGCGCTCATTGAAGCCAAGCAAGATGTTCAAGCATTACTCCAACAAATACCTGTCCATGTCTCCTATTGGAACTCAGACTTATATCTACAATATTGTAACGATGATGATGGGAAGTGGTTTAATCTCCCCATAGATAAAGCAATATCTCGACATGCTTCAGCCCTATTGCCCGATAACATCTACCAAGAAATAGTACACCGAATTGCCTCTGCAGAAACCGAAGATGATTTTGAAGTTGCTCTAGAGAACAGCCAAAATGATATCCAGTATATACAAGCAAATATGACCAAAAGAGGCGGGCAAGATCAACTCAATGGTATGCTGCTGACATTGACCGATATTAGTTCAATAAGACAAGCTAAAAAGCAGCTGGGTATCGAAAACTCTCGGCTTAAAATTATGCTTAATTCCATTGGTGATGCCGTGATCGCCACTGACAATGAAGCAAAAATTACCTTTATGAATCCGATTGCCGAACGACTGACAGGCTGGGTTATGCGCGATGCTATCGGACTGCATATTGATGAGGTAATGGATATCTGCGACGCTACCACTCAGTATCGAGGGCAAAACCCTATTTCTATAGCCCTTAAGGAACAGCGCACTGTCGCCATGGCTCTCAATTGCCAACTCAATAGTCAAGATGGGACCACATATCGAATCGAAGATTCAGCCGCTCCGATAAAAGATGATGAGGGTAATATTACTGGTGCGATTATTGTCTTTCATGATATTAGCGAAACCGTAGCAATGGCGATAAAGATGAGCCATTTAGCCAACCATGACCAGTTAACCGACTTACCAAATCGTATTCTCCTACACGATCGCGTTACCCATGCTTGTACAGTTGCCCAGGCTAACCAACAACAGGTGGCGCTATTGTTAATTGACATTGACCATTTTAAATACCTCAATGATTCATTAGGCCATTCATATGGCGATCTCATTATTAAGCAAGTGGCCAAACGTTTACAGTTACTGGTCGCACCTAACACCACCTTAGCCCGCATTGGTGGTGATGAATTTGTACTCTTACTTCCGGCAATAGATTCTACTGGGCAGGTGGATTCTATAGCCGAAGATATCGTTACTCGTATAAATACGCCTTTTAGGATCCAAGGCAAGGAGTATCCTCTTTCAGTGAGTATTGGTATCAGTCTTTACCCAACAGATGCCATCAGAGCTGAAGAGCTAATCACCCATGCCGATGCGGCTATGTATAGAGCAAAAGACTTAGGCCGTAACCGTTTTTGCTATTTTTCAGAAGACTTGGAGCGTCAGTTATTTAAGCGTCATGAACTGATCACCTTGCTGCGCACTGCAATCGATACCGATGCGATTAATGTTTACTATCAGGCGAAAGTCGATTTAAAAACGCTCAAGATTGTGGGCGCCGAGGCCCTCGCAAGGTTAACCTCACCCACAGGGAAAGTTATTTCACCGCTAGACTTTATTCCCCTAGCCGAAGAAACCGGCCTTATCCATGAATTAGGTGAGCAGATCCTGACTAAAAGCTGTATTGCCGCTAAACAGTGGTATGAAGATGGCTACGAATTACAGATTGCCATTAATATTGCGGCCAAGCAATTTACCAACCCCCATTTTTGCGCTTCTGTCGCCAATATTTTAGAGTTGAGTCAACTGAGAAGCGACCTACTCGAACTGGAAGTGACAGAGAGTGCATTGATGCATGATTTCGATGAAGCGTTGACCATTCTTAACACACTCTCAGCACTCGGCCTCACCATTGCCATTGATGATTTTGGTACTGGATATTCTAGCCTGTCTTATTTAAAGTTCTTTCCTGTCAACACCTTAAAAATTGATCAATCTTTTGTCAAAGATATGCTTTGCGATGAACAGAGCCTAGATATAGTGCGCGCCGTCATTCATCTAGCTAAATCACTCAAGCTTAAGCTTGTGGCAGAAGGAATAGAGGATGATGATCAACTGGAAAAATTAAAGTCATTACAGTGTGAACTTGGCCAAGGCTACTTATTTAGTAAACCCTTGCCGTTAGATGAGTTTGAACAACTGTTAAGACAACAAGCCATCACAGGCAACAAACAAGAAATAGACAACACAGGCCATTGATAATGACATCGCTATATTGTTAATCAGCAGAGATTGACTTTGAATAATGGCTCAGCATAGCAATATTAAAATAGACTCTAGCCCTCTATGGTTAGAGTTAGATTCCGCCAAAAAAATAGCAACATTTACTCAACTTGACGAGCATAAATATTAACGTATTATTTTGTCTCCTAAAGTCAGGTCACAATAATCTGACTCTAATCAATAAGCCTCAAGTATGAGCTTGCTTAATATACAGCGTCACAAGGAGAGATAATGACCACAAATAAAACCATTGATATAGCTGACTTTACCAACATAAAAACCAAAGGACGAGGCGCTATAAGTTTCATTATCGCCATAGTGGTCATCATCATGTTTGTGGCACAAACCATGTATACCGTGGATGAAGGTCATGTGGGTATCATCAAACGCTTTGGCGAAGCGACCGAACAGGTTAACCCAGGATTACATATTAAAATCCCTTTTGTCGATAAGGTTGAGGTTCTGGAGATTCGTACCCGTAAAAACGTCGAAAAACTCAACGCCTCAACTCATGAACAGATGCCAGTTACCGCGGAAGTCTCCATTAACTGGACCATTAACCGCGATCAAGCTTTCGAACTATTTAAAAGCTATGGCGGCCTGAGTCAATTTGAGTCACGTATTCTTGATCCTAAGTTACGCTCGGCAACAAAAGATGCCTTAGCACGCTATAAAGCCGAAGAGATCATCCAAAACCGTGGTCGGGTGATTGCCCAGATAGAAGATGTGTTAATTGAAGAGATGAAGCAGTATCCGGTCAAGTTAGACTCTGCCCAGTTAGAAAACCTTGGGCTACCACAAAAGTACATACAATCAATCGAAACTAAACAAACCGAAAAAAACTTGGCCGCCGCAGAGATGCATCGTTTAGAGCGACAAAACCTAGAAGCGCAGCGTGAAGTTAATACCGCCAACGCAATGCGTGATGCGGCTAAAGCCACTGCAGACGGTAAAGCCTACGCCATTAAAACTGAAGCCATAGCAGAAGCGGAAGCCATTCGCTTAAAAGGTCTAGCGGAAGCTGAAGCGATTCAGAAGAAAGCAGCCGCGCTACGTGAGTCACAAACCTTGGTTGATTATGTGCGTGCCCAGCAATGGAATGGTCAAATGCCCACCACGATAATGGGCAGCGATCAAAGCGTGTTATGGAACATGAATAACAAGCGATAACCGCCCACTTTAATACACTAAAAAGCCCGAGATTCTCGGGCTTTTTTATAGGGGCTACACGCTTATTTCATCGATTACCGCTCCCACACTAATTTATATGCCAAGCTTATCACGCATGGTGTAATACCAAGCGCCGAGCGCTGAAAATGGCACCTGCAACAGATGCCCACCAGGGAACGGATAATGGGGTAAGCTGGCAAAGGCATCAAAACGTTTAGCTTGCCCATTAATTGTCTCAGCCAAAATTTGCCCAGCCAAATGAGTGTAAGTCACACCATGGCCGCTACAGCCTTGCGAATAATAAATATTACTGCCGATGCGCCCCACTTGTGGCAGACGAGACAGAGTCAAAAGAAAATTCCCCGTCCAGGCAAATTCTATCTTAACGTCTTTAAGCTGGGGAAAGGTCTCGAGCATCTTGGGGCGAATAATTGCTTCAATATCGGCGGGATCCCGCGCGCCATACACCACGCCACCGCCGTAAATAAGACGTTTATCCCCCGATAAGCGAAAGTAATCGAGCAGATAATTACAATCTTCGACGCAGTAATCTTGCGGTAATAACGACTGTGCCAACTCAGCCCCTAAGGGTTCAGTGGTGATAACCTGAGTGCCACAAGGCATAGATTTAGCTTGTAGCTCAGGTATTAAGCCATTGAGGTAGGCGTTACCCGCCACAATCACAAACTTACATTTAACCGAGCCCTCCTTAGTGTGCACAACAGGGCTATCCCCCTCATCGACTTTAATGACAGCCGAATCTTCAAAAATTTGCCCACCAAGGGATTCCACCGCATCGGCTTCGCCTAACGCTAAGTTAAGCGGATGAATATGGCCGCCACTCTTGTCGAGCAGGCCGCCGATGTATCGCTCAGAATCGACAACCCCACGGATTCCCGATTCATCGAGTAATTCAAGGTGACCAAGGTGACCATGATGCTCCCATAAGGCTTTTTGTGATTCTAAATGCCTCATCTGCTTTTTATTGAGCGCAGCAAACACCCCACCGTCTTTTAAATCACATTGAATATTATATTTCGCGACCAAATTTTTAATAATGCGTCCACCCTCGAACGCCATCTCACCAAATAATTTAGCCTTGTCCACACCAACCGTTTTTTCAATCATATCGATATCACGGCTAAAACTATTGACGATTTGACCACCATTACGACCAGAAGCACCAAAACCCACACGGGCAGCCTCTAGCACTGTGACGTTAAAACCTGCTTCTAATAGATGAATCGCCGAAGATAACCCGGTATAACCAGCGCCAATAATACAGACATCAGTCTCAATATTATCGGCCAGTTTTTCGCGTAACTGCTTGTTATTAGCAGACGCGGCATAATAGGAATTTGCATGAGGTGTACAGTTCATATCAACCACCCTGAATTGTTATCGTTATAATAATTATGCTGTTGTATTAACAAGGTACTGCAGTCTTACTGCTGTACCTTGTCATTATTTTGCAATGTTAATGATGTTATTCACTGGCCATCCGGCTGCGCTTATCGGCGCGGCGCGCCATATACCATGAGATAAAGGCGATCAGTGACACCAGTAAAATGATCAAGGTTGCCAACGCATTGATTTTAGGTGATACCCCCATCCTTACCGACGAGAACACCACCATAGGCAGCGTGGTCGCACCTGGGCCAGAGGCAAAACTGGCGATCACGAGATCATCGAGCGATAAGCTAAATGACAACAACCAACCGGCAATTAAAGCAGGTGAAATCATCGGCACCGTGATATAGAAAAAGGTCTTGAGCGGAGTCGCGCCTAAATCTTGCGCCGCCTCCTCTATCGACATATCTAACTCACGTAAGCGCGACGACACCACCACAGCAACATAAGCGGCGCAGAAGGTAGAGTGGGCAATCCATACCGTCAACATACCGCGCTCAGCAGGCCAACCGAACAGATCGGCCATATGGACAAACAACAACAATAATGACAACCCCGTGATCACTTCAGGCATAACCAAAGGCGCCGTGATCATGTTCGACAAGGTTAACCTACCCCATGAGCGAGCAAAGCGTGTCATCACAAATGCGGCCATGGTGCCCAAGATCACCGCCATAGTTGAGGCGAAGAAAGCCACTTTTAAACTGGTGGCAACCGCATCTAAAATTTGCTCATCGCGAAACAGCTCGCCATACCACTTAGCCGAAAAGCCGCCCCATACCGTCACCAATTTCGACTCGTTAAATGAGTAGAACACCAAGATAAACATAGGCGCGTAGAGAAATATCATCCCAGCCCACAGCATAACGGTAGAAAAGCTGAGTTTTTTTAGTCTGTTACTCATATCTTTTTCTCCATGCTTCTTGACTGATAACGGTGAAACAGCGTGATAGGAATGATCAATAGCGCCAGCATCACAATCGCAAGCGATGAGGCTACAGGCCAATCACGGTTATTAAAGAACTCCTGCCATAACACCTTACCTATCATCAGAGAATCTGGGCCTCCCAATAGCTCAGGAATAACAAACTCGCCCACCACAGGGATAAAGACCAACATGGAGCCTGCAATCACCCCGCCCTTAGATAGAGGCAAAGTGATCTTCCAGAAGGTATTTAAGCTGCGCGACCCTAAATCGGCCGCCGCTTCGAGTAAACTGCCATCTAACTGAGATAAGTTGGCATACAGAGGTAAAATCATAAACGGCAGATAGGTGTAAATAATACCGATATAAACCGCAAAATTGGTGTTAAGCATTTGAATTGGATCGGAAATAACCCCCAACCACATCAACACATTATTGATCACACCGTTATTACTTAATATGCCCATCCAGGCATAAACGCGGATCAAGAATGAGGTCCATGAGGGCAACATCACCAGCAAAATCAACACGGTTTGATGTTGCTTCGGCGCTCTGGCAATGGCGTATGCCATCGGATACCCCACCAGCAGACACCCAATCGTAGTGATACAGGCCATTTTCAATGACCCTAAATAGGCATTCACATACAGGGAGTCTTCAAACACCAAGATGTAATTGCCCAGATTAAGTAAGATCTGTAGCGACTCATCGGCATATTGAAACAGTGCATCGTAAGGCGGGATCGCGATCGCTGGCGACGATAGACTGATCTTCAATACAATCGCAAATGGCAAGGCAAAGAACATCAATAACCACAGGTAAGGCACGCCTATGGTCAAATGTTGCCCTTTAAAAAATCGTTCTCTTAGCGATTTTTTTCGCTTTATCGCGACCCCACTCATGATCTTAATACCACTCCACTGGTGGCCTCCCATCCGATAAACACCTTCTCCTCCCAGGTGGGGGAATCAGAGCGGCGATCGCTGTTGGTCATCACCGACTGAACCAGTTGGCCACTGCTTAAGCGAATGTAGTAAACCGAAATGCCACCAAGGTAAGCGATATCTTCCACGACACCTGCACACCAATTATATTGTCCTTGGGGTTGCTCTCGGCTGATCTGCGTTTTTTCCGGTCTAATCGCTAACCATACTTGCGTGGTGTCTACGCTAGTCGATACCCCGTAACCTACGTAGAATGGCTGGTCTATATTGGGGGATTGGATAATTACATGGTCAACCTCATCTTCGACAATATCGCCTTCAAATAAGTTAACCGAGCCAATGAACTCAGCCACCATACGGTTAGCAGGACTTTCATAGATATCGATTGGCGAGCCCGTCTGCACTATCCAGCCATCGCTCATAATGGCGATACGCTCTGCCATAGTCATTGCTTCTTCTTGATCATGGGTTACCATCACACAGGTCACACCGACCGCCTCAAGAATATCGACCACCTCGAGTTGCATCTGAGTACGTAATTTTTTATCCAGTGCCCCCATGGGCTCATCAAGTAGCAGTAATTTAGGCCGCTTAGCAAGTGAGCGAGCGAGTGCAACACGCTGGCGCTGGCCTCCAGAAAGTTGGTTAGGCTTACGTTTAGCGTAAGCTTCCATTTGCACCAGTTTCAACATCTCTTGCACACGAGTATCAATTTCGGCTTTAGACATTTTGTCTTGCTTTAAACCAAAGGCGATATTTTGCGCCACCGTCATATGCGGAAATAACGCATAAGATTGAAACATCATATTGATAGGTCGCTCGTAGGGCGGCATATCGGTAATATCTTCTCCATCAAGATAAATACGGCCTTCAGAGGGTTTTTCAAAACCGGCTAATATGCGCAGCAATGTTGACTTGCCTGAACCAGATCCCCCTAATAGGGCAAAAATCTCTCCTCGATTAATACTCAATGACACATCGTCCACTGCGCGAACGTCGTCAAATAATTTGCTGACCCTATCGATCTTCAGCAATACTTCTCCTTGCGTCTTTGTTGTCGGTTTATTGGTGACGCCCGAATTGTTGGTCATAGTACTTCTCCACGACAGTGCCTTACTGGCACTTACTGCAACACTAAAAATGAAAAGTGAATAAAAAGGGCAAACCTATTGGCTCGCCCTTATTGAGTGGATCACATGCCCGATTTGACCTTAGTCCACACGCGAGTCATAGCGCGCTGTGCTTTCATTGGACGCACATCGGCAACATATAAACGCTCAAGTACTTCAGGCGTTGGGTAGATAGCCGGATCGTTTAAAATCTCTTCGTCGACAAACTCTTGCGCTGGTACATTAGGATTAGCGTAAGCAACGTAGTTCGTGATAGGCGCGATAACCTCTGGACGTAACAGGTAATTAATAAAGGTATGCGCGTTTTTGGCGTTTTTGGCGTCTGCAGGGATAGCTAACATATCAAACCACAAGTTTGCCCCTTCTTTAGGAATGGCATAACCAATCTCTTGGCCATTTTCAGCTTCCTCGGCACGCGCTGCAGCTTGAAACACATCGCCAGAATAACCAAAGGCAACACAGATATCGCCATTAGCTAAATCGGTAATGTAACGTGATGAATGGAAATAGGTCACGTAAGGACGTACTTTCGACAATACTTCACCCGCTTTGACATAATCATCGCTATTGGTACTGTTAGGATCTAGACCAAGGTACACAAGCGCCATCGGCAGCATCTCATCGGCAGAGTCGAGGAAAGACATACCACATTTAGACACTTTTTCAGCATACTTTGGATTAAATAGCAGCTCGAGTGAGTCAACGGGTGCGTCTTCCCCTAGGACTTCCTTCACCTTCGCAACATTATAACCAATGCCTGTGGTGCCCCATAAATAGGGAACCGAATACTCATTACGCGGATCGGCCGCTTCAAGTTGCTTCATCAATTCAGGCTTGAGGTTGTTATAGTTACTCAGCTGGCTTTTATCGAGCTTTTGAAACGCACCCGCATTAATTTGTTTAGCAAGAAAGTTATTCGATGGCACGACTAAATCATAGCCTGAACGACCCGATAGCAGTTTAGCTTCAACCACCTCATTACTGTCAAAGACATCGTATACCACTCTAATACCCGTCTCTTTTTCAAAATTAGCCAGAGTATCTTCGGCGATATAATCAGACCAGTTATACACATGTACTACTTCTTCTGCATTAGCCATCGAACAGGCAAACACACCAGCCGTGACGACGGCTACCGTAGACATTTTCTTTAAAAGATTCATGCTATCTCCTTATTTAGCTTGCCAGTAATGTCATCAAGACTTACTGCCGTTGCATGGCCGAGAATGACGGCTTTCGTTGTTATAATTATCCAATGCTACAGCCAGTTAAACGCATCGGTAGATTGCTTCACACTTTACAAAATCTAATAAATTAATATATTTATCAACCTACTAGATGAATTAGAGACCAGATTTAGCTTTCGTCCAGGCTCTCGTCATAGCCCGCTGAACACGCAGAGGGCGAACCTCACGTATATACAAGTTTTTCAGCACCGCGTCGCTAGGATAGATCCCCGGATTATTACGGATCGCCTCATCGACCAAGGCTTGCGCCGGATCATTTGGATTAGCGTAAGCCACATAATTAGAGATCTCAGCTATCACATCTGGACGCAGCAGATAGTTGATAAACAGATGCGCATTATGCTTGTTCTCTGCATCGGCAGGGATCGCCAACATATCAAACCACAAATAGGCGCCCTCTTTGGCTATGGCATATTCAACCTCTTGGCCATTGCCTGCCTCTTCGGCGCGCGCCGCAGCTTGAAATACATCGCCAGAAAAACCAAATGCCACACAGGTATCGCCATTGGCTAAATCGGTGATATAGCGCGATGAATGAAAATAGGTAACGTAAGGACGCACCCGCTCAATGGCTTCACCGGCAGCCTGATAATCATCAGGATCGGTACTGTTAGGATCGCGCCCCAAGTAAGATAAAGCTTGCGACATCATTTCGTCGGCAGAATCCATCATAGACAAGCCACAGCTAGCAATCTTTTGCGCATATTTAGGATCGAAAATGAGTGCTAAGGAATCCACCGGCGCATCGTCGCCTAATACCGCTTTGACTTTATCGACATTATAACCAATGCCTGTGGTTCCCCAGAGGTACGGCACCGAATAACGGTTCTGTGGATCGGCTTTTTCAAGCTGTGTCATCAAATCGGCGTTAAGATTACCTAAATTGGTTAGCTTACTTTTATCCAGTGGGGCAAAGGCACCGACCTTAATCTGTTTGGCGAGAAAGTCATTCGATGGCACCACAATATCGTAGCCTGAATGGCCCGATAACAACTTGGCTTCGACCATTTCGTTGCTATCAAACACATCATAAATCACCCGGACACCCGTTTCTTTGTAGAAGTTATCCAAGGTATCTTTGGCGATATAATCGTTCCAATTATACACTTTCAACACTTCTTCACTGTAGACCGCACCGCTAGCCAATGCCGATAATGCGATCAAACAAGATGCGGTTACCCGCTTCAATAATGTCATCGTTTTCTCCCTTGCTACGCCGCTTTCACGGGTAAGACTGTTTGTCATAGTGATAGCCAATTTGCTTGTAACCTTTATCGTTATGGACCAAGGCCGCACAATGGCAACCTTGGCGTGGTTATTATCTACAATGCTACAGCTTACATCCGCATCGAACTGTTTCAGCCCTCTTTGTATCCTCTCCTAGATTAAGGCGCTACGGCGCGATTATTTTTGCGTTAAAAGCGCCATAGGTTAGAGTTGCGTCTGGGTTTGCTTATGGCCAACGGGAGGCGCCCATGACACTATTAGTTATACTGTAAGTAACAGGAACTCACGCTCCCAAGAGCTGATCACGCGGCGGTAGTTTTCCAAATCCGCTTGCTTGACCGCAATATAGCCATTGGTGAATGCCTCACCTAAATATTCACGCACCGCTAGGCTTTCAGACATTACAGCTAAGGCCTCTTCCAGTGTTAACGGCAAACTATTACCGAGTCGATTCTCGTTAGCGCGCCCTTGCACTGGCGTCGATGGTTTCACATCTTCAACCATACCCATAAAACCACACAGTAGTGTCGCTGCGATGGCCAAATAGCTGTTAGCATCGGCGCCGGCTATGCGGTTTTCGATACGACGGTTTTGTGGCGATGACTCAGGAATACGTAGACCACAGGTGCGGTTTTCATCACCCCACTCCAAATTAACGGGGGCCGATGTCCCCGGCAGGAAGCGTCTAAACGAGTTCACATTGGGCGCCATCAAAGGTAACAGCTCTGGAATATATTTTTGTAAGCCACCGATATAACTTAAAAATTTAGCGCTCTTGGTGCCATCTTCGTTGGTAAAAATGTTTTTACCTGTCTTAACATCGACCACACTTTGATGAATATGCATCGCACTGCCTGGTTCATCGGTAACCGGCTTCGCCATAAAGGTGGCACACACGTTATGCTTCAGTGCGGCTTCACGTAACGTACGCTTAAACACAAACACTTGATCTGCCAGTGATAACGCATCACCGTGACTGAAGTTAATCTCCATTTGGGCTGTGCCCTCTTCATGGATCAGGGTATCGATATCTAAGCCTTGCGCTTCACACCAGTCATACATATCTTCAAACAGTGGATCGTATTCATTAGCGGCATCGATTGAAAACGACTGACGACCAGACTCACGGCGTCCACTTCGACCAATAGGTGGGCTCAATGGGATATCAGGATCTTCGTTGGGCTTGGTAAGATAAAATTCCATCTCCGGCGCGACAACGGGTTTCCAGCCTTTATCTTCATAAAGCTTTAATACTTTTTTAAGCAGGTTACGCGGTGACAATTCTATCGGGTTGCCCATTTTGTCATAGGTATCGTGGATCACTTGCGCGGTGGCCTCTACACACCAAGGCAACATAAAAATGGCTTTATCATCGGGGACACAAACAAAATCAATATCGGCTTTGTCGAGTAAAGAGTCGTAAATTTCATCATCGACATAGTCACCCGTCACCGTTTGCAATAATACGCTCTCAGGCAGACGCATGCCTTTTTCGTCAATAAACTTGGCTACTGGGGCTATCTTGCCACGGGCAATCCCCGTCATATCACTGATAACACATTCAACTTCTGTAATTTTATTTTCTTTTAAATAGCTGATTAACTTTTTCATTTTTATTATCTCGTTCGTTGCGCTGCTCTTTGTTGGCAGGCTTTATTAAAGGCGGTAAAAATTGCGCGATAAAAAGGATTGTCTAATACCTTCCATTCCGGATGAAACTGCACACCTAGCGCAAAATTTTTCGCATCTTTGACCGAAAACGCCTCGACTAATCCATCGGGAGCGTAAGCTTCTGGCCGCAATCCAATGCCCAAGCGGTCGACACCTTGAGTATGTACAGAGTTAACCTCTGCTAAATTGCGGCCCCATGCCTCGTGGAGCAGTCCTCCGGGTTCAATCTGGATCGGATGCGATATCCCATACTGAATCTCTACTGGTGCGGTTTTATCTTCGCGGTGTTCAATATAATCACCCACTTGATGTAATTCTTGATGCAATGAGCCACCATAAACCACATTCATTTCTTGAAATCCTCGGCAGATAGCCAGCACGGGCACTCCAGCTGCTATCGCCGCCTTTAACAAAGGCAATGTGGTCGCATCGCGTTTAGGATCATGTAATGTATCAGGGGCACTTGGTGCCCCCTCGTAATGATGAGGCTCAATATTTGAGGGGGACCCGGTAAAAAGAATGCCATCTAGACGAGGCAGGATCGCCGCCGCGGGGCAGTGACCTAAAGATGGGATAACCAGTGGCCAAGCACTGGTTGCGTCGGCAATACTTAGTAGATATTTGTCGCCTACAATATTAAACGGATGTAGGCCTAGTTGTTGATTACAAGCTGTCACGCCAATAACAGCAAGTCCTTCCTCAGACATAGATCACCTGTTGATGTAGTTATTTTTCTTATAGTTGTTAATAATGAGCAAAGACTAACTTTATGTTCATTTTTTCACACACTACACTGAAAAATAACACGAGGCAACAGGTGTTGCACACAAAAAATAAACACTCGAGCAACAAAACTATTAAAACCGAATCAAAACAACAAAACGATCGCTAAACAGATTGTTTAACGCAGCTGCAGCGGCTAATGGTTCGAAGCAAACCATAGTATCAGGCATCGTTTACCATTCTATAATGCCGTCCCCTACCCTCACAGTAAGTGGGCAAAATTATTTACACATAAAGCGAAAAATGGGCTGATACAAAAAGGAAAATGGCGTTACTGACAATATAAAGTAACGCTCATAGGGTATATTGGCCTAAAAATTTGCGGGGGTAGTTGCGCTCACGATACGACATGACACATCAAATGGATTGCGAAATCTATGGGGTAATTCACTGTTAAAGTAGTAACTATCACCAGCGCAGAGAACAAACACTTCATCGCCAACGGTGACCTCAATTTGCCCCTCAATCACCATAGCAGCCTCTTCACCTTCGTGTTGCAGCATCTCTTCACCGGTATCGGCGCCAGGGGGGTATACTTCGTTCATCACTGACATGGCGCGGTTAGGATAATCCCGACCAATCAATTTGTAATCGAGGTTACCGTCACCAATGTCCAACAGTTCGCCTGCGCGATAAACCACCTTTTGTTCACTCGGCTGGCTTGTTTCGATAGAAAAAAAGTCCACCAATGACATAGGCAGCCCAGATAATACTTTCTTTAATGAACTGACCGAAGGACTCACACTGTTCTTTTCTATCATAGAGATAGTGCTATTGGTTACGCCTGCGCGTTTGGCCAACTCTCGTTGGGATAACCCCTTCATTTTCCGAACAGCTTTGAGATTTGCACCTATATCCAAAAAACATCTCCTATCCAGCCGATTGGCGGCAAAACAATTTGTCATACTAGTTTGTATCAAACAAAAAAGCATGTTAAATATAATCAACAAGTGTGAATTATAACTAACCCGAAGGCTAAAAGTACACTACTCGTCGGGTAGATTAAGTCGAATAACAACAATAAAACCCGATTTAGGAGCCAAAATGCCCAGTAAGCCGCCTATCCACAGTGATCATTACCCCCAGTCCTACTACTTCGCCACGGCTAACGCATTAGAGCCACAACCTAAACTGACCGAACACATCAAAGTAGATGTCTGCATTATCGGCGGTGGCTTTAGCGGTATCAACACTGCCATTGAGCTGGCTCAAAAGGGCTTTAGCGTGGCCTTGCTTGAAGCCAAACGCATTGGATGGGGGGCATCGGGGCGAAATGGCGGTGAGCTTATTCGCGGCATAGGCCATAATGTGGAGCAGTTTCGCAATGAGATAGGAGCCGAGGGGGTACAGGCGATCCATGAGATGGGGTTTGAAGCCGTCGACATAGTCAAAAACCGTATTAAACAACATAATATCGACTGTAACCTACAGATGGGTTACTGCGATCTCGCCATCAAACCTCGTCATATGACAGAGCTTGAAGCGGATTACCAAGAGATGGTTGCTCAAGGGCGCGGTGAAGGATTTACCTTGCTACACAAGCACCAAATCAAAGAGGTGATTGGCTCCGACTGTTATAGCGGCGCATTGGTTGACATGAACAGTGGTCATCTACATCCACTCAATCTTGCGTTAGGCGAGGCTCGAGTGGCTCGTGCTTTAGGGGTGCAGATGTTTGAATACAGTGCCGCTACAAAAATTATCAAGGGCCAACGCCCGACCGTCATCACCGAGCAGGGACAAGTGGATTGCCAATATGTGGTGTTGGCAGGCAATGCCTATATTGGCCATAAACTCGAAAGTTATGTCGGCGGAAAAGTACTACCTGCAGGCAGTTACTTGCTGGCGACAGAGCCCCTGACTCAGGCCCAGTGTGACGAGATAATCCCCAAAAACATGGCCTTTGCCGATCTGCGTATCGACTTAGATTACTTTCATTTATCACAAGATAATCGCTTACTATTTGGCGGCCTGTGCACCTATTCGGGTAAAGATCCTAAAGACATCAATGCCGCACTGCGCCCCAACTTAGAAAAGGTCTTTCCGCAGTTAAAAGGGGTCAAAATTGACTACGAATGGGGAGGAATGATAGGCATTGGCGCTAATCGTTTACCGCAAATAGGACGCCTACCCGACTGCCCCAATATTCTCTATGCGCAAGCCTATGCAGGCCATGGGGTTAACGCCACTCATATGGCGGCCAAGCTCATCAGTGAAGCACTGACGGCTCAGGCTGAGCGCTTTGATATTTTTGATAAGGTGCAGCATATGACTTTTCCTGGTGGGCCGACCTTCAGATCGCCCATGCTGGCAGCCGGTATGCTCTACCATAGATTTAAAGATCTGTTTTAATCGATAACGATTTTCGCTAGCTGAAATGCAATTTAATACAATCGCCAAAAGGAGCTATGAGCTCCTTTTTTATGATTGTTAAATTGAGCTTTACGACTCTTATTGCGACGGCTTAACGAGGACTTCAATTAATAAGAGAAGCGGTTAAGCATCGGGGGAAACACCAGGTTCACAAGGGCTAATGGGCAAGTGATGATGACGGCCCCATTCGCTCCAAGAGCCATCATAAAGCAGCGTTTTACTGCAGCCCGATGCCACAGCGGCCAAAATCAATATACAAGCTGTAATGCCTGAGCCACAAGTAAATATCCGCTCGATATTATCACCACCGTCCTGTTGAGCAAATAACGCCTGTAACACTGGCGTTGCTTGTAATTTATGCCCATCAAGCACCTCGCTAAACGGCAGATTAATCGAACCAGGAATATGACCACGGCGCACATTGGGGCGAGGTTCAGCCACTTCACCATTAAAACGCGAGGCGGCGCGGGCATCAAACACGTGTGCATTGTCGGCATCAAATCGCGCCAATACATAAGCCATATCGCATACTAAACCCGCTTGATATTGCCCCTTAAAGTGACCTTGACGCTGGTGTTGGTGATACAGCTCAGCCGTCATGCGCCCCTCAAGCAGCCACTGCGGTAAGCCACCATCGAGCACAAACACACGCTCAAACCCCATCACTTTAAACATCCACCAGGCGCGTGGTGATGAATAAATACCTTGGTTATCATAGATAACCACAGTGCTATCACTGTCGATACCGAGATTGGCAATACCTTGATTGAACTGTTCGACACTAGGCATGGCATGCACTTGTGCAGCGCTGGTATCGCAAAACACCGTTTCTAAATCGATTTTCTGCGCCCTAGGTATGGCGATAAATTTATCATAAACAATAGGCGTCTTGCCTATGACGTTATCCATACTCGCATCGAGAACAATAACATCTGCTTCAAATAGATTGGCTTCAAGCCAGGCAGTGCTAACTAAAGGGTATTGCATTGTGACTCCAAACTGGCTGTGCCAATTGAAAAATCATGATTGCTTGGCAACATATACGAATAACCTCGCTCGGTACAAGCAAAAAAAGACCAACAACAGTCTTGGTATCAATTGTAGGGCTACAATCTGCGCCCCTGCCTAGTGGGAAGTAAATGCCCCATAAAAAACCGCACACTATGCATAATGATAGCGTGCGGTTACGGGGTTATCGCCAGCAACGCTTAGCGAGTGGCTGGACGACAGGCGGTGTTAATTAAGGCTTTTGACTTAAAGCGCAATCCAAGTGGCCTTGATTTCAGTGTATTTATCAAAGGCATGCAGCGACTTGTCACGACCATTGCCCGACTGTTTATAGCCACCAAATGGCGCCGTCATATCACCGCCATCGTAATGGTTAATCCAAACCATGCCACTGCGCAGTGCCTTGGCAGTTTTATGCGCCTTGCTGATATCGCTCGTCCATACGCCAGCAGCCAGTCCATAGATAGTGTCATTGGCGATACGAATGGCGTCATCCATGCCCTCAAAACTTATCACAGACAACACAGGACCAAAGATCTCCTCTTTAGCGATGGTCATCTGATTGTTCACATTGGCAAAGATGGTTGGAGCCACATACACACCACCCGACTCAGCCATCACCTGCTCGCCGCCTTGCACTAAGCTTGCCCCCTCGGCAACACCTGAGCGGATATAGGCCAATACGTTATCGAGCTGCTGCTGGTCAACAACCGCGCCACAAGTGGTGTCAGGATCGAGAGGATGACCCGGTTGCCATGCTTGCATCTCGGCGGCGATCAAGCCTATCAACTCATCCTTAACCCCAGCTTCCACCAGCAAACGAGAGCCAGCGGTGCACACCTCACCCTGATTAAATGCAATGGCCGATGCTGCGGCAATGGCCGCTTCTTGCAAATTAGGCGCATCGTTAAAGACGATATTGGGACTCTTGCCCCCCGCCTCTAACCAGACTCGCTTCATATTAGACTCGCCAGCATAAATCATTAATTGCTTAGCTATTTTAGTTGAGCCTGTAAACACTAAGGTATCAACATCCATATGCAAGGCTAATGCCTTACCCACAGTGTGCCCGAACCCTGGTAACACATTGAGCACCCCCTTAGGGATCCCAGCCTCGATGGCTAGCTGTGCCACACGAATAGCGGTTAACGGCGATTTTTCTGATGGTTTTAATACCACACTGTTACCGGTTGCCAGCGCAGGGCCGAGTTTCCAGCAGGCCATTAACAACGGAAAATTCCACGGCACAATGGCCGCGACAACGCCCACGGCTTCGCGGGTGATCATGCCTATTTCGTTATGAGCCGTTGGCGCAATTTCATCGTAAATTTTATCAACCGCCTCTCCCGACCATCGCAGCGCTCTAGCAGCACCAGCAACATCCACGCAGGTGGAATAGCGAATAGGCTTACCCATATCTAAGGTTTCTAATAAGGCTAATTCATCTTGATGTTGCTCAAGCAGTGAGGCAAAACGAATCATTACCTGCTTACGTTTAACGGGCGCCATCTGTGACCAATCACCGCGTTCAAACACGGCTCTACTACTTGCCACGGCAATATCGGCATCGGCAAGATCGCAACTGGCCACTTGCGCCAACACCTTGCCATCAATAGGGCTAATACAATCAAATGTCTCACCAGACACCGCAGCGCAATATTCGCCATTGATAAATGCCTGACCATTAATTGATAGCGAATCTGCCATCTGCTGCCACTGTTCTCGACTTTGGGGAGTACTCATTCTGACCTCTTAGCGGGTGATAAATCATCATAACGTTTGCAATCAACTTGCAGCGCGCTATTAAAAATAGCTACGCGTCTGGCTGCCTAGATTACGCCTTTCGTTAATAAAATTTCAATATTTTTTACAAAAAGATATTTTTTGCTACAAATAACGCACAAATCACTTTCATGTTCATTATTTCTGACATAGCATAGCAAATATCGACCACTCAAAAAAACAACAAATAAACCGAATCAAGGTAGATGATATGGAACACGATAATAAGACAGGGCAAACACTCGACCACTATTGGATGCCATTTACCGCTAACAGACAGTTTAAACAGAGCCCGCGACTACTCGCTCAAGCAGAAGGTATGTATTACACCGATGTGCACGGCCGTGCAGTGCTCGATGGTACTGCAGGCCTGTGGTGTTGCAACGCAGGACATGGCCGCAAGGCCATTTCTGAGGCGGTGAGTAAACAGATCCACGAAATGGACTACGCCCCTTCGTTTCAGATGGGCCATCCTCTGGCATTCCAACTAGCCGAGCGCCTTGCCGACATCGCGCCCCCTGGCATCAATAAAGTGTTCTTTACTAACTCAGGCTCTGAGTCAGTCGATACGGCATTGAAGATTGCCCTCAATTATCATCGCGCCCGAGGTGAAGCCACTCGCACCCGCTTTATCGGACGTGAGCTGGGCTACCATGGCGTCGGCTTTGGTGGGATTTCGGTCGGCGGCATCGGCGGTAACCGCCGCACCTTTAGCCAGCAGTTACTCCAAGGGGTCGATCACCTGCCTCACACCTTAGACATCAACACCAATGCCTTTTGCAAAGGACTGCCCGAAACCGGAGCAGAAAAAGCCGATGTGCTAGAGCAATTGGTTGCCTTGCATGGTGCTGAAAATATCGCGGCTGTGATTGTCGAGCCTATGTCAGGCTCTGCTGGGGTGATTTTACCGCCACAGGGTTACCTTAAACGACTACGTGAAATCACTAAAAAGCATGGCATCTTATTAATTTTTGATGAAGTGATCACAGGTTTTGGCCGCGTAGGTGATGCATTTGCGAGCCAGCGCTGGGATGTCAAACCCGACATGATCACCACGGCAAAAGCACTCAATAATGGCACCATTCCCATGGGCGCCGTGCTGATTGATGATGCGATTTATGATGCCAGCATGGATGCCCCCGAAGGTGCCATTGAGCTGTTCCATGGCTACACCTACTCAGGCCACCCAGTGGCCGCGGCAGCAGCATTAGCCACGCTCGATATTTATCAAGAAGAGCAACTCTTTGCCCGCTCGCGCTCACTTGAAGATTATTTTGAACAGGCGGTGCATAGCTTAAAAGGGCTGCCCAACCTTATCGACATTCGTAATACCGGCCTAGTCGCAGGCCTGCAATTTAGCCCAAGCGAAAAAGGCATAGGCAAACGCGGCTTTGGCATTTTTGAGACCTGCTTTAATAACGGCACCTTAGTCAGAGCGACCGGCGATATCATCGCCCTATCACCGCCACTGATTGTCGATAAACAGCAAATAGACCACATGGTCAATACGCTCAGTGATGCCATCACTGCGGTGGGCTAGTCGGCCAGCGTCCATCGAATCCATCTTTATATACCATTTTTAGGAATACCAGTGTTATGCAACAGATAAACCATTACATCAACGGACAGCACAGCAACCAGAGTGAGCGTTCAAGCGCCGTATTTGAACCCGCCACCGGCGAACAAAGAGCCAGTGTCTCTTTAGCCAGCGCTGCAGAAGTGGCCGGCGCCATTGAGCTGGCGAAGAAAGCCCATGGCCCTTGGTCACAGATGACGCCGCTGAATCGCTCACGCATCTTATTTAAGTTTAAAGCCTTAGTCGAAGCCAACATGGATGAACTCGCGGCGATGATCACCCGCGAACACGGCAAAGTACTCGATGACGCCAAGGGCGAAATCATCCGTGGTTTAGAAGTGGTCGAATTTGCCTGTGGTATCCCCCACCTTTTAAAAGGCGAACATACCGAGCAAGTGGGTGGTGGCGTCGATGCATGGACATTGAATCAATCCTTAGGTGTGGTGGCCGGCATTGCGCCCTTTAACTTCCCTGTTATGGTGCCCATGTGGATGTTCCCTATCGCCATCGCCGCAGGCAACACCTTTATCATGAAGCCGTCAGAAAAAGATCCTAGCTCAGTGATGCGCATGGCCGAACTGCTTAGCGAAGCGGGTTTACCTGATGGCGTATTTAATGTCGTCAATGGCGATAAAGAGGCGGTCGATACCCTGTTAACCCACCAAGATGTTCAGGCAGTGAGTTTTGTAGGCTCGACCCCTATAGCGCAATACATCTATGAAACCGCCTCGAAACATGGCAAGCGCGTCCAAGCATTAGGCGGCGCTAAAAATCACATGTTACTGATGCCAGACGCCGATCTTGACCAAGCCGTAAGCGCATTGATGGGCGCGGCTTACGGGTCTGCAGGAGAGCGCTGCATGGCCATTTCGGTAGTACTCGCTGTAGGTGACGCCGGTGATGCATTAGTCGACAAACTGCTACCGCAAATTAAGGCGTTACGAGTGGGTAATGGCCTAGAAACGGATATGGATATGGGGCCGCTCGTGTCGGCGCAGCATCTTGACAAGGTTCGCAGTTATGTTGATATCGGCGTGGCCGAAGGCGCGACACTGCTTGCCGATGGCCGTCAATTGAGCGTTGCCGATCACCAGCAGGGTTATTTCCTTGGAGGCTGCCTGTTTGACCACGTCACACCAGAAATGACCATATATAAAGAGGAGATCTTTGGCCCAGTACTGGCAATTGTACGCGTTAAAGATTATGCCCAAGCCCTTCAGCTGATCAACGAGCATGAATTTGGTAACGGCACCGCCATCTTTACCCAAAGCGGCGAAGCGGCGCGCCACTTCTGTCATCACGTTCAAGTGGGAATGGTCGGTGTCAATGTGCCTATCCCTGTGCCAATGGCGTTCCACAGTTTTGGCGGCTGGAAGCGTTCTTTATTTGGACCACTGCACATGCATGGCCCAGATGGCGTACGTTTTTACACCAAGCGCAAAGCGATCACCGCTCGCTGGCCTAAACCGAAAGAGGCGCAGGCTGAGTTTGTTATGCCGACAATGAAATAAACCTATAAAACGATTAAAAAACAGGTGAAGTTCTCACTGCACCTGTATATGTTTAACAATTGGAGATGTAATGACAACACAAGTCGATGCCATCGTTAACCTAGCTCAGCATACTGCAAAGATTGAGCACTATGAGGTGGCCAAAGAGAAAGTGATCTCTGGTGACCCAAAACAACAGCTCGAAAACCATTATTCCAGCCCATGCGATCAGTTTCACACTGGTGTATGGCAAGGCGAACAAGGCAGCTGGAAGGTCAATTACACTGAGCACGAATATTGCGAAATTTTAGCGGGAAGCAGCCAGATCACCGACAGCTTAGGCAATAGCATTACCGTGACAAAAGGCGATCGCTTTGTGATCCCAGCAGGCTTCGCCGGAGTGTGGAAAGTAATTGAACAATGTAGAAAAATTTACGTCATCTTTGAACCGAAGTAACTGAGTTCGATTGTGAGTAATCGCCATGCTGTCTCAGCAATTGCAGCTGTTGTTTGGCTAAATTTGGTATTTTTACTCGTTTAATAATACCGATGTCAACAAAGTGAAATGGAGATATTACCGTGCATAAAAAATTTAATAAGAAACGGATTGCCCAAGTGGCAGGTTTGACCTTAGCCGCAACCTTACTCTCACCATTAGCGCAAGCTGAAGTATCTGGCGAAGTCAGTGTCACTAACGACTACCGCTTTCGTGGCGTGTCACAATCGGCTGGCGATTTTGCCATACAAGCTAGTATCGATTACAGCATGGACAGTGGCTTCTTCGTTGGCGCTTGGGGCAGTAATGTCGACTTTGATGATCCAGAAGATGGTAATGGTGCCGACATAGAGGTCGATCTCTATGCAGGCTACGCGGGAGCCATTGGTGAAGAAGTCGAATATGACGTAACTTTGCTTTACTACACCTACCCAGGTGATGATGTCTCGCAAGATTACCTTGAAGGCTCTGTCGGCTTCTATTTTGCCAACTTCCATGCAGCCTATTGGTATACTAATGACTATGGTGGGAGCGACTTAGATTATCACTACACTGAGCTAAACTACGGTTGGGAATTTGCCGACAACTGGAGCCTAGACCTGCATGTAGGCTACAACTTTGGCGATGCCCCTGATGATGATATGGGTAAATATGTCGACTACTCAATTGGTGTCTCAACAGAGCTTGCTGGCATCGGCTTATCTGCCGCTTGGTTAGATAACGATATCGATAGCGAGTACCAATTTGATGAAGGCAGCTTCCGTAATGACAGCACTTTCTTAGTCTCGGCAAGTTACGCTTTTTAAGCACTTAACCTGATATGAAGTGCAGAGCACTCATTGCCCATCAAAAAAACCGCCATTTGGCGGTTTTTAACTATCACTCAATACATTTACCTGTAACGCATTTACCATAAGCCGACACTAGTCGGTTAATTTAGGGCTTTCACCATTACGGATCTTATCGGCCAGTAAGCGCCACTCCTGCCCTAGTTGCTCATGATGTTGTTTTCGCTCTGGAAAAGTCGTAGATAAACGCTCTACCAATTCAGCTTGTTGTTCACATAAACGCGCCCAGCGGCGTGCATTAGAAAGCTGCATAATGTCATCCTTAACTGATATAAATCGATCCCTGATAATCACCCATTTAGCTAACACCACTACAGATGCGATAACATTGTAGTACAGACCTCTCAGGTACCTGGCCTTAGTGACGATTAACACCTCTTAACCTATTGGTGTTGGCCACTAAAAGCCACTGGTGCCAGCAGGTCAAAAATAAGTATAGTCATCTTTTAAAAAGTTGATCTGCAGCGCTATGAAAAAGCCGCCAGCGGGAGTATCTTGATTAAAAAGTGCAAAAAGGAGCTAGCATGACAGCGACAGTACTCAAAGTTATCTTTATTCTTGTCGGTTTAATATTGATATATAAGCTTATTTTTAGTGGTAAGAAAGGACTTACTCTGTTTGAGATGCATTTTAAACAGGGACGCATGACCGAACACAAAGGCAAAATCCCCGAAAAGTTTCTGCGTGAATGTAAGGCGATCGCTAAGGCAGAAAAACTCACCTGTGTGGTGCGTGCAGAAAAAGCCGGCGAGGTTCGCTTACATGTCTCAGCCAATGTGGGCGATAGTATTACCCAGCGTATTCGCAATGTATTTCCATTCGAATACTATGATAAAAAAACCATCGACAAATCACGCCAAGCGGGTTAATCAAGTAAGGCTTAACTCGGCCCCCTAACGCTCAAGTTAACCTTGAGCGTTAGGGGGGAAAGCCTATTATTGGTACAGCCGACCATCACGACGCGCCTCATCGATGATCCGCTGATTGTCTGTCGCCATAGGATCCTGTATCTCGACAGGCACATCATCAGTATCCTGTTCAACTTCAACAGTGATAGGGCTTATGCAAGCAGTTAACATCAATAGTCCTAGCGAGAGCAACATTAAGATAACAGTGGTTAATGGCTGATGCTTCATCTCAACGTTTCCGTCCAGCAAAGTACTCTAACGCCCAGACCAAACCGATCCCTGCGCACATGGCGACAAGCGCCCACACTAATTGTGATGGCTGGCCGGTAATGGCCTCAAACTGCATAGGGGATAGGTTTTGTTCTAGCAGTGGAACTTGCTCACCATCAGAGTTAGTGCGCCAAGTGAGTACTTGTTTCCATGGCCAAATTTTACCTAAGGTGCCTAGCATCAAACCGGTCAAAAAAATCAAGGTAGCGTCATGGTACTTACGCAGTAATGCCGACAAGAGATGGCTAAATGATAGCAAACCAACAATACAGCCTGCAGCAAAGGTCGCCAATACAGCTATATCGATATTTTTAGCTGCGCTCAGCACCGAGGTATATAAGCCCAGCAGCAGCAAAATAAAGCTGCCAGAGATCCCCGGTAAAAGCATGGCACAAATCGCAATACAACCACCAATAAAGATATTTAAGTAGGTCATCTCCATCACGATAGGGTTGAGCATGGTGATGCCCCACGCAAATACAGCGCCAATCGCAAACAAGGCTAAACGCACCAGACTAAAGCCTTGCACCTGCTTTAACATATGCACCACAGAGATAATGATCAGACCAAAGAAAAATGACCACACAGGAATTGGATGAGCCACCAAAAGATAGGTGATCAATTTAGCCAAGGTGAAGATGCTGGTCAAAATACCACCAAACACCGCTAGTAAAAATGGGCCATTGATATGGTCAAATGCGGCCTTAATTCCCTGCTGACGAACTAACTTAATCAGATTAGGGTTAATGCGACGGATACTCTCTAGTAAGGTGTCTAAAATCCCGGTAATAAATGCAATCGTGCCACCCGAAACGCCCGGCACCACATCGGCGGCGCCCATCGCCATGCCCTTTAAATAAGTCAGCAGGTATTTCACTCAAAATCCTTATGTTAATGATTATCGCTTAGGCTCTGAGCCTCTAATGAGGGGATTATACCCATGCTCTCGATGCAAGTGGAAATGAACTTTGCTTCATTCATCCCTATCGTCACTGTCGCGCGCTACAGCGCCCCTATTGTTAACTAATTGTGATTAGGCTAATCTAGTCACTCATCAGACCAGATAAATATCATCATAGACACTCATAATGAAACAGAAACCCACCAAAGTTATGCGCCTCTACCATAGGCTAACCAAGCTCCCTCTTGGCAATAAGATTTTCTCCATCATGGTGGCGCGCATGGCCCCCTATTTTGGCACGATACGCCCGTTGATCACCGAGTTACGCCCCAATTACTGCCAATGCCTGATCAAAAAACGTAAGGCGGTGCATAATCATATTCAGACCGTGCATGTTATCGCTATCTGTAATGGCTTAGAAATGGCCATGGGTGTGATGGCTGAGGCCTCTATTCCGGCGCACTTAAGGTGGATCCCCAAGGGGATGAGTGTCGACTATACCGCAAAGGCGGGCAGTGATATCCGCTGCGAAGCTGTGGTACAACCCGAGCAATGGGTAGAGGGCGATCTATTAGTGCCCGTAACCGCTTATGATCAACATGATGTTGTCGTTGTTAAAGGGCATATCAAACTGTGGATCTCGGCCAAACCAGCCAAATCATCAGCTTAAGCTGTTGTTAAAAAAGTAATTATGTCACGGTGCGCATTAATCACCACAAGGCCAGATAGTCTAACGACTCACCTTGCGCACGCGCCCGCTGCTCTCGCTAAAGATGCCAACCCTGACCATGGCGACGGGTTGGTTATCGCGATATAATCGCACGCTATCAGTAGATTAACCCATATACAGGCGACTGATTGCTCTGCTCCCAAGGATTAACCAGATATTCATTATTGAGCTGATACACCTTGAGCACTCATAGCCCCATCTCCCCATACAGGATGTAGGTATCCCCATTGAAACCACTAACAGGCACACTCGTTAATTGGAATAACGACAAGGGTTATGGCTTTATTCAACCCGACAATGGCAGCGAACGACTGTTTGTACATATCAGTAGTTTAGGACCGCAGACAACAACGCCCAAACTCGGTGTAAAGCTGCATTACCAGACATCAAAAGACAAGCAGGGGCGCAGCTGCGCTCTCATCGTCGATGATAAGGGCGCCCCCGTGTATCAGCGCAGAAGCAAGGTTAACACCAAAGCCAAACACCATAAGCGCAAGGCAGCATCAGGCGTTAGCGGCCAACTTGGGGTTAGGTTACTGCTGATCAGCGCCTTGTTTATCGGCCTCTTCCTTGCCAGCCTAATGCAACGCTTACCCATAGGCTTAATACTCTATTATCTCCTTGCCAGCTTAATCACCTACCTTGCTTACGCCCAAGATAAACAGGCGGCGCAAACTGGTCAGTGGCGCATCAAAGAAAATAGTTTACAGCTCTTATCACTCATTGGCGGCTGGCCTGGAGCACTGCTCGGACAACATTCATTGAGGCACAAATCTAAAAAAGTCACCTTTCGCCTTGGCTTATGGTTAATGGTGCTATTAAACAGCACCTTGCTCATCTGGCTGGTAACAGATAACGGCCAAGCTATGCTCAAGCAATGGCTAAGGTAACCCTTTTTCAATAGCTTACCCCAATGAGATAACTATATTTAGCCCAAGAGATTGGTTATCATGGCGCCAGGGTTCACTAGAAGAATTGACTATGAGAGTATTATTAGCGGTTGTCGTTATCGCAGGTGTGCTGTTCTATTTCTACACCAGTATGAACAACCAAAAAGCGGCCAAAGAAAATATCGAAATTGGCCGGCAATTTTTAGCCGACAATAAAAACCAACCGGGTGTGGTTGAGACCTTATCAGGCCTGCAATATCAGGTACTGGCTAAAGGAGAGGGTAACGCCCATCCCAAAGCCAGCGATACCGTGACGGTGCATTACCATGGCACCTTAATCGACGGCACTGTCTTTGACAGCTCAGTTGAGCGCGGTGAGCCCATCGCTTTCCCGCTTAATCGGGTGATTAAAGGGTGGACCGAAGGAGTACAATTGATGAGTGTTGGCGATAAATATCGTTTCTTTATCCCAAGCACACTCGCCTATGGCAACCGCTCAACGGGTAAAATTGTAGGCGGCTCGGTGCTAATTTTTGATGTTGAACTCATCAGTATCGACAACTAGCAGCAAGAGTGTCACTCGCTCAACGGGTAAAATTGTGGGCGGCTCGGTGCTAATTTTTGATGTTGAACTCATCAGTATCGACAACTAGCAGCAAGAGTATCACTCGCTCAACAAAAAACGCGCCCCAAGGCGCGTTTTTTTATGCATTAATCATTAGGGCCTGTTGATCTTTGCTGGTTGAATTTTGTTCGATACAAAAACGTTTTAATTGAGGCGAGTGGATTGCAGCCTAGTCATCTAAGCAAAATTCACTTAACAAAGAGTAAAACGTTTTTAGCCGACCCCTTCGGGCAGCGTTTGTTGGGGATTTTTACTGCGTTCTCAGCTTTTTATGTAGAACAACTACACCACAAAGCTTCTGCCTTGTATAAATACCCAGCAATTCGCTGCAAAAACAACCTTAAAAGATCAACAGGCCCTAGTACCCAAATGGGTTATCGATTGAGTGAGCAGGCTCGGTAAACCATACCGGGCCCTGCTCGGTCATGTAAAAGTGATCTTCATGACGCACACCAAACTCACCCGGCACACACAGCATAGGCTCATTACTAAAGCACATTCCTGCCGCCAGTGCTGTGTGATCGTTTAATACCAAATAGGGCCACTCATGGATATCGAGTCCAACACCGTGACCGGTACGATGAGGCAATCCTGGCACGTCATATCCTGGGCCAAAACCTGCGGCCTCCAGCACATCACGCGCGGCGCGATCGACACTTGCACAGGTTGCACCAATTTGAGCCGCATCAAATGCCGCAAGCTGAGCCTCTTGCTCTAACTGCCATAACTGTCGCTGGCGCGCACTTGGCGTGCCAAACACATAGGTGCGAGTAATGTCTGAATTATACCCATGTAACTGGCAACCAGTATCGATAAGCACAGTGTCATTTAATGCTAACGCCTTAGGCGATTTCACCCCATGGGGGTAAGCGGTGTCTTCACCAAAAAGCACAATACAAAAATAAGATCCAGCAGCGATGCCGACCGCCTTATGTGCGTCGTTGATAAAGGCTTCTACCTCGGCTACCGTGATCCCTTCATATAAGATACGCGCCGCCGCTTGGTGCACCGCTAAGGTCATCTCTTTAGCCCGTTGCAGCAGGGCTAACTCCTGAGCCGATTTGATCATGCGACAATCCGCGGTAATGGTTTTGGCATTGACATACTCAAGATGCGGCGCCACTTGACGTAAACCGTCAAAGATAAAAAAGGCCGCCGACTCATCGATACCTACCTTACCTTGCGCCACGCCCATCTGCGCTAACACCTTAGCGCACAAGGCATAAGGGCTCTCATCTTCATGCCAAGTATTGACCTCACCTTCAATCACCATAAAGCCGAGTAAGGTCGATAATTCAAATGCCGGCGCGATATATTGCAGCGCACCGTTAGCCGGTAAGATGGCCCCCACCATGCGCTCGCTGGCATACCAGCGTGTGCCGGTAAAATAATACAGATTAGTCCCCGCATTAAGGTAGATGGCATCTATCCCCTGCGCTTGCATTAATGCTTGCGCCTTGGCAATTCTCGCCTGATATTCAGCGTGGCCTATTGACTCAACCCCTTGAGTCATATCAACAAGCTTGGCTAATTCTTGCGCAGGCGTTGAACCACCTATACCGTTTGTCGTCGTTATTGTCATTACACTACCTTTGATGCATCGGCGCTATCCTGAGACCTGTTAGCGCCACTCATCTGATTAAATGAAGGGATAATTATTTGGCATAAAGTATACAAAAGTTTGGCCGCGATTAAATGGCAAATAATGCCCCGCCGTTGACCCACTTACCGCAATAAGCAATAAAAGAGTGGCCCATTATTAACCTAGGTTAGATAAAAAGCCGCAGCCCCAATAATAAAGACTGTGTCTTAACACTTGCGATTAACACGATAAGCGCGTTAAGACTCACGCTATGACTCAAGCTTTTGCTCTTTGCTTACCGTTATTCGCCCCCACGCCATCAACAACAAATGCATGGCGATCAGCGGAATGCAGGTCACAAGCATCACTTCCCAGCCCATATTATGTAACACCCAGCCAGCGCTGAGTGACGCCACCGCTTGGGCGCTAAAGACAAAGGCATCGTTAAATGACTGCACCTTAAAACGCTCATCACTATGATAAAACTGCGGTAGCAATACCGTACCGCCAACAAAGAGAAAGTTCCAACCTACCCCGAGTAACACCAAGGCTACCCAATAATTGAGCAGATCATGCCCCAGCAAGGCCACCACAATGGTGATCCCATAAGCGGCAAGCCCCACCAGCATCATAGGCTTGGGACCAAATTTTGACATTAAATAACCACTGAATAACGAGGGGAAATACATCGCAATGATGTGACTTTGGATAACCCATTTAGTATCGGCTAACGAATGGTGCTCAACATGGTGCATATGCAGTGGTGTCGCGGTCATGATAAAACTCATCATGCCATAACCTATGGTGGCCGCACCGATGGCGGTCCAAATCTGGGGTTGCAACAAGATCTGCTTTAAGTCTCGACCGTCGCCGCGCTTAACCACCTGACGCCCCATAGGCTCATCGACATTTTCATAAAAGCTTAATATCACCGCAGCCGTTAGGCAGACTAAGGTTAAAAAGATAAAAGCGCCCACGTAAGGCTGGCTTATCAGCTCAGATCCTAATACTGCTAATTCGGGGCCAAAAAACGCCGCCACCAGCCCGCCGACCAATACCCGCGATGCGGCTTTAGCCCCATCAACGGCCGCCACCGACTCCATCGCCGCAAATCGATACTGCTGCACCACGGCCCCGGCAGCGCCCAGCATAAAACCGCTCACACAGAATAAGCCAAACCAATGTAACTGTGTGGACATCGCCGCAACGACACCGGCGCAAGCGCCTAACAATGCCCCAGAAATAAACACTTTTTTACGCCCCAAACGGCGCATTAAGCGGCTCACCGGGATCACAGATAACGCTACGCCTATCACCATCATGGCGATGGGTAGTGTCGCTAATGCCGGGCTTGGGGCCAACTCGACACCAATTAAGCCCCCTAGCAACATCATCATAGGCGTGGCACTCATCGCGAACGCCTGCGCCAAGGTTAATACCCATACATTTCTCGGCATTAGCTTACTTCCCGCTCAGTTATCTTAGTTGTCATTATTATCGATACAAGATAAACCAGTATGGCCGTTGCATTCTAGTACAAATCCTTAACGGCACTTCCAACCCACGCCAGCAACTGCGATAATCCTTGCACTTAAAGCCCGACGCCACAGGATTGTGGTAATAACAGGAGCCATAATGACCCAACCGATTTCAGAACGCCTTAACGCCGTACGCGCCGAGATGATGACCGCTAATATCGATGCTTTTATCGTCCCTCGAGCCGATGAATACCTCGGCGAATATGTGCCAGAACGCAACGAACGTTTACACTGGTTAACCCATTTTACCGGCTCTGCCGGTATGGCTATCGTACTAAAAGAGCACGCCGCCATCTTTATCGATGGCCGTTACACAGTGCAAGTTAAACAACAAGTCGATGAGACGCTGTTTCAATATCAAAGCCTCACCGACACGCCGCAGATCCCTTGGTTAATAACACAGCTGCCGAGTGGTTCTAAGGTCGGCGTCGATGCTCGCTTGCATTCACTGAGTTGGTATCAAGATGCCAAGACCCAGCTCGAACGCGCAGGCATTGAGCTGGTCTGTGTCAGCGACAACCCTATCGACAAGCATTGGCATCATCGCCCTGCGGCATCGACCCATGAGATCATTTTATTTGATCAACAAAGCGCCGGAGCCAGCAGCCACGATAAACGCACCCACATTGGCCAATTGATTAAACAAGCCGGCGCCGATGCGGCGCTTATCGCCGCACTGGACTCATTTTGCTGGTTGCTGAATATTCGTGGCCGCGATGTGCCGCGTCTACCTGTGGTTCTGGGCACCGCTTTGCTGCATGCCAATGGCGATATGGTATTGTTTACCGACATCAATAAACTGCCCGCGGGCATCAACGAACACGTAGGCACAGGCGTCAGCTTTAACGCTGAAAGCGAATTAGAGACGGCGTTGAGCCAACTTAATGGTGTTAAGCTATTGGCTGACCCCAACAACACCAACGCTTGGATGCAACTGGTTGCCAAGCAACATGGCGCTAAACTTATCGCCGGTAACGATCCAGTCGCCTTGCCTAAGGCGCAGAAAAATCCAGCAGAATTAGCCGGCATGACCGCCAGCCATATCCGTGATGGTGTGGCCGTCAGCCAATTTTTAGCGTGGTTAGACAAGGAAGTGGCCGCCAAACGTCTCTATGATGAAGGCCAACTGGCCGATAAATTGGAAAGCTTTCGCCTAACCGACCCGCGCTATCGCGAGCCGAGTTTCGATACCATTTCAGCCGCAGGCGCGAATGCGGCCATGTGCCATTACAACCATAACAATGGCACGCCCGCAATGATGACCATGAACAGTCTCTATCTGGTCGACTCTGGCGCGCAATACCTCGATGGCACCACAGATGTGACTCGTACGATCGCCATTGGTGATGTCACCGATGAGCAGCGTAAGATGTTCACCTTAGTGCTTAAAGGCCATATCGCACTCGATCAAGCGCGCTTCCCTAAAGGCACCACAGGGCAACAGCTCGATGGCTTTGCGCGCCAATACCTCTGGCAGCACGGCTTCGATTATGATCATGGCACCGGCCATGGTGTCGGCCACTTCTTAAGTGTGCACGAGGGGCCACAGCGAATAGGCAAAAACAGCAACAATGTGGCTTTATTACCCGGCATGGTACTTTCCAATGAGCCGGGATATTACCGCGCCGATGCGTTTGGTATTCGCATCGAAAACTTAGTCGCCATTCGTCCATGCCAAGCATTGGCTGGGGCTGAAAGAGAGATGTATGAGTTTGATGCGCTCACCTTAATCCCCATTGATACGCGCCTAGTTGAGCGCCCGTTGCTGACAACTCAGGAGCTCACTTGGCTTAATGATTACCATCAACGAGTGCGTGACACCTTATCGCCATTGATGCAAGGTGACGCGCTAGCTTGGCTATTACAAGCAACCGAAGCGATTTAAGCTACCTTCAAGTGATGACCACTGTTCTGTAAAAAATATCGATAAACAGCACCGAATCTAGGTGCTGTTTTTATTTGTACTGATAAAAACTCACTCAAGGCTTACCTCGCATTACATCCAAGGCTCGAACTTTATTAAACGCACTTGCTCCAATACAATAAAAGTGCAGGTTTTAACCAAAAATTTTGCTATACTCCGCGGCCGCCATTTGGCGTCGGTCATTAATCTAGCGATGCGTTCTCTACTGATTAAACAGACCAAACTAAATTGTTATATTGTCGATATGTTGAATAGGTAAAAACAGGATACCCCAATGAGATTTGAATCTTTTAGTTTTGCTCCAGAGATTGTGCGTGCTATCTCCGATTGTGGCTATCAAAAAATGACGCCTATTCAGCAGCAAGCGATTCCGGCTATTCGCCGTGGTCAAGATGTACTTGCCAGCGCGCAAACGGGTACCGGTAAAACGGCGGCCTTCGCGTTGCCGATACTGCAAAAGATGGTTGATAAGCCAAGCGAAACCCAACGCTCAAACACCCGCGCCTTAATTTTAGCGCCCACCCGAGAACTGGCGGCTCAAGTGGCTGACAATATCAAAGAGTACAGCCGCTATCTGCCTATCTCTGTGCTGACCATTTATGGCGGCGTCAAGATGGATACCCAAGCGCAAAAGCTGAAAAAAGGGGCCGACATTATTGTCGCCACGCCCGGACGCTTACTCGAGCATATCCAAGCCTGTAACTTGAGCCTGTCGAATGTGGAATTTTTGGTACTCGATGAAGCCGACCGTATGTTGGATATGGGCTTTATCAGCGACATTCAAAAAATCCTACAAGCGGTGAACAGCAAGCGCCAAAACCTGCTGTTCTCGGCGACCTTCTCTAATGCCGTTAAGCAACTGGCTAACGAAATGTTGGTTAAACCTAAGCTTATCAGTGTGGACAAACAAAACACCACAGCGGTAACCGTCAGCCAAGTGGTCTATCCGGTAGAGCAACGCCGCAAGCGTGAATTACTGTCTGAGCTTATCGGTAAGAAAAACTGGCAACAGGTGTTGGTGTTTACCGCCACCCGTGAAGCGGCCGACACCTTAGTGAAAGAACTCAACCTTGACGGCATTCCTGCGGCCGTGGTCCACAGCGAAAAAGCCCAAGGCAATCGCCGCCGTGCGCTGCGCGAATTTAAAGAGGGCAAGGTACGCGCATTGGTTGCGACCGAAGTGGCCGCTCGTGGCTTAGACATCCCAGCGCTGGAATATGTGGTTAACTATGATCTGCCCTTCCTCGCCGAAGACTATGTGCATCGTATTGGCCGTACAGGCCGTGCCGGTCGTAGCGGCGTCGCCATCTCTTTGGTAAGCCGCGAAGAGGAGCGCACCTTAGCCGATATCGAAAAATTGATCGGCACTAAGATCCGCCGCATCACTATTCCGGGCTATGAAGTGGGCAGTCGTGAGCTGCTGATTAAACAGCTGCAGAAGCGTCGCAGTTTCGCCAAGAAACAACAACGCAGCGACAATGTCGGTGCCCAAGTTGTCGCCGAGAAAAATTTAGGGGCTCGCCGAGTCAAGTTGAAGAACTCTTCTAACGCTAAAATTAAGAAGCAAAAATAATCGACGTACGGTCACAAAATTATTGACCAAACAATTAAGGCACTTAACAGTGCCTTTTTTGTGCGCTGCGCTTAATGATGCATCGCAACCATGGGCTCCTGCGAAGATGTGCACCGCTCTCTATGGCGCCCCCCTTAACGCAAGGTTGTTTTCTCTCCTTTGTTCACAGCGCCGTAGCTATAGGGAGTTGGCCACAGCTTAAGATATACTCTGCGGGCAAATTGCCCGATTTTTTTGTGCTCGGAGAAACCATGACAGAGCAAACCTATAATCAAGCCCTCGTTGAATTAGCGCAAGCAGGACTGGCCGCGTTGGCAGCACGCGCCGACAGCCCCAACGCCCTTAAGACCGCCGCGGCCGAGAGTCACTTTATCTGCAGTTGGATGGCGCAGTCGCTAAAGGAGCGCCGTTTTTCAAAACTGGTGGCTGACGATCTAAATCACTGGATCCGCGACGGACGTAGCATGGGCGCCGCAGCTAATCTGCCGGGGTTACTGGCTCGTATCGACCAGCAATACCGCGCAGCGATGGACAACCACACCATTGGGGCATCGCTGCAAACTATGCTCGACTCTCTCAACGAGGATGACTGGTTAGTGATTGTGGATTGCGAAGTCAGTGGCAAACTCAAGCTCGACAGCGATGGCCGCAACAGCTTAATCATCTCTGTGGAGCAATATGAGCAACATATTGCCGAGGGTAAATTACTACAACCTATTACCCTTTATGTGCGCAGTGATGAACAAACGCTAGCTAAGCTAGCCACCGAGCATCAATTGTTGCTCAGCGCTGGTAATAAAAAAGCCAGCTTAATTAAGCATCATAAGGCCTATAAGCTCTATCCTAATAATCGACAGCCGGCGCTTGCCCTGCTCGTCAAATAACTCAAATAGCCCCGATAGCCAGCTAACGAGACAGCCCATGACATCAAGATCACACTACCATGCCCTGTGCCAGCAGTTTAAAACCATCTATCATTTTGAGCACTTACAAGCTCTTGGTGACTGGGATCAAGCCACCATGATGCCAGCGGGCGGCAGTCAGGCGCGGGGTGAAGCGATGGCGCAATTAGCCTTGCACATTCATGCATTAAAAACCGCTCCCAGCCTAGCGGAACACTTGGCCCACGCGGCCGACGAGCCTTTATCTGCCGCGCAACAGGCTAACCTGCGTGAAATGCGCTATCAGCAGCGGCAAGCGACCGCACTGCCGGGCAAGTTGGTACAGGCGAAAACGCAATTAACCTATGCTTGTGAACATGCCTGGCGCGCCCAACGACAACAAAACGACTGGCAAGGGTTCAAACCAAATTTAGAAGCCGTTATCGCCTTGGTGCGAGAAGAGGCGCAGATCTTAGGTGAGGCGCAGCAGCTTGCCCCCTACGATGCACTGCTGAATAAATTTGAGCCCGGTACCACTATGGCGCAAATTGATCGCGTGTTTGGCGACCTCAAAATCTGGCTACCCTCGCTCATCCAGCAGGTACAGGCCAAGCAGCAAGCGTGGCCAACCAAGGCGCTGCCGCACGCGACAATCGCCCAGCAAAAAGCCCTCAATCTAGATGTGATGACCTTACTGGGGTTTGACTTTAAGCAGGGCCGACTCGATACCAGCAGCCACCCCTTTTCAGGCGGGGTTCCGGGCGATGTGCGCATCACTACCCGCTACGATGAGCATGACTTTTTAACTGCACTCTTTAGCACTATCCATGAAACCGGCCACGCCAGATACGAGCAAGGCTTACCCCTTGAGTGGCGCGGCCAGCCCGCAGGTAATGCACGCTCCATGGCGATACATGAAAGCCAAAGCCTATTTTTTGAGATGCAGATGGCGCGCGGCACGGGCATATTGCCGCTATTACAGCAACGCATTAATCACCATTTAGGCTGCCAGATCAGTGAACTTGAGCTACAACATTGGCTCACTCGAGTCTCACCGGGGCGCATTCGCGTCGATGCCGATGAGGTCACTTATCCCTGCCATATCATGTTGCGCTATGAGGTGGAAAAAGGTCTGATTGAGGGGCGTTTAACGGTAGCCGATCTGCCCGAATTTTGGGACGCAGCGATGCAATCACTCTTAGGCCTATCCACCCAAGGGGATTACCGCAACGGCTGTATGCAAGATATTCACTGGCCAGTGGGTGAACTGGGTTACTTCCCAAGCTATAGCTTAGGCGCCATGTATGCAGCCCAGTTTAGCGCCAGCATGCAAAACCAAATTGGCAGTATCGATGCCTTAATTGCCGCGGGCGAACTGACATTAGTGACCCAATGGTTACAGGACAACATTTGGTCAAAGGGCGCATTACTGACAACCGATGAGTTAGTCATTGCCGCTACTGGCGAGACACTAAACCCTGCGCACTTTAAGCAGCATTTAATGACTCGCTATCTCTAATGTGCACAGCGTAATTTACCTAAGCTTGTTTGCCTAAGGTGATTTGCCTAGTGTAATGGCATCCAGATAAACCGCCCCGTGATCACCTTATACTTGCCATCATGGGGCGGCGGGTAATGCCCAAATTGATTAGCCTAGCCAGCTGTGAGACCATCGTTAGCAATAATCCATTAAAAGATACCCATTCATAGAGCACACCGCCATGATTATCCGTCCTATTCACACCGCTGACTGGCCCGTGATATTGCAGATCCAAGATGAGTGCTACCCCAATATCGAACCCGAATCACAACAGGCGCTACACAGTAAGGTACAACTGTCACCAGACTCTTGCTACGCCATCGAGCGTAACGGGCAATTGATTGGCTATTGCCTCGCCCATCCTTGGCAATTGGATCAGCCGCCAACATTAGAGCAGGTAGTAAGCCAACCTAGCCACTGCGATACCCTGTATCTGCATGACATCGCCTTATCATCCAAGGCCAGAGGCTTAGGGGCGGGTGAGCAGGTGTTTAAGCGCTTAATCGATAATGCCAAACAGCACAATGTGACCAGTATCTCTTTGGTGGCTGTGGGCGGTGCCCACACATATTGGCAACGATTAGGCTTTAAATCGCGTATAATCGACAAATCCCTCGACGGCTACCCCGCTGATGCCTGCTATATGGTGTATCCATTAGCCTGAGCTGGGTCTGTAAGTCGATGAAAAATTAGTTAATTACATATTTAAGAGAGCAATATGGCCCGTAGAGTCGGTTACACCTTTAACAAGCAGTACAAAGAGATCAACTTCGTTTACGACAAGTACAACGACATGTATGAAGCGGTAGCCGCCGCCGAAGGCGTCGATTTAACCCGTTATCATGCGATGGAAGCCCAAGTGGCGATGACCTCTAAAGGTTCACAAGCCGTAAAAGATTATCGCTTAAAAGAGTTTGAGCGCTTTGGCTTTACCAAGATTCACTTTATTCGCGATGAAGTCGAATAATCCGACTTTCATTGCAGCATAACAGCCCTAGTTAACCTGTAAATGTAGGAACTCTAATGTCCAATAGTGAACACGCTAACTTTCCTCGAGCGGGATTTTTTCGCCGCCTCGGGGCCATCGTTTATGACTTATTACTGGCCGTGGCGGTATATATGATCGCAGGCGCCATCGGCTTTGGCGTCTTTACCGCATTAAGCTCGTCGGGACTCTTGGCGATGAATGGCTTTGAACATGTCTCAGATCTGCTCAACGGCACACCGCTTTACAAGGGACTATATCAGCTGTGGATCGCCTTATGTGTCGGTCTGTTTTATATCCTATTTTGGAGTTATGGCGGCCAAACCCTTGGCATGCGCGCCTGGCGTCTTAAGATCCAGCACCCTAACGGCCAAAGCTTGAGTATGATCACCGCGGCGGCGCGTTTAGTCTGGTCACTGCTCGGCATAGGTAATTTGTGGATTTTAATCAATGGCGACAAGCTCGCGCTGCAAGATATGATGACCCGCTCAGAAGTGGTAGTACTGTCTAAAGAAGCCAACCAACTGCGTAATTGGCGTGGGGTCTAACCCTCAACGCCAGTATCAAAAAAGGACCATTTAATGGTCCTTTTTTGTGCTAGCTACAGAGCACTAGCTTTTAAGTTTCTAACAACAGCTTTAAAGCCTTTCAGCCTTGAAGCACTAATAGCTTCCCTGCCTTCAAACTAGCCTCAAGGCTATTTACGAATGTAGTAAATTGCCAAGCTACTGAAGATCAGCGGCGGCGTAATGGCTCCAAGGATAGGCGGTAAACCATACACTAAGGTCATGGGGCCAAATATCTCATTACAGATATAAAAACTAAAACCGGCAATCACGCCTAGCAATACCCTAGCGCCCATAGTCACAGTGCGTAGCGGCCCAAACACAAATGATAGCGCCACCAACATCATCACTGCAACCGTCACCGGCTGCATCACTTTGCGCCATAACGCCAGTTCATAACGGCCGGAATCTTGGTTGTTGATCTTTAAGTAGTCCAGATAATCCACCAAACCTTCGATAGACAACCCTTCGGGTTTCACCGACACCACACTGAGCTTATCTGGCGTGAGCGTAGACTCCCAGCGATAAAGGGTTAAATTGGTAGAAGTGACTCGATCTTGATTAAGCGTCGTTTGGCGCACATCTAAAAGGCGCCAATGGTCGCCCGAATAGACTCCACGCTGCGCCGCAATAGTGCGTATTAGGTGTAGCTCGGCATCAAACTCATACAGCACGATATTACGCAAACTATCAATACTTTGTATTTCGCCGATATTAACAAACAGATCGCCATCTTTGGCCCAGATCCCGCGGCTCGATTTAAACAAACTGCCGCCAGAAATCTTAACCGCTTGCAGCTCTTTAGCATGACGCTCGGCAACTGGTGCGCCCCATTCCCCCAATGCCATCACAATTAGCATCAGTGGCACCGCGGTTTTCATCGCCGATAAGGTAATTTGAAATCGCGATAATCCTGCTGATTGCATCACCACTAATTCAGAATTAGAGGCCAGCATGCCCATGCCTATCAATGCCCCGAGTAGCACCGCCATCGGGAAAAACATCTCAATATCACGAGGGATCAAAAACAGCACGTAAATGCCGGCATCCACCATGGAATAACTGCCGCGCCCCACAACACGCAGTTGATCGACCCACTTAATAATGCCCGATAAACCGGTAAGCACCAGCAAGCACAATGCCGAGGTTGTGATCAACGTGCGGGCGATATAGAAATCTAAAATTCTCATGCGCCCACCTTCTTACCTTTAAGAAGACCGGCAAGTTTGGCCCCAAATGGTCGCTCCTTACCCAGCAACAGTATGCCTAAGAAGAGCGCCGAGGCATGGATCCACCACATGCCTAAATAAGCTGGAATAACCTCGTCTTCTAATGCCTTACGTCCGGCAATCATCAAACCAAAATAGCCTAAGTAAAGCAAAATAGCCGGGAACATCTTGGCAAACTTACCTTGACGCACATTAACCCGTGCCATGGGCACCGCAATTAAGGTCATAAAGGGGATCGCCAACGGAATGGCTAAACGCCAATGAAACTCGGCGACGGCGCCAGGCCCTTCGGTTGCCATTAGCTGATCGATAGGTAAAGCCGATAACTTACGCCTACGCTGATCCACCTCTTGCTCTTTAATCTGCATCTCGTACCCGGTAAATTCAACCAACTGATAATCGAGCTGATTGGGGGTATTTTGGTACTGAGTGCCATCGTTTAACTTAAGTCTTTGTGCCCCAGTTTCATCCTCTACCACGCTACCGCCTTGGGCAACGACGATGTTGGACTGCCCAGAGTCATCTTCTGGATCAGGCAATTGAGCCACAAATACTTTATCTAATTGATTGTCTCGGCCAATACGTTCAACGAACAAAACCGCCCGACCATTAGGACTGGTTTGAAAGCGCCCCTGAGTGATTGCCGCAAGACCCGCTTCTGACTGGGCATGTTCTAACACGCGGTTTTGCGCCTCTTCGGCCCAAGGCGTCACGTAAATCGATAATATGCCCGTAAATAGCATATTGGCTAATGCCAACAACAAGGTAACCCGAGTGATATACCACTCGCTTACCCCCACCCCGTGCAACACCACCATTTCACTTTCAGCGTACATCCGCCCGTGCGCGACCAAAATACCAAGAAACAGACTTAAGGGCACCACCAGCACGGCAAGATAAGGCAGATTAAGGCCAAGCAGGGTCATGACCAAGGAAGCTGGGAACTCTCCTTCGGATGCATCGGCAAGTACGCGAACAAAGTGTTGGCTAACAAAAATAGCTAACAACACTAGCAGTACCGCCATTTGCGCTTTTAAAACTTCTCGAATCAAGTATCTAAATACAATCACAGGCAGGATCCAGTCCCTAAACTTATATTTATGCTGGTGTCAGCCCACTTTTCATGTAGACTGTCTACTTTTGGTAGTTTTGTGACCAAACCTTAACTAAAAATGGCAAAAGAACACCCATAAAATTAACAGTGGTGTACCATTTTTTAGAACCGATTTGGACATAAGCAGACATTATCTAATAAATATTAAAATTTGTCTTTAAGAATCTAGGAGAGCTCATGGAGTTTAGCGTTAAGAGCGGCAGCCCAGAAAAACAACGGTCAGCCTGTATTGTCGTTGGTGTCTATGAACCTAGACGCCTATCTGGTATTGCTGAGCAACTCGACAAAATCAGTGAAGGCTATATTAGTAACCTTTTACGCCGTGGCGATTTAGAAGGTAAACCAGGACAGATGCTATTGTTGCATCATGTACCTAACGTGCTAAGTGAGCGCGTACTATTGGTGGGTTGTGGCAAAGAGCGCGAGCTCGATGAGCGCCAATACAAGCAGATCATCACCAAAACCATTAACACCTTAAATGAAACGGGTTCGATGGAAGCGGTATGCTTTTTAACAGAGCTACATGTTAAAGGGCGCGATACCTACTGGAAAGTCCGTGAAGCGGTCGAAACCACTCAAAACAGCCTATATTGCTTCGATGCACTCAAGACTCGCAAAGGCGAAACCCGCCGTCCGCTACGTAAATTGGTCTTTAATGTGCCGACACGCCGCGAGCTCACCTTAGGCGAACGTGCTATCGAACACGGCATGGCTGTCTCTTCGGGTATGCACCTGTGCCGCGACGTGGCCAATATGCCACCCAACATCTGTAATCCCGCGTACCTTGCCTCACAGGCACGTCAAATTGCCGAGCACCACGACACCTTAAGTGTCAGCACCATAGGTGAAGAGCAAATGGCCAAGCTAGGCATGAACTCATACCTGGCTGTTGGCCGTGGCAGTGCCAACGAATCTGTGATGACGGTGATGCAATATCAAGGGTCGGTCGACAGCACAGAAAAACCTATCGTACTGATAGGTAAAGGCCTTACGTTTGATTCTGGCGGTATTTCTCTCAAACCTGGCGAAGCCATGGACGAAATGAAATACGACATGGGTGGCGCCGCCGGTGTGATTGGCGCAATGAAAGCTCTGTGTGAGCTTAAACTCCCCATCAATGTGGTCGGCATCTTAGCGGGCTGCGAAAACATGCCGTCGAGCAATGCTTACCGTCCGGGCGATATTCTTACTACTATGTCGGGGCAAACCGTTGAAGTACTCAATACCGATGCCGAAGGTCGACTGGTATTGTGTGATGTGCTGACGTACGTTGAGCGTTTCGACCCAGAGCTGGTGATCGATACCGCGACCCTAACAGGCGCCTGCGTGATCGCTCTGGGTAAACATGCCTCTGGATTGTTCTCGTCACATAATCCATTGGCGCACGAGCTGCTTAATGCAGGTGAGCAAAGTGGTGACCGCGCATGGCGCTTACCACTGTGGGATGAGTATCAAGAACACCTTGAAAGCCCTTTTGCCGATATGACCAACTTAGGTGGCCGCCCAGCAGGTGCTATCACCGCCGCGTGCTTCCTGTCGCGCTTTACCAAAAAGTACAATTGGGCCCACATCGACGTTGCAGGCACAGCTTGGAACAGTGGCGCGAATAAAGGCTCAACGGGTCGCCCTGTTCCTTTGCTCACCCAATTTTTGATCAATCGTGCTGGTGTTGAACAAGGCGAGTAATTGACATCGTAACAGGGTCATCATCACAGACAAAAGTGAAGCACTCAGCTTCACTTTTTTGTATGCTAAGATAGCGAAAAGTCACCAAAATCTATTGTCATTTCCAACCACTTGTAGATGTACAGTAAAGCGACTAACCTTAACAACAATGAGACCTGACAAGGGATGTTTGGTGGAAGATACCATTTTGAATTCAGACTTTAATCTCGACAAATTTTCTTGTCGCAATTGTGCCAACAACACCCAGTTATGCTTTGATTTTACCATGGCCTTTCAGCCCATTATTAATATTAAGCAACAGCAGATATTTGGCTATGAAGCCTTAGTGCGGGGCCTAAATAATGAATCGGCCTTTTCCATTATCTCCCAAATCACTGAAAATAATCGTTATGCCTTCGATCAAGCGTGTCGCGTGAAGGCCATTGCATTAGCATCCAAGCTTGAGCTTGATAGCATGCTGAGCATCAATTTTTTACCCAATGCAATTTATCAGCCCGAACGCTGTATTCGCACCACTCTTGCCGCCGCCAAAGAGTATGGCTTTCCCACCGATAAAATCATGTTTGAATTTACCGAAGTGGAAAAAATCGAAGATGGCGATCACGTTCGGCGCATAGTCGAATACTACCGCTCGCTGGGATTTATCACAGCAATCGATGACTTTGGTGCCGGGCATGCTGGACTGGGGTTATTAGCCAATTTTCAGACTAATATCATTAAGCTCGACATGGATCTTATCCGCAATATCGACCAAGACATTGCGCGCCAAGCGATTGTAAAACATACCCTTAATATGTTTAACGAGCTCAACATCACCTGCTTAGCCGAAGGCATAGAAACTGTCGAAGAGATGGTTTGGCTGCGTGATATTGGTATTGACCTGATGCAGGGTTACCTGTTTGCCAAACCGGGATTTGAGCACCTGCCACACGTCGACTTTTCACAATTTTAACGCCTCAATCGCCATCTAAGATTAAGAGAGCAACCAAGGCTTCCTCATCGTTAGGCCTCAACGTTAGGACTGTATGAGTGAGTCTGCTATCGCGCGGCATGAAGTCGCGCCTTTGCGCCACCATAACCCTATTCAGCTTACTCTCATAAGCGAGCCATCAACTCACCAATCAACCGTTTGCCTGCGCCCCAAAAGCCATAACCACAGTAAGCCACACGCAAGGTAAAACACGAGTTAAGCACGCTCACGACCATTAACGCCCCCTGTTTTACTCTCGAGCCACTTTTTTACAATTGAATAATCCTGATATGCCCTCGATATCTCTGCTTTAGGTTTCATAACATCTCAAGGGGCGAAACAAGCCACTAACAGTCAGCGAAATCAACAGTGATATACACCAAGTATTTATTAAATTGCACGATAAACAGCCAAGCGTATTGCTGATATTTTGATTGATATTTTTTGATTTCTCAGCGGCCAAAACAGTGTGATTAAGTTCAATATACGTCAAAAAAGCTAGCCTCATAATAACGCCACTCATGCACTCCTTGCCGCTTACGCTTTCATCGCCGAATCCCGTATTGGTTGAGTTCCATGAGAGACAACGTTTGTCGCTATACCCAGAGCCAATGCCTCTAAGGGTCATTGTCTTATGGCGCGAATGTGCAATAGATAACACGAATAATTGTCTGATCACGTCATGAGCTTCATGGCATATTTAAGGAAGTCTTACTCAATGAAATCTGGTCTACATATCGCCTTAATCTGCATTGCATTAAGCCTCAGCGCTCAAGCTCAGGCTTTTGATGCAGCATTGGCTCAAAGCTATCAGCAGCAATTTAACAACGCCAAAGGTGCCGCTGTCGGTAAAGCCATCGGCCTGATGGGCCCAGACGCCTTTATCAAGCTAACGCAATCAAATAAACCAATGCTTGCCATCGACATTCGTACTCCCGAGGAGCGCGGCATCTTTGGTCTAACGATAAACCACCAAAGCGCCATTAACCTTAATGAGCTATTTACCCCTGACAATCTCGCCAAGATCCCAACCGATAAACCTGTGGTATTAGTGTGTAAATCGGGCCTTCGCGCCATGGCTGCAGCGACGGCGCTGCGTCATCTGGGTTACGACAATGTCAAAGTACTCAAAGGTGGTTTTGCCAGCCTAACAAAACAAGTCAGCCCTCAATTGGCGCAATAGAGTCGGCCCAGATGAAGATGGCCAACGGGTGGCAGACGCAACAACAGAGCTCAGCTGATATCTTCAGCTCGGCCCCCAAAGGAGGTGATACACCAAATACGGTTTAATGTGTCGATATTTATCATCTGTTTATTATCTCTGCATTTAGGCAGCCTGTAAGGGCTGCCCTTTTTTATCTACTGCATCGCCGCATAAATGTGAGCTAAACGGGTATCTTTGTTGCCATTGGGTTGGCATCTGACTGTGGAAATTGTTAGGGTGTGATGCGCTCAAACCTTGTTTGATGCTACCTCTTTATATTTGCTCAAAGGAATCACCTATGTCACGTCTGTTACTCCCCTTATTCACACTGCTTTTCATGACATTTGCGATACAGGTTAATGCCGCCAACAATGATGAAACGGTAGACACTCCTACATCAACGGCCCCTTTGACTCACTCCCAAACCGATATTCTCGATAGGCCTCTGGTTGAGCGCTATATTCTCGATGAACTCAAGCTATTAAGAAGCGAGCAACAAGACCTTGAGCGTCGCATGATAGTGAGCATTACCGACCGCGAACTGTCGGTTGCCGACAAGTCGCTTAACTATGCCAACGTGACCGTAACCTACTTCTTTTATATTATCGCTGGCGTCGCCTCGCTTATCGCCTTTATCGGCTGGCAATCACTGCGCGAGATAAAAATGAATACCGCCAAACTCGCAGCCGACCAGCTCGATAATATTACCGAACAATATGAATCTAAATTTAAGGAACTGGAAAACGAGCTTAAACGTAAGAGCCGCATCATCACCAAGAACAACCGTGATATTGAAATTATTAATGAAATTCATACGCTGTGGTTACACGCCCAAGGCGCGCAAACCCCAGAGCAAAAAATCGCGGTGTACAATGAGATCTTAACCATTCGCCCGGGCGATCTCGAAGCCATGACTTCCAAAGCCGATGCCGCCATGGAGATGCGCGAGTTTAACTGGGCGCTCAGCCTGTGTAATCGCGTGCTCGAAGTCGACTCTAATAATGCCCATGCCCTCTATCAACGTGCCTGCGCCTTCGCCTGCCTAGGGCAGGAAGATCGCGCCTTGTCGGATCTGCAGCAAGCCATCGAGAACAGTGTCTCCTTTAGAGAGGTAGCCGCCAATGAAGCCGACTTTGCGAACCTAAGAGACAACCCAAGGTTCGATATTCTTATCTCATCGACCGAGAGTTAATACAACGCCTGTTCGGCAGGGGCGTGAGTTTGAAGGTCGTACCTTCATTGCTACTTAACGCCTGTCCGGCGAGGAATGTGCAAACACTCTTTTGGCTCGCCGAGATTCCATCCAGGGAGGCTCCACGGCGACATCCTGTCGCCAAGGGCCAAAACCGCGTTTACACTGGGTCATTTCGTTTCTTCGATGTAGCTTCATTGGGTAAGGTGAGTGACGTGTTAGCTGACATTTAGCTGAGTTCTTATTTATTGAATGTGTTTGAAGGTCGTACCTTCATTGCAATCTATCACCTGCGGTGAGGATTGATTAAGCGTTAACCTTCGCTGCTATCAATCACCTGCCGTGGGCATATGTGCAGATACTCCTGCTACACGCCGTAAATCCGTCCGTGGAGGCTCGACGATGGCATCCCTGCCATCAACGTCCGCAGCCGCATCTGCACTGGGTCATTAACTCTCTTCGATGTAGCTTCATTGGGTAAGGTGAGTGACGTGTTAGCTAACATTTAGCTGAGTTCGTATTTATTGGATGTGTTTGAAGGTCGTAACTTCATTGCTACTTAACGCCTGTCCGGCGAGGGCTGTGCAAACACTTCTGCGGCACGGTGAGTGAAGCATAGCTTCGTGCTTACGAACGAGAGACAGGGTGAGCTTGGCGACAGCCATATACTCGCGAACGAGAGACAGGGATGTCGAACTGGCATTTGTATATGGATATATTTTGCCGAACTGGCTTTTAGACATGGACGTTGTTCAAGCGCAATCCCTGTGGGCTCTACGCCAGCATCTGATGTGAATGGATTCACAAATGCCGCGATGACAGGGATGTCAAAGAGCGGCCATGCAGACAAAGGCCGCAGCCGCGTTTACACCTATATCTAACGTCTCTTCGATTTAGCTTCATTTGTTACTGGTTGATACAAATTATTATTTTTTCGGGAAAAGTATATTTAAACATGACGTAACATATTGATTACAAGCAGCAAGGTAAATTAAAGTATCACCACTCAAGGACAGGCCTTGGTCAACTCGACTCAAACATTGACCATCCATTCTGGGAATAAAAGCCATCCCACTTCCTAAGAAAGTTTGCTCTGCCCCTGTTTAATTGACCCTGTTTATTTAATTAGCTTATTTAGCTACAAGTGATATAAAAAGGAATTTTATATGATGCGATTTATCATGCTTGGATTACTGTTAGTTGCCAATGCAGCCAACGCAACATCAATCGATGAGCATACCGAAGATAAAGCACAGATACGCAACCTGCTACACCACTTATATGCTGATGGCAAAGATACTCATTTTTCTGCAGAAACATACTTATACAATTATTTTTTACCAGCCGACTTAAAAAGACTTCATGTTGTTTCCGGTGCTAACGGTGAACGTAAAAAATGGAATAAAATGCTACAAGCCTTTGATGTTAAGAATGAAAGGTTTCAGCAGTATTTAGAAATGTTATCGAATGCAGAGCACGCTTCAATCAAATTCTTTACCGGTAGAACTGGTGAGTCTCAGGCAATCATAGAAGTCGAAGCGCCAAGACAACCACGCTTTACTAAATATCAAGGGAAATGGTATGCATCAATGTAACTCTAGGATAGAAAAAAATACGCTCAGTAAATATGCCTTATTGACGCTATCGTTATTGATCAGCGCAAATACTTTGGCTGTCGATTGCCAGCATGATGTTAAATATCATTCTAGTCTGAAGGCAAGAAATTTTCTGGTAGATGTTTCGGTAGGGTTGCCTGCCAATTTTGACTCTTCGGGTACATTAGAAATAAGTGGTTTCAAATGTACGTCCGAAGTCACTGCAGAACAAAACTTTAAGATGTCGATGAGCAAGCAAGCATCACTACCTCAGTTTGACATAATTTATACTGATCCTGATGGGGTTAGATTCAACAACATTATGCAAGCTAGCGTCTTTCCATGGAGCAAGTCAGTAAGAGTCGATATGCAATCTACAGTACTCGCTGATTTATTGAAGAATATTCCCGAATTTCGACATTATGAAGAAAAAGACAAGCCCATATTGTTAGACATGGCAAGCGATTCTTCGTATCTAAAAAAATGGGCAGAATTACGCAGTAAACGCACCGCCAAAAATCCATTGTTATACGCTTATCCACTTCCCCAAAATGAACATGATTTGCTGTTGCTCGCTATCGACGAGTTCAACGAAAAATACCAACAGCTTCAGCAGAGTCATATAGATAAGATCGCTAAGCAACCCGATGAGGTGCTCTCAGAGCTATTTACAAAATTAAAAGCAGGTAAGCTAACTGATGATGCCTTATCGGGTTATTTAGTTAAAAGTAGAGAATATAGTGATCGGTATGTGCAAGAGCTTCTTGATAAACAGATCAAGGAGATTAAAAAAGTTGAGTTGTTAGAAAACAAACCCGTCGACGGAAGGGCCTTTGTGAATGTCACATATAACACTCAATCAAATCCTACGGTTGTAGAACAGAAGTTTTTCATGAAGCGAGTTCAATCTCAATGGTTAATATTTTCTGCTTATAACCTACGTGTAGTGCCAAATTAGGTATTGATACATGCCTTGTAGTAGTGGCCAAATTTAATGTGCCACTACAGTTTGAAACTCGTACCTTCATGGCAATCTATCACCTGCGATGAGGGTTGATTAAGCGTTAACCTTCGCTTTAACCAATTGCCTGCCGCAGGCCTATGTGCAGATACTTCTGCTACACGCCGTAAATCCGTCCGTGGAGGCTCGACGATGGCATCCCTGCCATCAACGTCCACAGCCGCATCTGCACTGGATTATTAACTTTCTTCGATTTGACTTCATTGGGTAAGGTGAGTGACGTGTTAGCTAACATTTAGCTGAGTGCTTATTTATTGAATGTGTTTGAAGGTCGTACCTTCATTGCTACTTAACGCCTGTCCGGCGAGGAATGTGCAAACACTATTTTGGCTCGCCGCAAGCACATCCATGTGGGCTCTGCGAAATCATCCATGATTTCGAAGGCCAAAATCGTGTTTACACTGGGTCATTTCGTCTCTTCGATTTGGCTCTATTGTGGGCGATTGGGAAGGAATCTTTGGCCTAATTTGTATTTACAGGAGATTTGAAGGTCGTACCTTCATGGCAATCTATCACCTGCGGTGAGGGTTGATTAAGCGTTAACCTTCGCTGCTATCAATCACCTGCCGTGGGCATATGTGCAGATACTTCTGCTACACGCCGTAAATCCGTCCGTGGAGGCTCGACGATGGCATCCCTGCCATCAACGTCCGCAGCCGTATCTACACTGGGTTATTAACTCTCTTCGATGTAGCTTCATTGGGTAAGGTGAGTGACGTACTAGCGAACATTTAACTGAGTGCTTGTTTATTGGATGTGTTTGAAGGTTGTACCTTCATGGCAATCTATCACCTGCGGTGAGGGTTGATTAAGCGTTAACCTTCGCAGTTATCAATCACCTGCCGTGGGCTTATATGCAGATACTTCTGCTACACGCCGTAAATCCGTCCGTGGAGGCTCGACGATGGCATCCCTGCCATCAACGTCCGCAGCCGTATCTACACTGGGTTATTAACTCTCTTCGATTTGACTTCATTTACTAGGCATTGATGCAAGCTGTTATTTTTACGTAAAAAATCACACCAAAATGTGACATAACATGTTGATTACAACCAGCCGGATAGATTAAAGTATCACCAATCAAGGACAGAGCTAGGCCAAATCGAATCAAACATCGACCACGCCATTCAGGGAATGAAAAAGCCAGCTACAAAGCGCCAATCACCTCCCTTAAAAAGTTAACTCTGACCCCATTTATTTACATGCTTGGTCTCCAACCTTACAAGGTAGCGTACCTTGCAAGGTCTCACTAATAAGTTGTTATAAATAGGAGGAGTAATGATCGAAGAGATCGAGAAATGGATACATCGAGTGAATTCCTCACATAGGGAAGTGCGTCGGTCTTGCTCCGTCCTTGAAGAACATTTCAACGGTTTCTACTCGCCTGAATTTCTGAAGACAGCGTTTTTCGTTGTTACCGACGAAATCCCGAAGCCTGATTTTCTAGGACTCAGGGAAGCAGGTTTAGGAGGCTTCATTGACATGGACGTGGATGGTATTACCTACAACGATACCTATTACGTAAAGAAAGAAGCTGCAAACGAGCTTCGACTTCACTTCCATGAATTGGTTCATGTGCTGCAATGGCGTGAGCTCGCGCCTCAAGGTTTCATAGAGCGCTACATTCGAGAGATTCAAGATTTTGGGTATGATAACGCTCCGCTAGAAAAGATGGCCTACGCCTTAGATGGGCATTACCAAAGTAAGGGACGGCATCTCAGTATTGAGCAGTTTGTCCAAGAAAGTTTATAACAATTTGCGTCACTCGGACACGCTAAAGTGCGCCGATACTCTCCGCGTTAACACTACAGGGTATTCAGTATGAGAGATTTAGGTCTTATGGGAGAAAGTACATTCAGTCTATGGTGTGCTGAAGTAGGTTTAATTCCAAATGGCTCTCAGATTGATAGAACTGGATGGGATTTTTTTGTTGAGTTTCCATTTGATTCAGATCTGTCTCCCCAAAAAATTCATAAGCCTGCGTTTGAATGCAAAGTTCAAGTTAAAGCCACAGATAAGAATTGTAGAAAGTTACCAATTACTCTCTCAAATTTAAGGCGTCTAATTACTGCTCAAATGCCTGCTTTTTTTGTTTTTATTGAATTCGATAAAAAAGAAGTAGCCCAAAGAACTTATGTTGTTCATGTGGACAACGAGCTCATATCAAAGGTTTTAAAACGACTACATAAAATTGAGCACAGCGAAGAGGATAACGCTTTCAATAAGCGAACAATGACAATTCACTATGATAATAGTAATCTTCTTGAAATGTCTAATGGCAATAGCTTAAAGAACTGTTTTTTAGGCTATATAGGTGATGACACTTCTGAATATATTGCAAATAAAAAGTCTCACCTAGAATCTACAGGCTATGAAGACGGGTTTGCTCAAATTACTTTTACAACCGAGGGAGAAGAAAATTTAAAATCTCTAATAGATGTTTCTCTTGGTATTAAAGATGAAGTAGAAATAGCAAAATTTAGAGGTGTCGATACTCGGTTTGGTATTTTAACCAGCAACCCATCATTTGATTCTGATGGTGGAAAGCTAGCAATGCCAAACTTAAAGCCAACAGCAGAAGGTAAAATTAAGTTTAAAGAAGATAGGCTCTCTGCTGGATTATCATTCGAAAGTAAGTTTTACAATTCCCCTTTTAATCAGATGGTTCCAGATGAGCTCAAGAAAATGAGAGTTGAAGGAGAGTTTTTTGATTTGAAATTCAACCCTTTTACTGGCGCAGCTAGTTACTCATTTTCGTTTGGTGAAGGAATAAGGATGGAAGTTAAAAAATTCAGAAATGCAGTTAAGCTACTAAACTTAATAAGTAAATCAGAGAAAAAGGTCTTCGTCGAACTGCTTTTTGATGGGTTACCTAAGCTAGAATTTGGAGCTGGTTGCAATGATCTGGAGTTTGACTTCTCAAGAGAACTAAAAGCACTCGATAGTGCAGTGAAAATTATGTCAGATTTTGAGGTCACAGATCTTGTTGATATTTCATTTGATGAGGTTTCTCGCTACGAGACTCAGATATGTCAAATGGAAGATATGCTTGCTTCATCTCCAAATTTATTCAAAGTAGAGTTTGGAGTGAATGGTGACGGATATGACCCAAGTAAAGAAACCGCCTGTATATTTTTGGTTACGACTCCAATTGGTAGTCATATTTTTGGAGTTATTCTAGTTATTACTGGCAGCGTTGAAGAAATTGAAGGTGATAGATATAGATTGATAACAAAAGATGTAGTCATTGAACAAAGAATAGTTTCAGAAAAAGACGAAACGATTTCTAATGAAGATTTAGTCTCTGCGATAGAGTCTATAGAAAAACAATATGACAATGATTTTTCAGTCGTCACCATGTTTGATAAAAGTGCTAGCAAGGCCATCAAGTCGGTTTCGTAACAGTTGGCTTGGTTCCGCTTCGCTGCATATTTTAGCCAATTATTACTCTCCGCTTATGGCGGCGTTATTTTTACCAAAAAATTAGTGGGGCAGAGTAAACACTCGGCAAAAGAGCATTTCCCATAATGATTTTACGGCTAGACCTTCCTTGACAAGGATGTCACGGCAGAGCCTGCAGGGATTGTACTTGAACAACATCCCTGTTTAAGAGCCAGTTCGGCATCCATGCCTCTCGTTCGTTGGCTCGAAGCAGCGCTTCACTCTCCGTGTCACAGCAGTACCTGCACGAAAGGCCTGCGGCAAGCAATTGATTAACCATGAAGCTATGGTTTAAAGCGCCCCTCCTAGTAGCTGAATCAGTTAGATGCTTAAACAACAAAATGAAGTAACACATTCTCTCACCGCACCAAAAGTGTTGCTGACACATAAGCCCACCGCAGGTGATAGATAACAGTGAAGGTGCGACCTTCAAACACACTAAATCAATAACAAAGCCTCCAAAACCTCCCACAAGGTCAAATCGAAGAGATGGATAACCCAGTGTAAACACATTTTTGACCTTCCGAGGCATGGATGCCGAGGCAGAGCTCACAAGGACGTGCTCGTAGCGTGTCAAAAATGTGTTTGCACATAAGCCCACCGCAGGTGATAGATAACAGCGAAGGTGCGACCTTCAAACACACTAAATCAATAACAAAGCCTCCAAAACCTCTCACAAGGTAAATCGAAGAGAGCTAATAACCCTGTGCAGATGCGGCTGCGGACGTTGATGGCAGGGATGCCATCGTCGAGCCTCCACGGACGGATTTACGGCGTGGAGCAGAAGTATCTGCACATTCCCCGCCGGACAGGCGATTGATAACCATGAAAGCTAACGAAACAGTTGGCTCGCTAACCCCTAAAAGGCCTTGGCCAACAAAACCCCAATATTACCCAATTTGTTATTCGACAAATCCCCTCCCCCTCTGGTTTAACAACTCACTTTTAGTGTAAAATCTCCCCTTTCGTCAATCATCAAGTCAGACTCAGCCAACATAGAGCCAGATAATGCCAAACGCCCTGTTTTACCTGATGCCGCAAACACTTCCTAAAGCTGGGCAACCTGCTGTCGCAGCAGCTACGGTGACATCGGCGCTCGATGATGTTTACCGTTTGGCGTGTCAACTTGCGCAGCAAGCGTTTGCTTGCCAGCAATTGGTGTATATTCATTGCAACGATCAGCAGCAAGCCTATGCCATTGACGAAATATTATGGCAATTTGAGCCAACAGCATTCGTGCCCCACAACCTAAAAGGTGAAGGGCCAACGGGCGGCGCGCCAGTGGAAATTGGCTTTGATAAGCTCGGCCCCAATAAAAATCGTCATCTTCTGATAAATCTTGCAGACCAAGCGCCGCAATTTGCGGTAAACTTTGGCCAGATTATCGACTTCGTTGCTAACGATGCAGCCATGAAAGCGACCGCCCGCGATCGCTATCGTCAGTATCGCCAGTTAGGGATCCCCCTGACGACCCAACAACCAATTAATTAGTTGAGAAGCACACGCTCCTATGGAAAAGACATACAACCCGCAGTCAATCGAACAAAGCCTCTACCAAAACTGGGAAGAGAAAGGTTACTTTAAGCCGCACGGCGATGAGTCAAAAGGCAACTATTGCATCATGATCCCGCCACCAAACGTGACGGGCAGTCTGCATATGGGCCATGCCTTCCAAGATACCATCATGGATACGTTAACCCGTTACCAGCGCATGAAGGGCAAAAACACCCTTTGGCAGGTGGGTACCGACCATGCGGGTATTGCCACCCAGATGCTGGTTGAGCGCAAAGTAGAAGCCGAAGAGGGTAAGAGCCGTCACGATTTAGGTCGCGATGCCTTTATCGAGCGTATTTGGGATTGGAAAAACCAATCGGGCGGCACCATCACTAAACAGCTACGTCGTCTTGGCGCATCGGTTGATTGGGATCGTGAGCGTTTCACCATGGACGAAGGGATGTCTGAAGCGGTACAAGAGGTGTTTGTTCGTCTGTATGAAGATGAGCTCATCTACCGTGGTAAGCGCCTAGTTAACTGGGATCCAAAGCTGCACACCGCGATCTCTGATCTCGAAGTTGAGAACAAAGAGAAGCAAGGTAGCATGTGGCATTTTCGCTACCCGCTGGCCGATGGCGCACTGACCGCCGACGGTAAAGACTACCTTGAAGTGGCCACTACGCGACCTGAAACCATGCTAGGTGACAGTGCCGTTGCTGTGCACCCTGATGATGAGCGTTATCAATCACTGATTGGCAAATTTATCCTACTGCCTATCGTTAACCGCCGTATTCCGATCATTGCCGATGATTACGTCGACATGGAATTTGGTACCGGTTGTGTGAAGATCACCCCAGCCCATGACTTCAACGACTACGAAGTCGGTAAACGTCACAACCTACCTATGTTCAACATCTTAACCATGGACGCGGCGATCCGCTCAACGGCCGAAGTGGTTAACAGCGACGGCACCGCCAACAACGAGTTAGACAACGCTCTGCCAGAGCGTTATGCCGGCCTTGACCGTTTTAAAGCCCGTAGTGCCATTGTTGAAGAGTTTGAAACCTTAGGCTTGCTGGGCAAAATTGATCCCCACGGATTAAAAGTGCCTTATGGCGATCGCTCGGGCGTGGTGATTGAGCCACTTCTTACCGACCAATGGTATGTTGCGGTTGCGCCAATGGCGAAAACTGCCATGGAAGCGGTTGAAAATGGCGATATCAAATTTGTCCCGCAGCAGTATGAGAACATGTACAACTCTTGGATGCGTGACATTCAAGATTGGTGTATCTCGCGTCAGCTATGGTGGGGACACCGTATTCCAGCTTGGTATGACGAAGCAGGTAAAGTGTATGTGGGCCGCGACGAAGCTGAAGTACGTGCTAAGCACGGCTTAGCCGACACCCTTGTGCTACGCCAAGACCCTGATGTACTGGACACTTGGTTCAGCTCAGCGTTATGGACCTTCTCAACTTTAGGCTGGCCAGAAGACACTAAGGCGCTTAAAACCTTCCACCCAACCGACGTGTTGGTGACAGGTTTTGACATTATCTTCTTCTGGGTGGCGCGCATGATCATGATGACCATGCACTTCATTAAAGATGAAAATGGCAAACCACAAGTGCCATTTAAGACGGTCTATGTGACCGGCCTTATCCGCGATGAAGCGGGTAACAAGATGTCTAAGTCTAAGGGTAACGTGCTCGATCCTCTGGATATGATTGACGGTATCGACCTTGAAGCCTTAGTCGAAAAACGCACTGGCAACATGATGCAGCCTCAGTTGGCGGCTAAGATTGAGAAGAGCACCCGCAAAGAGTTTAGCGAAGGCATCGAAGCCCACGGCACCGACGCGCTGCGTTTCACCTTGGCATCAATGGCCTCTACTGGCCGCGATATCAACTGGGACATGAAGCGTCTCGACGGTTACCGCAGCTTCTGTAACAAGATCTGGAACGCATCACGCTACGTGTTAATGAACACCGAAGCACAAGCCGATGATGCTGCAGATGATGCAGTAGGCGAGCCATTAGATTGTGGCCAGCATGGCGGTGAAATGGAGCTGTCATTAGCCGATCGCTGGATTATCGGTCTGTTTAACCAAACCGTGAAAACCTATGACGAGCATATGGAAAGCTACCGCTTCGACCTAGCGGCAAACACCATCTATGAGTTCACTTGGAACCAGTTCTGTGACTGGTACTTAGAGCTCACTAAGCCTGTGATGCAAAGCGGCACTGACGCCCAGCTGCGTGGTACTCGCCATACCTTGGTGACCATCCTTGAAGCGATGCAGCGCCTGATGCACCCCATGATGCCTTACCTGACTGAGACGATTTGGCAGCGCGTTAAACCGCTGGCAGGCGTTGAAGGCGACACCTTGATGTTGGCAGCGTTCCCTGAGTATCAGGCGGACAAAGTCGATGCAGTTGCGATGGAAGACCTTGAGTGGGTGAAGCAAGTGATCACTGCGGTACGTAACATCCGCGCTGAGCTAAACATCGCACCAAGCAAGCCGCTTAATGCACTGCTGCGTGGCGTGAGCGAGCGCGACAAGGCCCGTATTGAGACTAACCAAGCCTTCTTTAAGACCTTGGCTAAACTTGAAAGCATGACCATTCTTGGCGACGACGACACCGCACCTATGTCAACCACGCAGTTGATTGGTGACATGGAGCTACTGATCCCGATGGCGGGTCTTATCGATGTGGCGGCCGAGATGGCGCGTATCGACAAGCAGCTTGAGAAACTAGCCGGCGAGTTTAAGCGTATCGAAGGTAAGCTGTCTAACCCAGGTTTCGTGGCGAAAGCCCCTGCTGCCGTGATTGAAAAAGAGCGCGCTAAGCAGGCAGAATACCAACGTGATATGGACAAGCTCACCGAGCAAAAAGCAGAGCTTGCCAAGCTAGAAGCTTAACCCCGTTTGCGAGCTACAAGGTTTTAAGGCTGGAAGGTCTGAAGACTTGAAGACTTGAAGACATAGATAGCAATAACCGCTTAACAAGAAAGGCAGTCATAAGACTGCCTTTTTTATTGTCGACATTTTTATTGCCTAACGCCTTTATGGCTTAAGTCTAAAGCTATGGCGTTAGAGGTTGAGCCAAAAAGGCTCACACCTTGTAATAAGCAATCTCTTGCGCCATCGACTCGGCCAGCTTTGCCAACTCTTGGGTCGCGGCATTGCTTTGTTCGGCGCCTGCGGCGGTCTGCTCTGCAATATCATTGATGCTGGTGATATTAATATTAATCTCTTCGGTTACCGCACTTTGCTCTTCTGATGCGGTAGCAATTTGTGCATTTAAGCCATTGATCTGCTCAATACTTTGCATAATTTGCTGCAGCGCATTACCCACCAGGTGCGACTTATCGACACTTAATTTAACCTGCTCGGTGCCGCGTTCCATCATCACCATAGAGTCTTTAGCCCCCTGCTGCAGACGCTGGATCATCTTTTGGATCTCTTCGGTCGAATCCTGTGTGCGCCTCGCAAGCGAGCGCACCTCATCGGCTACCACGGCAAAACCACGCCCCTGCTCACCCGCTCGCGCAGCCTCAATCGCCGCATTCAGTGCCAGTAAATTAGTTTGCTCAGATATGGCTTGGATCACTTCAATCACGCTGCCAATCTCATTTGAATGCTGTGATAGCAGGGTCATCGCCTGACTGGCACCTTCAAGCTCGGTGGCCAAGGTCTGGATCACCGCCATGCTCTCATTGACCACGGTTTGACCATGGTGAGCCGCGTCATTGGCGGCTGCGGATACATGGGCTGCTTCGGATGCATTGGCTGCAACTTCGCGAACGGTAGCGGTAAATTCATGTATCGCTGCGGCGACCTGTTGGGTTTGCTGCTGTTGTTCAACCACACTACGCTGGGTTTGAGTCACCACCACAGAGTTTTCTTCAGCAGCGCTGGCCAGTTGCGCTGTCGACCCATGGGCATTTTGTACCACCTGCTGAAACCTAGCGGCTATCCGATTGACATAATTGGCTATATGGGCAAACTCATCATCGCCCCCTAACGCGATACGCTGGGTTAAATCACCACTAGCAATATCATCGGCGGTCTGTTCAAGTTGTACAACCGACTGATTTACTCTGCGAATAATCAGCGTGGCACTGAATACGATCACTAACATACTGATACTGGAAAAAAGCACCACTAACAGAATATACAGTGCCATATTGTCTTGAAATGTTTCATAGCTAAGCTCGCCTTCATTAATTTGCAGGTTTAAAAAAGCCTGCGCTTGGCGGGTGATCTCGCTCAACATGGGATTAATTTGGGTGAGTAATATATGATTCGATTGCGTATAGTCGCCTTGGCTGAGCGCGGCGATGGCGGGGTTAAAACCCGCACTCGTCACTTTATCCAGTGAGGTGGCCAGCTGCTGTACTAACTCATGCTCTTTTGGAGCTAAATCTGAGGCTAAGATTTCGTTATCGACCACATCATGCAAGCGTGCCAGCATCGCTTGGCTATCTTCAACATGCTGACTCGCAGGATGATTGTGCATGGTAGCAAATTCACTCGAAGGATCATGCTGAAACCCCAGTAATAAGGCACTGCGCGCCCCTTCTAAGGCATTTAAAATTTTACCGGCGCGAATACTGTGCTGCATGCCTTGGCTGTATAAGTCGCTGATGGAGTCGCCCGCATCTTGCATACCGGTTATCCCCTTATAACCCAATAGAGAAAAAGAGAGGATGACTAAAAACACATTAAGCTTTAATTGAAAGCGAACCGATTTAAAACGCTCGAAAAAGCCATGAGTTTGAGATGGCGTAGCCTGTGTAGTGGCTTGCAACGATTCATTTTTTAACCTAGACATACCTATTTTCCTCGACTCACCCATATTCAAAAATAACAGATAGCTGATGATGTATGTACAGGCTTATCTGCATAACACACGCGGTATTTACTCCCTTGGAGGGAGAGCAATGCCATCAATTCCCCCCAATATTATTAACAATTATCATCATAAAAAACAATGTTTTATACCTAAAAAGTAATACTAATGACGGATAAAAACCCTAAATATCACGGCAGTAATAATTTAATCAGCGTCAAAAAATACAGTTAAGCATTGTTTTTATTGGTTAATTCACATTAAAACTGCTTTATCATTTCAATACCATCACAATGGCGCCTAAATGAATGGCGCCTAAATGATCATAGAATGTTAATGGTGAAACAATGGTTACCCCTACTCGTATTGGGATTGATGGTTTGTGGTGGCGAAGAAAACACCGCCCCTAGCCCACCAGACAGTGGCACAGGTGGTATTATCCCGCCTACGCCCCACCTACCACACCGGCTCCTGAGCCTAATCCTAATCCAGTACCAAACCCTGAACCAGAGCCCCTAATCCTAAGCTAGCCCGCCCTTGAAGATAATCACTTTGGTTTTTAGGACGAAATTTAGGTAAAGTGTGCCACGACATCACAAGCCATTAGCGCAATATCAACATCGTTGCGTATAAAACAACAATAAAGAGTGCCCATCACATTACATAAACACATGCTTTACTGATGATAAAAAATGAGCCGATAAACATTAAGATAACGCTTTATTTTAATTGCGAAAATAACAATACCGCAGCCGTTCATTTTAGCCATTAGTCAACAGCACGCCATTAATGGGACTGGGATAAGAATTAAGAAGGAAAGGTATGAGCGATTCCAACAATACTTATGCAGATAATGACCTGCGTGAAGTGAAACAGCTGGGTATGTGGGCCTCCATTGCCAGCTTAAGTTATATTTTTTGGATTGTCGGCGGCATGGAGCTGGTAGAGCGTATCGCTTACTACGGCGTCAAAGCCAGTGCTGGCCTATATGCCAAAGCGCCGGTGTCTGAAGGCGGTTTGGGCATTAGCTTGCACGACTATGGCGTTATCATCTCTATTTGGGCCTTGATGCAAACCTTTATTCCTGTGTTTACCGGGGGCATTTCCGATCGGGTCGGTTATAAGGAAACGATTTTCGCCTCCACCCTAATTAAAATAGGCGGCTATTTAGTGATGGCCTTATTCCCCAATTTCTGGGGGTTCCTATTTGGTGCCATGTTATTAGCAGGTGGTACCGGCATCTTTAAGCCCGGTATTCAAGGCACCTTAGTGCTATCGACGGGGAGGCAAAACACCTCAATGGCGTGGGGGATTTTTTATCAGGTCGTCAACATCGGTGGTTTCTTAGGGCCCCTCGTTGCCGTGCATATGCGCCAGCTCTCTTGGGACAATGTGTTTTATGCTTGCGCCGCGATTATTTCGCTCAACTTTCTCTTTTTATTGGCCTATAAAGAGCCGGGGAAAGATGAGCGTTTAGCGCGTAACCTTCAGATAAAAAATGGTGAAGTGACGCAACAAGCCCTATGGAAAGACGCTTGGCATGAACTTAAAAAACCGGTAGTGATCTACTATATGTTGGTGTTTGCTGGTTTCTGGTTTCTGTTTAACTCGTTATTTGATGTGCTGCCTATCCACATTGCCGAATGGGTCGATACTAGCGTGATTGTTACCAGTTTGTTTGGCCCTGAGGGCACCTCAAACGGAATATTGCAGTTCTGGCTCGGGCTCGATAACAGCGGCACTAAGGTGATGCCAGAAGGCATGCTTAACCTTAACGCGGGTATGATCATGACCAGTTGCTTCTTAGTCGCAGCGCTGACCGCTAAATACCGTATCACCACCGCCATGTTAGGTGGCTGCTTATTGAGTATCTTAGCCTTTGTATTTATTGGTGCGACCAATGCGGCCTGGATGATTGTACTGGCCATCGCCATGTTTTCTTTCGGTGAGATGATGATTAGCCCGAAAAAGAACGAGTTTATGGGCAACATCGCCCCCGAAGGTAAAAAAGCCATGTATTTAGGCTTTGTGATGCTCCCCCAAGGGATAGGCTGGGGATTGGAAGGCTATTTTGGCCCTAAATTATATGAAATTTACGCCTCAAAAGAGATCTTCTCCAGAGAGCTATTAGCTGAGCGCGGCATGAGTGTGAACGATGTGGCGGCGATCCCACAGGGTGAAGCCTTCACCACGTTGGTGAGCTATACCGGCGAGTCGGCGCAATCGCTCACCACCTTACTGTATAACACTCACAATATCGGTATGGCGTGGTATATCATCGCGGCAATCGGCACCATTTCGGCTGTGGGGATTTTCCTTTACGGTAAATGGCTACTTAAATTACAACAAAGTCAGTAGTTTAAGTGTTTCACACCTGATGATTTACAGGTTGTGATTGACATAAAAAGGGGCCGTATTCGCCCCTTTTTACCTCCACAGCTCATCGATGTATTCTGACTGATGTCAGCACTCCTACTCACTAAGTATCCCAGCGGCTCTCTATATTTTTTGCCATGATACCTAGGGCCTGTTGATCTTTGCGGGTTGAATGTTGTTCGAGACAAAAACGTTATAATCGAGGCGAGTGGATTGCAGTCTAGTCATCTAAGCAAAATTCACTTAACAAAGAGTAAAACGTTTTTAGCCGAACCCTTCGGGCAGCGTTTGTTGGGTATTTCTCCTGCGTTCTCAGCTTTTTTATGTAGAATAACTACACCACAAAGCTTCTGCCTTTGCCTTGTATAAATACCCAACCATTCACTGCAAAACAACCTTAAAAGATCAACAGCCCCTAGGGTATAAAATTAAATCGCGGGCTCATATTCATGACCTTATCGGCAACTCCCCTACGTTGTATTACTCCCTAAGTCGCCGCATTAAGTGATTACCAATGCGTGAATATCTGCTCACTTAATCAATTGAGTAGGCATAAACTACCGCACGCTAAATGCTCACTTTCAACCATAGAAACCGGCTATAAAAACGAGCCATAAAAAAGGGGACCGCGTAGGTCCCCAAAAACTGCGTTATCTCAGTGAGCTATTAGCAGGGATGAGCCCACTTAACGAGATTTATTGTTATGGCTATCTTGGGTACACATACCTGTTAGTGAGCGCCTCCCATATGAACCTTATCAATACCATAAGTCTTACCTTCAGCGTGACAAGTTGCACAAGACTCAACGGGAAGATTGGCCGTATTATCGGGTGAGCCATCCACTGTCGCACCATTACTCTTGAAGTGAGCCTTAGCCGCTTCTGAAGAGTGGGCATGACAGGTACGACATGCTTCAGCTGTTGGGCTAATAAACTCGGTAGCACCGGCATTAACAGCAATTGCGCGTTTACCTGAAGCTAACCCACCATCGGCGGCAAATAAACTAACACCATCTTTATGACAAGCAGTACATTCAGTGGCAACGGCAGGGTAACCAACAGTTTCCAAATCAGAGTTTAAGTGAATGGCGGGGAAGCCACGGTTGTCATCCCAAAGACCGCTATGGAATCTATGTGCTACAGCAAACAGGTCGCGAGTACTATATTTTAATCCCTCAACAGTCTTAAAGATTGGCTTACCATCGGCATCCACTTCATCACTCTTATATTCGACAATTGGGTGATATGAACCGCCCCAAGTACTATTGTGACAACCTACACACTGGTCGAAGCGTTCATTACCGTAATGCTTAGCAATACCTAAAGATGTGTGACAAGCATTACATTTAGCTTCATCAGCAGTCACGCGCTCTGGTACGGCGAAACGAGAAGGTATTGCACCACTTCCGTCGGCATTAGCAAGGTTCCAGTAGGTGGGCTCCATAGTAATAGCAAGATACTCTATCGCGGTAGAGGCATCTGCACATGGCGCTAACTTACCTTTTGCATCAGTACAGACAGAGAAACGAGGCGTAATGGCAATACTCTTTCCATCGAGATTGAATTCTCCTTGTTGAGTCACCACCAGCTTACCACCGGCTGCGACTACGCCATTAAGGAACACCGAACCACTAGTGTAATAAGTACCATCGGCATCAACCCAACCCGTCTTCATCTCATCATACTTAGTATAATTTGTGAATTCGAAGCCATCGGCAACAGGAGTACCATCGACAGTCACATCAAAGGTCACAACTATTTCATCAAGATCTGCCGTTGCACTTTCAGTATAAGCAACTGAACTCACTGCAATCTCAATAGAATCGGTTGCCATGGCTCTAACACCCACTTTATGGGCAACTGCTGGGCTGAGTCCACCAACATGGCAGGTCATACAGGCTGAATCATCTGCTTGTGGTAATTGATATTCAGAGTGGCCTTCACCGGTTTCAAAGTTAACGGTAACGTGACAGCCCACACACGCTTCACGGTAGACATTAGCATTCCACTGCTCACCGTTATCATGACATGCGGTACATTCGTTCAGCTCCGCAGGAAAGTGGATCTCGCCAAACTCATCTAACGCATCCCCTTTTAACACGCCCCAATCTGCAAGGTGACCACCCGCGTGAATGGTGTGGATCATGGCATTGAAGTTAGGGTTATAACCTTTTTCAGGATCGTTTTGATCGGCGGCATATGCTGGATTATGACACGCGACACAGTTTTCAACTTTTTGATAGTTGTGATGAGCACCAATATTGGCAATGCGCATATCGCTGTCACCATAGCCTTTCAGCTCACTGTGACACTGAATACACGCGGCATTAGATACCGCATCTTTGGTCGACACGGCTAACTCACCCGTGGCTGGAATGAAGTCCAGCGGAGCCGAGAGTAACTTATCTGAGATATCCTCACCGCTTGCGTCAGTCACATCATAGCTACGGATCATCACCCTAAACAGGCTATTAGGATCGCCTGCGGCAGAGACAACAGGAGCATTTCCATCGTGTGTCCAAGTACCGGTATAGCTACCTGGGTTGGCAGGATCTTCAACTAAGGTACACGCATCGACTTCTGCGCCGCCACGAGCCGTGGCTTTACCCGTCAATGTACAGTACATACTCGAGCCAAACTCATTAACTAACGCGTTGTTTGACCACAACATGGGCGCGCCAACATCGGTAGTGTTGACCACTTCATTGGTGACATATAAGGCTATCTTGTCTAAGCCAGTAAAAGGTACCTCTTCTCCTTTTGCATTTTTGCCGGTCACATCGAATTTAAGGCTAAAAGCCTCTGTGCCCACAACGACGATATCGGCAGGTTGTAAGGTTAGCATGAAGTCTGCTGCTGAATTGACCGTCTTCACAACAGACCCAGCTGGAGTTCCTGGGGTTCCAGGTGTTCCCGGCGTACCAGGGGTGCCAGGTGCACCGTCTTGACCATCATCACCATCGCTACATGCACTCACACCAATGGCACACATGAGTGCCACGGCTAATAATGTTGTTTTATTTTTTTTCATCGCCATATCCCTTTCTAGGTATTTGCTGCTATTGCAGTTACCCAAATATAAGGGAGAGAAACTAAATTGTTAGTAAATTGTGCTCGAGTTGTGACTGCAATTTATAGATTCATGAATGGAAATTTCGAAATCTGCAACGGTAAATTTCAATATACAGAACTGACATTTCACTCAGGATGACTAGCAAGTAATTGCTTGAGTAATTGAATAATTAACTCACGTTGCTCGATTGAGTAACGCCGATATTCCAGCGCGTTTTCGATCAGCAGGTATTGCGGTGACATGCTATCGCCATGCAAGCGTTGCACCTGTTCACTGGGTAACGGTATCACTTTGATACCAGGTAAGGCGCTGCAGATCTGCGCCTCAGAGTAAGGTAAGAATGACAAAGACCCCATGGTCAGCAGGTGACTATACCATTCATCTCGACAGCTGACTCTGTCGATACCATCGAGAGGGATCCCCGCTTGGCGGGCAAACACTTCTAATGGATCGATTTTGTCATTAAAGCCCTTGCCATTTAGGCACAGAAACGGATATTGGCAGATGGACTCTAAGGTAAGTTGTGAGCTTACCTCCCAAACAGCATGCCTCTCTTGAGCCGCAACACACAGGCGTGATAACCCCCCAACCGACTCAATACTGAGCGCATGCTCGCTATCGGCGGCAAAGGCGATGCCCATATCAAGCTCGCCATTATGGATTAAGTCAGCCGATTCACAGTCCCAAGCCACAAACTGTAATCGCCCCATTAATTGTTGATGCTCACTTTGTGAAAAAGCTAACGATAAGCTGGCTAAAATACTGGGGATCACCGCCACTTTGAGGCTATCTCGGCTTGGCTCACAACTTTGATCGGCCACCGATTGCTCTATTTTTAAGACCGCATCACAAAACTGACAGACAGGCTCGTATAAAAACTCCGCCATGGGAGTGGGCTTTAACCCCAGTTGACGCCGATAAAACAACTCATCATCAAAGGTTGCACGTAACATATTCAAACAACGGCTAATTTTAGGCGCTGATACATTAAGTTGTTTGGCGGCGACGTTGGCGTGTCCGGTTTGAAAGATCACCTTAAACACCATCAAGCAGAACACATCGAGCTCACTGATTTTTTTTAAGGTTTGACTGGTCATCGGCGCTATTGTCTAGGTGGGTCATCTCATGTTTATAGCACAACGATTCATCACCACACTAGCGGGGGGATCACATCTTTCGCAACAAAACATTAACCTTTGTGATAATTGTGGTATCGATCTTTATCTTGCAAAGCAGCCATGTCACCTGTTGATAGCGCCCTACTATATTGTCGCCACCTCTTGCGGTGTTAACTCACGGCTCTGGCCTGGTTGCAAGCATTCATCTAACGCTAAGGTGCCAACCGATAAACGGTGCAGTGCTACGACGGGATTGCGAAAACGACCAAACATACGCTTAATTTGGTGATATCGCCCCTCATACAAGGTCACTAATGCTTGATGCCCCTGTGCAGCGTTCACTATGGTTAACTGAGCTGGCAAGGTGGTGATATCTTCAAATGCAAAATAAAACCCTTGGGCAAAGGCCTCTATATACTCCTGACTCAAGGGGTTTTTAAGGGTCACTAAATAGGTTTTAGCCACTTTATGGTCTGGCGCCATAATACGTTTAGACCACTGGCCATCATTGGTCAGTAGCACTAGACCAGAGGTATTGAGATCGAGCCTGCCCACAATATGCAGATCGCTATTATCTGTGCCATCGAGCAAGTCGATGACCGTTTTGTGCTGCTCATCTTTGGTGGCGCACACCACCCCCACAGGCTTGTGCAACATGATGTAACACGCGCGGCGCTGCTGCAGCACTTGGCCGTCAAAAACGATATGACTAAATTGGTCGACCCTTAAATCAATGTCACGTGCTAACTGGCCGTCAACCGTCACCCGTCCTTGGGCCAATATTAGCCGTATCTGCTTTTTCGGTATCTGCGTATGGCTGCTAATAAACCTGTCTAATCTTGCCCGTTTAGACTGCATTATGACTCACCAGCAAGACCAGTTACAGGCGTCACTTTATAGGCACAGCGACGCGCGCCCTCAATAATGTGCTCCTCTCTGCTGACTGTCGCAACCCCCTCAAATAACCATTGAAAAAGCTGTAACTCTGAGCGGCAAAAATTGACACAACTGCTGGCTGCGGCGCAAATAGGACAATGATTTTCCAGCAACCAAAAGTGATTATCCTCCTGCTCAACCGTGGCAACGTAGCCCTCATCGGTTCTTAGTCTGGCAAGTGCATGCAGTTTATCGAGCACACTGGCATGATGCGCCAATGCACTTTGATAGAGCACTTTACTGGCTTCTTCTCTATGGCTGATCAATTGTTCTAGTCCACTATCACCAAAAACAACCTTAACCGACTCAATCAGTTGGAGAGTTAAATCATCATGTTTATCAGGGAATAAGGCGTCGCTTTTTTTGGTGAGAGACCAATAGCGTGTCGGCCGACCACGGCTGGCCTTGCGATCGTCAAAGATCAGCATCCCGGTCTCTTCTAACCCTTGCAGATGCTGGCGCACCCCCATGGTGGTTAATGAAAACTGTTCAGCCAAGGCCTTGGCGGTGCACGGCCCAGTCACTTTAATATAATCGACTATTTTTTCACTGGTTTTCTTGGTCACTCTCGGCTCCTGGCTCAGACTGCTATCTGACTATTATCTGCGATCAATCATGTCTAGCCAACCAATAAGTAAACTTTTTTATTTACTTTATACTTTACAAAATTAAATAAAGCGATTACCTTATAAAATATTAAATAAACAAAAAGGTTTACAATATGAATCTCCTCATCGTCAGTGCCAGCCAAAGAACCCCATCTCAGAGCGCCAATGTCGCACGATATATCGCAGAGCATAGTCCTCAATTTCAGTCCATTAACCATGTTGAACTGTGTCAGTATCAGCTACCTTTTTGGGATGGTGACAGGGCGAGCCCTGCATTACTCGATAGCGACTGGCACAGCATTAACCAGCAGGTCATACAAGCCGATGCCTTAGTGCTTATCACGCCAGAATGGGGCGGCATGGCATCGCCCATATTAAAGAATTTTCTGCTGCTGTGTGATGGTCAAGACACCGCACACAAACCCGTGCTATTAGTGGCGGTATCGAGCGGTATTAGTGGTGCCTACCCGATTGCCGAGCTCAAAATGAATGCACTAAAGAACAACAAACTGGTGCCCATTCCCGATCACCTCATCATTAGAAACAGTGAAAATGTGCTGCAACAAGGTACGCAAGATGCGCGAGAACAACAACTGAGGGGGCGAGTCGATTACAGCCTGCACATGCTGCATCAATACGCTCTGGCATTAGCCACCATACGCCATAACCACCAGCATCAAGCTTACCCCAAACAGCAGGAATACAGCTACGGCATGTAGCCTCAAGTCATATACACAAGGAGTTGACAATGATCCATTTAGAGCATGTGAATTTAGTCGTTAAAGATATCAACACCAGCCTAGCCTTCTATCAGGCGGCATTGCCTCACTGGACTATCCGCGGTGGTGGCGAAGCAACTTGGTATGGCAAGCCGCGCCACTGGATCCACTTTGGCGATGACTACCAATACTTGGCCTTTAATGATGATGGTGAAGCAGAAAATCGCGATTTGACGGGTCATCAAGTGGGGCTCGCCCATTTTGCTTTTGTCACTCATGATCTTGATGGCATCATCGACCGCTTAAACCGCGCAGGGTTTGCTGTCGATAAAGAAGGCGTGAGCAATCCACACCGCCGCAATGTCTATTTTATTGACCCTGACGGATTTGAAGTGGAGTTTGTCCAATATGTAAGTGATAACCCAAGTGAGCGCAATCATTACGAGAACGCCAGTTAGGCATCATTGTCGCGCCGATGATTTAAGCCATTATTCCTGATAAGCACCGCATCTTAGTTAAGCAGTTAAAACAGGCGATTTAGCTGCTTAACCCAACCACACCAGCAGGGTAAACAGCACCAAATAGAAGAAAAAGCCACTCAGATAGACCATGTAAAAGTCATTTTTAGCGAGGCGTTTTTGATGATGAAACATCGCAGGCCAATAGAGCGGTTTCTGGATACGCCCAAATGAGACTATCGCAAGCACTACCGCGCCTGAGGTATAGAGCACAAAAGAGAGCAATAACTCCCAAAAAAACCAGATAACGAGTTCGGTAACAAAGCCTGCAGCCATCAGAGCCTCCCTTCAGTACATTTTTGCTTTTCTAAGGTACGACCAATTTAAAGTATTTCTGCCAAGTACTACGCCTAATGGCCTGCCATTTTAAATAAAAACAGCACAAACACAGCAGCTAAAACACTACCTATGATAACCATTGTCGTCAGCGTTTTTGAGCGCCTCATCGATTGAAACAGCGCAAAGTAGGTCTCCATTTCAAGTATGTCCATCAAGCAGAATTTTCCGTGAACAACAGATTTGCTTGTGATTGTCTCTGGCTTATCAGCTTGATTAACAGTCATCGACTTTCCTTAGCGAGTTGGGTTGATCGGATGAATTGACGAGTGAATAGCCAACACTCTAACCAGCCAAACCTTATAAATCCCGTTAATAATTGTTAACACTAAGCCTACCCTCTCATAACTTAAAGGCGAGTTTGAGGAATAAGTTAAGCCTTGATGGCTACCGCGATAACTTAGATGAGAAGGCTAAGGTTTAAGCTTTCATGTAGAAATGAATTTCAAACTGAATATCATCAGTTAGCGGCACGATACTGTGCCAATATTTAGGGTGGGATATCGCCGTTTCATTGGCTTTTAATCTCACCTCTCGTTCAGCCTCCCCCTGCTTGTTCTTATACCCATAAAACATCAATTCACCACTTATCACATGGATCTGCTCGTAAACACCGCTACGGGTAAAGTGACGCTGGGCATAGATTGCTGGAATATTATCTTTACCGAACACTGCTGTTGTTTTGCACTTTACATAACCCTTTGGTACGCACGACATAAACAACCGCCTTATATTAAAGTTTGTTGATAAATCAGATCTAAAGCTAGTACATCGTTGCACAAATTTCTATTGTCATTACACTAGGGGAAATCGTTTTAAGTGACTTTAGATTCTCTATGAGTGACCCATTTCACTACACCACCCAATTTACCCTTGATAAAGCCTATTATGCAGAATGCTTTGACCAATCAGTGACGCAAGATACATCGATAAAAACCTATTACAAAGCCATCGGTTTTATTGTCATTGGCACGGCGCTACTGCTTACTGGTAGCAATAGCTATGCGTCATGGTTTATTGTCGGCCTTGGGGTACTAGAAGCACTTAGCGTTAAATTTAAACGTTCATGGTGGCTGATGAGACAGATGTGGAGCAAAGCCGCTGGTAATGAAACCACCCTGACCATAGATGAGCGTGGCATTAGCACTCACTCTTACTGTGTCGACTCGCTTATTGCTTGGGATGAGATGTATCGCATTAACGAAACCGATAAAGGCTTCCTCATCACCTTAGCCAAAGGCACCAGCTACGTATCAAAAAGCCATTTAAGCACACAGGCCTGCGATTTTATCAGGGCTAAGATATAAGACTTATTAGCCACATAAAGGCTAACAAAGCCAACTCCCTACCTGAGTACAAATCCAATAAACGGATGATGACTAAGCCCTAAATGCGTAGTGACATCTGCATAAGGGAATAGACATTCACTTAGGCAGGTTAACTTATTACGATAAAAACAGTATTCATTAATCTCGGCAAACAGAGCGTTGTCGATCACTTTTGGAGTCACAATGAACCATAAAAAACATGCGTTAACTGCGCTTGTTGCTGGCTCGGCGCTACTATTGTCAGCCTGCCAAACCACCAATCCTTACACTAATGAATCACAAAATGCCAAAGCCACTAATGGGGCGATTATTGGCGCAATTGCTGGCGCTGCTATTGGCGTGGCCTCCTCAAGCAAGAGCGATCGCGGTAAAGGTGCCTTGATTGGCGCTGCATCGGGCGCGGCAGTCGGTGGTGGGGTGGGTTATTATATGGATGTACAAGAAGCCGAGCTGCGTAAACAACTGCAATCGACGGGGGTAAGTGTAACTCGTAGTGGCAATAATATTATTTTGAATATGCCTAACGAAGTGACCTTTGGTGTTGACCAGAGTCAACTCAGCGCTCGCGCTAAGCAGGTGCTCAACAGCGTCGCGTTAGTGGCTAAAGAATATGATGAAACCAGACTGAATATTGTTGGCTATACCGATAGCACTGGTAGTGAGTCCTATAATTTACGACTATCACAAGTTCGTGCCAGTGAAGTGGCCAACTATCTGATGTCACAAAATGTCGCGCCTAGACGCATCGTCTCACAAGGCATGGGCGAATCACGTCCCATCGCGAGTAACAATACTCAGCAAGGTCGAGCACAAAATCGCCGCGTGGAAATAGTGCTAAGCCCAATCAATTAAGGCCATTGCCGCCTTAATCCCAGCTTAACGGCTCAGGCTGCCATTTTGCACCACTGTCGATTGCAAATCTTGGCAGCCTGAACATCACTACCTGATTACGTTTTTTTGATTTCACCTACAGGTAAGACTGAGCGACCATATTCGGCGTTGATCACCTGAGCCATGGCAAAATAGATGGCACTGGCGCCACAGATAATCCCCTCAAACCCAGCGATAGTGCCAATTAACTCACTGCCGGTAAAATCGCGTGCCGCCAGTAAAAAGAACAGTAGCGTCAAAGATCCAAACACAAACTGCTTTGCCCTTGGGTAGCGCAGCGATGCCACAAACATAAATGCAGTAAAGGTGCCCCACAATGCCAAATACCAGCCCATAAAGTGCGCTGGACTGGCTGCAATACCACCATTAGGCAAGATGATAAGTCCTACCAAGGTCAGCCAAAACAATCCATATGAGGTAAAGGCTGTGGTGCCAAAGGTATCTCCTCTGACAAAACACATAATCCCCACAATCACCTGTCCTAGCCCCCCATAAAACATCCCCATCGCGAGGATCATGGCATCAATTGGAAAATATCCGGCGTTATGGATATTGAGTAAAATGGTGGTCATGCCAAATCCCATTAAGCCTAATGGCGCAGGATTTGCGAAGGTGGTAGACATTAAATTCCCCTAATCAATTGCAATGCAGAAATACGCGCCCCTTATAGGTCGCGCAGCAAGCGGCGGATTCTAGAGCAGGTGCGGTGCGACAGCAATACACCGGCGCGCCTAAGTAACACAGGGGAAATAGTGCTTAAATACAAATGCTTATACTGAAAATCATAGCCAGCGTATCATTGATAAAAAATATAACTTCATAAAATCATAAACATAGATATAACAGCGGCAATAACCTCGCCTAACCGTCAACATTACGCAAAAGCGTGACCCAGATCACAAATAATAGAATTGCACCAAGCCTTTGCGTTCCATAAACCTGACAAGAGCAGCAATTATTGTGTGCTAGCGCCCAATAACCAGCACCATCTGCGCCAGATCACAAATTTAATCAGCAAAAGCTAAAAAAACAGTAGGGCTGATCTAGATCAGATTAAAATGGCGCGCAACATCGCACCATGCCCATCAATAGCGACTCTCAGCAATAAGTTCAGTATTCATGATCTGATGATTCCGCGGTGATATCGAATGCCTTCTCATCCAGTAAGTCACACCTGTGAAATCGCCAGCACATTCATCTAACTCTTGGATGTGTCCAACAGCGATATTGATAGAAGCGCAGCTTGATATTGTGGCAATGGCAGGAGAACCCATGATTCTCTTCACTTCGCCATAGTTTGCATTAATAAAGGGGGGGGGGTGAGCAGATAAAGTAATACTATAGCATTAACAACGGCATCGACCACGAATGTATCACTTTGTATCTCAACCATTGAAAAAACAGCTTAAAAACGGCTTCAATGTTAATCTGTAGCCTAGAAATTTAATTACTCAATAAATGTGCCACCTCATAGTCATAATGAACAAAATCATCACAGTGCTACTCACCGCTGCTCTATTATCATTTGCAACTTATGCCGATGAGGCCGTTAGCTGCGATGATGGCAGTGAATGTATTACCATTGGGCTTTGGGATATAGGTATTGCTGTCGGCTATGGCGTAAAATCTAACCCCATCACTCAGTTTGATGACATCCCCATTTATATCATCCCAAGCCTGGCTTACTACGGTGAACAGTGGTTTTTCGATAACGGTAATCTAGGCTATAGCCTGCTAGAGAGCGAAAATATCACTGTCAATATGACCACCAGTTTTAGCAGTGATAGCGCCTATTTCTCTCGCTGGGATCCCTCCAACATTTTTGTTGCTGGCGGCAGTCGCGTATCAACAGAACTGGCTAATTCGAGTTCATTTTGGGATGTGGATGATCTGTACGCATTAAACTTTAACGAACTTGAAGATAGAAAAGTTACCGTTCTGGGTGGCGTTGAAACCTTTTTCTATACGCGTGCAGGTATCTTTAATATCGCATTGGCCCACGACCTACTTGATGTCCACTCAGGTATGGAAGCCCAGCTAAAATGGATGTATCGCTTGGCATTTTCGCAGTGGAAATTAGAGCTCGCCGCCAGTGCAAATTGGAAGAGCCAAGAGATCGTTAATTACTATTACGGCGTAAGAAGCAGTGAAAATTATTATTGGAATCAGGCCTATAATCCAGGTTCCGCAACCAATTTAAGCTTAACTTTGACGACTCAATACGCCATTAATCAACACTGGGAACTGTTATTCCTTGCTCACTATACCGACCTTGCCGATGAGATCGTTGCCAGCCCCTTAATTAATGAGCACAGCAGCAATACCTTCTTTGTTGGCGTAGCCTACAGGTTTTAGTACAAGTGTATTCGTTTATTAACTCGCTTTTACCAGCCACTTTGTTCTGCATCTTATATGCAAATTCGGCCCTTGCGATCGACGGAGAAGCGGCTGCGACCCTATCCTTGTCGCCGCAATTTTGCATTACCGCTAGTGAAGAGCAGAACTGTGATATCGAATTGCTATTGAATTGGCATACCGCCATACCGCAAGTAGTATGTATTTTATCCAATTATCAAGCCTTACCTAAATGGTGCGCAGACTCAGCTGACATCAAAGCCCTGTCGCTAAAGGTCTCTACCCAAGAAGATATTCAATTTATATTGATCAATAAACTGACGCACCAAACCTTAGCCGGTGCGCAATTAAACATTACCCCAACAGCGGAGCCTCAAGCTCGTCGCCGTTTTCGTAACCCTTGGAGTCTATTTTAATGTCAGAAGCTCAAGCGACCCATAGAGTCCTGCTTGTCGAAGACGATATCCGTCTAGCAAACCTCATCGTGGATTACTTAAAGTCCCATGGAATGCATGTTGAAGTCGAACGTCGTGGTGATACCGTGCTCACTCGACTGCTTAATTACAAGCCCGATATTATCTTGCTCGATATCATGTTACCCGGCATGGACGGGCTCACCTTGTGCGAAAAGCTACCCGACTATTTTGCGGGCCCCATCTTACTGATGAGTGCGATGGGCTCCAATGAAGATCAAATCAAAGGTCTCGACCTTGGAGCCGATGATTATGTCGTCAAACCCGTCGACCCCGCATTATTAATTGCCAGAATCAATAATCTGCTGCGCCGCAAAGCGAAACCTATGCAGGCCGAATCACATTGTTTAACTTATGGGCGCCTCAGCATTGATCCACACACACAAACCATCCGCCTAGGAGAGAAACAAGTCGACCTAACCAGCCATGAGTTTGAGTTATTATGGTTACTGGCCTCACAAGGAGGCCAAGTGCTGAGCCGTCAGTATATCTACCAATACCTACTCAATATTGACTTCGATGGTAAAGACAGAAAGATTGATGTTCGCATCTCACGTTTGCGTAAAAAGCTAGGTGACAATATTGATACCCCATTTAGAATTAAAACCGTGTGGGGCCAAGGCTACCTATTTGCCCCCGAGGCATGGAACAATTAAGCGAAATAACTTTTGAAACGACTGTTTATTAGCCTCTACTTGATACTCAGCATCAGCGTGCTGGGTATTGGTTGGACGCTGGACAGTATTTGGCAGAATAATGTCGAAGACAGCGGTGCCACTAACGCACCGCTGGTCGCGTTGGCGAAACTACTGGCCACTCACCCCAAAAATGAGCGAGCAAAACTGCTGGCCCAGATAGGCAACAACCGTCTCTATCCACTGCAATTATTAGATTCCAAACAAATCGCCTTAATTGATAGCGACCAACTCAGCACAGATAAAGTGTTGGTGACGGCCCAGAATGACCAGCATGAACTGCATTTTATCAAGTTAGATGAACAGCAGATATTAATGGCAGGCCCCATAGAGTTGGCCCCAAATGAGCAACTCAGAAGGTTATTTACGCTGTTATTTTATCTATCATTAGCCTTAGTGGTATTACTGTGGGTGTGGCCACTGTCGCGGGATCTACAAACATTAAGGCTGGCAACTAAAGCCTTTGGCCAGGCCAAGTGGGACACCCAAATCCAGCTACCTCCCCACTCAAAAGTCTTGCCATTAGCCCATACCTTTAATGAGATGGCTAAACATATTAGTGCACTAATAGAGAACCAACGCCACTTGTCCAATGCGGTATCCCATGAAATTAGAACGCCGCTAGCACGATTTAAATTCGCACTCGCCTTGATGCCTCAGTATTGTCACCCTGACACCGATATCGAGCGACGAGCAGCCTTTTTAGCCGAGATGCAGCAAGATGTCGAAGAGATGGAAAACCTGTTACAAGAATTGTTGACCTACGCCAGTTTGGAAACTAGGCGACATACGCAGCCTCAGACCCAGTGCGATCTCCCATTGGTTGTACGGCAAACGATTGAACGTTTACACCCCCTCAGCCCTATACCTATCCATTTTACTATCACGGGAGATGAGCGCCCAGTGAGCGCCGATCCTGCGCTTATCGATCGCGCCCTGCAAAACTTACTGGTTAATGCACAGCGGTTCGCCAAGCAGCAGATCAGGGTCGAACTCAGCTTTCTTAACAAAGGGGTCAGTATCTGTGTTACAGACGATGGCGAGGGGATTGCACCAGAAGAGCAGAGTAAAATATTTGAACCCTTTTACCGCAGCCAAGTCACAGCACAAGATAGCCAAGGACACGGTTTGGGGCTCGCCATCATCAAACGCATCATGCAGTGGCACCAAGGTGAAGTGACACTTACCAGCAAACCGGGCGAGACACAATTTACCCTCTTTTGGTAAGCCATTAAGCTTGCTCATCAAAATCTAAACGGGCAGTTTGTGCTAATCTCGCTTGCAATATTTCACTCTTTTTGGCTTTGTGTAACGCCAATAATCGCCGGCGTTTACGCTGTTTACACAGGCGGATCACATCATATTTTTGCGCATCTGAAAAATTGAGCCAATTGAAACGCTCATCTCGGTTACGCAAACAACCTTTACAGTAGCCTTTCGCATCCGTCTGGCACACGCCAATACAAGGGCTAGGTATCGCAAAAAACTCTAATTGTTCCACTTACCCTCCTTTTCGGTTGTGTGCTGTCACGGCCAGTGTGACTGAGTATCACCAGCGACAAGTGTTAATAAAACATAACCTATATGATTCAAACTGGCTAATATTAAGCCATGCAAGAATAAATTAAAGCTCGCGATACGCTGCGATGCTATCAAGGTTAATCGCTTGATTTTTACGCAGCAGTGTTAACCCTGAGCAATAAAAATATCCGCAAGGGAGAATAAGTAATGATATCGACACGACTGGCAAGCCTACTGTTTTGCAGCCTAGTGTTACTAGCCTGCAGCAGTAAACCAAATCAAGATTACGACACAGGTTATGATTTTAGTCAGCTACACACCTTTTCTGGCATCACCACTGCGAGCAATAGCGATCCCCTAAGCGCCCAACGAATTGCCGATGCGATTCAATCATCTCTGCTGACGCAAGGGTTTAAACAAGCCGATGACACGGCTCAATTTAAGGTCAATTACACCTTTAATATTACCGATAAGCCTAAAAAGTCGGGGCTATCTATTGGGCTGGGTACTGGCAACTGGGGCAGTTCTGGAGGAGTGGGCATAGGCACAAGCGTGGGTGTGCCTATTGGTAATGACTCGGCTAAATTACAAACAATTCAGATTGATATGATTGATATTAAGACACAACAACTGATTTGGCGCGGAAGCGACAATTTTAGTTTTGATACCGGCGGGGAAGATAAAGCCCAGCTAACACAGCAAACTGTGGCTAAAATATTAGCCCAATTCCCGCCGCAAGAGTCATTAAAGTAACCCTGCGGCTTAAACACATGGGTCACCGCTAGTCGCTCACCAGCCCATTAACCGTATCGGCAACGTTTTGCGCTCCTTTGCGAATGTCGCTAATTAAAGACTGGGTTAATTGCAGCTGTTGATTACACTGAGATACCTTGGCTTGAATGGCTAACATCCCCGCTTCAGAGACCTTGGTTAACTCACTATTACGTTTGACTATCTGTTCGATATCATGCGTGGCTCGGGAGGTATTGGCCGCCAAGGTTCTCACCTCATCGGCCACAACTGCAAAACCACGACCATACTCGCCGGCTCTGGCCGCTTCAATTGCAGCATTAAGTGCCAGTAAATTGGTCTGATCGGCAACCTTAGCTATGGTGCTCACAATCTTGGTAATTTGTTGTGATTGCACAGCCAATTGTTCCATTAAGCCCGCCGCTTCCGTCACCGATGCATCGATATCATTAGCCACTTCGGAGGCTGAATCGAGCATATTTGCGCCATTTTGAGCAATATCGACCGTCTCCAGCGCGCTTTGGCGAGCCAACTGAGAGGCGTTTTGCACTGCTTGCTGATGCTCGATACGCGGCGTCACATCGCTGGCAAATTTAACCACTCGCACCACATTACCCGCTTCGTCAACAATCGGATTATAGGTCGCTTCTAACCACACGGTATTACCTTGCTTAGTGATACGTTCAAACAAGCCAGATTGAAACCGGCCTTTAGCCAACAACGCCCAAAAATCGGGCTGTTCACGTAAAAAATTATCGGTACAAAAAAGCCGATGATGCAGGCCTTTTATCTCGTGATGAGAGTAACCTATGGTGTTACAGAAATTACTATTAGCATCGATCACTTCGCCATCAGGGGTGAACTCGATAAACGCCAGTGACTTATTTAATGCATTAAAAATGGCTTCTTGACGATCGAGTTGGAGGCGGTCTTCGGTCACATCACTAGCGATTTTGACAACCTTACTTACTCGGCCCTGTTCGTCTTTGACCGGCACATAGGTGGCTTCAATCCAGATAACAGAACCATCTTTGCAAATGCGCTGAAAGGTACCTTGATTAAGTTTACCTTGCCCCAGTTCCTGCCAGAACTTTTTGTAATTGCGATCAGCAACATACTGGCTTTGACACAACATACTATGATGCCGTCCTTGGATCTCTTCAAGTGAATAGCCGATAACCGCTAAAAACTGCTTATTGGCAGTCAGCACCTCTCCATCGACAGAAAATTCAATGTAAGGCACACTGCCACGGATCGCACTTAAAATGTGATTGTCAGTGCGCAATGCTGCATTATATTGCGCTTGTTGCTGCTGCAACGCCAACTTACCACGACCAAAACCAAACATACCGCTACACCTTAACTTCGGGGGGCTGCCCCTAAATACAAAAAAACACCCGCATCAGTATCGACTCAAGATACTAATCACAGGCATCTTCAACTTTAGACTAAAACATTTTAACGCAGCCACGCAGGTGACCACCAACAATAATAACCACGACTTGAGAATGACCACATCATTTATCATCAACAGTATAGATACGCAGCACACAGCAGAAAGGTTCAAATGACATGCAGCGATTTTACTTGTTTGAGCAATACCACTCAGATGAAAGCCGCACTAAACAAACCAAGGAGTTATGCCAACGCCTTGGTATATAACAGCACCACAATATTAATCATTAGCGCCTGTAGCATTAGCCTCAAAGGCCAATACACAAAGCTGTCATAGTGAAGTATCTTGATGATCCGCTATCGAGTCATGCAATACGATTACAGCTAAATAGCATAGCCAGATAGGAGTTTACACCGAGTGAAAAAGCCTAGCTTGCCAATAATCACTCACTGTTATCGGCAAGGCATAGTAAACATTAAGCATCAATGATGAACATCTAGCGTAATGAGATTAATGAAACAGGTAATTTAACCAACCTTGCATTCTCACCAGCACCTTGCGCATAACCGCGACGTGAGAAAAATGCTCGGTATAGATGGCGATCTCCCCCGATACGCCGGCGGGGAAAGATTGGCTAATCTGATTATTATCGACTTTGATCAACACCACCACTCGCCCGGGCAAAGTCAACATACGCGAAGGCATCAAACTCCCCGTCGATTGCAGCTCACCCTCGGCCATCGCTGGTAATATTTTGGCCACAGTGCCGCTAAATACTTGTCCGGGCGCTGCATCTAAAATCACTTCAGCAGTGTCCCCCTCCTTGAGACGCAACAGAGAGTTCTGCCAAAATGCGCCTGCCATATAACGCTCTTCATTAGGAATAAAGCTTATCACTGAACGCAGCGGCATAGGCACAGCGACAATGCCTGGACGTAAGGCCATTTGAGTCACTATCCCGTCAGACGGTGCATAAACCACAGTTTGCTCAAGTTCATACAACGCCTTATCTAATTCGGCGCGGATCCCCGCCACCTTAGTGTTAACCCCATCAACATTTGATTCATAAGCCAAACGAACCCGCAGCTCTTCTGATTTCGCTGCGGTATATTGCGCTTCGGCCGCTAAGTATCGTTGCCGCCGATTATCTAGTTCAAGCTCACTAAAGGGAGAGTCGACACCAGCTTGTCTTTGGCCTTTATCGTAACGGTCAAAGGCCGACTTGGTGCGGTCTCTATCGGCTAATGCTAACTCAACACTGGCTTTAGCGGTACGCCAAGCCGCTTCCAACTGTGGCACCTCTAGCTCGGCAGCCGCTAGCGCCGCTCGCTTTTGCATCACCACGGCCTCAAAAGGAGTGGGATCTAATTTAAACAGCACATCGCCTTTTTTTAGAGGTACATTAGGTGCAACATGCACCTCGGTAACAACGCCCCTAACGGCAGGATTAATCGGCACAGACACAAACATCTCTTTAGCATAAGGCGTATAGGGATGGTTGTAATTCATCAGCAGCACCAGTCCACCAACAATAAAAACACCGCCCAACACAGCAGTCGGCACAGTCCACTTATTTAACGGAATATGGAAAATCTTAAATATGGCGATGCAGCAAGCTGTATAAGTCAATACGATTAATAGATCCATCTTATGATTCCTTCTCATCCAACGGTGGGGGGATGACACTGGCAGGCGTTGGTACATCCACCCTCGCCTCTTCCATCGCCTGCATTCGATGCTCTAACTGCGCCACAGTCTGATTGAGTTGCTTAACTTCCTCTTCCAACTGCAATTCTCGCTCAACCACTTGGTTAAATCCCCAGCCTCTATCTTCTCGATATAAGGTGGCCCATATCCATAAAAAAGGCCAAATGGCATGTAAGGTAAATAAACTCACCCAACCTGCTACATGCAATGCATCTTGCTGAGGATGATTGCGTTTTTTAGCTATTTCATAAGGAATATCATGGATAACAATGACGCCATAAAACAAAAATATACCAACAAAAATAATCACCCCCAACGCAAAGTAATCCAAAAACATGGCGCTCTCCTTATTTGTTGTTACGCTGATAATAGCGCAAACAAAGTGGTGGCAACACCACTCAATTAACATTTTTATAACACGCAAGGATAGCAATAACTTACAGCTGCATCACACTTTTTATATCGGCAGAGTTTGATACAGCTATCGCTTGTACACTCGATGACTCGAAAACCGTTTAACTTTGCTGTAAAAAGGTAAGATATTAAAAAACACTAATAAAAACTGGTATATCCCCTTAGCCAAAATGAATAAAAGGTACCCACACCATGATAGGCACTCCCCACACTAAAGGCGCGCTGCGCGCCATGCTGCTCGGCTGCGGCGAACTAGGAAAAGAAGTCGCAATCGAACTGCAACGTTTAGGCGTTGAAGTCATTGGCGTCGACAGATACCCCAATGCACCAGCCATGCAAGTCGCCCACCGCTCACATGTGATAAACATGCTCGATGGCGAGGCTCTGCGCCAAGTGATCACACTAGAGCAACCGCACTTGGTGATTCCAGAAATTGAAGCCATTGCCACTCAAACCTTGGTCGATATGGAAGCCGAGGGGCTCAACGTCATCCCGACAGCCAAAGCCACCCAACTGACCATGGATCGGGAAGGCATACGTCGCCTCGCCGCAGAAACCTTGGCCATTCCCACCTCGCCTTACTTTTTTTGCGACACTCAAACTGAATTTGAACAGGCGGTAAAAGCGATTGGCCTTCCCTGCGTGGTAAAGCCCGTGATGAGTTCATCAGGTAAAGGCCAGAGCGTGATCCGTGAAGACGCCCAAGTCTTGCCTGCATGGCAATACGCCCAAGAGGGTGGTCGTGCGGGCGGCGGTCGTGTCATTGTTGAAGGCTTCGTGCCATTTGATTATGAGATAACCTTACTGACCATTAGCGCTATTAATGGCATCCATTTTTGCGATCCTATTGGCCACAGACAAGAAGATGGCGATTACCGCGAGTCATGGCAACCACAAGCGATGTCGGCCAACGTATTGGCTAAATCGCAACAGATTGGTCGTAAAGTGGTAGAGGCCCTAGGCGGTTACGGTCTGTTTGGTGTCGAACTGTTTGTTAAAGGCGATGAGGTGTTCTTTTCTGAAGTCTCTCCCCGCCCACACGATACCGGACTTGTCACCTTGATCAGCCAAGATCTGTCAGAATTTGCGCTGCATGTGCGCGCCATCTTAGGCTTACCCATCGCCAATATTGCACAGCATGGCCCATCTGCATCAGCGGTGATCTTGGCTCAGGGCCAGTCCAGTAACTTACGTTATCGCAATATGGCCGCGGCCTTAACCGAGCCAAATACTCAACTGCGTCTGTTTGCCAAACCTGAAATTGACGGACGCCGTCGACTCGGAGTCGGCCTTGCCCGTGGTGAGTCCATTGACGATGCGATAGAAAAAGCTTTAACGGTTGCGGCTAAGGTCGAGGTTATCTTCGAGTAATCATGCCCCAGTTAGCCCATTGCCAGCAACTAAAGGCGGTGGTGTAAAACATTAAAAAAGGCGCTCAAGCGCCTTTTTTAATTCACATCTCACACTAACTGACACGGTTAATGGGTTTACCCGACAGGTAGCCTGTTAAATTACTCAGTGCAATATCCATCAAATTTTGCCGCGCTTCACGAGTCGCCCACGAATTATGTGGACTAATGCTGATATTGCTCGCCGTGATCAAGGGGTTATCGACCGCTGGCGGCTCACTGGACAACACATCGACACCGGCGCGAATAGCCCCTTCATTCAACGCATGGGCTAACTCAGCTTCGTCGACTAGGCCGCCACGAGCGGTATTGATCAGCAGCGCATTAGGTTTCATCTTTGCAAGGCTGGCGGCATTGATCATCTTATCTGTCTCAGGCGTGAGTGGACAATGCAAAGAGATAATATCAGCTTGCTGGTATAACATGTTCAGCTCACACCAGCTGACACCTGTGGGTAAGTCAGTTTTTGGCTGCGGCGTACTGACCAATACCTGCATCTGAAATGCACGCGCTATACTGGCCACCTGACGGCCAATATCGCCATAACCGATTAATCCTAAGGTTTTACCTTTAAGCGATTGCAGCGGCGATAAGGTAAAACAAAAATCAGCACTTTGACTCCATCCACCTGCGATGACCGCCTGATGATGCTCGGCGAGCTTTTGGGTGTGATGTAATATGTGGGCAAAAACCATCTGCGCTACGGCATCGGGACCATACCCTGGCACATTTGTAACCGCAATCCCCCGCGCAGCGGCGGCGTTAATGTCAACCACATTCGTGCCGGTCGCTAAAACACCTATGTAGCGCACGCAGGGCAGCATGGCTAGGGTATCGGCATTAAGCTCAGTTTTGTTGGTTAATATAATATCGGCGTCATGAGCACGCTCTAACACTAATGGCGCTGCGGTGCGCTCAAAGCAGTGAAAGTCACCGAGCGACTCAAACCCGTGCCAGCTCAGGTCGCCCGGATTTAAGGTATAGCCATCGAGTACTACAATTTTCATCGTTATTATTCTCATCATCCGTTAAGTGAGATATCGTTTCTGCGCCCGTTAAAAGCGTAACTTTAGCCCTGCATTGACCTGCCCTTGCCACATGATGTCGGCACTTATCTGCCAGATACACTGGCTAGCATCACAAAATAGCGCATTGTCACTGCTCACAAAGGTGGCGAATGCCCGTGCATCGGTAAACAGCGAGAGGCGCGGATTCACTTGATACTCAACCCCGGCACCAAACCCCATCGAAAAACGCGTTTCGTTGCCATAATCGTTATCGGGGCGCATTTGGGTCAGCCCTAGACTAGTGGTGATATAGGGGCGTAAGGCACCATGAGAAAAATAGAGCGAGCCGCCCACGTGCAGGTAATCGACATCCAACGTGGTTAGTTGCTTAGGGGGAACATTGCCGCGGCGGTTAAGCTCTGTGGCCTGATGGCTATAAAGCAAATAGACATTGCCAGGGTCACGAGTGTGAATGCCGACCATGATGCCGTAGTGGCCGGACTCGCTGATATTAATCCCACTTTGGGTTTGGGTATTAAGCTCGATGGCATCGAATTCTGTGGCGGCAAAACTGTAGCCACCAAATGGTGCCACAAACATTCCGGGTTCTGCCTCTACGGGCGCACCGAGCACAGGGGTTGACGGGACAGTTAGGCATAGCAGCAAAGGTAATAGACAGCTGACTTGATATCGACTTGTTGTAGTTATCGCTTTCATGTTTATCTCCCTGCGCACCATGATGGCGCTAATCCATTGGTGAGCTCAGCCACCCATTGGCGGTGGCTGAGCACTGGGTTTCAACCTGCTTTTTTTACTCGCTACCTCATACCGCGATCTTGTTTGACTCTATCATAAGCCGCTTGAATATCTTGGGCTTTTTTCTTAGCCAGCTCCATCATCTCGGCAGGTAACCCTTTAGCCACTAATTTGTCTGGGTGATGTTCATTCATCAGCTTACGATAGGCCCGTTTCACCTGTTGATCTGAATCGGCTTCGGTTAACCCCAGCACACTGTAGGCGTCGGCAATCGATGTTTGTTGCTGGCCACCACTGCGGTGAAAATTATACTCCGCCTGCCAGCGTTTAAGTAACTCATCGAGCTGCAATCGACTGTAACCTAGCTCCTTGGCGACCAACAGTAAGATGGCATGCTCTTTAGCATCGAGCTCTCCATCGGATAAGGCCGTCTGGATCTGGATTTCCAAAAACATCTGCACCAGATCTTTACGTCCCATGGACAACAATCGAAAGCTTTTAAGGCAAGCATTGAGATCAAAGTCGCTGGCTTTACCTTGGTTAAAAGCCGACTGTGCGTCGCGCCGCGCCTGGCCACTTAGCTGCAGTTGATCCATGAGCGCGCTAGCGATGCGAATATCTGTTTCGGTGACATGGCCAGAAGCCTTTGCAACATGGCCCATCACCGCAAAGGTGGTATTAAAAAACAGTGTTTGGCGATTACTGCCCTTGCCAATAATACCACTGAGTTCGGCGCGCTTTTTGTCGTATAAATGGCCTAGCCATAATCCTAAAATTGCGCCAAAGATACGACCAAACATAAAGCCGATCGCAAAACCAAATACCTTACCCCAAATTTTCATCTATTAACCTAATCTTGTTTTTTATCTAGTGTTGTCATGCGCGTATTCAGCGCCGCTAACCGTTCGACCGTACCCACATCGCACCAAAAGCCGTTAAAATGTTCACCGGCAACTAATCCTTGCGCCATCTTATCTTTAAGGAGAGGTGCCAGTGCAAACCGCTTACTGGTGGTGCCATTAAACAGCGCTGGCTGGTAAATTCCCATACCTGAAAAGGTCAATTTACTTGGGCCTGCAGCGCTCAGTCGCCCCTCAAGTAAGGCAAAATCCCCCTCTGGATGCTGTAACGGATTATCGACTAACCACAAATAAGCCAGAGCCTCGCCCATTGCAGCCTTGATAGCCATTAACGAGAGAGGCTGGGCGGCAATGGTTGGTAAAGCATCAATAAACACATCGCCGTTGATCACTAAAAACGGCTCAGATCCGAGCAACTCTAAGGCATTTTTAATCCCACCACCGGTTTCTAATGCTTCGGTTTCACCGCTGTAATGCAATTTCACCTGCCAACGTCCACCATCACCCAAGGCCTGGATAAGCTTATCACCCAGCCAAGCATGATTAATGACTATATCGGTGACACCAAGGGCGGCTAAACGCTCAATGTGGTAGACAATCAGTGGTTTACCAGCCACTTCAACCAGCGGCTTGGGTATCTTATCGGTTAGCGGTCGTAAACGCTCGCCACGGCCTGCGGCTAAAATCATCGCCTTCACAGGGTCTGCTCCATTTTGGGGATCACTTGATTATCTAACCAGCTGATAAAGGGGTGTAATGCCAAGTAGCGCTTGCCGATATCACTAACATATTGCAATGTGAGCATTATATCTTGCATGTAACTGGGCTTACCGTCACGGTAATTTAACCGACAAAAGATACCTGCGGCCTTAAGATGACGCTGCATGCCCATTAAATCAAACCAATGCCGATATTGCGCCAAAGTGACATCCTGCCCTAGCACATTGTCAGAGAGTAATTGCAGGTAATGCTGCTGCATCAAGGTTTCAACCACCTCGTCTGGCCAGCGCACATAACAGTCTCTAAGCAGCGACACCGCATCATAGGTGACAGGCCCTATCACAGCATCTTGAAAATCAATCACAGCTAACTGCTTATCACACAACATCAAATTACGGCTATGAAAGTCGCGGTGCATTCCCGCGCGGGGCTGCACTAACGCACTATCAGCCAGTATCCGATAGGTATCGGCTAGCATCTGCTGAGTATCAGCACTGCACTTAAGTTGTAAGTGGCGACCGATTAACCAATCAGAAAAAATATCTAACTCTCGATAAACGAAGGCCTCGTCATAACTAGGTAGCGGGACGCCATCGACTCTGGTGACCGCACGAATAGGGGTGAGCAAACATAATGCCTGTTGATAATAATCGCTGACATTGGCAGGTGTTAATACACTCAGTAGCTGAGTATCACCTAAATCACTGAGCAATAAAAAACCTTGTTCAATATTTTTTTCAATGACTTGGGGGGCGTTAATCCCCTGCTGATGATATTCATTTGCTAATGCGATGAACGGACTCACCGCAATTAAATCTGGAGGAGAGTCCATGGCGATGTAGCGTTTAGGCCCCAGAGTTACCCTAAAATAGCGACGAAAACTGGCATCACCTGAGATGAGTTTGATGGTAGCATTAGCGCTCAGCACGCGTTCAATCCACGCATTTAAGGCAATAAATCTTAGATCTGACAAGGGCACCTCATGGCTCTTAAGCAAAAATTGCTTTATTATAAAGCAAAATGGAAACAGCAATTAAGATGATTCTATCTCTTTTGCTAGGTTGCTTGCGCAGATAGATGCAACTATTCTCTCCGATAATTTGTCTAGACTAAGAAATCACAAAAACGATAAAAGATGCATATCCGTTACTTATTGGCTTTAATACTGCTTCCACACCTAGTCTTAGCAGACGAATTAGATCGCACCGTCGATGCCGACACACAATGTCTTGTGGAACCTCCCGTGCCTATTCCAGCGGCCAATAGCGCTGATGTGCCACTTGATTTACAACAGATACAAATCGTTTCAGACACCACAGAGGCTAAATTAGGTGATAAGGCCACTTTCACGGGCGATGTCACTTTCAGTCAAGGTGGACGACACATTGCTGCCGATAACGCGACGTTAGATCAAGCCAATCAACGCTTAGATGCCGATGGCAACTTGGTGTTCCAAGACAGTATGTTTACCGTCACCGCCGACTCATTGAGCGCGCAGATGCGTACCAATCGTGCCGAGTTAAGCGGCGCCCAATATTGGTTACATGGCCAGCAAATACATGGCGATGCAGAAAAACTAGAGATTACTCAAGATAATAACCTACATCTGACCAATACCAACTTCACCACTTGTCCACCGGGCGATACCTCTTGGTTGCTCGAGGCTGAAACCATCAAAATAGACAGCACCGAAGAGTGGGGAGAATTGTGGGATGCCAAATTAAGAATTGCTGGTGTGCCGGTTTTTTATCTGCCTTACATGACGATTCCTGTCTCAGAAAAGCGTAAATCAGGCTTTCTGTTTCCGTTATTTAGCACCAGCACCACCAACGGGGTTGAACTTGCTACCCCTTATTATTGGAATATCGCGCCCGAATACGATTTAACCTTTACACCACATTATATGTCGGCGCGGGGCCTGTTCTTAAAAACGGAGTTCCGTTATTTGACCGGTGAAGCCCAGCAAGGCGGTGTAAATGTTGAATATCTAGCCAACGACAACTTGCTGACAAATCGCTCTGACCGTTACTTATATCACTGGCAACATAAAGGCGCGATTGATGATAATTGGCGTGTGTTAGCCAATTTTACCGATGTCTCTGACAACAATTACTTTAACGATTTGAAATCGGACGTCTTGCGTGCCACCGATAACCAATTGTCACGCATTGGCGAAATCGCCTACTTTGAAAATAACTGGGATATCACTGCCAGAGTACAAGATATTAAGGTATTAGGCGAAGATGAATCGCCGTATCAAGTGATGCCACAAGTGGGGCTAAATTACCGCAGTCCTGAATTGTGGAGTGGCTTAGATGTCAATCTATTAGCCGAAGCAAGCAATTTCCGCCATAAAGACAATCAGTACAATAGCGCCAACAGACTGCACTTAGAACCCAGTATATCCTTGCCAATCCATGGCCCAGCGGGCTCATTAACCAGCGAGCTTAAACTGCTACAGACCAACTACTGGCAAGACACTGATAATAAACCCAACTCTGAGCTAGCCAGCACAGTAAGCCGTACCTTACCCCAGGTGCGTATTCACGGACAGATTAATTTTGAGCGTTATACCGACTACTTTAATGTCAATTACCGTCAAACTTTAGAGCCCCAATTTCAATACCTATATGTCGGCTATGAAGATCAATCGCAAATCGGCATCTACGATACCTCATTACTGCAAGATGACTACTATGGCCTGTTTCGCGATCGCCGTTTTTCAGGCCTCGACCGTATTGCCGATGCGAATCAAATGACACTGGGATTAACCACTCGCCTGTTTGATGAGCATAACCGTGAAACCTTCCAGTTCAGTATTGGCCAAATTTATTACTTTGAAGACAGTAAAGTCGGCCTCATCGAAGCATCACAACCAAACCAATATTTTCAACAAGAAAATACCTCCAACTCGGTATTGGCGGCTGAGTTAAATACTCAAATATACAATGATTGGTTTATGAGCGGCGCGATTCAATACGACACCAAAAATAGCTACAATAAAAAGAGCGAAGTCACATTAGATTTTCGACCAGAAACCAATAAACTGCTCCAACTAAGTTACAGATATGTACCTGATTTAATTAACAGTAACACTAATGAATCGGTTAATGTGTCACAAACAGGTGTGCGTGGCGCATGGCCAATCAGTGACAACTTGTATATTGTTGGCAACTGGTATTATGACCTCAATGAAAGCCGAAGTGTCGAAACCTATACCGGATTCCAATACGAATCTTGTTGCTGGGCGCTGCGCTTAAGTTATCATTATCGCATTAAGACCAACTACGACGATGATTTAGAACCCACCTTTGATGACCGAGAGCTGTTTGAGCATGGCTTCTATCTGAACTTTGTTATCAAAGGCTTAGGCGGCTCAGGCCCATTAGGTGTGGCAGATATGCTCGATGATGGTCTGTTTAATTATCGTAAGCCGCTCTACCTGAAAAACTAGGATAAGATAAATTAGTTAGTCTTATTGCTGAACCTAGATACGGACTTGTAGTCCAATCAGAATAATCGAATTAAGTGGTCGGTCAACAATGACAAACGACCTCAATATGCCAAGGATTTTTGTGGATGAGACCCTGTAAACAACTGATTATTGCGTTACTCACATTGGCGATGAGCCACAGCGTTATGGCCGTTCAGGCTTTAGACCGTGTAACGGTACAAATTAACGAAGGGATTGTGCTGGAAAGCGAAATCACCAACATGCTGAATACAGTTAAAGCGAACGCTAAAGCCGCAGGCCAAGCGTTACCGTCTGACGAAGCCTTGCGTACTCAGGTAATTGAACGCCTGATCATGACCCGCTTACAGCTGCAGATGGCAGACCGTATTGGTCTACACATTGGTGACTTACAGTTAGATCAAACCATTGAGAATATTGCTAAAGAGCAAAATATCACCGTAGCCGACATGCAAGCTAAAATTGCTGCAGACGGATTGAGCTGGGCGCAATATCGTGAACAACTACGTGAAGAGATCACTTTAGGTGAAATTCAACGTATTCAAGTTCAGCGCCGTATTCAGGTGTCGCCACAAGAGATCAACAGCCTAGTCAAGTTGATTGAAGAACAAGGCATGCAGGAGGTGGAGTTTCAAATTGGGCACATCTTAATTGAAGTGCCAAGCAACCCCAACAGCGAACAGTTAGACAGTGCCAGTAAGCGGGCTAATATCGTATTGAAACGTCTGCAAGATGGCGCCGACTTTAAGCAAACAGCCATTGCTTCATCTGCTGGCCCTAAAGCCCTTGAAGGGGGTATTTGGGACTATATGAACGTCAATGAAATGCCGACTCTATTTGCAGAACTACTCACGGGTGCTAAAACTAATGACATTATTGGCCCTGTTCGTAGCGGTGCTGGTTTCCATATTATCAAGGTAATGGACGCGCGCGGCCTACAAACCCAAGAGATCGATGAAGTCCGCTCTCGCCATATACTGATAAAACCATCGCCAATCCTATCGGAAGAGCGCGCTAAAGCCATGCTCGACAACTTTGTGCAGCAACTGCGTGCCGGTGATGTAGATTTTGCCGATTTAGCGCGTCAATACAGTGAAGACCCAGGTTCTGCCGCCAAAGGGGGTGAGTTAGGTTGGGCCAATCCTGCGGTTTATGTGCCTGCATTTGCACAAACCCTGAACTCACTAGACGTTAACGAAATCAGCGAACCATTCCGCTCCAGTCATGGCTGGCATATAGTGCAGCTTGAAGAAAAACGTAAAACAGATGCGACAGACAAGTTTAATACTAATCGGGCCCATCAACTGATTTTCCGCCGCAAGTTTAATGAAGAACTGCAAAACTGGCTGGATGAGATGCGAGCTGAAGCTTACATTGAAGTATTTGATGCCGATTTTAACCGAGGTTAATCATATTGACGATTAAACGTATCGCAATCACGCCGGGCGAACCGGCTGGTGTGGGACCAGACTTAGTCATCCAACTTGCTCAGCGTGCTTGGCCCGCTGAGCTTGTTGTTTGTGCCGATCCGGCGTTATTAAAAGCCAGAGCCAAAAAAATTGGCTTGCCGATCCAACTGCGTCCTTTTCAACCAAATCAAGCCCCTAAACCTCAAGAAGCAGGTACATTGACCATAGTACCTTTTCCCTTGGTCACCGAGTCTGTATGCGGCAAGCTTGACGAACAAAACAGTAGCTATGTCATTGAAACTTTAAGCTACGCTGGCGAAAAGAACATGAGCGGCGAATTTGATGCTGTCGTGACAGGCCCTGTGCATAAAGGGATTATCAACCAAGCGGGTATTCCATTTAGCGGCCACACCGAATTTTTCGCCCATCAGGCAAACTGCCAAGATGTGGTGATGCTGTTGGCTGCGCCCGGGTTACAGGTCGCCTTAGTGACCACACATATTCCACTGGCTTATGTGTCTAAAGCGATCACTCGCGATCGCCTGCATCAAATCATCAAGATTTTACACCATGATTTGGTGAACAAATTTGGCTTACAAAACCCCAAAATTTATGTCTGCGGACTCAATCCGCATGCAGGAGAAGATGGCCACTTAGGCCGAGAAGAGATAGATGTTATCAGCCCTGCATTAGAAGAGCTGCGTGAGCAAGGTATGAGCCTGGTCGGTCCCTTGCCTGCTGACACCCTATTTCAACCAAAATATTTAGAAGATGCCGACGTTGTCTTGGCCATGTATCACGACCAAGGCCTGCCAGTACTCAAGTCACGAGGCTTTGGTAGTGCGGTTAATATCACCTTAGGCTTGCCCTATATTCGCACCTCAGTCGATCACGGCACGGCATTAGCCCTTGCTGGCACAGGTGAAGCCGAAATAGGTAGCTTTGTCTGCGCATTAAACAAGGCTATTGAATTAGCCACTACGAACGAGTCACAAAAAGAGAAGTAATGAGTAATAAAGTACATTTAGGCCACACAGCAAGAAAACGCTTCGGACAAAACTTTTTGACCGACAGCAATGTGATCAATCGAATTGTTGGCGCGATTGCCCCCGACAATGACCATGTCATGGTTGAAATTGGTCCAGGCCTAGCGGCATTGACAGAACCTGTTGCCGAAAGCATTGATAAGCTGACCGTAGTTGAGCTAGACAAAGACTTGGTGGAACGCCTTAAAACCCATCCATTTCTTAAAGATAAACTCGAGATCCACCAAGGTGATGCGCTTAAGTTTGACTTTAACCAGCTAGTGGAAGAAGGCAAGCAGATGAAGGTGTTTGGCAACTTGCCTTACAACATCTCGACACCATTAATGTTTCATCTATTTGAGTTTGCAGAGCATATTGAAAACATGCACTTCATGCTGCAAAAAGAAGTGGTGCTACGTTTGTCGGCTTCACCCGGCACTAAGGCCTATGGTCGCCTCACAGTGATGGCGCAATATTTTTGCCAAGTGATGCCAGTATTAGAAGTACCACCAGGATGTTTTACCCCACCGCCAAAAGTTGACTCAGCCGTCGTGCGCTTGGTGCCATATAAAAATAAGCCTTGGCCATGTAAAGATGTCGATTTATTAAGACACCTGTGTACTACCGCATTTAATATGCGCCGCAAAACACTACGTAATAATCTCAAACAGATGTTATCTGATGAAGACTTTGCTTCGCTCAATATTGATGCGACCAAACGCCCAGAGCAGATAACAGTAGAACAGTACGTAGCCATGGCAAACTTAGTCATCGATAAGAGAAACGGCTAGGTCTCTTAGCGGGGGAGTCATTCCCCGCTCTCTCTGTTACATTTAGGACATTCAATGAAACCACTTGAATCCTCAATTAAAATTGAGGTAAAAACTGAATATATCGAAGAGCAGTCATCCCCCGAAGAAGACCGTTACCTCTTTAGCTATACCATTACCATTATCAATTTAGGTGATCAAGACGTCACCCTTATTAGCCGTATGTGGTGTATTACCGATGCCAATGGCCATTACAGCGAAGTTCAAGGAGCTGGCGTGGTCGGCGAGACGCCAACCATAGCGCCTAATACCGCTTATCAATATACCAGTGGTACCGTGTGTGAGACCCCCTTCGCGGTGATGGAAGGTCATTATGTGATGGTCACTAAAGATGGCCGTGAGTTTAAAGCCCCTATCGCCCCATTTCGCTTAGCTGCACCCGGGCTTCTCCATTGATCCTGTTAGCTAAATCAATCCATTTTTGACTGAACGAGTAATCGATGGCCACCTATTTTATCGGCGATATACAAGGCTGTTTTGATGAGCTACAGGCCATATTAAGTAAGGTCGATTTTACCCCTTCAAAAGATGAGCTCTGGATCGTTGGCGATATGGTAGCTAGAGGCGATAAGTCACTAGAAACATTAAGATACATCAAGTCGCTAGCGGGTGCTGCTAAGCCTGTTCTGGGTAATCACGATCTGCATTTATTGGCCTTACATGGTAAGCTAAAACGCCCAAATCCCAATGACAAACTTGATGCTTTACTGGCTGCCAGCGATATTAATACACTTATCGATTGGCTGAGAATACAGCCACTTGTTAGGCAACATAGTGCACACAAATTATTGATGACCCATGCGGGTGTACCGCCACAGTGGGACGTTGAAACCGTTATACAAGAAGCCAGTAGTGTACATGAAGCTCTGCGACGCCCCGATTATTTAACTGAGCTTATCGCCAAAATGTACACCAATGATGTCGATACTTGGTCATTATCAATGCCCCCCCTTAAGCGAAAAATCTATTGTATTAACGCCCTAACCCGTATGCGTTATTTACACCATGACGGTCGTTTAGACTTCGGCTGTAAACAACCACCTAACAGTGACGGTCATTCAGGATTAATCCCGTGGTTTGAGCAAACCAGTTTAGCCGCACAAACCCACACTTTAGTCTTTGGACACTGGGCCTCATTAATGGGGAAAGTGGCTCATCCAGCACTAAAGGCATTGGACACTGGTTGTTGCTGGGGTCAATATTTGACTCTCTGGCATTTAGAATCAAATCAAAAAATTACACAAAAAAGGTTAGAAAAAGGTTAAGCTAAGGTATTAATAGCCGATAGAGCTAGAATAACCCCCTGCCCATCCTATGCATGTATTGGCAATTAGGGATATAACAACAAAAATGGAGCCCCCTATGAAATTAAACGTCGCAACAAGAGTGATTGGTGGATTCAGCGTTGTAACTTTATTGCTCATCACATTAGGCGTTGCATCGTTAATCACCAATAACAATATCAAGAGCAGCACATTAATACTGCAAGAGCTAAGCCTTCCCGCACTTGAAAGCAGTAACCACCTAACACAAAGCCTTGCCCAGCAAGAAAAACAACTATTAGTGGCTTATCACAGTACTCACTCGACACAATTACCACAGATACAAACAAGGTTTAACGATGACTCAAAAGCATTTATAAGTGAGTTGAGTAACTTACAAACCATTATTCAGGGGCAACAGCAAGGACTCGATACGCAAATTTCAGCCCTTAAAAATAGCTATCAAGCTTTTGAAGATGACAGTCAAAAAATGATTTCGGCGCGCTTACAGTCGCTACAAACTCAAGAGGCTTTACTTGCTAAGCTCGACGATCTTGAAGTAGCAGCCGACGATACCGCCTCATTGCTGCTGGATCTTATCGATCTGGAAATCAGCGAAGATCCTACCGAGCGCGAGATAGCCGCCACCGCCAGCAATATAGATAACAGTTTTAGTAACCTCATCACCAGTAGCTACGATCTGGTTAATACCAAAGACAAATCTAAATACGACACCATCACCAAAGAGTTAGGTTATATTCTAAGCGATGCCAGTAACAAATTAGCCTATGTGAGCCGACACTGGGAAGGCGTTATCGATCAGCAGATGCTCGACAATATCAACCAAGAGGCTGCAAAAGTCCTTGTAATGCTTGATGGCCCAAATGCCATCCAAATGCAAAAAGAAAAACAACTCGGCTTTGACATGGCTGCGACCGATCTATTAAGTAAAGTGGAAACCGACGTCGATGCTGTGAATAAAAGCATGGTTAGCTTGAATAAGTCGATTGAAAACATCTCACAAACCATCAGCAACAATGCAATAAGTGATATCGATAGCGCCAGCTATAGCACCATGGCACTGGTTATCATTGCGATTATTGTCGCTATCATGGTAAGTATTGCGGTGATCCGCCCACTAACGCGCTCATTGGGCGAGGTCAATAATGCACTCGATATTCTAGCGTCGGGTAACCTCACCCATAAATTGGATGATTCGGGCCATGATGAATTTTCCGAGTTATCGCGCAACTGTAATCGCTTAGTCGATAGTTTACGTACTCTTATTCAAGGTATTTTGGATAGATCTAATCAGCTGGCTGCAGCTGCAGAGCAAACATCGGCCATCACAGCGCAAACCACTGCAGGTATTCAGGAGCAGAAAAATCAGGTCGATCAGGTCGCTACCGCGACGACGCAGTTAAGCTCTAGTGCCATGCAAGTCACCAGCAGTGCCGATGAGGCCCTAAGCCAAATTAAAAATGCCGATGAAGAAGCTCAGCATATGCGCACCATCGCCGATGACAATAAGCGTACGATTTTAGCCTTGGCCGATGAAGTGACCAAAGCCGGGCAGGTGATCAATAAACTGCATTCGGACAGCGCCGCGATTGGCTCGATATTAGATGTGATCCGTGGCATTGCAGAACAAACTAACTTACTGGCATTAAACGCCGCTATCGAGGCCGCACGAGCTGGCGAACAGGGCCGAGGCTTTGCAGTGGTCGCCGATGAGGTTCGCAGCCTAGCCTCGCGCACACAAGACTCGACTCAAGAAATCCAGCAGATGATTGAAGTATTACAGCAAGGTGCGCAGCAAGCAGTATCTGTGATGGAGCTTGGACGAGAGCAAGCCAGCCATTGTGTTGAGAAAACTGAACAAGCTAATCTAGCGCTCGAAAGCATTAACAATGCGGTACATCGTGCCCACGATTCAGGCACCCATATTGCTAATGCAGCGCAAGAACAAAACATCGTTAGCCAACAGGTGTCTGAGAAGCTTGAACATATCGCCGCAATCTCAGAAGAAACCGCTATCGGTGCAGATCAAACTGCGCAGTCTAGTCATCAGGTGGCACGATTAGCTGAAGAGCTACAAGCCTCTGTAGGCGAATTTAAAGTCTAGTAGGTACCAACAGCATGCTTGCGCGCTGAAGAGTGAGTAGCGATTCACTGAGGGGTAAATAAAACCAAGGTAAGCCTTACCCTGCTCATCAATCAGCAATCGCGTTATGATTTTGAGTGTTATATGCACATTAGCCCATAAAAAACCGGACATCTAGTCCGGTTTTTTATGGCTCAATACTTAATCCTCTAGAGATTAGGTATAAGACTAGCTTCCTGCAAGACGCTCTTTAATTGCAGAGGTCATCGCTAACGCGCTATGACCATTAGCTTCGGCCCATTCAAGGATATTTTGTCCATCCGCCTCTTTAGCCGCTAAATCAGTAGTAGAAAGACGTTTCGCAACGAATGCTCCTACGTCATTAGCACCACTTTTCATTGCAAAGCGTAACAAGCTATCGCCATCGCAAGAGATATCTTGATAGACGTTACGCAGTTTTACACGGGTCTCTTTCAACTTTTTACGTAAACGGTTTTTATCATCCGCTTGCACGTAATTACAAATGTTTGCAGCAAGTTGATCGTTGGCTTTTACTGGCACAGCATAAGATGAGGCCACTAACATCACAGCAATCGTCGTAGGTAACAGACGCATTGGGTACTCCTATAATATTTATTATTTTTTCAATAGCATAAATGGTAACAATTACGCTAAAGACTACTCAGGATAGCACCCACAACTTAACATTTTTTTACCAAGTTGATAAAGCAATACTCTAAACCTTTCTCATTCGTATGCGCTTCAGTGGTCACTCGTTCCCACGATCCATCATTCCAATCAGGAAAAAACGTATCGCCTTCAACATCAAGATTAATTTCAGTCAAATAGAGTTTATCGGCTCTAGGCAGTAGCGCCTGATACAACTGACCACCACCAATGACAACAAGCTCATCGCACTCACCAGCCGCTTGCAGCGCAGCCTCAAATGAAGTGACACAAGTGACCCCCTCTATGGTGAGACCGGCCTGACGGCTAATGACAATGTTGTGACGCCCCGGTAACGGACGACCAATAGATTCGTAGGTCTTACGCCCCATCACCACAGGTTTACCTAAGGTCATAGCCTTAAAATGGCGCAGATCTTCAGGCAGATGCCATGGCATCTGATTATCTTTTCCAATGACTCGGTTATTGGCCATCGCGGCAATCATAGCAATTTTCATAGTAGCTCCAACGGTCTAGGCCGCTTCAATTAGAACAGATTAAATCAACAGAGTTAAATGACAGGACGAGTGCGAAAATAGAGCAGACTGGGCATCGCCAAGCCAACCGACAGCGCCCCCAATATAAATACCGTTTTTAACCCATTGCTGATCACTTCAGCAGTCAGTTCGGAGCTCACCTGCGACTGGGCAGACAGTTGTACTAACGCAATGACGGTATTGTAGGCATAAGTCCCGGGGATCATAGGTATGATAGCCGCTACTGCATACATTAAAGGCGGTGCAAGATGACGTTTGGCAAAGCTAATCGTCAATACGCCGACCAATGCAGCCGCCACGAACGTGGCCCATTCAATAGGCAAGTTAATATGTAATAACAAGGTTCTGACGCTGTGGCCCGTTGCGCCGGCTAACGCACAATAAGGTAAAAAGCGTTTAGGCACATTAAATACCATGGCAAATCCTACCGCGGGTATCGATGAAAATAACGCATCGTTTGCCAATTTGAGTAAGAGTTCTATCACAGGAATAACCCACCTAACTGCATCGCGATAGTAATACCAATCACCGAGGAGACCGTCAGTAAAGTGGCGTGGCCCCAACGCGAGATCCCCACGTTAAGGTGTCCCTTAACCATATCTGAAATCGCATTAATCATCGGAAAGCCCGGCACCAACATCAATACACTCGCAGCCATAGGTAACTTGGGTGTACTGGTGAGATCAAAGTGATAGCCCATTTGCGCCACTAAGGTTGTCACAAAAGCCGTGACGGCAAAGTTCACCAATAGATTGAAATGGCGCTTGGCAATGGCTAAGCGCACAAACATCCCCAGCGAAGCGGCCAATATAGTGATGATTATCGCTACCATATCGCCACCAAATAGGTGACAAAAACTACCGCAGGATAAGCCAATCATGGGGATTAAATAGCGCTTAGGATAGCTTTTAGGTCGTATACGAGACACGCGCTTACGCACTTCATTTAAGCCGTATATGCCTTTCTCTGTTAATAAACAGATGCGCTGTAGTTCACAGATAATGGTCATATTAATGCCATGTTCGCGAATTCGGCGCGTGGTGGTAATACACCTTCCATGCACTAAGCTGGTTAGCACGAGGGAATTAGAGGAGATAGAGATTTCAACACTGGCCAAACCTAATGCCAAACCAAGGCGCTGGCTGATCTCTTCAATGAGTTCAGATTCAGCACCATAGGCTAGCAAAAGTTGGGCAACCCGGACAACTTGCCGAGTAATATCATTTTGAGTATCTGCGTACACGTGGTTCTCAGAATGAAAGCAATAATAAGCTAAGCTTATCTTTGATAGATGATCTCAACATCATAATCATCATCGTCAAAGTCATCATCATCCAAATCATCGCCATCATAATCTTCGTTGACAACATCTTGAGTCTGTTGATGATAATTATCCCACTTGAATTCAACTTCAGCATCAGGATCCGCTTCAACCTCTTCAGGTAGCGCAGCAATAAAGTCCATCAACTTCAAACTAAGTTCTTGGGTACCTTCGCGGTTATACGCAGAGATAGTAAAGACTTCGCCTTTCCAATCTAACTCTTTAACAATTCGCTCTACGCGCTCTTGAATTTCTTCTTCAAGAAGCAGATCAGTCTTGTTAAACACTAACCAACGTGGCTTACTCGCCAGTAATGGAGAATGCTTTTCAAGCTCGGCGACAATAGCACGGGCTGAATCAACAGGGTCGCTGCCATCGATAGGATCAATATCCAAAATGTGCAGTAATACTCGGCAACGCTCAAGGTGCTTCAAGAAGCGGATCCCCAAACCGGCCCCTTCTGCAGCGCCCTCAATTAAGCCGGGGATATCAGCAATCACAAAACTTTGCCCATGACGTGGTGTCACCACACCAAGGTTAGGCACTAACGTAGTAAATGGATAATCAGCGACTTTAGGCTTAGCACGAGACACGGCACGAATAAAGGTTGATTTACCCGCATTTGGCATACCCAATAAGCCTACATCGGCGAGTAGCATCAGCTCTAGGCGTAAGCTACGTACTTCACCTGGCGTACCAAGGGTCTTCTGTCTTGGCGCACGGTTGGTACTGCTCTTAAAACGCGTATTACCTAGGCCATGGAAGCCCCCTTTTGCCACCAGCAATTTTTGCCCATGGGTCTTGAGATCACCTAATGCCTCTTGGGTCTCTTCATCAATGGCGCGCGTCCCGACAGGCACCTTAAGGATAAGGTCTTGACCACTGTGGCCAGTACAATCACGACCGCGACCATTTTTACCGCGCTCGGCAAAATGAAAGCGCTCAAAACGGTAGTCGATCAGGGTATTAAGGTTTTCATCTGCTTGCAGATAAACACTACCACCATCACCACCATCGCCACCGTCGGGGCCACCATCAGGCACATATTTTTCACGTCTAAAACTAACGCAACCACTACCACCATCACCAGCTTCAACTCTGATCACAGCTTCATCGACAAACTTCATACCAACTCCAGGCACCACACAATAGACCGATTATACTGCCAATCTAATCGTACCGCCAAAAAACAATTTCTATATTGAACTTCAAACAAGATACACAGGTTTGAAGCTACAATGTGTTACTGGTGCTGGAGCAACGTAACCGGCTCATTTCACCATATTTATAAACAATAAAGCCCTACCAGAGGCAGGGCTTTATAAACTATCTTAGGTGGACTAAGAGTTAAGCTTCGATGCTAATGAACTTACGGTTATTAGGACCTTTAACTTCAAACTTAACTTTACCATCAGTTAGTGCAAATAGAGTATGGTCACGACCAATACCTACGTTAACACCTGCGTGGAATTTAGTACCACGTTGACGAACAATGATGTTACCAGCAAGAACTGATTCACCACCGAAACGCTTAACACCAAGACGTTTACTTTCTGAATCGCGGCCGTTACGAGTAGAACCGCCAGCTTTTTTATGTGCCATGAGTTAGACTCCTATTAAGCGTTGATAGCAGTAATTTTAACTTCGGTGAACCACTGACGGTGGCCCATCTTCTTATCGTGGTGCTTACGACGACGGAACTTAACGATAGTTACCTTTTCGCCACGGCCATGGCTGACAACTTCAGCAACAACCTTACCACCTTCAACTAAAGGTGCACCAACGTGTACAGTTTCACCATCAGCAACCAAAAGAACTTGGTCAAATTCGATAGTTTCGCCTGTAGCGACTTCTAATTTTTCTAGACGAACTGTATGGCCTTCAGCAACACGGTGCTGCTTACCACCACTTTGAAAAACAGCGTACATAGCTATTTTACTCCGATATTTCAAGCACGCAGACCTTTTAATGTTAGGCTGGGCGCTATAAAAGCTTTAATGACAATGGTCGCGGAGTTTACGCTAAGTTGATTAGGCTGACAAGCCCTAATTCACTTTGATCAAAAAAAGATCGGAATTACTCTCACATTAGTCTTCTAATAATGTCTTACTCGACATTTTTAGGTAGAATCTCAATACTATAACATTTTTGCCTTAATTTGGGCTGCCTGAATTACAAAATACCACTAGAAGTAGAGCCTAATATGGATTTGAACGCCATTCGTCAGCTGGCTGATGCTGATATGAAAGCCGTCGACCAACTGATCTATAAACAGTTGGAGTCAGATGTAGCCCTAATAAACCAACTTGGATTCTATATTATCAATGGCGGGGGCAAGAGAATGCGCCCGCTGCTGTCCATTCTGGCCGCCCGCGCGATTGCCTATGAGGGTAAAGCTCATATCAAGCTTGCGGCAATTGTCGAATTTATTCATACCGCTTCATTACTGCATGATGATGTGGTGGATGAGTCAATGCTAAGGCGTGGTCGAGAGACAGCTAATGCGCTTTTTGGCAACAGTGCGAGCGTGTTAGTCGGCGATTTTTTATATACTCGCTCGTTTCAAATGATGACCGAGCTGGGCAGCATGCAAGTGTTAGAAGTGCTGGCCGATGCTACCAACGTGTTAGCCGAAGGCGAAGTGTTACAGCTAATGAACTGTAACGACCCTGACACCACGGAAGAAAGCTACATGCGTGTCATCTACTGCAAAACAGCTAAATTGTTTGAAGCTGCGACCCGTTTAGCTGGGGTATTAGCCGATAGCAGTATTGAGGTGCAAACCGCATTAGCTGATTATGGTAAATTTTTGGGCACGGCATTCCAGCTCACCGATGATTTATTAGACTACACCGCCGAAACTGAAGAGCTAGGTAAGAATATTGGGGATGATTTGGCCGAAGGCAAGCCAACGTTACCACTTATCTATGCCATAGCGAATGGTACCGACGAAGAGCGAGCTTTAATTCGTCAAGCGATTGAGCAAGGTGATGGTTCAGGTCATATTGAGACGATTCTCAATGCGCTCAACCAGTGTGGTGCTCTCAAATATACGGAACAAAGAGCGCTAGAAGAAGCTGATAAGGCCATTAGCGCCTTAGAAATACTCCCTGAGAGTGACTACAAGCAAGCGCTAATATCGCTCGCTAAAATCGCCGTAGCGCGTAATCACTAATACGACCTTAGTGATAATAAAAAATGGAGCCTGACGGCTCCATTTTTTTATCAACTTAGTACTTACTTAACAAATAGTACTTACTTAACAAACTCAACACCTAGCTTGATATCAGCTTTTAAGGTATCTAGCATGGCATCACGCGCATTGGCTTCAAACTCACTTACTTCACCGTAAGCCAGCACTTGCTCAACGCCGTTCTTACCTAGCAGAATTGGTTGTGCGAAAAACGCTGCATGCTCGCTGCCACCATCAACATAAGCGCATTCAACAACATTCGCTTCACCTTGCAGACCACGAACCAATGAAAGACCAAAACGACACGCCGCCTGCCCCATAGAAAGTGTTGCACTACCGCCACCGGCTTTAGCTTCAACCACTTCGGTACCCGCGTTTTGAATACGTGTAGTCAAAGCAGCCACTTCTTCATCGCTAAAGATCACGCCTTCAACTTGAGACAACAGAGGAAGAATAGTAACACCGCTGTGGCCACCAATAACATTCACTTTCACATCAGCCACATCTAACCCTTTGGCTTCGGCCACGAAGGTTTCAGAGCGGATAACATCAAGAGTGGTTACACCAAACAAACGATTCTTATCATATACGCCTGCCGCTTTTAATACTTCAGCAGCAATAGCCACAGTCGTGTTAACTGGGTTGGTAATAATACCGATAAGCGCTTTAGGACAAGTTACTGCACACTTTTCAACGAGGTTTCTAACGATCCCCGCATTGATGTTAAATAGATCTGAGCGATCCATACCAGGCTTACGCGCAACACCTGCAGAAATTAGCACCACATCAGCACCTTCTAGTGCTGGTGTTGGATCTTCGCCCGCGAACCCTTTGACTTCAACCGCTGTAGGGATGTGGCTTAAGTCAACCGCAACACCAGGGGTCACTGGCGCGATATCGTAAAGGGATAATTTAGAGCCGGCAGGCAATTGAGTTTTAAGTAGTAGAGCAAGAGCCTGGCCAATACCACCAGCGGCACCAAGTACAGCAACTTTCATAGTTATCTCCGTTAATTCTTGGTTATTATGTGACATAGATCTAAATTCACAGATGGCGCAACATTACTGCAATCACATCAATAATTCAATTATCCCTTAGTCGTGTAGCAAGATATTTTATAAATAACCCAAAAAGTGTATGTATTAACGGTTAGTCGATGAGGGGTTGGCTTAACTCACTTAGATTAGATACAACCGCTACATTCATCATTAATCATGCCAAATGAAAAGGATACCTAAGTAAGCGGTAGTTTCGATATTTACACGATCTTCCACAATAGTAAATGAATGTTTATTCATTCACTTCGAGTAAGACTTGACTTGCTTTGCATAGCTATTCACAATGAGCCAATTTTACGAATATAAGATGCCAAATTCATGCAAGCCAATAAAAACCAAGAAGAACTCGTCAAGACCTTTAAGGCTATCTTAAAAGAGGAACGCTTTGGCTCTCAGAGCGAAATCGTCAATGCGCTTCAAGCCGAAGGTTATAACAATATTAACCAATCAAAAGTATCGCGCATGCTAAGTAAGTTTGGTGCGGTGCGTACACGCAATGCTAAACAAGAGATGGTTTACTGCCTCCCTGCAGAGCTAGGTGTGCCTACGGCTGGCAGCCCATTGAAAAACCTCGTATTGGATGTTGACCATAATCAATCTATGATTGTGGTAAGAACCAGCCCGGGAGCTGCACAGCTAATCGCTAGACTGCTGGATTCTATAGGTAAACCAGAGGGAATATTGGGCACCATTGCTGGTGATGATACGATTTTCATCTGCCCATCTAATATTCAAGAGGTCGGTAAAACGTTCAACACGATCAAGTCATTATTTAACTATACCGATTAAAGTGTTTTATAGCACACTAGGTCAAGGAATCGATAGTCTATATTGTAGCGGTTAAATGACAAATTCTGGATCAAGACTAATTACGATTTACTAAAAATAGGCGCCAATGGCGTCTTTTTTATGCCAAAACAATGGCTCCAATTTAGCCATTAATGCTCAATCAAAGCCTGTATCACTGAAAATCATATAAAAATGCCGATAAGAGAAACTTATCGGCATTTAATTAGCATGCAAGATCTTATCGCTTTTGACGCTTAACCAGCCTGCCAAAAAGGCTTGGTAAAGCCCATTCAGGCGAATTTTATTGCAGCCCGCTTTTGATGGCTACTAATTTTACGCCAGTGTAATGACCACGCGGTAAAAAAAGAGTCCAAAGACTTGGCCGACTGTGATTAATCAATGGCGCAACGACAATAGGTTGCCGCTATTCACTCGTCGCTTTCGGCAGCTGCATTTTGCATAAAATCTAGCGAAGGAGCAAAAAACGCCGATCCCGTCAGCGCTTGAGTAAAGTGCATTAAGTGATCATGATTACCAGCTCCATCACCGTGGATCATGCTGTGGAGCATCTTTTCAAAATGCTCTGAATTACGGCACAATGAGATAAACATCAACCCCTGCTCTTTCATTGAGCCATAAGGCATACTCTGCCGTAAGATCTCCATCGAACGTCCTTGGCTATCTTTTAGGTTAACCCGCTTAATGTGGCTGGTAAGAGGCTTATCCTGCGAGGCATACTCGATATTATCGATTTTAGTCCTACCTATGATATCTTCTTGTTTTTTCTGAGGAAGCCGATTCCATTTACTCAGATTGTGCGCGTATTTTTGTACATGGACATAACTACCTGAACGGAAGATTGCATCTTCATCGCCAACTAAGGCGACCTCTTGGCGATGACGCCCTTTAGGATTTTCAGTACCGTCGACAAAACCGGTGAGATCGCGCGCATCCATAAACTGAAAACCGCGCTCTTCATCAACCAGCTCGACTAAACCTTCAAACATTTGGCACACTTCATTAGCAACCAAGTGCAAGATGTCATAACGATCGCACCTCAGATGAATAAAGAGATCATACTCATGTGCAGGAGCATCTCGATTATCGGCATTCATCGCCGGAAACGGTTTCAATTGAGCTGGACGAGACAGGGGATACAAGCTGTCCCAGTAATTAGCACCAATCGCGACAAAACCATTAAAGGCACTATCGGCATATTGATCCGATAATTCATAAATGTACTGCGCAACATTGGCTACACAAGGGCGTAATTGTGATTCCACACCGTCTTCGGCATTAAACATCAAATATACGCTATGCAAATTTCCTTCGGCACACACACCTAACTGTTCACGTGGCATAACCTGACTATCCATATAGACCCTACCTTTGTCAGTTTCAATTTCGGCTATATTGTCCGAAACTTTAGCGATAAATAGTACTACACAAGCCACAAACCGTTAAAAAGAAACCGTATTAATGGTTAGATTAACGTTTATTAATCATAACAACCACCGCGAGTTACAAATATGTTACTCAGCAGGCGATAATAAGACCAACGAATGAGGGATCACTGCTAGGTGAACTCGCTCACCCAAGGCTAAATCGTTTTTAGCACTGCGAACATCATAACCTTGTGTACCGACCAAGACTCGATAATAACAATTACTGCCTAAAAAACGGCGCTCGACAATCAATCCATCACCCTGACCGTTGGCATGAATGTCGATCTGCTCAGGCCTCAGCAAAAGTTCCCCCTTGTGCCCCACATCAAACAGCATAGGTGCTGTGCTAACAAGCATACCCAGTGGAGTAGACACAGTAAAACCATCTACCACTTGAGCGGCAAGATAATTTCCTTCACCTAAAAACTCAGCAACGTATTTATCGGCAGGTGCACTGTAAAGGGCTTCAGCACAGCCATATTGCACTATCGCTCCTTGATTAAATAGCGCCAGTTTATCTGCAAATACAAAGGCTTCATCCTTGCTATGGGTCACAAAAATTGCACTAACATCGCGTTGTTTTAAAATGCTGCGGATCTCCAGCATCATTTCATTGCGCACTTTGGCATCGATATTTGAAAAGGGTTCATCGAGCAGTAATAACTCAGGCTCATACGCCAGAGCGCGGGCAATCGATACTCTCTGCTGCTGGCCGCCCGATAACTCATGTGGATAACGTTTCTCTAAGCCATCAAGTTTCACCAAAGCTAACATTTCAGTTAATCTGGCTTGCCGTTCGGCACTAGTTAAGCCTTTGACTCCAAATAAAATATTGTCCGCTACCGTTAAATGGGGAAACAATGCATAGTCTTGGAAAATCATTCCCACTTCTCTTTGCTCACTCGGCACGAAGTGCTCATCTCCCGACAACAACCGCTTATTGATGCTAATGCGGCCAGCAGAGATAGGTTGCAACCCAGCAATTGCCCTGAGCAGAGTCGTCTTACCACAGCCACTAGGCCCTAATAGCGCCGCAATCTCTCCACGCTGAATATTAAGACTAAGGCCATTTAAAATTACCAGGCCTTGGTAATCACTGTGAACATCTTCAATTTTGAGTGTCGACATTTAAGTATTATGCTCCAATGAACGGTTTAAATAGATCAGCGGAATGAACCCCACAAGTACGATCACAATGGCCGCCAGAGCGCCATGCTCTAACTGTTCATCTGAAACGAACTGAAACACATAAGTGGCAAGATTTTCAAACCCTACAGGCCTGAGTAGTAACGCCGCAGGTAGCTCTTTCATGCACTCAATAAACACCAACAATACGCCAGCAAAAATGCCTTTTCTCAACAAGGGCAAGTGAACCTTACGCAACAAAGCATTGGGTCTTAAGCCCATGGTGATCGAAGCCATATCCAGCGTTGGACTAATACGCTTGTAACTGCTTTCCACACTACCGATTGCAATGGCCACAAATCGAATAGAAAAAGCAAAAATTAAAGCAAATATGCTGCCACTTAACACTAAGCCAGGTCCTTGCCTGTCGAAGTAGGCATAAATATCATTAATGGTAAAATCCATATATGTGAGCGGCACTAAAATCCCGATCGCCAGCACTGTGCCAGGCAGCGCATATCCTGTAGACGCTAAACGTGACGGTAATAAGTCGCTGCGACGTGGACTACAACGCCTAACAAACATCAGCACGATAGCAATCACGGCAGTGAGTAACGCCACCAGCAACGCGATATAGAGACTATTAATACTGTATTGTAGAAACTCGTGGTTCCAACTGACCTCGAAATATTGCCAGGCATAACTGACAAGTACCCCAAAGGGTAAGAGAAATGCCAGCAGTAATAAGCCAGCACAGTAAAACGTCGCTAACCACGCCTTAGGTGCCGATAACGGATAGCGATCACGCTCATTAAGCTCGGCCTGTTTCTGAAACAACTTCTGCTTACGGCGCGCAAAACGCTCACTGCCAATCATACAAAAAATCACCAACAACATAATCGCCGACAACTTAGCGGCAGCAGATAAACTGCCATAACCTAGCCAAGTGTCATATACCGCTGTAGTCAGTGTCGGCACCGAAAAGTAACTGACGGTAGCAAAGTCAGCTGCCGTTTCCATCGCGACCAGTGAAGCGCCGACGGCTAATGCGGGCCTAGCCATGGGTAAACTTAAGCGCCAAAAGCTTTGCCATGGGGAGCATCCCATCACACGAGCCGCATGTTGTAAGCTAGAGGATTGCTCCATAAATGCGGTGCGAGCCAACAAATAAATATAAGGAAACAACACTAAGGCTAACATGACAGCAGCGCCCATCAAGGTACGCACATCAGGGAAGTAATAGTCTTGGGGCGATTGCCAACCAAACACAGCACGTATCCCCCGCTGAATCGGGCCAGCATAATCGAGCAAGTCGGTATATACATAAGCCACGACATAAGCAGGCATGGCTAAGGGTAACAACAAGGCCCACTGGAAGAGTTGCCGGCCAGGAAAGTCACAGCGGGCAATACACCAAGCCGCAGGCAGTGCCAATACCACTGCACCAATACAGACACACAGCATCAAGGCCAGCGTATTGAAAATATATGTGGGTAATACGGTGTCGAGTAGATGAGCAAATATAGCCTCACCGGGCACTGCAGCCTGCACAATAATGGCTAACAATGGCAGTGTTAAGATAACTGCTATCAAATAACTGATCAGTGACCAACGTCGAGCAAAACCTAAAATCATTCGTTATCTCATTTGCCTTAATCAGATAATTATCAAGGATTAACCTAAACCGAAGCTTAAATAAAAACGATTATAACTTACAAAAGTGTGCGCCCTGTGGCTAAAAAGCAAAATAGCCTTCTAATAAGAAGGCTATGTCGAGACCAATAGCGCGTAAAGCTGACTATTTTTTACAGATCAAACTTCACTTCATCTAATAATTTTACGGCTGCCTGATGATACTCTGCCAATTTAAAAATGGGTAACGCATCGGCTTTAAACTCTCCCCAAGAGGCCACCAACTCTGATGGTGCAACATCCACCTTGACCGGATACTCCATATTGATTTGCGCATAAGATTGCTGCGCAGCATCACCTGACAAATATTCCATTAATTTAATTGCGTTGTCTTTATGGGGGGCATGCTTGGCCAACGCCATACCCGAGATATTAATATGCGCACCGCGATTGCTTTGATTAGGGAAATTAATATTGACCGCCTCAGCCCAAGCCACTTGGTTAGGATCTTGCAACATTTTTCCTAAGTAATAACTGTTACCAATGGCGATATCACATAGCCCCTCTTTAACCGCTTGTACCTGAGCACGATCATTACCCTGCGGCTTACGGGCCAAATTGGCTTTAAAACCGTTTAACCATGTTTTGGTTTCGGCTTCACCATGGTGCGCTATCATAGAGGCAACTAAGGCAATATTGTAAGGATGCTTACCACTGCGAGTACAAATTTTGCCTTTATATTTAGGATCGGCAAGATCTTCATAAGTAATATCTAACGGCCCTAAGCGCTCTTTAGAAGAGTAAATATTTCTTACTCGCTGGGTTAATGCAAACCATTCACCGCTGGGTGAACGCATTGATTGCGGGATATTAACCTCAAGTACTTCGCTCTGCACAGGGGTAACCAAATCTTTATCGGCCAATTCCATTAAGCGAGAAAAATCAGACGTCAGCACTAAGTCAACTGGAGATAAGCGCCCTTCTCTAGCAATACGTTCGGCAATACCATTTTTAGAAAAGACCACATTCACCTCAATACCCGTCTCCTTGGTAAAGTCAGTTAAAATAGGGTCAATCAAAAACGCTTGTCGATATGAGTAAATCGTTAACGTATCAGCAGCACTTGCCATTGATGTCATGCAAGCCAAACCTAGCGCAATAACGCCTTTAGTAAAGTTCATTTCAACTCTCCAGTTACAAACCGATAATGATAATGGTTATCAATTGCGACTAGGGTAATCAAAACCTCTCATAACGGCAAGTTGAATTATTAAAAAAATCATCTGTAGCGACAATTTTGCACTTAGCTAATAGCAGTGTAGCAGTGACTACACTAAACAAGTAAGCGTAAAACCAGACAAGCGATAACATCACAGAGAATATATATGCCAATCAAAATCATCGCGCTGCTCTTGGCGCTCATGCTACTGCTGTATCTGTTTAAACACAGACTGGGTATAAGGCGGAAAAAGATAACAAAAAAAGCACGCAGCAAAACCAAAGCTAAGCCTATTAGTGAGTACCCGCCTTTTGCTGAGCAGCAATATTCCTCAACGAATACAAATTTTCATAGTGTCGAAATTGTCAATGATGCAATGGATTGTACCAGCGCCCACTCACTGCAAGGTAAACGCTATCTTTCCGCACAAGCGCCTATGCTTCCCCTGAAAGGATGCAGTACAACACCGTGCCGTTGTCGCTATATTCATCATGCCGATAGACGCAAATTCGACGGGGAGCGGCGGTTACAATTTGGTGTCACTCATGAACTTTACGGAACCTTTGGTGAACAAAACCGAAGAAGCTTCAAGCATAACGGCCGCCGCCAATCCGACCAACCATAACATTGGCGTGCAGTAGACCTACTTGCAACGAGTAAAGCCGCATACTGAGTGGCACGATAAACCACAGTATGAATACTTAGAAAAACACGACCAACCCAAATATAGTCAATTTAAAACAGATATTTAATATAAAAATGGAGAGCTTGTGCAGTAAAGGAAGGACGATGTCATTAAAGCAATCGTCATTGCTCTGTAAGCCAATCAATCTTAATACAAGTCGCCTTAAGGCAAGAGGATATGCTATCTATTGGATCCACTTTATTCGACTCAAATCATGGCCCCTCTACGCCGTTGCCACCAAAGCCTAGTTACCAGTATTTTTCAACCGTGATTTGACCAGGTGCTCGGCGTAAATTAGTCGCTAAACCACGCGCTTTAAGCTGTTGAGTCAGGCTTTTAATCATCTCAGGGTGGCCACAAATCATCACTTGAGCATCTTTTGGGGTTAATTTAAGTCCAACTTGCGCCTCAATAACGCCTGTAGCCACGGCATCGGGTATACGGCTATCTATGGTGCCAACGCCTTTTTCACGAGTTACAGAGGTAACAAGTTCAAACTGTTGCGGATAGGTTAACTTAAGCTGCTGTAACTCTGGGTAATAAGCTAAGTCGTTCGCCTGCCTAACCCCATAAACCAAAATCACCTTATTAAAACGTAACCAAGGTTGCTTGGTTCGCATCATAGAGATAAAAGGTCCTACAGCCGTACCTGTAGCAAACAGCCATAAATGTTGGCCTTGAGCGGGCAGTTCATCTAATGTCATAAAGCCTGTCGCTTTAGTGGAAATATCGATGCTGTCGCCAACATTTAACGTCTGTAATTGAGGAGATAACTTGCCCTCTTCTACGCTTACCGCCAATATTTCTAGATACTGACTCGAAGGGGCATTAACCAATGAATAAGCTCGAGCCACTCTCTTATCATCGATAACTTGTGAGAGCTTAATAAACTGCCCTGCAATAAAATCACCAATATCAGCAGACAGCTTCAACGTAAATAATCGTTCGTTCCAATCTATACGCTCTATCACGTATGCCTGTTGCCACATTAGCATCCCCTTTGAGAGTTAAATCAAGGTCGATAAACACCATCATTGAGGTTATTGAGAGTAGAGTCAAGGTAACATCCTAAGCCGCGTAACTCGTTTGCCCCTTAATAAGCCACGACAGGATTAAATTGCAACCCCTTATATAGACTCAACTTCTGGGTTAAAACTATCACGAAATGCTTGTAATCCTTGCTGCACCAAAGAGTAGGTTTGCTCCACACCATCGGCAATATCCCCTTCAAGGACTTTTAAACCAGATAGAATATCTTTAGCTTCATCAAACCCCTGATCAATCGCGCCGCCAATAATCTCCATAAATGAGCTAAGCTGTTCGTCAAAGGTCATATTACTGTTTTGCTCTTGATGTACGCTAAAAAACTGCGTAGCAAAGCTAACAATGCGCTCAGCTGTCGCTTCAGCTGAGGTATCAACGCCCTGCTCGACTGCCGTTTCAATCGCATGTTGCCCCATGCTGGGGGCTAGATGCTCATTTATTGAGGCTATTGCCGCCTTATAGAGTAACCGCATAGGTTCATTAGCCGAACTGAGATTCACTGCTTGTTGCGCCGACAAAATGGCAGTATTCATTAGCTGTTTGCTGGTTGCCTGGGCGGTGTTAGTGTTAGCCACATCCGCCACCTGCTGGCCGTGATTCGTATTGGTTTCTGATTTATTACGTGCCGTTTCTGACACGGCGGTGCCATGATTATTAATCTGCATAACTGCCTCTCTAAGCGATAATGACTCTTTGGTCTAACGTCTATTATCGACCATTTTTCGAACAACTTTAGCTTTTATCCCTAGCTCTATCCACCTTTACTATATGACACCTAAAAGTGTATCGAGGTGATACATTTTAAGTAAAAAGTGCTAATTAGATCGAGTTTTACCCTCAATTAGATTACTATGTCGCGACTATATTGTGACATAGCGCTACCATGGCAAAACAACTCTTGTGCAGTATATTCATCGTAACTTGGTGTTTCAGCCCATAGCAGTGCCGCAGCAACAGTCAAATATTAAAACCGTTATCATCAGACTCGTCGAAACAACGACTGTGTACGATTCTGGTTTAAACCAAAGTGGAAAACAGCAAGTCAAAAAAGCGCTTTAGAGAGTTATTAATCTACAGTCGCTTGCATGACTCTCGATAGCACTAGCTTTATACGCTACACTTGACTACATTAGCGATGTATGGAATAGCGGCACAGCTAGCATAAAGTCAATACAAGGAGAACATCTGGTGAGTGATTCGTTTTTTGGAGCGGGTGGGAAAAGTAAACCTCTCTCGGTCAGCTGTCAAAACTGTGATCGGTTAACCGTCATCGAAGGTGAGACTATCTGTTTCAAGGGGGGAGAGATCATACGACTTACGCCCTACAATGCGGGGAATACAAAACTCAGTCTACTTTGTGATGGTTGGAGACCTATTAATACCTCAAAAACAGCCTAATCGTTGTCTCTTTAGCGACAATCATTAATTGTAACAATAAACCACCACTATGGTATGCCGCCACTACCGCAGTGCTTCCTTGATTATGGTTACCCTACAAGCCACCATATGTCTTTACTTAGGCTCATCTCTGTGGTTGACCAGCCGTATTGATTAATTGAAATAATCAATACCATACCTTTGCTGTTCACCTTAAGCTCTGTGGTTGACCACGCCACATTGGTTTTCTTGGTTTCTTGTAAAAATCTGACAGTGGAGCAATTAAGCCCACCACTTGCAGAGATATCAACCGAAATAGTAAGTCCAGCTTATCGCAACCGAATTAGATAAGCTGGCCTATTAATTAACTCACCAATAATCTCAATCGACTAGTAATTAATACTGGTGCTGTACCGTCCATAATTTATGGTACAAGCCCTTGGCTTTTAACAAGCTATGATGATCACCTCGCTCCACTATTTTACCTTGGCTAAGCACTATAATTTGATCAGCATCTACCACGGTCGATAGACGATGGGCGATCACCAAACTGCTGTGGCCTTTTTCCATCTCTTTTAGTGCAGTCAAAATAGCTTGCTCCGAATGACTGTCCAGCGATGATGTGGCTTCATCAAATACTAATAAGGGCGATCCTTTTAAAATGGCTCGAGCAATAGCGACTCGCTGCTTTTCACCGCCTGAGAGTTTTAGGCCGCGCTCACCCACTTTGGTATGCCAGCCGTCACTAAGCTGCGCAATGAATCCGGCTAAGTGAGCCATCCTAATCGCCCCCTGCACCTGTTCATCAGTGGCATTGGGTGAGCCATAGCGGATATTTTCCAGTAGTGAATCATTAAATAGCACAGTATCTTGCGGTACTATGGCTATTGCTTGTCGCAGAGCATGTTGACTCAGTTGTGTAATATCCTCACCGTCAATATAAATGTGCCCAGACTGTGCCTCATAAAAACGAAATAGCAGTTTAACTATGGTAGATTTGCCCGCGCCACTGTCGCCTACAATAGCCACTTTTTTGCCTGCGGGTAATTCGAAACTCACATCATCAAGGATCTTGCGGCCATCATAACTAAAACTGATATGTTCAAAACGTAGACTACCTTGTGTCAGTGAAGGACTGGTGGCACTGGGCTTATCTTCAATCATGGGGACTCGGTCTAATAAAGAGAACATGCGCTCAATATTGGCTAGGGCGCCGCGGATCTCCCGATAGACAAAACCTAAGAAGTTCAACGGCATAAACAGCTGCATCATAAAGGCGTTAATCAACACAAAATCACCTATGGTCATTATCGCTGCGCTAACCTGCTGCGCAGCTAACGCTAGCATCAAGGTCATCGCGAGCGAAATAATCAATGCTTGCCCAGCATTAAGGGCAAACAATGATAAGCGATTACTGCGCTTTGCTCGCTCCCAGCGTTGTAATGCTTGATCGTACTTTTGCGCCTCATATTCTTCATTATTGAAATACTTAACGGTTTCATAATTCAATAAACTGTCGATAGCGCGGGTATTCGATTGTGAATCGGCCAAGGCAGCTTCGCGAACGAAGCCGGTGCGCCACTCGGTCGCTATCACTGAAAATAGAATATAAGCCACCACAGCGCCTAAGGTGATCAGCGCAAACAGCCAGCCGTAGTTATAAAACAAAATTCCCACCACCAAGGCGATTTCTAACATGGTGGGGACAATATTAAACACCATAAAACGCATCAAGAAGCTGACGCCGCTGGTACCACGTTCAATATCACGAGACAGACCGCCGGTGCGGCGCTCTAAATGAAAGGCTAGATCCAGCCGATGTAGATGTTGAAATACCGATAAGCCAAGACGCCGAATCGCTCGCTCTGTCACTCGACCAAATAAGGTATCGCGCACCTCAGAAATGACGGTATTTAACAGCCGCATTCCGCCATAGGCGACGACTAAGGCTATGGGCACGCTAATAATTTGCTCTGTCGATGCTTTATCTAAAGTATCGACAATCTCTTTGAGCACAAAGGGTAAACCAACACTGGCCAATTTAGCGATAACCAAGCATAGCAAAGCCAGTATCACCCGCCCTTTAAACTCCAACAAATAGGGCCAAAGCAGCTTCAACACATGCCAATTTAATTTATCGATAGGTCCATCAAAATAGAGCGTGGGGCGCATAGCGGCTCCGTATTATAATAAAAAACATCAATGGCCAATGGGTAAAACAGATTGGCTTAAGGTTGTAAATCTCGTTTAGCGTTTGCTATTGCCCACGGTTAGAACGTACTCACCACCTATAGATAAGATCACTTAACATACCCAACGAGAAATGACCCACAAGGAATTCTCCTGCCTGCATATCAAACAATCGCTAAACCAATCGGTCGATGGACTTTAGTGTTACTTTTGTGGTAAATAACGATTAAAAAGTATTAGAATTAGGTTAACGTTTTGCCGAGTGATGTGTCATTAATAGCCAATAGACACATAACCTCAAGGGGTTATCAGATCTTGCAATTTTTGATAATCTTGGCATCACGTAAAAGTCGCTCAATCGTATTGTATAGAGCATCGGGAATAACCCGCAAAATGTTAAGGAAGCCGATATGCCACAATCATCTGACGCGCAATACCCACCATTACCGTTAATACAAACTTGGGTATGGATGATGACAGAGTCGAATAACCCCGAAATTCAACAAAAAGGTCAGAGTAATTTAATCTCCTCTTTTGGCAGCTTAGCCAAGGCTAACGAATACCTGATTGCTCAACAACATCGTTAATCGCATTTACATTAGTGCAAGAGGAAGCCATTGGCTCCCTCTTCGCATTACTTAAATTGTTTCGCGACGACGTATAATACTTTGGTTCAGCAAGCCCAGTAATGTTTCCGTGTCTTGCCAGCCCAAACACGCATCGGTAATGCTTTGCCCATAACGTAAAGCTTGCCCCTCCACGTGATCTTGCCGCCCTTCGACGAGGTGACTCTCGACCATCACGCCAAAAATGGCTCGCTCACCCGCACTTATCTGTCCTGCAATATCTTCAGCCACCAGTAACTGACGTTTAAACTGTTTGCTGCTATTAGCATGGCTAAAGTCCACCATGATATTGGCAGGCAACTTCGCCTTCAGCAGTTGCTCTTTAATCGCTTTAACGTGCTCTGCACTGTAATTGGGCTCTTTGCCGCCACGCAGAATGATATGACAATCTGGATTACCTTTAGTCGACACAATGGCAGAATGGCCATATTTAGTCACCGACAAGAAGTGGTGTGGGGCACTGGCGGCGCCAATAGCATCGATCGCCACTTTAATGGTGCCATCGGTTCCATTTTTAAATCCCACAGGGCAAGATAAGCCCGACGCTAATTCACGGTGAACCTGAGACTCAGTCGTGCGGGCACCTATTGCCCCCCAGCACATCAGATCGGCAACATATTGCGGTGTGATCATATCTAAAAATTCACCCGCAGTCGGCACTCCCATATCGTTTAAATCCAGTAACAACTTACGCGCAGTGCGCAAACCATCATTTAATTTAAAGCTATTATCCATATCAGGGTCATTGATTAGCCCTTTCCAACCCACAGTGGTGCGTGGCTTTTCAAAGTAGACCCGCATGACAATCTCAAGTTGATCTTTATATTGCTCCCGCACCTTCACCAACCCTTGTGCGTATTCTAGCGCCGCTACAGGATCGTGAATAGAACACGGACCGACCACCACCAAGAGGCGATCATCTTGCAGCTTTAATATCTGATGAATACTCTCACGTGCATTAAAAACGGTAGCAGATGCATTTTCAGTAGCCGGAAATCGCTCAAGAATCGCGACTGGAGGTAATAACTCTTTGATTTTATTTATACGAACGTCGTCATTTTGATAATACATGGTATATATTTACACTCCGGCTAACGATTAAAAACAGGTCTCTCTTTTGCGCTACTTGTTTAAATCTATCCAGTATTATCGAGTATTGCAACTAAACAGAGCTGTAATACAATTAAAGATGATAAATAACATTTTTATCAGTAAGTTGGTAAAAGTGAATTTAAAATTTCATCGACCCTAATAAGGCCTTTACGCCACCAAAAGCTCCAGTAAGATTTTATATGACAGCAAAAATTAGCTTCAAGTAACTGCAAACTTCACTTCATCTAGAATTTTAATTATCTAGGGCCTGTTGATCTTTCAAGGTTGTTTTTGCAGCGAGTTACTGGGTATTTATACAAGGCAGAAGCTTTGTAGTGTAGTTATTCTACATAAAAAGCTGAGAACGCAGTAAAAACACCCAACAAACGCCGCCCGAAGGGTTCGGCTAAAAACGTTTTACTCTTTGTTAAGTGAATTTTGCTTAGATGACTAGGCCGCAATCCACTCGCCTCGATTAAAACGTTTTTGTCTCGAACAAAATTCAACCAGCAAAGATCAACAGGCCCTAGAGTTATCATTAATCCAATAGGCTCTAAATAGAAATCGCACTGCAACGCGCCATGCTAACGCCTAGAGCCCATGGCTTAATTGAAACTAGCGGCAAACAGACTTTCCAATTCTGGTTAACAAAGAGCATAGTTAATAAACGCTAATAAACGCAGACTCTTATTCATGCCAATTAACTCACGATGACGTGATGCAGCTGTCACAAACAGGCGGTTACTTGGATTAGTTACGAACCAAGTCAATAAGATGCGCCGCAGCGCAAACACTGTGCACTAACATAAACCCTATAAATCCATGGGCACTACTCTGATGATAACTGCGCCAATTTAACGCTTCACTGCTGCCTTGCGTCACAAACCACATCACCCCAGTAAACGAGACTAACAACAGCAATATCAGGCCAATCCCCTCAATGACACTAAAGAGACCTCGCCCTCCTGCCGCAGGAATGTTGCCGCGCTTTAGGCCGCAAATATCACGACTCAGTTGAGTAAAATCCCCCATAAGCCAAGGAAAAAACTGACGCCACTTGCCCTTAGTAACATTAGCCAGCAACATCGGTACAGACAAACCTGCAACGACCATGCCCAAATAAACATGCAGATAGTCCCACACTGAAGCGTTCGGCCTGATGCTACGCCCCATAACAATCCAACTGCTGGTGAGGATTAAAAATAGCGATAACAAAATCAACAGCAGATGTTGGTACTCTATGATTTTATTGATCAGTTTACGGAGCATATCAGTTATCTCCTAGCCTTAAGCCACGCTTACAATTGATGTAATTGACTCGCATATTCGCTCACCTTATCCCAATCGGTATATTCCACTCGAGTATCTGGCGCCGTCGGCCCTTTAGTGAGCCACATGATGAAGCGAATAATATTTCTATCGAGGGCGTTATAGCCTTGATAATCTAAATTGCCCCCAAATACGGCCAGTAACTTAGGTTTCCAAGACGTTTTAGCTAAAAAAGCCTGCATATAAGGGTTGGTTTCTGGGGTATTTTTAGCCGGTTTTCTGGCCACTAGACTGACCGAAAAAAAACTGCTGACCTTGTCATTTAAGGCCTGCATATTTTGGCTGATGAAGTGATAGACTGCAGGATGATGTTTACCGTGACGAATACTGGCGCCTAGCACCACTTTATCAAAAGCTTCAAGTGCTGGTACAGCATCAATACTGGTACAGGTAACCTGATCGCCAAAAGATTCAAGATGTTGCTTGAGATGTTCAGTGACCTTACGTGTTTGTCCATGCACGCTAGAATAGATAATTAATATTTTACTCACTGATACCTCTAACTTTATTAATATCAACCAATAAAATCATCATAAGCGATTTGTGGCAATATTTTATTGAAACAGATCACGAGGGTTAGCAGCAAAACATCGGCTAAGTTTACCTGCATCACAAATACAACCATTACTCCTTAAGGGTAACGGCACTCATCCCAGAGCTCAATAACAAGCTCGCGCTCACACCTAGCCATGGATAATCCGCAGCTTAAGTCCTAAAACTCCAACCAAGAACAACTGACTTACATCAGCAATAAATAAGATGAAATTAAGCAAGGCAAGGCTAATAATAGTGCGATAAACTGCTTATAACTTCATCACACAATTACATATTTAACCATGACAGAAAAGGGTGCTAGTGCTTCACAACACAATCAGTTTGATGTTTCTGCTCGCAAAAAGGCCTTATCACTTGGCCGCTATTTAGGCTTGAGCGGTGAGGAAGGTTATCGCCCTTCGATGGCATCAATAACGGCGCGCGCCCAGCAACGGCAGACTCTGTTGGTCAACCAATACCAGAGTAATCTAGAAACTATCTATACCATTGCGCTCGCACAAACGCCGTCAGATGTCATTGGTGCTGACTTAGACCCCGACTGGATACATCAATTTTTTCAGTTAGCAGAGCAGATCCATAACCGTAACATGCAAACCTTATGGGGACGTATTTTAGCCAATGAGCTCACCAATCCCGGCCGCTTTAGCTTACGCAGCCTATCGACCCTCAAACAGCTGACGCACAAAGAGGCGCAGATCTTTGAAAAAGCCTTAGGCATGAGCGTGACCATTAATAATGAATCTAAGCTGAAGTTACTCATGGGGTATCGCCATTCTGGTGGGATTGGACAGCTGTTTCGCAAGTCAGATAATACCCATATTGCCCTGTCACAATTTGGCTTACCCTACTCTGCCATCTTAACCTTGGTGGATGCCGGATTACTGCATAAAAGCGAGTTTGAAACCGGAGTGCTCAACTCTAAAACCGCCATCAGCCTGACATTATCGGGTAAGTGTATGACACTCACCCCTAAACATGGAAACCTGCAATTTAACTACTATCGCTTAACTCCTACGGGGGATGAACTTGCCCAATTGGTGCGCCCTAAGCCAGATGAAGAGTATGTTAAAGCGCTAAACGCCTTGTTTAGTAAAGATTTTAAAATTGATTATTGACCCGTTTGCGCCACATTGCAATTTGCCGATTGAGGATTAAACCAGTTAAGGTTTTGAGCTAATCCAACCACTTCACCAATAATCATCAGCGCTGGCATACGTAATTGTGGCGATGCCGCTAATTGATCCAGCTCATCCAAGGTCCCGATAAAGCTTCGCTGCTCATGGGTCGTCGCTTTAGATACGATCGCAACTGGTGTCGCTGGTGCCCGTCCAGCTTCAATAAGCCCTTGCTTTATCGTCTGCGCATTTAGAATGCCCATATAGATCACTAGGGTGTTTTGACTGTTGGCATAACTTTGCCAGTCGAGCGGGCGACTCGCCAATTTGCAATGCCCGGTAATAAAGGTCACGCCTTGAGCATGATCTCTGTGAGTCAATGGGATGCCTGCATAGGCAGATGTGCCGCTCGCCGCCGTTATGCCGGGGACCACTTCAAAGGCGACGCCGGCTTCAACCAAGGTTTCTAGCTCTTCACCACCGCGGCCAAAGATAAATGGATCTCCTCCTTTGAGGCGCACCACATTTTTGCGGGTGTATGCCTTAGTGACTAGCAGTTGATTGATCTCATCTTGAGCGGCGCTATGTTTTCCTGCACGTTTACCCACGGCGATTTTCTCGGCAGCTACCGGCACTAAGGCCATAATATCTTCACTCACCAAAGCATCATAAAGCACTACATCGGCTTGTTTTAAGATGCGAAAAGCCTTGAGCGTCAGTAACTCAACATCTCCAGGGCCAGCACCAACCAGCCACACTTTGCCGCGCTCCTGCTGCCTAGGTAAAGTAATTAATTCCATGTCCGCATCTCTGCCAATATATAGTCAGCTTAATATAACGCCATTTTTATTACTTAAAAAATATATAATAATTAGATTCTATTCCATTTAGTTATTAGTGGCGCGTCAAAGAAGAGGCATAACCAAGGCGAATAAGCTGTTGAAATCGGCGCGGAGCAGATAAAAGATGCAGTATGGCGACTCAAATGTTAAAACAGAGCTAGCTTTTACTGTTATAGCTACATTAACTCATATGCTAAAAGGAACGCTTGGATGAAAATAGCTCAGTATCGTTATTGGATGCCTCTGCTTGGACTACTTACGTTGGCTATGCCAGCCTTTGGCGCTGAGCAGGTAGAAACATCCTCAACGAAAAAAAGCGAATCGTTAGTCGATGAAAGGATAAAAGTGGAGTTGGCCACCGCAGACTTCCCCTTTGTTATCACCCCACACAAAGTCAACTACATCTTACCTTTTACCTATAACACCAGCCCTAACATCGACCCTTTCAGAGAAGAGATAGAAAACACTGAAGCCGACATAGATAAAATGGAAGCTAAATTTCAAATTAGCTTCAAGTTTCCGTTGATGTATAACGTATTTGGCGACAATGGTCACTTGTACTTTGCCTACACCAATCAATCCTATTGGCAGGTCTACAATAAAGAGATCTCATCCCCGTTTCGCGAAACTAATCATGAACCGGAAATATTCATGCTATTCAATAACGATTGGCAAATTGGCCCGCTAACTAACTCACTATGGGGTATCGGCGCGGTGCATCAATCCAATGGTCAAACAGGTGATCTCTCCCGAAGTTGGAACCGTATTTATGGCACTATGGTATTCGATAGTGGCCCTTTTGCATTGAGCGCCAAGGTGTGGTGGCGTATTCCAGAAGATGCCAAAGAGACGCCGACGTCGGCAAGGGGAGATGACAACCCTGATATTACTGATTACATGGGTGATTTTGAATTACAAGCAGTATATGGCCTAGATAAACATCGATTCACCATGCTGCTACGAAACAACTTAGATAAACCTAATTATGGTGCGGTAGAGCTCACCTGGAGTTACCCCATCATAGGCAACTTAAGGTTTTATGCGCAGTATTTTAATGGCTATGGCGAGAGTCTGTTAGACTACAACTCACACACCAATAGAATTGGGATAGGTTTTTCCATAAACGACATCTTATAAACGTCAAAGCATTGGCTCAGCACGAGAGGACAAACAAGCAGCATGATGAAATTCGGTCATCAATCCATCATCAATGGCTTTGGATTAATCATGCTAATCAGCTGTTTGCAGCTAACGGCGATCGCGCTGCGCAGCGAGCCGCCTAAGGCCCTATTAACGAGCCAAGAGATCCGCGACGACTTGCAATTTCTACAGCAACAACTGGTAGAGCACTCCTCATTTGCCGCTATCGCACCGCAGCGACTAGCACTCATAAGCGAGCGAGCTCAACGGCTGGCCGAGCTAAGTGCATTACCCGTTAAGCGCACTGATTTTGCTATGCAGCTGCATAAGGTCTTAGCACCTTTAGATGATATCGCCAGTGACATATCGGATGTTGATAGCGCCGTTAAGCTGCCCATTCACCTTCAATACAATGAAAATGGTTGGCAAGTGCTTAATAACGACAGTACGCCAATCGATAGCGAGCATCCCTTTATTACTCATATTGATGGCGTCCCCATAGCCCGATGGATCGATGCTTGGCAACTGTTTTTAGCACCATCACAGCAGTCACAACCCGATCAGCAAGCCAAACTACTACACCATATTTCGCTACTGAGAAAAGAGATAGGCATCATGCCTAGCGACCATGTGCGTATCACCTTAAGAGATCTGCAACAACATATCCGTCAGCTTAATGTCTCATTGCAATATGCCGCACAAACTGCACTAGCGCCTTTGCCTAAATCGGAGAGCTATTTTGATGCTGTGCGCGGCCAATTTAGCCTACATGACTTAAGTAAGCTCCCCCAAAATAGTCAGTTACAAAAAGCGCTGAGTCAGTCGTTATTAACGCCGCTGACCATTATTGATTTGCGTAACGCCTATGGCCATGGCGATCAGCTGTTAACTTGGCTGGCACAACACTACCGCGACCAAAGCCTAGCGCCTAGTGTAAATGCCACTTCAGCACTTTACGCCATTGCCCGATATAGACGAGCGCCGAATCAGCGCAGCGACTATCTGTCGCCATTGCAATTTATTGCCTATGATAACCTCTCCCATGATGAACAACTGCAACTAACCCGAGCCAGTCAACAGATCCATACTCAGTTTGATGCTCGCTTTAGTCAATGGCATGCACGAAAATGGCCCCACAGTGAAGCTAAATTAGCAATCAGCCGAGCGATGTTTTCGCCCGCCACACTCACTAAGCCAAGTGTCACTGAGTCTACATTGTCCCCCTATCAAACATATTCACAGCCAATGCCTCAATATAAGCCCGCTTGGCCAACAGGATTAACATCTGCAACCGGTCAACTAGGGCAGCTGGTATTACTCATTGGTCCCGACTGTCGCCAGCAATGCCAGTGGATAGCCCACTTTGCCCAGCAATGGTCAAGTACCATCTTAATCGGTAAGCCGACTCGCGGTAGCTTCGATAGGTATTACCTCATCACATTGCCCAACAGCAATATTAAGGTGAGCATTAGCAGCAGTGTCATTTATGATATGTTCGGCCAAAGGTTATCAGGGCTAGCAACCTATCCTGATATTTTAACCAATATAGACGACTTTTTATGGCGTAATTCAATCATCTCGCTCATCCATTTACACGCCAGTAAAGACTCTTCAGAATGACCAGGAAGCCCTCTAGCAATCACTCAAAGTCCACATAAAAGGATCAATAATATGAAGACATTAATCAACCCCCTATCGAGCCGATGGGCCCACATTAAGAGGCTCACAAGCGTTCTGATCCTCGGCCTAACCTGCGTTAACTTTGCCCATGCAACCGATTTAAAAGTAGGCGATAAGGCGCCAGACTTTAGATTGCAAGCAACCGATGGCCATTTCTACCAACTACAAGATTACCTGGGCAAACAAACCTTAGTTCTGGCTTGGTACCCCATGGCTAATACTCATGGCTGTACGTTAGAGTGCAAATCACTGGTGCAAAAAGGCCACCTTATTCGGGAGTATAATGCCGTTTATATGATGGCGAGTGTCGATGATCTTGAAGATAACCAAAAGTTTGCCGAAGAACAAAAAGCCGACTTTCCTATGTTAAGCGACCCGACAAAAGCCACGGCTAAAGCTTTTGATGTGCTTAATTTAGTGCGAGTCGCCAGCCGAGTAACTTTTTATATCGGAAAAGATGGAACCATCTTAAAAATTGATGACGATATCAACCCTGCCACCGCAGCCGAAGATATCGCCGCCACCTTAGCTGAGCTAGGCGTAGAGAAACGCAGTTAAGCCTTAACTTAACCCTTCGAAGGCAAGGTCGTAGGCCTTGCCTAAATCAACTGTTTTAGGCTTATCAGCCTTCAACTCACCAGTTCGCTTATCGGTAGCTTTAAGCGTCGCAGGATGCACCAGGCTCAACGGCACATTAGCGATAGTCAATAACACTCCCTCAAGGATAAAAGTGCCTGCTCCACCGGCACCTTGCCCGGTTGTCGCGCGGCGATTAAGCACTAACTGCGCCACATTATGTTGCTGACAATAGCTCTCAAAAGCGGCGCAAAACAGCTTAATATCCTCTGTAGTGGGAGCCTTAGGAATAGTCAGTTTATTGATTTTACTTGCCAGCACCCTATGGCTTTCACGGGTCCCCTCAACACTCACTAAACGGGCTTCATTCCCCTTTAAAAACACACCTGTTATCACCATAAGACCCACCTGCTGTAAAAACTAAAAAGCCCCACCACTATGATTCACCATAGTGGTGGGGCTCAAATCGATTAATGGCTTATTTGTCGCTTGCTGTCTGCATAAATGTGTTAATCGCTATGCCGTTAGCATTGACATCAAAATCCACCTTTATCTTCATATTGTAATCTTTAAGAGCAGCTAACTCTTCAGGAATTGGCTCACCACTCATCTCCATCAGCGTCATCATAGGCGTAAACAGCTTGCTGTAATCGGCCGATAACGTCAGCAAACCATTGCTTGATAACGTCTCATTCACTAAGCCATCAGCAACTTGTTGGGCCTTATCACCACTGTAGACAGCCAAATGATTACCTTTAAGCGCCATATTAGCGGTAAAGCCGTAATAAGCCGGTAATTGCAGGGCACTGCTTAAATCAACTGGGCTACCATCTTTAGGAAGTTGAATATTGGCTAATTCTGGTGCAAATGGCTTCACCATATTGAACAAGGTGGCGGGATCCTCTGCCGACAGCGTCACGATTGCATCCAAGGTTTTAATCTCTACATCCGCCGCCACTTCATTTAGCTCATAGTTAATAAGCGACACCGATACCCCTTTAACTCCATTAGCCATACCAGCAAACATACCTAACATCGCCGGACTTTGACCTTCCATCTCAGCTTGCATTTGGCGCAGCGGTTCACACTGATACGATGGCGTAAGCAGATCGTCCCACACTTTTGTTATTGCTGGTACAAACTGATCCACATCGATACCTAAACCGACAGAAAATACACTGCTTGAAATATCTTGCGTATAAGCAGGTAAAAAGCCACGTATCTGTTGAACGGCGCCCATGATCACCTGATTATTACTTTCAATAACCGTGCTGAGCCCCATGGTGGTCTGCTGCTTAGTTAACTCAAAATTTGTGTATCCCATTACGGTTCTGGGCCAGTTGTTGGCGATACCATTAAACTCATCGCGGCATACTTGTGAGCGCAATTCGATAAAGGGATCTTCATTAGCCATGGCAAAGAGACGAGTTAACTGCTTAGCCAATTGATTGCCGTCACGAGTGGTAATGCCCTTCACCAACTCCTGATGATTGATATAACTTAATCCATCCTTTAAAAAACCGTGTTTAGCGATAGTCTCTTCAATAATATGGGTGTCGCCAATGGGGTTTGTCACCGCCTTAATACCCAGAGCCGTTTCCAGTAAAGTCGGCTCACTAAAGCTGGTCGATAACGTCATGGTCAGCAGCCCATTATCGATAGCGACGACCAGATCAACCCGCTCTGTTTCATCTTTATCCATCAATGAATAGGCACGGTAATTGACATTATCCAAAGAGCGCATTTCATGAACTAACCCACTTTCAGCCTCGAGACTATCTAACAACGCCCAAATCGCCTCAGGTTTAGCGACGCCAAGCTTAAGTACAGGGATCGCACCTAAGGTATAAAAATAGCTGGTGATATTTTGCGGTAAACCAAAGGTATCGATGAAGGTCTGCCCATCTTTAATACTCCCCATATAGCGATTAAATAATCCGAGGAAGAACTTAGCGCGCGGATCATCTTCTTCACGCATCAACTCGCGTAACTCTGCAGGATATTGCTTTTGCGATGCTGGAATACTGTCTATGTAATCTTTGATAGGAAACGGACTAAACTGAGCGGATAATAGAGGTGTGTCGGCTGGAATATAGGCCAACATCGCATTATTTGGCTGCTCCTTTTGCTGCGAAACCCAGTAAGCGCCTGCTCCGATAGCGATCACAGTTGCCGCCACTAATGCCTTTTTCATTAACTAACTCCCTTTAAATATCAATAATCTGCTAAGGCGTTGAAGTCGCTTTAGCCTACGCATAAAAAATTAATGGCACAAATAATACTATATGGATGAATAAAAAGGGAAATAACTATCTACATGTATGTAAATCGATAGCATAAACGATTTAGCTTAATCGAGTGGCATAATCACAGTAATAAACTGGGCTCAGGTAAAAACCAGTGGGGAAATAAGATAAGGAGATAGCTAGGCTTGGCGAGTCCAGACACCTGGATAGTCACGCCGGACTATCCAGGGCCACTACAATAATTAGTAAGCGCTAGCAAACCAATCAAGCTTTCGCTGGCGTCGATAATGCTGCCATGCCTGCTGTAACCTTCATAAAGGAAGTAAAAGTTACGCTATCCCAGCGGGATAAGATGCACACAAAAACCGAACAACATATCAAAACCATCTACGGGAACTTACAACTATAGAGCAAATAACCAGCCTGTGCATAACTATGTGCAAAAAAAGTGCGTAAAGCATAATAAAGTATTAAGACTAACGTCTTATTAGCTTATCTATCATGACGATAGTGACAACGTTGCGATTAAAAAGCACCACCAGCGCTTCCCCAACAAACCTTAAATCTCATAGTGCAGCCCACATTCACGCTTCAAGCCATTAAAACGCGTCTCCTCTTCTGTCATTCCCAATGTTAAGGGTTGGGTAGAATGAGTATCACCCACAGAGACATAACCTTGTTCCCACAACGGATGATAGGGTAATTGATGTGCAGTCAAATATTGATGCACATCTTTATTACTCCAATCGACTATGGGCAGCAATTTATAGCGTTCGCCATGAATCGCTAAAATAGGCAAAACTTCGCGTGTGCTGGCTTGGCTGCGTCTTAATCCCGCAAACCAAGTGCCGATATTGAGCTCTTGTAGGGCATTTTGCATCGGAAGTACTTTATTGATGCGATTATACTGCTCTAGACCATCGAGCCCCTGCTCCCACAATCTGCCAAATTTGGCCTCTTGCCAAGCGGCGCTCGTTGGCGCTCGGTATACCTTCAGGTTCAGTTGCAAGCGCTCGGTCAATTGGTCAATAAACTGATAAGTTTCAGGAAACAGGTAACCTGTATCGGTTAAGATCACCGTAATATCACTCTGAGCCTGACTGACCAGATGCAACATCACTGCCGCCTGAATGCCAAAACTGGATGACAAACCATGCTCACTAGGTAAATAAGCTAGTCCCCACAGGACACGTTCGGCCGCGGTCAGTGTCGCAAGATAGTCATTTATCTTTGCTAATTCAGCTTGTTGCTCTACTTTAGGTGCACCAAGCAGCGCCTGTAATTGGCTTGGCGATATCATTAATTTATCCATGAAAATCCCGGGCGGCATCTAATACCGCTTTCACTACGCCGACACGCACAGTGAAATTACCAAAGGTTTCTTCCGTTTCACGCTCACTGACATAGCGAGCAAACAGGGCATCGAGTTCGGCTAAAATCTCCGCCTCTTGAATATTTTCTCGGTAAAGCTTATTCAAACGCGTACCTTCAAAGCTGGCACCAAGATAGAGGTTATAACGCCCAGGGGCTTTACCTACCAAGCCAATTTCAGCCGCAAAGGGACGAGCACAGCCATTAGGACACCCCGTCATACGAATAACAATACCTTGGTCAAGGAAACCATGCTTTTCCTGCAGCGCCTCGACTTTGGTCAAGAAATCAGGAAAGTAACGCTCCGCTTCTGCCATCGCCAACGCACAAGTCGGCAATGCAACGCAGGCAATGGAATGACCACGGGTTTCGCTGATCAATCTGCCCATCAAACCGTGACGGCGCGCAATCGCTTCAATCTGTGCTTTATCAACCTCGGCAACCCCCGCGATGATGATGTTCTGATTAGAGGTCATACGAAAATCCCCTTTGTGTACCAAGGCAATTTCACGCAGTCCAGTTTGCAACGGCTGACCTGGTAGATCTTTAATCCGACCGCCTTCGATAAATAGGGTCAAATGCCATTGGTCATCAACGCCTTTTATCCAACCATAACGATCGCCGCGATCGCCGATCACTACATCACGTTTAGGCTCAAACTTAATGCCAGCACGCTTTTCAACTTCAGCTTTAAAGGCATCAAATCCATGTTTTACAATGGTGTATTTAAGGCGTGACTGTTTACGATCGGAGCGATTACCCCAGTCACGCTGCACTTTAAGTACCGCTTCGGCAAACTTAAGGCAATCCTTCGCCTTAATAAAGCCAAAATCATCACCCAGGCGCGGAAAAGTGGCAACCTCGCCATGGGTTGATCCCATACCGCCACCTGCCACCATATTAAAACCAATTAACTCCCCCGCTTCTGCTACGGCGATAAAGCCAAGATCGTTGGTGTAGACATCGACATCATTATCTGGCGGTACCGCTACCGCCATCTTAAATTTACGCGGCAGGTACGTTTTGCCATACACAGGCTCTACTTCATCGCCCTCACTGACGGCCACCTTATCATCACCTAACCAGATCTCGGCGTAAGCTTTAGTACGCGGCAAGTAGTTATCCGACAACTGCTTGGCCCAATAAAAGGCTTGCTGATGCAGCTTAGACTCCACCGGGTTGGGATTACACATCACATTACGGTTGACGTCACCACAGGCTGCGATTGAATCTAGCGCCTCTTTGTCGAGATCCTGGATCAACGTTTTCAGATTACGCTTTGGAATACCGTGATACTGAAACGTCTGACGTGTCGTAAGACGAATGCTATTTGAGCTGGTGAGGTTTGCGGCAATTTTATCGACTCCCAACCATTGCTTCGGCGTACACACCCCACCCGCCACTCGAGCACGCAACATAAAGCTATAAAGGGGTTCTAGCTTTTGCGCTTTACGCTCATTGCGTTGATCACGATCATCTTGCTGATAAAAACCATGAAACTTGATCAGCTGCTGGTCGCCTTCGCTGAACGAGCCCGTCAACGAGGTATCTAGCCCCTCTTCGATAGTGCCGCGCAAATAGTTACTGTCGGTCTTTAGGTGTTCATTTACTGATAATTTTTGTTCGTTCATGGCTAGTGCCTCATCCTTTTCGAACAGCGGCATGACCACTGTTCGTTAATCTGTTTAGTCAAATCTACGGGTATCAAGACATAGGGTTAATAAACATCTTTTTGATAACGTTTATCACGGCGAAGTTGCTCTAAATATGCTGTGGCCGTCTCTTCATCTTTTCCGCCATATTGCTGCACCACATCAAGCAGAGCTTGATGCACATCTTTAGCCATTCGCTCGGCATCGCCACACACGTAGAGATGGGCCCCCTTTTCTAACCACTGCCACAAGGCCTCGCCGCGCTCAGCAATGCGATGCTGCACATAAACCTTGTGCGCCTGATCTCGCGAGAAAGCGGAATCAAAGCGGGTTAATGTGCCTTGTTTAAGATATTGCTGCCACTCAGTTTGATACAGGAAATCTTGCTCAAAGTGCGGATTACCAAAGAATAACCAACTTTCTCCTGCCGCACCTTGTACGGCACGCTCCTGTATAAAGGCCCTGAAAGGGGCCACACCGGTGCCGGGACCTATCATGATCACTGGGGTTTGTGGGTTGTCAGGCAAGCGAAAGTGGTTGTTTGGCTCAACATAGACCTTAACTGCTGCGCCCTCTGCTGCGGTCGCTAAAAAGTGCGACGCGCCGCCAAAACGGGCAACGCCTTCACGCTCATCTGCAACCAATGCCACAGTCAAATGGACTTCATCGCCCACCTCGGCTTGGCTCGATGCTATCGAATAGAGGCGCGGCGTGATTGGGCGCAATAATTCGACCAACTGGAAAGCGGTAATATCAACCGGATACAGAGCAACCAGATCGGCAAGTTGATGATGAAGCAAAAACTGACGCGTCAGCTCGCGGTCTTCGCTGATTGCCAGTAATGCTTCATCACCGCTTAGTTGTGCCCAGTTTTGCACCAGTCCAGGGTAAAGCTGCGTTAATTCGCGCTTATCTTTAAGCGCCTCAAAAAGCGATAAGCTTTGATCTGCAAGCGTCACCTGCGCTGTACCATCGAGGGACAAGGCACTTAAAATCTCATTAACCAAGGCATCTGAATTACTAAACCAGACCCCTAGTGCATCACCCACTTGATAACTGAGCCCAGAGTCAGCGAGATCAATCTCAACATGGCGCACATCTCTGTCTGAATCACGCCCGGTCAACTTTTGACTCACTAGCACCTCGGCGCTGCAGGGGTTTTGCTTAGTGTAAGTTGCTGCAGTGGCGCTGCTGACACCGTCTATTGAGACCACGTTCGCGCTAGACGCCGAGATTAACGGCTTAACGGCAGTCAACACCTGCTGCTGCCATTGGCTGGCAGCCACATCATAATCAACATCACACTCAGTTAGCGGCACAATCGATTTGGCACCTAACGCGGCTAGGCGCTGCTCAAAGTCTTTACCGGTTTGGCAGAAAAACTCGTAACTCGAGTCACCGAGCGCTAAAACAGCATAATTAAGCTGCTCTAAACGTGGCGCACGTTTCGATGCCAAAAACTGATGTAGCTCAATGGCATCATCAGGGGCCTCGCCTTCACCATGGGTACTGACCACGGCAAGTAGTAAGGTCTCTTGTTTCAACTGGCGCACCTTGTAGTCGGCCATAGAAACGAGGTTAACGGCATAGCCTTGTGCTTGGGCTTTTGCAGCCAAGTCGGTCGCAATGCCTCGACCATTGCCAGTTTGACTACCATAGAGAAGGGTAATGGTTTGCTCTGGTGCGCTAGCCGCACTGACGTTATCGCCTGCCGCTACGGCAGTCGCCGACAGATAGCCGCCGACCCATGCCAGTTGCACCGCAGTAAGTTCACTCGTGAGTTGTTTTAGCTTATCGACCTGTCCTTGAGACAGTGGCGAAGCCTGTGATGAAAGCGCTTTTAACAGCATGAAGGACGGCCCTATATCAGTGTAATAGACCTAGCTTAGAGCCTTACTTGAAAAGCAAAAAAGAATAAAATATGATTTTTAATATCTTTTTGGAATATGCAAAGTGCATTAATTGAGCTACAAAAGTGAGGGTGGCAAATCAAAACTGTAAAAAATGGGTAGTTAAGCACAGAATTTAAAATAAGAAATTGTGGTCTAGCGCAAATTTTTTGCTCTGACCAGTGTTAAAAAGCCAAATATGAAAAATTCGCGCTTGTGTATGCTTTTAGACACGCCACAATAATGAGTCAACTTTAATAACGACGTCTGTCCCTAACTAAGAGGTTTCTCAGTGAAACTAGGTCTACTAAAAGAGAGCCAAGCCGATGAAAAACGCGTTGCGTTGATTCCGGCAAACGTGACTCGGTTAATCAAAAAAAACCTCCAAATCCTTGTCGAAAGCGGCGCTGGCGAAAGCGCAGGTTTTAGCGATCAACAATATCAGGAAGCCGGAGCTATTATCACCCCCCGCGAACAAGTGTTTGAGCAGGCTGACATCATCACTGTGGTTAACTGCAAAGGCAGCCAATTTGATGAAATCAAAACGCTGGCTAAAGCTAACCAACTGTTTATCGGCATGATGGATCCCCTAGCTCACCCAGACAACGCCACAGCGCTGGCCGCAACGGGCACCACAGCTATCGCCCTTGAGCTGGTACCACGCATCACGCGCGCCCAAAGCATGGATATTCTATCGTCAATGGCGACGATCGCTGGCTACAAAGCGGTACTACTGGCCGCCCATAAAGCCCCGCGTATGTTCCCTATGATGATGACGGCTGCAGGCACCTTAAAACCGGCCCGCGCCTTTATCATGGGCGTTGGTGTAGCAGGCCTACAGGCATGTGCGACCGCTAAACGCCTTGGCGCCGTGGTGGAAGCTTATGATATTCGCCCCGCCGCGCGCGAACAAATTCTGTCTGTCGGTGCCAAGCCTGTCGAACTGGATCTGGAAACTGAAAACACCGAGACCAAAGGCGGTTATGCCACCGAACAAAGTGATGACTTTATTAAGCGCCAACAGCAAGCCATGACCAATGTGCTAGCACAACAAGATATTGTTATCACCACCGCAGCGATCCCAGGCCGCAAGGCGCCAGTGCTTATCACTACAGCCATGGTCGAGGGGATGAAACCTGGCACCATCATTGTCGATTTGGCAGCCGAAACTGGCGGCAACTGTGAGCTGACCCGCCTCGATGAAACCGTTGTGCATAATGGCGTCACGATCTTGGGTCCTTCGAATGTACCAGGCACAGCCGCAACCCATGCCAGTCAAATGTATGGCACCAACATCGAAAACCTATTGAAATTACTCGTCGATAATGACGGCCAACTTCATTTAGATTTTGACGATGAAATCGTGCGCGATACTGTCGTCGTGCATCAAGGAGACGTGGTTAACGCCCGGATCCGCTCGCTATTGGGCATGCCCGACATTGCTGTGCCAGAGGAGGCTCAATAATGGATATTTTATTACTACTCACCCTATTCGTGGTGGCCGTTTTTCTTGGAGTGGAACTGATCACTAAAGTCCCACCGACCCTGCATACCCCGTTAATGTCTGGCTCTAATGCCATTTCGGGCATCTCACTGGTAGGCGCATTGCTGTCGGCCGGTTCTGGCGCAGGTGTCTGGGTTAACGTATTAGGATTTATCGCTGTGGTACTTGCCACGATTAATGTGGTCGGTGGCTATATGGTTACCAATCGCATGCTTGCCATGTTTAAAAGGAAATAAGCCAACATGAGTATGACGATTATTTATCTCGCCTACCTTGTGGCCGCGAGTCTGTTTATTTTGGGCATTAAAGGGTTAACTAAACCACGCACCGCGGTACGTGGTAATCAGTTGTCGGCCTTAGGTATGTTTATCGCCGTGGTCGTGACCTTATTCGATCAAAGCATTTTAAGCTATGAGTGGATCATTGCCGGGGTGCTATTAGGCGGAACCATTGGGGCCTTGATGGCCACTAAAATCCAAGTCACCGCCATGCCACAAATGGTCGCAATGCTTAACGGTTTTGGTGGCGGCGCATCGCTGTTTATCGCCTTAGCCAGCTTCCTTGACCCAGACTCGGCCACCCATATCGTGGCGTTGATCTCAATTGCCCTAACGGTACTCATAGGTTCGGTTACCTTGTCGGGCTCGTTCGTTGCTTTTGCTAAGTTACAAGAGTTGATCTCTGGCAACCCCATAAAAGTGCCTGGCAATAAAGTGATTAATGCCGCTTTATTGATCACTGCAATCGGTTTGTCGGTCGCTATAGTATTAGACCCAAGCAACACCATGCTAATTTATGCACTCGTCGCGGTGTCGGTATTATTGGGCTTGTTCTTGGTCGTGCCTATTGGCGGCGCAGATATGCCAGTGGTAATCGCCTTGCTGAACTCTTACTCGGGGATTGCGGCGGCGACAACCGGCTTTATCACGGGTAACACGGTATTGATTGTGTCGGGTTCACTGGTCGGTGCCTCGGGCATCATCTTGACCCAAATCATGTGTAAGGCGATGAACCGTTCACTGTTTAACGTGTTATTTGGTGTAATGGCCGAGGGCGGCGAAACCATCGATGCCGACGAAGTGTATGCTGGCAAAGTGACCTCTTCTTCACCTGAAGAAGTCGCGATGCTGCTAGAAACTGCCGAGCGCGTGGTGATTGTACCAGGTTATGGTTTAGCGATGGCGCAGGCACAACACGCGGTGCGTGAACTCGCCTCAGTGCTAGAAGCTCGCGGTGCTCAAGTGCTCTACGCGATTCACCCAGTGGCGGGCCGCATGCCAGGGCATATGAACGTACTCCTAGCTGAAGCCGAAGTGCCTTATGAGCAATTGATTGAAATGGATGAGATCAACCCTCAGTTTGAGCAGACTGATGTGGCGATTGTGATTGGCGCAAACGATGTAACCAACCCTATGGCGCGCGAAGATAAAGGCAGCCCAATTTATGGTATGCCTATATTAAATGTCGATAAGGCGCGCACTGTGGTTGTGGTGAAACGCTCTCTCAGTCCAGGATTTGCAGGCTTACCTAATCCGCTGTTTGCAAAAGATAATACCTTGATGTTATTTGGTGATGGTAAGAAAGCCATTGTCGACTTAACCCAAAGTTTGAAAGAAGCTGATTAATATCGCTAGGGCTACTGCATCATAACTTAGCCCAATCTCAAGGCATAAAGACATGGATAAAAAGACCGCTGAGCGGTCTTTTTTATACTCAGCCAACAGGCGCCCTGCCAGAATAATGCCCCTGCCAACGCTGTGCCCTAGACTTACACCTGCTGACAAGTACTCGACTCTCTATCGCGTAACGTGCGCTGATTGTTAGTCATGTCGATGATATCTGCCAGACAATATCAACACCAAGTTAGAATGACCTCAAACAGCGATAACAGACCGAGCCTGACACTTGATTAAGTGATGATGTTTTGCTTAAATATCCTGCAGATAATGTTTATACAGGAAGAGCATGATGCAAGGAAGTGCGGTAGAAAATCATCCGTTTTCACCTTTTGAAGATAGACGTATTGAACAGGCTAGATCAGGAGAACACTGGGATAGACTCACTAACGCGCAGCGGTTTGCGTTTTACACTTTAGCCAAACTGGGCTACCAACTGCTGTTTGTTAGGCGCACGCCACACACCTCCACCGCCATAGTCAAGCAGGAAGAACAACTGGTGACGATTAACGATGATGGCGACATCGACTTTAATCCTAATGTGGTACTACGCGAACGTCGTCCACCACGGCAACAGCTATAGAAAAAAAGCAGGCAACACTAGATATTAAGACTCGCGGTTCACTATTAAGCCTCTGGGCATTTAATGTGATGAAATTTAATCGCCACTCATCGTCTGTTCATCTAACCACGCTAGCGCCTGCGCTTTCCCCATAAGGTGCTCCAATGTCGGTCGAATCACATCCGCCATTTGTGCCCGGCGCCAAAACATATAGCGCGGCAACCTATGGTTAACACCTTGACCAAAAAGATAATGTAACAAGCTAGCAAACTCATTTAATTCATCTATCTGGTATTGTTGTAACGTCGGATAAATCTCATCAATTAACAGATCAAAATCAGCAAACTGACCCAACTCTTGCCAGCTGTAACTATGCAGCAACTGAACCAGCATGGGTGCAGACCAATGAGAGAGAGCAATCACATTATCAAACACCGCAAGATTACGCTTATGGTATTGCTGCCAAGCTAAATGACAACCTTGTCCTTGTTGTGCCAGCGACCATACAAGGTAGATATCGGCCAGCCACTCATGTTGGTAACCCGATAGCGGATGCTGAGTTAACAACGCTGACGCAGAAGAGGTGACGGCCAAATGTCCCAGTTCATGCCAGAGCGTCATCTGCACGGCATTATCAAGGGTTAAGCTATATAGCTCACCGCTCCAACGTGCCGACAATAACCGAGGTATATTATCAGGGTTAAGTAATACCACCCCAGTTATCTCGGGGTGGTCGATAGGTTTTGCCATGGCGCCACGGTGGCCAAGCTCTTTAAGAAGCTCACGCTTTGGCGGCAATTGCTGACGCGCATCACCGGGTAACTGGGCTAAACATTGAACAAGCTCAGGCGTATGGCAGACCAATGCTTGCCCATGGGACATAGGGACCCACAGCCAAGCGCTGGCAAGCAATAGCGCCTCTGAGATCACTGCTTCGCCATGATATTTTGTATTATCGCCGTGGTTGATACGCCATCTTCAAAGCCAAGCACTTCAACGCTGCCACCGGCGGCAATCACCTCTTTCCCCCCGGCGATATCCTCAACCTGATAGTCACCACCTTTGACCAACATGTCGGGCAGTAGTCGGGCAATAATGCGTTGCGGCGTATCTTCACTAAATGATACCACCCAGTCCACCGACGCAAGTCCAGCAAGCACCGCCATGCGGCGCTCCAGTTGATTGACTGGACGACCATCGCCTTTGAGACGTTTTACTGACTCATCATCATTAACCGCCACAATCAAGCGATCGCCTAAGGCTTTGGCTTGCTGCAAATAGCTCACATGGCCCGCATGCAAAATATCAAAACAACCATTGGTCATCACCACGCGCTCGCCGCGCAGCTTCGCCTCTTCTAGCGCATAAACTAACTGATCTTCGCTTATCACGCCAAAACCACTTTCGCCATGGCTTAAATTTAAGGCGGCAATCAATTCGATACGGCTAACTGTTGAGGTACCTCGCTTACCGACAACAATCCCCGCAGCCGTATTGGCAATAGCACACGCTTGTGGCAGATCGCTCCCCGCGGCTAAGGCGGTAGCAAGCGCCGAAATAACCGTATCGCCAGCCCCAGTCACATCGTACACTTCACGGGCGACGGTCGGAATGTGTAGCTCAGGTGCGTTAGCAGTGATAAGAGTCATGCCTTTTTCTGAACGCGTCACTAACATGGCTTCTAAATCATGCTCTTTTAGCAACGCCTGCGCCTTCTCAACCAGATCGGCTTCATCACGCACAGTCCCAACAACTTGTTCAAACTCCAGCATATTGGGCGTTAATAACGTTGCGCCGCGATAACGAGAAAAGTCACTGCCTTTAGGATCGACCAAGACTTTAATGCCCTTAGCTTTCGCTCTGGCAATAAACTCTTGCGGCTTATCTAATGCGCCCTTAGCGTAATCAGACAGCACCACAACAGACACATCAGCAAATTCGCTCTCGGCACTATTTAACAGCGCTTGGCTGTGTGCAGGCAGATAAGGCTCTTCAAAATCTAAACGCAACAACTGCTGGTTACGTGACAAAATTCTGAGCTTTGTGATTGTCGGCTTCTCAGCCACTCGGAACCATTTAGGTTCAACACCTAGAGCTTGCACGCCTTGGGTAAGCGCAGCCGCGGTTTCATCTTCGCCGACAATGCCCGCTAGGCGAACATTGCCGCCCAGGGCTGCAATATTCAGAGCCACGTTAGCTGCGCCGCCCGGTCTATCTTCGACCTGGTTGACTCGCACCACAGGTACCGGTGCCTCAGGAGAGATGCGCCCAGTCGGTCCGGTCCAGTATCTGTCTAACATCACATCACCGACCACAAGAACTTTAGCTTTTTCAAATGCTGGCAGAGAAATCTTCATATTGGGCTTATCTTTTAAAAATTAATCCATGATTATACCTAATTTTACCTAATATTTGAGTTAGAATATGCAGTAATTTTGGTTAATACATTTGAGTGACTCGTGGTCGAAAAAGCAGAATTCTCCGTAACATTTTGTCATCCTAAATATTGGCTTCTCTGGCTGGGTGTTGGCTTGATGCGGCTCACTCAGTTGTTACCCCTACCGATGCAGATGTGGCTGGGTAAAATGCTCGGACGCTTCGCCAAAAAAGTGGCCGGCAGCCGAGTGCATACCGCCAAACGAAATATAGAGCTGTGCTTTCCTGATATGCCGGCGCAAGAGCAAGCACACTTACTCAATCGGAATTTTGAAGAGACAGGCAAAGCCATCTTTGATATCGCCAACGCATGGTGGTGGTCTGATGCCAAAGTGCAACGCCACATGACGATTAAAGGCCAAGAGCATGTCGAGCAAACCCTTGCTAACGGCCAAGGCGTGATCTTATTCGCCGTGCATTGCCTCCCCCTAGAGATGGGTGCGCGTATCTTTGGTCAGTTTCAACCCGGCATTGGTGTGTATCGCCCACATAACAACCCATTAATGGAATACCTTCAGGTCAATGGTCGGTTACGCTCCAACAAAGGCTTAGTGCCTAAACGAGATTTACGTCAAATGGTGCGCAGCCTCAGAGCACCCGATGTCATCTGGTACACGGCGGATCAAGACTTTGGCCGTTCAAGCGCGGTCTTTATCCCTTTCTTTAATGTGCCCGATGCCGCCACCATCACAGGCGCAACCACCTTGGCTAAGCTGGGTAAAGCCAAAGTCTTGCCTTTTGTGGTCGAACGCAACAGCGACGATAAAGGCTATACCATTGAAGTCCAAGCGCCGCTGGATAATTTTCCCGGTGCCAATGAAGTCGAGGATGCCATTCGCGGTAACCAGATCATCGAGTCGATCATCAATCGAAATCGCGCCCAATATATGTGGTTACATCGCCGCTTTAAGACTCGCCCTAATCAAGACGATCCGTCGCTGTATCAATAAGCTTGATCATAACGCCAGCACTGCACTGGCGTTTTGATTGCTACCCGCTGCGAGTCACCTCCCATAATCACTTTGCATCGCAAAGAGCTGCACACTCAACGCCTCCCGGTGGCCCTTTTACTCTGGTCGATAACCCATGTTGTGGTCACTCAAAACAGCGAACCATCTAAGACAATTTATCTCACTTACAGGCAAGCATGCTAAACGGGCCCCATTCGATTATTGTCATAATATGCTGATATACTGATGCTATTGGTCAATAACCCACAGCGTTTATGTCACTCTCTCCACGCCAACGATTCGCCCAATTACAAAATGAAGCCCATTTTGTCGATGATCCCCACCAGCGAGCCGCCATCGAGCAGTTAGAGCGCGTGTATCAACAACTCCACAGCCAAACGCCGCACATTAAAGGCCTCTATCTATGGGGAAGTGTCGGCCGCGGTAAGACCATGTTGATGGATCTCTTTTGCCAGAGCCTACCCACTAAGGTGCCACTTAGACTGCACTTTCATCGTTTTATGGCGCGAATTCATCAAGAGATGCGAGTAGAGCATGGCCAGCAAAACCCGTTAGAGCGGATTGCCCAGCGCCTCGCTAAGCAGTGCAAGGTTATCTGTTTCGATGAGTTTTTTGTTGCCGATATTGGCGATGCGATGATTTTAGGCAAGCTGTTTGAGGCCTTATTTCGCCGCGGTATCGTGCTGGTTGCGACCTCCAATAAGCCCATCGACAAGCTGTATGAAAACGGTTTAGCTCGCGACCGTTTTTTACCTACCATCGACCTGCTCAATGAGCATACTCAAGCGTTCCATCTTAACGGCCCGCTCGATCATCGTTTGCGGCAATTAACTTATCAACAAACCTACTTTTACGACCATGCTGCTCGGTTTGACGCACTGTTTCAACAACTGTGTGATGACTCTGAGGTACAAACCCAGCCTCTCGAGATTTTAGGTCGACAGATCCCGGTGATAAAACGCACCCGCAGCACAGTTTGGCTAAGCTTCGATGCCCTCTGTGATGGGCCGCGATCTCAACTGGACTATATTGAGCTAGCCAGTTGTTATCGCACTATTTTACTCAGCGACATTCCGCCGCTGGGCGGAACGCCGCGCTCATGGATTCGCGCTCGGGGTACCGAAGATGGCGCACTGCCCACTCAAGCTGGCGAGCGGCAGTTACACTACGCAGCCAATGACGATCCTGCGCGGCGCTTTATCGCTCTGGTCGATGAGCTTTACGATCAACAAGTTCAGCTGTATTTACATGCCGCTCTGCCACTGGAGCAGCTTTATACCCCAGGGGCATTGGCCTTTGAGTTTCAGCGTACCCAGAGTCGGCTGATTGAAATGCAATCGCGGCAATATTTAACCGCTACACTTACCGCTGCCGATAATAGCGATCACTAGAGACGCGATATGCAAGCCACCATTGATATCACTTGGTTAGATTTAGCACTGTTTATGTTACTGCTCAGCATTCCTGTGGCCATTAGTCATTGGCTACAGCTGGGGATCGGCCGAGATATCGGTATTGCGGTACTGCGCATGACGTTGCAGCTTTTGTTGGTCGGTATCTACTTACAATTTTTATTCGATCTTAATAGCGTCTGGCTTAACTTGACGTGGTTAGCCACCATGATATTGATTGGCGCCAGCGCGATTCTAAGCGGGGCCAAATTGCCTAAACGGCTGCTGTTTTTGCCCATATTGACAAGTATAACCCTGTCGTTACTGCCTGTGCTGGCCATTTTACTACTTGGGTTACTGCAGCCTACGCCCACCTATAGCGCCCAATATTTAATCCCACTGGCGGGCATGTTGTTAGGCAATAGCCTCAGCGGCAATATTGTTGCCCTGCAGCGTCTATTCAGTGCCCTAGCGGAAAATCGCAGTGAATATGAGGGTCGCCTAGCCCTAGGGGCACGGCCGAAACAAGCGTCAATGCCCTTCGTGCAATCTGCACTAAAACAATCACTTGCACCAATTTTAGCGTCTATGGCCACAACCGGACTAGTGACACTTCCCGGCATGATGACAGGGCAAATTCTCGGCGGTAGCGATCCCATGCTAGCGGTTAAATATCAACTGATTATCTTGTTGGCTATCTTTGTCGTACTCAGTGTATGTGTTACAACCAGCTTACTACTCTCAGTGCGAGTAGTCCTTAATCCAAGTGGCAAACTACTGATAAATAAGACCAACTAAACTAACGGTATTTACTGACTATGTTTTCATATTCGGTTAATCCATTGGCTTGCACAGTGCTTTTCACCTGATCTATACCTTGCTGCAGCTTTTGGCGCAATACTGGGTCACTATCCTTACTAAAGGCATAATAAAGCTGACTATCTTTGAGGGTATAAACCACCTCAAAATCATCGGCATTTAAGCCAGCATGTTTGATTAACCAACGACCGACTAACTCATCATATGCCCATAAATCGATCCGTTTTAACTCAAGCATTTTTACTAAGTAACGCGCGTTATGTGCCCTGTGGATCTGGTCTTTATTCACGCCAAGGGCCAACAGTGATTGCTCGCCAATATCATCTCGAATAACACCGATATTATATTGCTTAAGCTGGCTCTGTTGCGTTATTTTCAGCTGCCTAGACTTTGACGCAAATAACACGATCCTAGTAGCCGAAATAGGCCCTACCCACTCAAATGTAGACTCACGATAAGCCGTACGTGTCATAGAAAACAACACGGTATCTTTGCCTATTCTTGTCAGTTTATAACCTCGAGCCCACGGCACGAGCTGGATCTGGCTAGGGTCAAATTCAGTCTCAAATTTAGACACGGCGGCATCGAGCAGATCGACAGCGATCCCTGTCAGTTGATAATTATCACGATAGTTATAAGGGGGATAAGATTCGGTAAAATAAGTGAGATGGGACAAGTTATTAGCGAAAGTAACTGTCCCAATACAAGAATATAAACAAACCGTAAATAGAGTCGCAAAGCGCAATCTGGTCACATAGAGATACCGCTAGATAATGGTAAATTTCAGTGTAGCAGACTGAGAAAAAAGCAACCTATTACTCATCACCCCCCAAGATCTGCTGATAAATATCGACCACACCTTGTGTATGCGACTCGACCAATTCAATAGGGAGCTTGCCACTCTGCTGTTGCAGTGTTAGGTGATGACTCTCATCTCGAAGATAACAATAGGCCTGAGTTAAATGCTGTGCACTAAGATGCGGCAACAGCTCAAGTTCCGATAACGTCTCAAATATACGGACATTATCAGACCAGGTCGCTAACTCTGGATGGGTATGGGTATGCGCTAAGACCAGATATTGGGCGATAAACTCAATATCGGCAATGCCGCCGGGGCTCTGTTTTAAATCGAAATAACCCGGTTCGACCTTCAGCAGATGGTCGCGCATTTTCTGGCGCATTTCACGCACCTCTTTCGCCAGCTGAATATGGTCGCGAGCCATGGCCAGTACGTCGCGGCGCAGCTCACTAAAACGCACCGCTAAGGCATTATCACCAAACAAGAATCGCGCACGGACTAAGGCTTGATGCTCCCAGGTCCAAGCTTCCTCTTGTTGATAACGGCCAAAATACTCAATTTCACTCACCAGTAAACCCGATGCTCCCGAGGGACGCAGGCGCATATCCACTTCGTATAGTTCACCCGAGGTGGTTCGAGTCGAAAACAGATGTAGCACACGCTGGGCCAGCTTTAAGTAAAAGTGGCCGATATCCACAGGGCGATCACCATTGGTTTGGCTACTCTGTGGGTATTTTTCACGGCTATAGTCATGCAAAAACACTAAATCGAGATCTGAACCATAACCAAGTTCTATGCCACCAGCTTTACCATAACCTATCACGGCAAAACCCATCTGATCGCCTTGTAGGTGGGGCGGCACCCCATGGCGCGCCACCACTTGTTGCCATGCCTGCTGAATCACCTGCTCGATGATCGCCTCAGCCAAAAATGTGAGATGATCGCTCACCTGCATCACAGGCAGTACACCGGTAACATCGGCGGCGGCAATTTTTAATTGCTGCGACAATTTAAACTGCCGCAAGGCTTCCATTTGCTGCTCCATATCGTCTTCGGGAACCCGCAGTAAATATTGGCGTAATTCACTGGGGTAATCGTCGAGCGATGTGGTGTCATACAGCTGCGATGGATCGATAAGCTCATCAAGCAACATGGGAAATTTAGCTAACTGCTGGGCAATCCATGGGCTGGCCAAACACAGGCTTACCAATTGCTGGCGCGCGCCGGGATTTTCAAACAACAGCTCTAAATAGGTGGTACGAGTCAAAATTTGATCCAGTACCTTAGAGACAGGTGTAAAGGCCTTCGAGGGCGCCGCAAGATGGGTGAATTCCTGCAACAGCAGAGGCATTAATTTGTCTAATGTATCTCGTCCGCGTGGGCCTATGGTGCGCTTGGCGACTGTCTCGCGCCAACTTTTTAATGCTGGCCATAAAGCGCGATCGGCAATGCTTTGCTCTTCCATCAAACTGTGCGCATCGTCATCGTCTTGCACATTCCATAACGGTTGCGTCCACAGCTCGCAGATCTCTTCGGTATCCTGCCCACCGACGGTGTCGTTAAAATAACGGTGAATTTTACTCATCGCCGTATCGATATGGCTGCGAAGCTCGGCCTCATCAGCCATGCCCATGGCAAAACAGAGACGCTGCCAATCGAGTTCGCTGCTAGGTAAGGTCTGAGTTTGATGATCTCCAATGGCTTGTAATAAGTTTTCGACACGCCTTAACAGTTGATAGCTATTTTTCAACTCATCGACCGCCAAATATTCAAGTTGCCCTAGGCTGTAAAGGGTATCGATAGCGGCAAACAGACTTTGCTGGCGCAATGCGGGCTCACGGCCACCACGGATCAATTGAAAGCTTTGCACCACAAATTCCACTTCGCGGATCCCACCTGCGCCCAGCTTGATATTATCGGTCAACTTACGGCGGCGTACCTCTTGGCTGATCAACTGCTTCATCTTACGCAGTGAATCGATAGCCGAAAAATCTAAATAGCGGCGATAAACAAACGGGCGTAACATGTCATGCAGCTCATCAGAAAACGCGTTCCATGGCCCCAGCGCACGCGCTTTAACCATGGCGTAACGCTCCCAGTCACGTCCCTGCTCTTGGTAATAATCTTCTAGGCCACTAAAACTGACCACCAAGGGGCCGCTCTCACCATAGGGGCGCAGGCGCATATCGACCCGATAAACAAAGCCATCGACCGTCACTTGGTGAAGTAAATTCACTAAGCGCTGGCCCATACGAATAAAAAATTGTTGATTGTCTAAGGCGCGCCGACCACCACGGGTTTCCCCATGTTCGGGAAAGGTGAAGATCAGATCGATATCGGAGGAGAAATTAAGCTCACGTCCCCCCAACTTTCCCATACCCAAAATCATCAAGGGCTGCGCAACCCCTTCGCTATCGCATGGCGTGCCATGTTGCGTGCACATTTGTTGATATAGCCAATCACGCGCCGCAATAATGAGTGCTTCGGCTAACGCCGATAAATCGAGGAGGGCATCATTGAGTGAGGCATAGCCTTGAAAGTCACGCCAGGCCAAACGCACCATTTGCCGATTGCGATAGCGGCGCAATATAGCTTTGACCTGCTCTTCATCGCTAGCACCCGCTAACAAGGAGTTTAACTCGCTGCTGAAATCGGCACGGTCTAGGCTTACTAATTGCCCTTCAAATAACGACATGATCCAATTAGGGTGACGGCATAACTGCTCGGCGACAAAATCACTTAAACCGAGCATCTGGCGTAATTGCGCCTCTTGCTCCACGCCTAACTGCTCAGACATATCAGGCCAAACGTCAGTCAGGCGTTGCCATTGCGAGTCTGCAACCTGCTTAACCACTGCGGGTAACGGGTGATGCGTGATATTTTCCATAGCCTAAACAATCCCTAACATTTAAACATTCGACATAATATGTCTTGAATGATATAGATATGCGTTAATTTGTGCGATATGGCTTATCGAGCCCTGTGGCGTGATAAAAGGGCCACAGGAGACGAAATTGATCGCGTTTAAGGGTTACTATAACCCAACTAGTCGCTATATTATGCAAAGAAGTGATCAACGGTTCACCCTTTATCCGTTGCAATCTAACCTTATGTTTATGGAGAAAACATGGCAGTAATGCTAATGCGTATTCTCACCCTGACCTTACTACTGGCCTTAACAGGCTGTGGTGATGACAGGCCAGAAAAAATCGCAAAATTTCAACAGCTCGCCCAAGAGCGCATTATTAACCTTGGTCAGATGCTCGACAAAGGTGAGATCCGAAATGCTAACCTGCTCAGGCAGTATGTTGAGGTACTTGAAGGACAAAAAACCGATCTCGCTCCACTACTGCGTGAGTTAGCTAAAGATGCAACGTCAGCCGGGCCTATGTATACCTCGCTGCAACGACGCCTTAACGAGCTTGGTGATGGCAATAACTTTGTCGATCTGGATCAACAACTCAGCGAAGCAGAAAACCTCTATCAAGCCGCCGACCCCAGCCTATTTAACGATATGTTATCGGATCCAGTTAACGTGGTCGCCGACATGTCAGATGGCGCCTTGGCGCGGGTCAACGCCATCAGCCGTGAAGCCGCTGTGCTGGCTAATGGTGCCGAAGATTTTGGCGCGGGCAGTCAGTTAGTTGGTAACCCCGCCTATGGTAATTGGCAAACGGGCTCCGATGGTATGTCGTTTTGGGCCTGGTATGGCATGTATGCCATGTTCTCTAATCTGGTACGCGGCCCAGTGTATTACGACCGCTGGTCGAGCCGTCGTAACTACAGCTATTACAATGATGTAGGCCGCTACCGTTACACGTCACCGAAACAAGCTCAGGCGCAAAATCAAACCTTTGAGCGAACTAAGAAGCAGTTTAATGCCCAGGGGAAAAAGTTCGACAGCCCCTATGCCAAGCCGCGAGCAGGCTCTACCAGCTTGTCACGCCAAAGCGCCAGTGCACCTAAAGCCAGCACAGCTGGGCGCAGCAGTGGCAGTAAATTTCGCTCTAACTACTCCAAAAACAGCAACTTTAGAAATTCAGGCAGTCGCACGACACGCGGTGTCCGTCGGGGCAAATAAAGGAAATTAAGATGACAATATTGCAACACTTCGGCATCACCACCGAACTGGCCATCATTTTAGGGATCGATCTTGCTATCGCCATTATCCTCCTCACGGCGATGCGCTACCTACAGGGCTGGACCGTTAAGGTGAACAGCACCCATGAACTGTCTGAGCGCGATAATTTTGCCTTTGGCATTAGCACTGCTGGCGCAGTGGCAGGCTTAGGCATAGTGCTAACGGGCGCCATCACAGGCGAGGCGGCCGAGTCATATTGGGTCGAAGCTATCGGCATGAGCGCCTACGGTATCTTCGGCTTAATGCTAATCAAACTGGGGCGCTTTTTACACGATAAGATCGCCCTTAACGAGATTGATAAAAATGCCCTCATCATTAAGGGCAATATTTCGGTGGCAATTGTCGATGCCACCGCTGCCATCGCTACAGCCATTATTATTCGCGCGGTACTGATTTGGGCTGAAGATCTGACCTTAGATACCTTTATCGCCATCTTTAGTGCATTTGCCATTTCACAACTCATGTTGGTGTTACTCACCCGCATCCGTGAAAAAGGCTATGCTAAACGCCACCAAGAAGCCTCAATGCAACAAGCTTTAGCCCAAGGCCAAACTGCATTAGCCATTCGCCATAGCGGCTATATGTTAGCGATGGCGCTGAGCTTTAATGCCGCCAGCCACTTTATTATTTTTATCCCCGATGCCTATATCAACAATATTATTGGCTGGTTGGTATTTTCGGTGATCATGCTGCTGGCGCTCTCTTTGCTGCAAGCCTTGGTGAAAAAGTTAGTCTTAGCTAACATCAATTTGGCAGAAGAGGTAGAGCTGCAACACAATGTGGGGATCGCCACCGTTGAATTGGCCATTAGCGTGGCTATCGCCCTTATTTTAACCAGTTTGATGGTGTAACCTAATCGCACCAGCAAGGATGTAATGCACTCTTCTCCCACGACTGCGCCAACCTCGGTTGGCGCCAAAAAACTCACCTGGTTTGACGATCTACTGTTACTGGGTATCATGGCCGTGCTAGCTGGCTGCGGTCTGATTTACGAATATTTATTGTCTCACTATGCCGGGCGAGTGCTCGGCGCATTAGAAGCCGCCATCTACACCATGATTGGCTTGATGATTGTCTCCATGGGCATTGGCGCCTTTGCGGCGCGAAAAATTCGCTGCGCTTATACTGGCTTTGCCATTTTAGAACTCAGCGTCGCTCTGTGCGGCGCCTTGGCAATTTTAATCACCGCCGCCGTCATCGGCTTTGGTCAGCAGCTGCCAATGTTGATTGCTAACACTATCGGCCTGCCGCCCGATCAACTGCCTCAAGGCGGCTTTATCGGCAGCCTGCAAAAATTAAGCGAGTACCTACCCTATTTTTGGGGAGTGTTGCTGGGCTTGATGATCGGCATGGAGATCCCGCTGATCGCCAGAGTCAGGCAGTCCCTGTGTGAAGCCCATTTGCTACACAATGCAGGCACCATTTATGGCGCCGACTATATTGGCGCCGGGGTTGGCGCGGCGATTTGGGTAACATTGATGTTAGCCATCGATATTCAACTCGCGGCAGCGTTAACCGCCAGCTTTAACCTGCTCGCTGGCTTCATCTTTATTTGGCGCTTTTGGGATAATATCGCTCACGCCAAATTACTGCTCGCAGGCCATATAATCGCTAGCGGCTTGTTGGTCCTGCTCGCCAGCCATGGTCCGCAGTGGGAGCAACAATTTAATAATTTGCTCTACAAAGATAAAGTGATCTACGCCAAGGCGACCCGCTTCCAACAGCTTACCTTCACCGAACGCTTACGCGGAAACGATCTGCCTGCGGTGTATTCGCTCTACATCAATGGTCGGTTGCAGTTTTCTAGCCAGGATGAGCATATCTACCATGCGTTTTTAGTCCATCCAACCCTCGAAGCCAGTGCGCGCCATGATAAGGTACTGATCATTGGCGGCGGCGATGGCTTAGGCTTGCGCCAAGTCCTCAAGTGGCAGCCGCAGCAGGTGACGCTTATGGATCTGGATGCGGACTTAGTGGCATTATTTAAAAACCCCGATGACACCATGCCGACGCGCCTGCGTCACGCCCTACTTAAGCTCAATGATGATGCGCTTAACGATAAACGAGTAGAGCTTGTCTTCGATGACGCTTTTAATGGCGCCGATAAACTGATCCGCCGCGGCGATAAATTTGATGCCATTATTGTCGACCTGCCCGATCCCAGTCACCCGGATCTGAATAAACTCTACTCCGACATGTTTTACCTTAAACTCAAAGAGCTACTAAGCGCTGACGGCGCGATTACGGTGCAGTCGACCTCACCCTACCATGCGCCAAAGGCCTTCATCTCCGTGGGCAAAACCCTCGCCAGTGCTGGGTTTAATATGCAGCAATATCATCATAATGTGCCCAGTTTTGGCGAGTGGGGCTGGAGTATCGCCACCTTAGCGGGCAAAGCGCCACGTGAGCGCTTGCAACCCCTGACCCAGTTATCGATAGCCGAAGATTGGTTAACGCCTGGGCTGATCAAGGGGGCATTCGAGTTTCCGGGCAACTACTATCAAGACGCCGATGAGGTGAAAGTGAATGATATTGGCTCAATGCAGCTGTATCAGTATCATCAACAAGCTTGGTCTGAAAATGAAAATCTAACCCTATTTTGAATCGTAAAATAGCACTTGACATATTATGTCTCAGTGCTATCTTTAACCGCAGACATAATATGTCAAAGAGGACAACTATGAACATTCACCAAATTGCCAACCACCTCAATGATCTTGGCGACAATAGCCACACAGGCTTTCAGTTCGATTGCTATCCCATTGACGGTGATGTCGAGGTGTTACAAGTCAATATTGTTGGGCGTGAAGAGATACCGTTATTTGTGTCAGTCACGGAGAATCAGGTGTTATGCATCAGCTACCTGTGGGGCGAAGATGAAGTAAAACCTGAGCGTCGCAGTCAGATGTTCGAAACCATGCTAGAGCTTAATATTCCAATGCCACTGTCCTCTTTTGCCAAAATTGACGACAAATATGTGGTGTACGGGGCACTGTCGGTCAATTCGAGCATGAAAGAGATTGAACAGGAGTTATCGGTACTGTCAGATAACTGCTTAGAAGTGATCGATGAACTCAGCGAGTTCTTAAACTAGATTCAGACCAAATTAAATTATGGTAACTGTGGGCGAGACATCCGGTTTTTAGCGCACGGTTATACTGTAGAGGAGTCTCATTATGGGTATTCTAAATAAGATTTTAACCGCGTTTCGCGGCGGCGCGACCGAAGTAGGCCAAAGTATTGTTGATGCCAACTCCACGCGTATTTTTGAACAAGAGATCCGCGATGCTGAAAAGCACCTCACCAAGGCCAAGCGTGAGCTAACCGACGTGATGGCTAAAGAGATGCAGGCCAGCCGTGAAATCGACCGCCTAAAACGTGCCATCGCCGAGCATGAAGGCTATGCCACTCAGGCATTAGAAAAAGGCAATGAAACCTTGGCGCTAGAAGTGGCAGAGAAAATAGCCCAACTAGACCAAGAGCTTGCCGAGCAGCAATCGGCTAACGACAGCTTTAGCGCTCATGCGATTCGACTCAAAGAGTTGGTGCGTAAAACCGAACGTCAGCTGGCAGATTATCAGCGCCAACTGAGCATGGTTAAAACCACTGAGAGCGTGCAAAAAGCCACGGCAACCATTACTGATTCATTTGCCAGCAGCAACTCAAAACTGCTGAACGCTAAAGATTCACTAGAGCGCATCAAAGCACGTCAACAACAGTTTGACGATCGCTTAAAGGCCTCGGAAACCTTAGCCGAAGAGAACAGTGATAAGTCGCTGCAATCAAAGTTAGCCGAAGCAGGCATTGGCGAACAAAAATCCAATGCCAATGCGGTGCTCGAACGCCTCAAAGCCCGCAAGTAATCGATGTTACTTTGCTCAAAGCACCTCAAGGTTTTCCCTCGAGGTGCTTTTAGCCATTTACGTTAGTGCTAGGAGTATCACATGGGATTCTTAAAAGGGCTTTTTGGTAAAAAAGCCCCACCGCCACGTCAACTAAGCCACCCCAATCAGCTCCAACTTGGCGATATGATCACCCTCGATGATAGCTTCGCGCTACCCGAGCAGCTACGCGGCCAACAACTGCGGGTCGAAGCGGTCAACACCTATGAATTTGAACGTCGACAATCGACCGAGTGGGTGTTAAAAGGTCATGGTAATGACACCCTATTTTTATCGCTCGATGAAGATGATGAAACCCATCTGTGTTTCGCCCTAAAAATCACCCGCAGCCAAGTCGAACAGATTGTCGATCTTGACCAATTTAGCGATATTTTTGAAGAAGATGTTCAGGCAAGTCTGACCATATTGCCCACAGTTCCTGAATCACTTAGCGCTTGGTTAGGCAGCCAATATCATCAGATTAACTTTGCTCAATTTGGTTATTTCCATCGCCAAGATTATCGCGGTATGACCCCCCCTCAAGATGAAGGCACTAACAGTGGTGAGCCATTTGAGCTGTATCAACTGCTTGACGATGACGAACGTTATGGCATTGAAGTGGAAGTCTATGAAGGCGGCGATACCGACGTCATGCTGACCCTATATCGCCCACTGAGTGACATTCGCGAGTACTGGCCAGGAAAGTGATAGGGATTGTCGCGGTGATCCAATTAACCCTAAGCGGCTTACCGCATCAAGCTGAGGTAACCAAAAATGAGTAAAGTTAAACAACCGCTCCCGGAGCAGTGGTTACAAAATCAAAAGGCCGCCAAGGCCACGCAAGTCGCATTCGACCTTGATGAAAAGTTTCAATACTCCATTCGAAAAGCGGCGCTGGATGCTGGGGTCAGCCCCTCGGATCAAATTCGCTCTATCTTAGGATTATCGGTCACTAAGCGTCCCAAACGCCCAAGGCTAACGGTATCCCTCAGCCTAGATGATTACCAATTATTGGCGCAAAAATACAACGTGCCACCCAGCGAACAGCTGGAAATAAAACGCCGGGTATTGGACGACTTGGTTCATTTTGTTGGAGAAAACGAATAAGATTGTGGCTCAAATATAAAATAAAGGGGCGCGGGATTAACCCGCGTCCCGTTTAGGGAGCCATTTTATGGCAGAGAAAAAACGTTGGTTACCGCCAATGGAGCAGGCCCCATCCCCGTTTCAGCTAGCCATGATGGCGCTATCATTGATTTCCGTTGTCGTGGTATTGATGCTCACCTTTGCCAAGCTCGACACTGAAACCCGCCGGCTATTATTATTTGTCGATGCCAGTATCTGCACCATCTTTATCAGTTATTTCTTCATCAATCTGTTTCGCGCCGACGATAAACGTCACTATATCAAACACAATTGGATCGATCTTGTTGCTAGCATTCCGGCGATTGAGCCTCTGCGCATGGCAAGGTTATTCCAAATCTTACGGGTTATTCGTCTACTTAGAATGACCCGCTCAATCATTGTGCCTATGATGAAACAGCGACGACAGGCCACGCTGGCAAGCTTACTCGTGGCTTTGGTCACCTTACTCACCTTCGCCTCAGTATTAATATTAATTGTAGAAAGTGGCGAGCCTGGGTCGAATATCCATACCGCTGAAGAGGCGATTTGGTGGGCGCTGGTAACCATTTCTACCGTAGGTTATGGCGACCATTACCCGGTCACCACCATTGGCCATGTTATCGGCGGCATAGTCATAGTGTGTGGTGTGAGCTTTTTCGGGGTGATATCAGGCTATATGGCCTCGATTTTTATCGCTCCCGATGAGTCAGAAAAATTAGATACTCAGAGCGAAGAAATTCGTAGCGATCTTCATCATGTCCTGCACCGAATGGAGCAAAACCAAGCCACATTACTGCAAGAAGTTACAGAACTAAAACAACAACTCAAACAACAACTCAAACAAGGTAAATCGCTCGAGTAAGTTAATCCCGCCCATAACACCGTCATTGACTGTTCACGCCGAGCAATGGGTTACGCTTCAAAACTAAGTCGTGTTAGCACTAAGGCATATCAGGGCTAAACCATAAAGCTTCCCCCTATTTGAGCTAACTTCGGCTCGATGCCGTGAAAAAGGCACCGAGCCTTAAGCGCTAATTTAACGCCAGAAAGGCGTGGCCTTCAGCGCCGAGCGGCGCGAATGCTCCATCGCGACCAATAAACTCTGTTGCTGAGAATCGAGCCAAGGTTGAAGCGCAATCCCTTTCGCTGTCGCCAGCTTGGCTAAACATTGATAAGCATATAAGGTGCGAACCCCTTGTGCTAAGTCATTCCAAGGGGCGCAAAATAGCGATCTTAGTTTGACGCGATACAAGTCACCATACGCGATACCCACTAAGTGACTCTCCTCTAATGCCTTACCCAGCGAAAGCAAGTCATCACAGTTCCATGTGCGCTCGGCTGACATCATAGTACACATTTGCCGCCATGAATCTTCTAACTGGTGATTGGCAAATTGCACCAGCTCAGACGAGAGATTAAGTGGCAATAAGCCCTCTCGACAGGCAAATAACAAGTTAACCAACTTGAGCTGCAAGTGACCATAGGCGTTATCAGCCAACATGGTTTGCATCATACTGGGTAAATCCAGTGCAGCTAAAGCCTCGGTGATTAACGGCTCAACCGCCTCCACTTGCGGCAAAGTCGTTAACAAGGTGGCCCTTTGAGTTAATAGAGTGCGGTAACCCAAACTAAGATCAACCGGGGCCAGATGTTGCTCTAGGCGCGAAAAAGCCTGTAATAAGGACTCATCTAACAGACCAAATTGCATCAAAGTAGAGCGCAGCAGCCTGATACAAGCGCGCAGCCGATATGCCAGCTCTGACTGCTCAACACTCTCGCTGGACTCTAACACCAAGGCTTCGAGCAATTGCCAACGCTCCAGTCCGATACTAAGCACAGTTAATAATGCCTGTTTTGGCGTCGCATTATCACCTAACGCGATAACATCGAGTGGTTCAAGTGGTGGTGGGCTCGCCATGGCGGCCAAGCAATAGCCTCGCTGCGCCTTGCTGGCTCGTCCCAAACGCGCGGGGATCTGCTTGGTCACTTGCTCGCCCAGTATCAATAACGCCTGCGTTTGGCCAGCAAGCAGCTCAAACTCAATTTCACATATAGGTTCGCTGACACCATTGGCACAAACGGTGCCGATATCTAAAGCCACCTCGACTAAGCTATCTTGTAGATAAATATGCCAAATCATCCGGCTAAAATCGGTATCAAATAACGAAGTTAATCGGCGCTGCACTTTATCTATGTCAGCACCTAGCGGCCAAATTTTAGACGGAAAGCGTGATAAATCGACCTTAGGTTGATCGATATCAATATTGTATTCGGGACGGGAATGCACTCCGCCTTCGACACTGCCGGCGGTCTTGATGGTCTGCTCATAATGGCCATCGCAACCGCGAATACGCAGCCCCATGTCCCATTGCCGCAGCTGTAAGTCTGGGGTATCAAAATAACTATTACTGAGATGTTTTACGCCTTTTGACTCACTATGAGGTAAACTGTTTAGCAGTGATATCAAGGCTTCTCGTGCACTTTTCGGGAAAAACAGTTTAAGTTCTATTTCGGCTGCCATTCGCCAATTGCTCACTTTTTGATTAATAAATTCGATTCTGTAATGCAGCTTTCATTATTATTTAATGAAAACGTCATAATGTAATATTGCTGTCACAAAAGCACTTTAGGATTACGCTTTGCAGTTTCTATATAACTCGTTAGAATAAAAACTGTCAGTTTTTATATAAAAACACAGTTTCAATACGTGGACGCTTGGGTTAACATGCGCCCGCATTTTCCAACAGTGGAATAACCTAAATAGGTACACGGCAATGCCAGTAAACTCTATTTTGGGCGTGTTTGCAAAATCGCCAATCAAACCGTTACAAGAACATATCGATAAAGTGCACTACTGTGCGTCGATACTTGTACCATTTTTTGAAGCAACTGTCGCAGGTGACTGGGACAAAGCAGTTCAACTTCGTAAGCAAATTAGCCAAGCGGAGCGTGAAGCGGATGATCTTAAAAGAGAGATCCGTCTGACTCTTCCTGGTGGCCTGTTTATGCCAGTTGAACGAACCGACTTACTGGAGCTACTTACCCAGCAAGATAAGATCGCTAATAAGGCGAAAGACATTTCAGGCCGCGTCATTGGCCGTCAACTACTTGTCCCCGCAGCTATACAAGAACCCTTCACCGCCTATTTACAACGCTGCATTGATGCTGTTGTGCAGGCTAAGGAAGCCATTAACGAACTCGACGACCTACTAGAAACAGGTTTTCGTGGGCGTGAAGTCGATCTTGTCGCTAAGATGATCAGTGAACTCGACCAAATTGAAGAGGACACCGATGATCTACAAATCAAAATCCGTCGCCAGTTATTTAGCATTGAAAACGAGCTAAATCCTATCGATGTGATGTTCCTTTATAAGATAATTGAGTGGGTTGGTGACTTAGCAGATCTTGCTGAGCGCGTCGGTTCTCGCTTAGAGCTAATGTTAGCTCGCGTCTAAAAAACAAGTTATCAAGGTATCAACATGGTTGATGTATTAGTCACCAACGGCCCATGGCTTATTGCTATTGCGGCCGCATTTGGATTTTTAATGGCGTGGGGTATCGGCGCAAACGATGTCGCCAATGCAATGGGAACCTCTGTAGGTTCAAACGCGATCACCATTAAACAAGCGATCATTATTGCGATGATCTTCGAATTCGCTGGCGCTTATCTTGCCGGCGGTGAAGTTACCAGCACGATTCGAAAAGGGATCATCGATTCAGCGTATTTTGTCGACTCACCAGAGTTATTGGTTTACGGCATGATTGCGGCGCTATTAGCCGCAGGTATCTGGTTAGTAGTGGCCTCTGCATTAGGATGGCCAGTATCGACGACTCACTCCATTGTGGGCGCGATTGTTGGTTTTGCCTCGGTCGGAGTGGGTGCCGACTCAGTGGCTTGGGGCAAAGTGTTTGGCATTGTTGGCTCATGGGTAGTCACGCCAGCCATTTCGGGCTTTATTGCCTTCATGATATTCCAAAGCGTACAGAAGCTGATTTTCAACACCGAAAATCCACTTGAAAATGCTAAACGCTATGTGCCGTTCTACATGGGGTTAGCTGGTTTTGTAATGTCACTTGTGACCATCAAGAAAGGGCTAAAACACGTTGGTTTACACTTTACCGATCTTGAGTCCTATGTATTAGCCATAGGCATTGCCATCCTTGTTGGACTTGGCGGTATGGTTGCGATTAAACGCCTCAAGATGAGCGATAAAGCCGATCGTCAAACCCAGTTTGGTAACGTTGAGAAAGTGTTCGCCATCTTGATGGTGGTTACCGCATGTTGTATGGCATTTGCGCACGGCTCTAATGACGTAGCTAACGCCATTGGCCCACTGGCAGCCGTTGTTTCTGTCGTTAACAGTGGCGGCGAGATCAGCAGCAAAGCTCCATTGGTATGGTGGATCCTGCCTTTAGGCGCTGTGGGTATTGTGATGGGTCTGGCTATCTTTGGTAAGCGCGTCATGCAAACCATTGGTAAAAATATTACTCATCTTACCCCAAGCCGTGGCTTTGCCGCCGAGCTAGCAGCCGCTTCTACCGTGGTTATCGCCTCGGGTACCGGCTTACCTATCTCTACCACACAAACCTTGGTGGGTGCGGTATTAGGCGTCGGCATGGCGCGTGGTATTGCCGCTATCAATATCGGCGTGGTACGTAACATAGTGGTATCTTGGGTGGTCACTTTACCTGCAGGTGCTGGCCTATCGATCATCTTCTTCTTTACCATTAAGGGTATTTTCAACTAACACCTTGATAGTATAAGTAGAAGCATTAAAAGGAAGCCTTAAGGCTTCCTTTTTTATGGGCGCGACAGAACAAGATAGGCTATTGACACGGCCCATAACGATAGCTTATCGCTGATCTCTATCATCATTTGATAAAATATCAGCCATGCTACCCCTTGCAAAAAGGCCGTTAAATCCCTAGCATGTGGCAATATTTCGTTGAAGAGAACTCAAAGTGTTAAGACTCCTATCTATCGTTGCATTGATGTTGCTGTCAACCACTCTTTTGGCAGCTGAGCAGACCCGTTATATTTCGGATAATGTCTACACCTTCCTTCATGGCGGGCCGGGTACTCAGTTCCGTATTTTAGGTAGCGTCGAGGCAGGACAAGCCATCACTTACCTAGGTGAGACCCAAGGAGACTATGTTAAAATTATCGACCACAAAGGCCGTGAAGGCTGGGTCGATGCTAATCTTGTCACCAGCAGCAAGAGCTTTCGCGTGCAGCTACCCGAGGTGGAAGCCAAGCTGGCACAGGTACAGTCCGAGCTCGATACCTTGACCAATGAAAGCAGTAATAGTACTCAGCTTATCCGCCAACTTCGCTCTCAACTTGCCACCAGTGAGCAGGCGCTCGCCGAAGCCAGCAGCGAGCGCGATAGCGCCACACGTGAGCTAGCAAAGATTCAAAATAACGAGCGTTTCGAGCAACTCAAGCAAGGCGGTATGATTGCGGGTATCGGTTTAATTCTTGGGGTGATCATCGCTTACCTACCAAGACCCCGTCGTCGCCAAAAAAATCGCTGGTAATAACGACCGCTTAGCATACAAGCCAGCACTTAAGGTGCTGGCTTTTTTATGCATCACGCTTTATTGATAGCCGGACTCAATCGTTTTACTGCCATCTCAACCCCATGAACCCGCTCGGCCAATCGATGCTCAACCCTGATCTGATAAATACACTCCATAGGCTATGCCAACCAAACTGCGCTAAAACGAGCAAACAGATATTGCAGCGGACGCATGGTTAAAGGCTGTGTAGAGATTAGCTGCTTCTTGGCAAAACCGACCTGGTTTAACAGGTTATTTACAGTCAATTTCAAACACCATGCAATTATCAGCTACGAGCCTTACCCTTTATAAAGCGGGCATATGACACCTTACATTCACATCATTTCAAACAAGGATCACATAAGTTTTCACAATGGTGTTCCTCGTCACATTTTGAATGTATAATCGGCGCGCTAAGGCGCCAGGTTGTATACAAAAATAATACTAAACGCCTTTTAAACTGACCTTTTGTTCAAGCCAAAACTGTCCCTAATGTAGGTCCAGGTGGAAGTTACTACTATGTTCAAAGCAAGTGAAGTTCTGACTGGTCGTTATGACTCAGCTACCCTAGATGAGCTTTTTGAAGCGATCACCCACAACTATATTGTCGATGAAGAACAATACCTCTCAGAGCTGATCCAATTGGTGCCTTCGAGTGAAGCAGAGATCCAGCGAGTCACCCAACGTGCGCACGATTTAGTCAGCAAGGTACGTCAATACGATAAAAAAGGCCTGATGGTCGGTATCGATGCCTTCTTGCAGCAATATAGCTTAGAAACTCAAGAAGGCATTATCTTGATGTGCCTAGCCGAGGCCTTGCTACGCATACCCGATGCCGAGACCGCCGATGCACTGATTGAAGACAAGCTCTCAGGGGCCAAATGGGACGAACACCTCAATAAGAGTGGCTCCACCTTAGTCAATGCCTCGACATGGGGATTGATGCTAACCGGTAAAATTGTCAACCTAGATAAAGAGATTGATGGTAAGCCCAGTAGCCTACTCAACCGTTTAGTTAACCGCCTAGGCGAACCTGTGATCCGCCAAGCCATGCTGGCAGCGATGAAGATCATGGGTAAGCAATTTGTATTGGGGCGCACCGTTAAAGAAGCCCTAAAAAACAGTGTCGATAAGCGTAAGCTAGGATATACCCACAGCTACGACATGCTCGGCGAAGCGGCGCTCACCATGAAAGATGCGCAAAAATACTTCGACGATTATTCCAGCGCTATCGCCGCCTTGGGCGAGCAAGAGTACGATGAAAGCCAAGCGCCGCGCCCAACCATCTCGATTAAGTTGTCAGCGCTGCATCCTCGCTATGAAGTCGCTAACGAAGATCGCACACTCACCGAGCTATACGACACAGTTATCAAATTAATCAAGCAAGCGCGCGCCCTCAATATTGGCGTCTCTATCGATGCCGAAGAAGCCGATCGCTTAGAACTGTCGCTCAAGCTATTCCAAAAGCTGTATAACTCAGACGCAGCCAAAGGCTGGGGCCTGTTAGGCATAGTCGTGCAAGCCTACTCTAAACGCGCCCTGCCGGTATTGTGCTGGCTAACACGCCTATCGAAAGAGCAAGGCGATGAGATCCCGCTCCGTTTAGTGAAAGGGGCTTACTGGGACAGCGAGCTAAAATGGGCACAAATGGCTGGTGAAGGCGGTTACCCGCTCTACACCCGTAAGGCAGGTACCGATGTATCTTACCTTGCCTGCGCCCGCTACCTGTTGTCTGATGCCACTCGCGGCGCCATCTATCCGCAGTTTGCCAGCCACAATGCGCAAACCGTCGCGGCCATTGCCGATATGGCGGGCGATCGCCAGTATGAGTTTCAACGTCTGCACGGCATGGGCGAAGAGTTGTATGACACCTTGCTGGCCGAAGCTGGCGTGAGCACAGTGCGTATCTATGCGCCCGTTGGTGCCCACAAAGATCTGCTGCCTTACTTGGTGCGTCGACTGCTAGAAAATGGCGCCAATACCTCGTTTGTGCATAAACTGGTAGACCCTAAAACCCCCATCGACTCTTTGGTTGTCCATCCTTTGACGACCCTACAAAGCTACAACACCCTAGCCAATAATAAAATTGTTCAGCCAGCCGATATTTTTGGCGCCGAACGTAAAAACTCTAAGGGACTCAATATGAATATCATCTCGGAATCTGAGCCGTTTTTCGCGGCGCTAGACACCTTTAAAGACACGCGCTGGAGCGCGGGCCCGCTGGTCAATGGCGACACCCTAACGGGTGACACCATAGAAGTGCTCAGCCCCTATGACACCACTCAGGTGGTCGGTAGCGTCGCCTTTGCCGACAGCCACGCCATAGAACATGCGCTCGCCAGTGCCCATGGCGCCTTTGGCTCATGGTGTGCAACGCCCGTTGAAGTGCGCGCCAACGCGCTACAAAAGCTAGCGGATCTATTAGAAGAACACCGCGAAGAGTTGATTGTCTTATGTACCCGTGAAGCGGGTAAGAGTATTCAAGACGGTATCGATGAAGTGCGCGAAGCGGTCGATTTCTGTCGCTACTACGCGGTGCAAGCCAAGAAGATGATGGCCAAGCCTGAACTGCTTCCCGGCCCAACGGGTGAGCTCAATGAGCTGTTCTTGCAAGGTCGCGGCGTCTTTGTGTGTATCAGCCCTTGGAACTTCCCCCTAGCCATCTTCTTAGGTCAAGTTGCCGCCGCGCTTGCTGCGGGTAACACTGTGGTGGCTAAGCCTGCCGAACAAACCTCAATTATCGGCTACCGCGCGGTGCAGCTGGCTCATCAAGCGGGGATCCCCAAAGAGGTGTTACAGTTCCTCCCCGGCACGGGTGCTAGCGTTGGGGCGACCATCACCGCCGATGAGCGCATAGGGGGCGTCTGCTTCACTGGCTCAACCGTCACGGCCAAGCGCATCAACCTAACCTTAGCCCAGCGCGAAGGGGCTATCATTCCGCTAATCGCCGAAACTGGCGGCCAAAATGCCATGGTAGTGGACTCAACCTCGCAGCCAGAGCAAGTGGTTAATGATGTGGTGTCATCTTCCTTTACCAGTGCCGGACAACGCTGCTCGGCGCTGCGAGTGCTGTTTTTACAAGAAGATATCGCCGATCGCGTTATTGATGTGCTCAAAGGGGCGATGAATGAGTTAACCATTGGCGATCCCAACTCGGTGAAGACAGATGTCGGGCCGGTGATCGATGCGACCGCCAAGGCCAACCTTAATGCCCATATCGATCACATCAAGCAAGTAGGCCGTTTGATTAACCAACTTGAGTTACCAACTGGCACCGAAAATGGCCACTTTGTGGCGCCGATCGCGGTAGAAATAGACTCGATTAAAGTGTTAGAAAAAGAGCACTTTGGGCCTATCCTGCATGTGATCCGCTACAAGGCTGCTGATTTACCTAAGGTTATTGATGAGATCAATTCAACCGGATTTGGTCTTACCCTAGGGATCCATAGCCGTAACGAAAGCCATGCCCTCGCCTTAGCCGACAAGGTTAATGTGGGTAATGTCTATATCAATCGCAACCAAATTGGCGCTGTCGTTGGCGTGCAGCCTTTCGGCGGACAAGGCCTGTCGGGCACAGGCCCTAAAGCCGGTGGTCCACACTACTTAACCCGTTTTGTGACCGAAAAGACCCGCACCAATAACATCACCGCCATCGGTGGCAATGCGACCCTATTATCTCTGGGCGATAGTGATGACTAATGCCATTAGCGCATCCCATAGCGTAAGTAGGCAAATAACAAGTAAGCCGATATCCTAAGGTGTCGGCGACGATAAATAAAAAGCCAGTTGCAATGCAACTGGCTTTTTACTGTCTGCTTAACGGCTCATCGCCGGCTTAAGCAAGCCTAATTTACACTAAGCGCCGTTGTAAGCTGGCATAGTATTCATCCTGTTGCAGCAGCATTTGATGGCTACCACTTTGACGGATCGCCCCATTTTCCATCAGATGAATACAGTCCATCTGCGCCATCGCAGTTAGGCGGTGGCTTATCATCAACAAGGTTTTATCTTGAGCAAATTCAAATAACAGCGCCAAGATCTCACGTTCGGTGCGTTGATCTAACCCTTCGGTAGGCTCATCGAGCAGCAATAACGGCGCATCACGCAATAGCGCTCTGGCAACCCCAATACGGCGCTGCTCCCCTCCCGACAACTGTCGCCCACCTTCACCAATCCAAGTATCCAGTGGCTTATCACCTTGAGTTAAAGTACTTAAGCCCACTTTATTGAGCACCTCAACGAGCAGCTTATCATTGGCCGCCTGCGCCTCCTGCCGGGCTGCACGGCTTAAGCCTTGTGTCTGGCTCTCCGTTTGCGTATCGAGTTGCGCTAAGGTTAAGTTATCGCGCAGGGTTCCGGCAAACAGGTAGATACGCTGGCTCACCACTGTCATGCCTTGGCGCAGGTGTTTTTCGCTGTAGGCTGAAATAGGCACCCCATCGAGCATGATACTGCCCGCTTGCGGCTGCCACTGACGAGTGATTAATGACAACAAACTCGACTTGCCACAACCGGTTTGCCCAAGCAGCGCCACCTTGTCGCCAGCCTGCAGGGTTAAATCGACCCCTTTGAGCACGGGCCTATCTGCCGTATAGGCAAAATCGACCTGCTGCAAGCTTAACGCGCCGTGGCTGACTCTATGCTCTGCCTGCTCATCGAAGATGATGCTAGGCGATTGCAGCGCCACCTCATTGACTCGCTCGGCGGCCATCACACACGCAGACAGGTGCTGAAACGCTCCCGCTAGCGGCATCAACATCTCGATACAAGCCAGTGTCATAAACACCACCAACGCCAGCATGGGCCCCGGCGGCAGATGTTCACCCACCCCATCGGCCGCCATATATAGCAGCAGTACCACGGCCAGCCCATGACACAAGACCAACGCCGCTTGGCTCAGCGCAGTGACATTGGCCATCGCCGCTTGGCTGGCAAACAACTTTGTCTGCGCCCTATCAAGCTCGGCGCGAAACCGTGGTAGCGCGCCAAATAGGGTTAACTCGGCCTGGCCCTGCACATATTCGAGCATTAATACTCTAAAGTCGCGTTTTGCCTCAAGCTGGGCGATGCCTGGGCGATGGCCTAATGCATAAAAGATCAACGGCAATAAACACCATAAAGCCAATAACACGCCGCACAGGGTTAGCGCTAAGGTGGCATCAAACCAGCCCAAAAACAGGTATAGGGCACCAATCATCAACAGCGAGGCGGTCATGGGAGTGATTAAGCGTAAATAGAGATGATCCAGCGTATCGATGTCTGACACTAAACGATTCAGCAGATCGCCACCGCGCACCGCCTGAAGATCGCTCGCGCTCAGCGGCATCAACTTGCGCCATGCCCAGCACCTAAGCTCGGTCAATAATTTAAAGGTGGCCTCATGGGTGGCAAGGCGCTCACCGTAGCGACTCGCGGTGCGGGCGATGGATAAAAAGCGCACGCCACCTGCGGGGGAAAAATAGTTAAACGCCTGCGCGGTCGCCACCGTGAGTCCTGCAACCGCCGTGGCCGAGAGAAACCAGCCCGACAGCGATAACAAGCCAATGCCAGCCATCAAGGTGGTGATACTTAACAACAGTCCAACGCCCATCATCAGCCATTGGCGTTTAAACAGCCTTAAAAACGGCAACAGTTGGCTTATTCCTTTACGTTTCATGACAATGCCTCGCTTAAAGCCTGCTCATGGCACAGCTCCCGAAATAGCCCCCGCTGGCTCACCAAGGTCTGATAATCGCCCTGCTGCACAATGCGTCCCTTGTCTAACACCACTATCTTGTCCATCTGCTGCAGAGAATCTAGACGATGAGTCACCATCAAGGCGCTCGCGCCTGCCATCGCCTCATCCAGTGCCGCTAATACCGCTTGCTCACTGTGGCTGTCTAAGCTGGCAGTAGGCTCATCAAGTAACAAAAGCTGCGCCTCTTGCCCCAGCGCGCGAGCAAGGCACAAGCGTTGAGCTTGCCCCACCGATACCCCGGCACTTTGCTCCCCTATGGGATGGGCTAACCCGAGCGGCTGCGCGTCGACAAACTCTCTCACCTGCGCCTTTTCCAAAAGCGCCAGTACGCTGGCGTCGCTCATCTCTATGTTGCTCATCGCCACGTTATCGCGCACCGTGCCATGAAACAGCTGCGGCTCTTGTCCCAGCCATGCCAAATGGCGGCGATAGCTGACTCTGTCGAGTGTATTCAGCTCGATGCCATTGACCAACACCGACCCTTCATAGGGTAAAAAGCCGAGCAACATATTGAGTAAACTGCTTTTGCCTGCCCCGCTAGGCCCCACCAACGCCATACGTTGCCCAGCCAATAACGTCACACTCAGCGGTCCGGCTAACACTTGGCCATCGAGGCTACGCACGGTCACATCTTGCAGCACCAGACTCAGCGGCTGATTAGAGGCAAACGGCACCCCCTGATTGCCGCCAATATTGCTATCGCAACTATTGTTATCGCCACAGCCACTCTCGGGATGATTAAGCAAGGCCATTAACGCTTCTGCCGCGCCGATGGCCTGCGCCTTAGCATGATAATGCGTACCCATGTCCCGCAGCGGTTGATAAAACTCGGGGGCCAAAATCAGCACAAATAAACCGGTAAACAGGGTGAGCCCAGCGCCATAATGCCCAAAATCGAGATGGTCAAGAAAGCTAAAACCAAAATACACCGCCAATACCGCAATCGACACAGCAGCGAAAAACTCCAGCACGGCGGAGCTTAAAAAGGCCATGCGCAGCACCGCCATAGTGCGACTGCGAAACTCTTCAGAGGCGGTTTCAATCGCTTTGATCTCACAATCGCCGCGATAGAACAGCTTAATGGTACTCATGCCTTTAAGGCGGTCCATAAAGTGGCCACTTAAACGCGACAAGGCGGTGAAGTTTTTACGGTTGGCATCGGCAGCGCCCATGCCCACTAAGATCATAAATAGCGGAATTAACGGGGCCGTTGCCAGCAAGATGATGCCCGCGGCCCAGTTTATCGGAAACACCACCGCTAAAATGGTCAGCGGAATAAAGCCCGCCAGCAGCATCTGTGGCAGGTATTTGGCGTAAAAGTCATGCAGATCTTCAACCTGCTCCAATACAATGCTGGCCCAGCTACCCGCAGGCTTACCTTTTATAAACACGGGTCCCAGTTGGGTTAACTTATCCAGCACCGCTTTACGGATCTGCCCACGCAGCAAACAGCCCGCTTTAAAGCTAATGCGCTCGCGGCCATAGGCCAATAATGCCCTAAGCGCTATGATGCCGATGAGGAGATAAAAATGGTTGATAAAATCGGTTTTGGGCTGCGATTCGATGATCATGCCATGTAACATGGTGGCCAGCAGATAGGCTTGTGCCACTAAGGCTAAGCCCGTCAATACGCCAAACAACACAGTGAGGTTAAGGTAGATGCCACAGGCTGATTTTTGCTGTTTCAACCAACGGGAAAGCACTTTTTCTAAGCTTTTGTCCATGGGGCTCCGACGACATTGAGGCGAGGGTAACGGCGTATATTGCCAATCCGTGAAGTATCGCAGGCAATGGGGGCTTAATAAACAGCGACGTGCGTAATTGTTAGGCGCTTCACAAAAATTGAGCTAGATCAAAAAAGCCAGCACTTTTGGCTGGCTTTTTGGGCGATTCATCAATAACAACAAGGTTTAATCTTGCTTAATATAGATCTCGTCGTCATCTTCATCGGCATCTGGGTGCGCGTCACGCCACTCTTGCGCTGCCGCTTCTTTTGCCGCTAACGCTTCTGTACGCTCTTCACGCTGCTTAGCGCGGCGCTGATTGCGTACCATTAGGTTTTCAACGATCTGTTGCAGGGCGCCATTGCCCCACTCTGTCGCTTCCGCTTCGGTTGCAAAGCCAGCTTTTGACTTAGAAACCACGGTTTTACGCGCAGTCATACGACGAGTGACTTGTGCACTCCAGCCTTTTTCGGTTTCAACAACACGAAGGGCATACTTTTTATCTTTTAACATGATTCAGTCCTAACATAAGTAAAGGCATAGATCTTCGAGTGTCTAAATATCTACCACCGGTTGGGCGAGGCCCGCGATGGGTTTTGCCCGAAAGGCGGCTATTGTAGTCTCCTTTGCACAAAACTCAATCATGGGCGAGTGAATAATACTAATCAATTTAAATAAGGGGTCAATTTTAATAACCAAAAAAGCGCTAACATCAGGTGCGTTAAAGTATAAGCCATTATTAAGATTGAGCTTAATGACATATTCACCCTCGTTTTTAGCGACGCTAAGCCCAGCTAAATATATCGTCTAACGGCCTAGTCATCTACAGCCGACGTTCGATATTACAGGTGCCTTAATCCCCCCTTAACCACACAAGGTGTCTTACGTACCACTTAAACGCTATACTTCCACCCAGCCATTGATAGCCCATGGCTCCCATGCCTGCACATTTACTCGCCATGTTTTAGCGAATAATTAGCGATTTTTCAGTAAATCCTGTAAGATGCACGCCCGCCAGCGTACCTGGCACCTGAATTTTGCTGCCCATGCAGCCCCAAGAGACCCATCTATGAGTTTTACCTCCCTAGGTTTATCCGCCCCTATCTTAAAAGCTGTAGCCAATAAAGGTTATGAAACACCCTCTCCAATTCAAGCCCAGGCGATTCCAGCCGTGTTAGAAGGTAAGGATGTAATGGCGGCGGCACAAACCGGCACGGGCAAAACCGCAGGCTTTACCCTGCCACTGCTCGAATTGCTAAGCAAAGGAGAACGTGCTCGCGCCAAACAAGTGCGCGCACTGGTGTTAACCCCAACTCGGGAGCTGGCTGCACAGATAGCAGAAAGCGTCACCACTTACGGCAAATATTTACCCCTGCGTAGCGCCGTAGTATTTGGCGGCGTCGGCATCGGCCCGCAAATCAGCCAAATTAATCGTGGCGTCGATATTTTAGTGGCCACCCCAGGGCGTTTACTCGACCTCTATAACCAACGCGCCGTTAGCTTTAGTCAACTGGAAGTGCTAGTGCTCGATGAAGCCGACCGCATGCTGGATATGGGCTTTATCCACGACATCAAAAAAATCTTGGCCGTACTCCCCGCCAAGCGTCAAAATCTGATGTTTTCGGCCACCTTCTCCGATGAGATCCGCACCCTAGCCAAAGGCTTGGTTAACAATCCGGTCGAAATCTCGGTAACGCCACGTAACACCACAGCCAATACGGTAGAGCAGTTAATTTGCCCAGTAGACAAGACGCAAAAATCGGCTGCACTGGTGCAATTAATCAAGCAACACGATTGGCAACAAGTATTGGTCTTTAGCCGCACCAAGCATGGAGCTAACCGCCTCGCTAAGAGCTTAGATGCCAAAGGCATCACTGCTGCGGCCATTCATGGTAATAAGAGCCAAGGCGCGCGCACCAAGGCGCTGGCTAACTTTAAAAGTGGTGAAGTCCGCGTATTGGTTGCGACCGATATTGCCGCTCGTGGCCTCGATATCGATCAACTACCACAAGTGGTCAACTTTGACTTGCCGAACGTGCCAGAGGATTACGTACATCGTATCGGCCGCACTGGTCGCGCCGGCGCCGCAGGTAAAGCAATTTCACTGGTGAGTAGTGAAGAGAGCAAATTACTTGCCGATATCGAGCGCTTAATAGGTAAAACCCTGCCACGCACCGAAGTGGCAGGCTTTGAGTCGACTCATAAGCTCCCTGAAACAGACTTAACACCTAAGCGTCATGGACAAAACCGTGGCCCGCGTAATGCTAAGCCAAATGCCAGTCGCCCAGCGCGTAATAGCGGTGGTCACAACCGCAATGATGATAAGCCACAAGGCAACCGTGACGGCCAAAGTAAGCGTCGCAGTGGCAGTGCCGATAAACCAAGCACCGAAAGCCAAAGCCACAACAAGAGCCCATACCAAGGTAAGAGCGAGCACAGAGACGGCAACGCCCCGAGTCGTCGCCGTACGCGTCGCCCAAGTGCAGCGCAACCCGCTAAGTAACGCTTATCGATAAGTCATAACCACACTATGGTCAGTAGCAATACTGGCCATTTTTTTATCTGCATCACCAGCAGTAATTCGCTGCATATCAGCTCACGCACCTCCCCCGTTTGCCCCTCAACAAAGTAACATCGATATCTCGCTATCATTTAAGGAAAGTAATCGTGATATGGATAATGAATGGGCAAGCGTGACGAGATCAAATAGGCAGGATAATATGACAGCACTGCAAAGCAACGGTTTATTCTTCCTGTTCAACTTGCTCTGTGCCTTGTACTGTTTGTACAGGAACCCACCCTATCTCGCCAGTGGCCCTTGAGACTCGATACCAACAATTAAGCTCAAAAAGTACTGACAGTTTTTCACCTAACACGGTATTAAGTTCCAATGCATCATAATCATTGAGCAAATGACCAAACGCGCCACAATCCGACGGTTCAATATATTGAATCGGCGCCCACCCTTGCACACCCGAACTTGTGGTTACCAGCATCCAATTAGGGAATTCATCATCCATATGGCCAAGACTTACTCTATCCCCTTGTTTCAAATAGATAGGGTTGGGGTATTCAGAAACATGTTGTTCAACGACTATAACTTCCATCGATTTCTCCAAGATAATCATCCCGCTTAGGCGGACAAAAAAGGTTGGCTAACATGATAGGCGCGAAGCCTAGCCAATTGCTGTCGCACCATTTAAAATCATTGCGAAATCGACTATTTATTATCGCTTGAGGCTATCTTGACACTTAAACCAATTAAGATGGTTCCAGATACTCCCTCAAGCACTCTTGAGTATTTTTGTGATGTTGAGCTACTCAACAATATACCGCCTAAACAGGCATAAAACAGATTACAGCATGTTGCCAACACACTAAATAATAAGCCTAAAGTGAGCAATTCACTCGTGGCGTTGGGTGAGGTAGGATCAATAAACTGCGGTAAAAAAGCAAGAAAGAACATCGCAACCTTAGGGTTTAATACGCTAACGATCACACCCTGCTTGAAAACATGACTCTGCTTGCTATTCGTTTGTTCAACGCAAAGTTTAGATTCATTTTTATAACAATGAATAAGCGATTGAACACCGAGATAAAGCAAGTAGATAGCACCTAAATACTTTATTACCGCAAACAAAAATGCTGAACTCAAAATTAACGCAGAAAGCCCTAAAATCGCGGCTAACGTGTGGAGCAAATAACCTACGCCCAACCCCAACGAAGCTTTAATACCCGAATGCATTTTTCCTTTCATTGTGTTTGTTACAATGTAGATAACATCAGGGCCAGGGATCAGATTAATAGAGAGCGCTGCAATGACAAACAGCACCAGTGTATTCACTTCCATTACAATAACATTCCTATGTCAATTTAACGCCTTGCTAAGCCAATTTTCACAGTGACATCAGCACTCGCTGGGCCTGCTTATCTAGGCACTCTAACGCATAACGAAAAGCTGTTCTAGGCATTTTGGCATGGTTAGCTTTCAAGTATTCCACGACGAGTTGAGGTTCGGCTAGCCTAAAGTGTCATTTAAGATCCCGACCTCAACCAGCGTGAACTCTCGCGCCGCTATTTACTATATAAGGTATCACTTCCAGCAAGCTTGGGCTTGTTCAACACTTGGGATAAGGACGCGGCTGCGCGCATGTGACACCTCATATTTTTTGGTTCATTATAACTCTATGAAGTGTCTACTGTTCTAGGGGCTTACCATATCATCAGTAATATCAATGGGCACGTCAGCTTCGAGTATCTAGACAGCCAAACTCAAACCAATAAAGTGCGTACCTTACCCGCGATAGAGTTCCTATGGTTAGTGCTTCAGCATGTTTTGCCCAAAGGGTTACGGCGGGTCAGAGATTATGGACTGTTGAGAGGGAGTTGCAGCAAGCTCAGGCAACAGATACAGATACAGCTGCTGCTCGCTGTCGCTGGTGCGGTATTTCCTATAGTAGAGGATACAAAGCACACCGCAGCAATACGGCCTTGTCCCTGCTGCCAACAGCCAATGAAGTTTATGGGAGTACATGAGAATAAGCATGCACGACCGACAAGCTTAAAAACACCGCTAAGCAACACTGCCTAACGCCGCTGTTTAAGCGGGTAAGTTCAAGAATACAGACTTAATAGACCGAAAGAGATGGACTTAAAGGAGGTGATTAAGGCACTGATATAGTGAAGTTAATTAATTAGCTAGCGTTGCTAAGGGATAGTTACGGCTAGCCAAAAGTGTAAATTAAGCTCCCCGACCTAAACCAGCGTGAACTCTCGCGCCGCTATTTACTATATAAAGGTATCACTTCCAGTAAGCTCGGGCTTGTTCAACACTTGGGATAAGGACGCGGCTGCGCGCGGCCTATCCTTATTTGTTATATTTATTTTGTAACACCTTTACTTGATAGAACACCCTGCTCTTCTTCCACTAAGTTAAGGGTCCACTCTTGAAGCTCTTTTAACGTTTGTCCTTTAACAAAAGGATTGTCTTGCCAAGGGCTTTGTTGAAGAGTTGCCATGGCATAAGCATCACAGCTTCTACGGGGGTGAACTGCCGCATAGCTATTAAAAAAGTCATTGTAAATTGCATAGTTTTCTCTGACGATAAAGTCAGCCCAACTAGCCTTAACTTCTTCGGAGCTTTTGATATCGATGACCTCGATTAAAGCAAAGTCTTTAACTTGGTTTTCTTGCCATACATCTAATAACAACTTTCTAGCTTCAGCATCGGTTACAGGCGCACTGTAACCAAATACAGTTACAAAATAAGCGTGTTTTACGTGACGTTGTAGCTCATCCCACTCACCAAATAGTAAGGGGGCTGCACTATAGTTTTTGTCACTAACTGGGTACAAGAGCTTTGAAGGTGTAAACTGCTTTCCGCAAGAATCACAGCGATTATAAACCCAGCCCTTGGTCTTACATGGCATACAAGCACCAATAGAAACGCTGCCATGTAAGAAAACTATTCTAGGCATATTTTCAAAACCAACAGCTCTCATATTTCGTTGATAAGCTTGAGCTAAGAAAGGGTCCCAGTTAAATGTAGCTATAATATCTTTAGGTCTGTGGCTAAGGATTAAGTAATCGTAAATAGTCGGTTCATCAGGTAGTTCCATATCACGGAAATACTCTTCAACAGCAGTCTCAATTTCTTGAACGAGCTCTTCATGCTGACCTGATTTAGATAATTGGTCGTAAACAGCCTCAAAGTTGTCACCATCATATTTTACGCCGTGTTTCTCAAAGAGATAACCGATCCCTAAAACTTCCACAAGGTTGTACATCAAAGGCAACTTTCGACCATTTTTGTCACCGTTAGGAAAAGCAGCAAAGCTTGCTCCTGCCCCCAAGATGACCACGTGAGGCGAGTTGTTCTTATTTTCTGATACATCTAATGCTGGTAATGCCATTTTGAACTCCAGACATGACTATAAATATAACGCCCCCATCAAGCGCCGCAGAATGCGGTCGCTTGGATGGGTTTGTGTACGCCCAGCATGGGCATGAACTAATGCAAGCAGTTAGCAATGCAAGCAGTTAGCCACCCATAGTCAATCAATAACATAGCACCATTATTTGCAGATTACTCCTAAATGAGCAAGCAGTTAGCCACCCATAGTTAATCAATAACATAGCACCATTATTTGCAGATTACTCCTATGCCGCCCATGATAGGCATCATAAATGAGAAAACTCGTCAAAATGGCAACTGGGGAG